>CAUTND010000004.1:0-134920 GCA_963540355.1 uncultured bacterium
TTCCAAGCATATCTATTTTCAATAGGGTTGCACAATACACATTGTGCAAAGTTCGATTTTGGATCAGGATAGTATCCATTCTCACAGAAAGTACATTTTCCAGCGGTTGTACCTGTTCATGGAGTCCTCATAAATCTCTCATCACAGTCAAACTGACAAGAAGTCTCTGAATATCCAGTACTTGTCCAAGCTTTAAATCCTGAATTTACGGTCATCGTAAAATGCTTTTCCCCAGTACCTGCAGGCAAAGGTTTAAATCCTTTCGCTTTTGCATAGTTGAGGAAAGCTGCTAAGTTTCCCTTATCTACGACAACTGATTTACAGTCTTTACATTTATCTTGGTTATTATCTTTCGTCCATTTTCCGATTGCACAAGCATTACAGCTTCTTTCAGTAGCACTATTTGTATATTCATATGCTGCCTGACACCCAAAGTCACAGTTATCTATTCCTGTTCCAGCAGCTCGCCATCCAGTATGAGCTCCCTTGATATATCTATGAGCAATCTCCGTACATGCTTTACAACCTCCTTGTTGCCATCCACTAGGGTTTACAACATCTGGATGATATCCAGTTCCACAGGTATAGCCACATTCTCATTGATTACCACCATAGACCCAAGGAACATCAATCCAAGCTCCATTCCCATTATTTGCCTGAGAATCCCATCTTGGCAAAGCTGATCCACTAGTTGTCATGACAGTATGAGGTTTAGGTCATGTACAAGGTTTTACCTGCATATTTACACATACAGCCTGAATAGTGGTATCTGGAGTCAATGGTACCCAACTTGTCCCATTACAACCACAAAAACCTGCCTTTCCCCCAGCAGTCACATAGGCCATCAAACCTTTATATTCAGGTCTACATTTTCCTGATCCATCAACAAATCCTCATTTCTGAGTCAGTTTCAAAGCTCCTTTTCCACCTTTCCCTCCGATATCAAGTTGCACTTTAGGATCATTAGTATTCAGTCCAATTCCATGTTTAGTATTAACATAGAAAGCACTTGCCTTTTGAGGAACAAATGGCTGATCCGCATCAGACCAAACAAAAACACGTTCTACTCTCCCAGCATCAATTCCGGCACCCATAAGTACTGAATCTGATCCTGCGGTATTTCCTCCAGCTCCAAGTACCAAAATCTTAGAACCCCTAATAGTATTTCCATTTCCCCCAACAACAAAGACCTGTTCTTTGAGCTTTCCAGGCTGTGCATCAGCAGGGAAGGTCGTATTACTTGCACCGATCAAAGCAACACTATCAGATTTTAAGACGGTATTCTTCTCTCCTCCTACAATCACCGAATCAATTGAATCATTCATGACATTGGAGTTTCCTCATATGATCAAACCATTATCTGATCGATTAGAGACCCTATTTCCAGATCCTCCGAGGATAGAACTTCCTCTAACCGCAGTATTATTCCCCACGATCAATCCATCAGCATTCAAAGCCCCCTTTACACGAAGCGCATTGAGTTCTGGATCATAGCTCAAGGTCACTGTCGGATCACCAGGTTTACTCCCTGACATATAGAGTACCATTGAAGTCAAATACTGTGTAGTATTCGCTACTCCATCGACCGTTACTCTATCTTCCTCCTTGATAGAAGAATTCGCAAAAGTAAAAATTCCTAAAGTCTCTAAAGTCAAAAAAGCTGTCATCCCAATAATCCCTATCAACAAGGGTAAGGAGACTTCTTTTCGTTTAAATGATTTTGTTTTCTTCGCCGACATCGTACAAGATTTAGGAGATAAAAAAATAATCTCGCCTCCCATTATAGTCATTTAAAGCACTTTGTCAAATTTTTATTAAGAAAATTAAAGCTGTCCCTCTATCACTCCAGATAGGGAATAGATTAAGTAGTTTTGACCATAGTTTCATATCTTGACAAAGATTTTTTACCCTGTATCACAAAAAAAGGAAGCATCTAATAAAAAAAAGCTGTTTTTTTGATTCTAATATATTGGAGATAGGATAAAAAATATACTGCTCTTTTTCATAGATTAGGACTTGTTTTTCACATTTATAATAACAAAATCGTTCTTCTCTCTCCTCTTATACTCTAATTTCTAGCACACTCCCCTCCTCTATTCCAAACCTTGCTGCTGTCCCACTATTCAGCTCAATAGCTTGGACGGCTTCTTCAGAAGGGAAATAGCTTGGACACGGCATTTCCTTACAAGGAGGGATTGAAATCAGATCAACGACTCTATGCTCTCCATCAATCCAAAGAATATCGAGCGGAATCAAGGTATTTCTCATCCAAAAACTCCAAAAGTCTGATCTATCAAAAACAAAGAGCATCCCCTGATTTTCTGGAAGTGATTCACGAAACATCAATCAGAGTTCTCTCTTTTCTGGCGTATCGGCAATTTCAAGCTCAAAACAGTGATTTTCATAACACATTTGAGGTTTTTGAGGACTGAGTTTACTCTTTTCTAGAAAGTGAAAAAAGAAAAAGCTGATAACAAGCACTTTGATTCCAATTAAAATCATTACTCGTCTAATGAGACTTTGAAAGAATTGCTTTTTCTCTGAAGTTGAATTGAGCATATGAAGAATTGAAAGATAAAATTTTTTTTAATCAGAGCTTAATATGCTTCTCTCCGTTACTTTCCTTAGATAAGCATCAAAGAAAAACATCAAACCTACGGAAATTTCTTGCATTTCTTGCGGGAATTCCTATAGTTAAGACCAGATTTTAACTTTTTCCTTTATAATTGCAAATGGCACAAGTTCAACTTAGCGAAAGAGAGGTCAGAATACAGAAAACTCAGAAACTTCAAGCGATGGGGATCCATCCTTATGCTCAATCTTTTCACAAAACTCATCTCATCAAGGATATTATTGCGACTTATGACAATCAGCAGCTTCGTGAGATTGAGGCGATTATTGAAGCTCCAGAAGTGCAGGTCAAAACTGCTGGAAGAATGATGCTCTATCGTTCGCATGGAAAGCTTGCTTTTGCTAAAATCCTTGATAGCACCGAGCAAATCCAGCTGATGTTTCATAGAGATCAGTGCAAGATTATCAAAACAGAAAAAAAAGCTGATGGAAGCATGGAAGATATTGAGGTTCAGAGTTTAGACTTTCCAGAGAGTGAAACCTGAACGATGACGGCTTACAAATTTATGGAGAAGATGGTAGATCTCGGAGATTTCATCGGAGTAGAAGGAGAAGTCTTTAAAACCCATAAAGGAGAACTCACCATTTTCGTGTCAGCTTTCAAATTCCTTTCCAAAGCGATTAGACCTTTGCCTGAAAAGTTCCATGGTTTGAGTGATCAGGAGGAGCTGTATAGGAAAAGATACCTTGATATGACGATGAATCCTGAAACCTATGCGAGATTCCTTTTTAAGTCCAAGTTTTATCAGACTTTAAGGGATTTTTATCGTAAGCATAACTTTGTTGAGATTCAGACTCCGATTTTGGATAATGCGGCTTCTGGTGCGGCAGCAAGACCGTTTATTACCCATCATAATGACTACGATACCGATGTTTATCTCAGGATCGCTTTTGAAACCTCACTCAAAAAGGCGACCGTTGGAAGATTTGAGAAAGTGTTTGAGATTGGGCAGGATTTCAGAAATGAGGGTTCTGATCCTTCACATTTGCAGGAGTTTACGCAGGTGGAGCATTATGCCGTGTATTGGAACTATGAGGATAATATGCGTTTTACCGAGGAAATGTTTGATTATCTGTTTGCTGAACTTGGGCTTTCTAAGCAGCTTAAAGTAAAAGATAAAGACTGAATAGAGAAAACGGTTGATTTTACGACCCCACGAGAGAGAATAGATTATACCAAGGGAATCCTTGATGCTTCAGGGATTGATATTACTAAATATGATACTGATGATGCCGACCAGTTAAGAGCTGACATCCGTGCAAAAGGCATTGAATTTGAAGGAATGGACGAGATGGGAACTCCGACTTTGATTGATTATTTATTCAAAAAAGTGCTCAGACCAAAGATCGTAGGACCAGCTTTCATCTATAATTACCCAGTGATTATGCAGCCTTTAGCGAGAACTTCTGATGCTGATGCAAATATCGTAGAGCAATTTCAGCTTCTCGTAAATGGTTGGGAGATTTGTAAAGCCTATTCTGAACTTGTAGATCCACTAATTCAACAGGCAAACTTTGATAAACAAGCTGAAGCCGCAGAAAAGGGAGATGATGAAGCGACCAGTGGAGATGATGCCTTCGTAGAGGCGATGGAATATGGAATGCCTCCACAGTCTGGTTTTGGAATGGGATTAGAGAGAATTTTAGCGATTCTAACCGAGCAAGACAATCTCAGAGATGTGGTAATGTTCCCACTCATGAAGCTTAGAAATGAAGGCAAAGAAGAATAATTATTGAATAACAAAACTAATTTACCTGAAACTAGCATATCCTTTGCCAACGATATTATCTCCAGGCAATGGGCACATACCCCAACACTTTAAATTAGAGTATTTACTTTTTTCTTTTTTCAGATGCTTGAAAATATCCAATATTCTTTTATGTTTGCATGGACAAGCCTTTCTACCTTCGTTCAGGAACAACCTTTTCTATTTGTTATTATCGCAATAACCCTGCTTTGGTCTGTAGTTTCACAGTTTATCAAAGCAAGACTCAAAAAAAAATATATCACTCCTTACGAAGGATCAGGAAATATCCATAATCATCACTTCTATTTACAATACTACAAAAGAGTCCAATATATCAATATCTTTGGAGTCATTTTACTTGTTTTTTTGCTTCTTACCTATTTTCTTACAAAGGATAAAGCAGTTGGAACAGTTTTAGCAGTTGGAATTGGTGCACTCTTTATCACCTTCCAAACTTTTACCGTTTCTTTTTTCACCTATTTCCTTTTGGTAAAGAATTATGAAATCTGAGATACTATCAGAGTTGGGTCTGCTGGACTTCAGTGAGAAATTCTCTACATGAAGTCTCTCTATATGTGAATTGCAGGAAAAAATGATTTTTGAGAGCATACCTGAGAATTCTATATTATCCCCAATCATCATATTTGGGCAAATCCGATTACTAAAGTTGACCTTGCACTGAATCACTATAGCAAACACTCCCTGACCATTATCTACGATCCAGAACTTTTTCTGATAAATTTTGAAAGCTTTGTAAACGACTTAGAAAAGTTTCTTGATCATCTCCTACCTGTAAGAGCCGCTTCACAAGTATCCTATTTCAAAACCTACATTGGAGTAAGATATAAAATGGATTTTGGCTATGATAAAGACGGAAAAGCTACAATCTGGATCGGCTGTATTGCCAAGAGAATGGAAGGAATCCAAATCAAGAAACAGATTTTAGCTTTTGTAGAAAAACAGAAAAAAACTGAATAAAACTTTAATAGTAAATAATCTTATCAAAAAAAATAATCTACGAGAAAAAAGCCCTGCTCAAGCAGGGTTTTTTCTATTGAGAAAAGAATAAGTAACTTAGAATTTTTCAATTGAGATATTTTTTGCGAAATCAAACCATTCTGGATGGTTGACCTTGATTACAAATTTTTTATCACCAAGTTCTTTCAGGATATGATCTTGTCCTGGAAGTTGAAATTCTTTTTTGAAACTACATTCATAGACAATAACTGCTGGAGCACTTTGTAAGTTATCACGATCCTTGTATTGAATTACTTTCGTACCATAAGGACAGCGAACTCCTGCTTGTCCAAAATCCTCATCTGCGGTATCTGAGGTATAAGAGATATTGGAAGAAGGGAAAGTCATAGCATATTCTCATCTGCTAGAGTTATAGGTCATTGTTTTTTCTGAGCTGATAGGGAATTGCTTTGCACTAGGAGTAATACCACTTTCTGTATTTGTTTGAAAACTGGTAGTACTTTCAGAATTTACTGTTTTTTCTCTTTTTTCTTCTGTTGTTTTAGGTTCTTCTTGAGGAGTTTCACTAGGAGAACTATCTTTTGTCTTTATATCAATAAATTTCATCTTTGTTGGCTGAGTAAAATCAAGCCACGCTTCACAGCTAAATTGCTTCTCTCCTCCTCACTGCATATGAATTTTCAACCCTTGAGCTGTTTTTTCGACACTATGAGTAGTAATCATTGCTTTTGCTCAGGCATCAGCTCCAAGACAAGTTTTTACTCCATATTGATTAACGATTTCTTTGATTAATTCTGAATTAGCAATTGTGATCAGATTTTTAATCTTTTCAACCTCTTCATCAGCACTATCGTTGATAAAATAGCCTCGCCAATTTCCATTCTGAAAATACCAACTTTGCACCTCAGGAAGCTTATAAAAACTATCTCCATTAAGGGTTGTAACCGCTTTTACAGCAGTATTTGAAAAAGTCCTAGTAAGTTCTTTACAGTTATTATCTCCATAGTTTTCACAGCTAAAGTATTTGATCGTCGTGACCTTCTCATTATCAAGATTTTTCATACTAATTTCTCCCTTAGTTCCTGGTTCACCGACAAAGGCATATTGATCAAAGAAACTCGCTGGAAAGGCAAGCCCAGCTTGAGCTACATAAATACCAGGATTTGCTACTTCTTGAGCCGTATCATCTCCTGTCATAGTGTTTTGTTCAGAAGTAGTTTGAGTGCCAATCGTACTTACCTCAACTAAAGGAAGCCCTTGATAGATACTTTCAATACTTCACCAGATTTGGAAAGTCCCAGAAAGAGAACTTAAATAATTATAGAGTGGAAGTGTAGTACTTTTGAGCAAAAACTTTTCTCCATCACTTGTAGTAAGCGTATGAGTATAGGTTACAACGTCACCATCTGCCTTTAAAATTCCTTCTTTTTGGACTGCTGATCCAATCATATAGCCACTTTCATGACTTGGTTCATTTGGAATATCCTGAGTAAAAAGTGCTGCTCTATACCAATAGCCTGCACCACCTAAAAGAAGTACTAAAAGCAGAATCCAAATCCATTTTGGACGAGAAGGAGTTTGAGGTTGCCTAATCACGCCGCCAGAAAATCCACTATTTCTCTGCTGTTTACTGAAGAAATCTTGTTTTTGCATTACACATTATTTAGGAGATAAATCTCACTCATAATAAAAAAAGAAACCTGATTTTCAAGTTCAGATTTCTCTTTTCTCTTCTCTAAGATGAGCTTAGGGATTTCTTAGTCCTTTTTGCCTTTATAAATGATTTGAAGTGCTTCTTTGATGAATGGAACATTTAGAACCAAGGTAAGTATTGCAGTCAAAACGATCATTGATCCAAATCCCTTGAACATATTAATTCCATATGCGAAGAGCAATACTCAGATCAAAAGCGTAGAAATCTGACCATCTCTGATAGCTGACCAACTTCTCTTGATTGCCGTTTCAATCGCAGAAGAATAAGTTTTATCATCTCTTACCTCTTCATTCATTCTTTCGAAGATAAGAATATTCGCATCTACTGCCATACCGATTGAAAGGATGATAGCAGCAATTCCACTAAGCGAAAGTGCATAATCAATAAGCTTTAAAATCGCAAGAAGTACGATAAAGAAGAAGATCATCGTAGCAGTCGTTACAGTTGCTTTTCTTCGTCCATAGATAAAGAACATATAGAGTACAATTGCAAGCATTCCAACCCCTGTTGCAACCAAAGCTCCCTGAAAAGCAGAATCCCCTAGAGATGGACTAACTTTTTCTTCTTGAAGAAGGATGAGTGGTGCAGGCATATTTCCTGAATTGAGTTCTTTTGCGGTTTCAATAGCTCTTTCTTTATCAAATCCACCAGAAATTTGAGCTCTACCATCACAAATTTTTTCGTTGATATTTGCAATCGTTGCTGCCTTTCCTCCAATAAAGATTCCCATACTTTTCCCTACATTATTGGTCGTAATCTGACAGAAGATTTCGCTTCCTTTTCCATTAAATTCAATCCCTACACTTGGCTGTCCAAGTTGAGTAGTTTCTGGTCTTGCAAGGGTAAAATAAGCTCCATTGAGTGGACTTCCATCATTTCCTTGAGCAATCTTCCAGCTGAGCCTATCTTGAACGAAAATTTCATCAATAGTATATGCGGTTACTCTTTTAGTAGCTGCTGATTCTCCAGTTCCTTCAGGAATTTCTACTTCTTCTTTATTTTTTATACGGAATACGAGGAAGCCTTCTACCTTATCACTAATTGTTTCTCCAGAGAGAGTCTGATAACTCTGAGTAAGATAAGTTCCTTCCAAAAGTTCTGAAATCTGATTGAGTGTTTGATTCTCCAAGAGAGCTTGGTTATTCTGATAAAGTTCAGGAAGATTTTCAAGAGTTCCTTGGATAGTTCTAGCAATGATATTATCTGCTTCTTTGTTGGCGTAAAGCTCAAGCATTTTTTCTGGAGTAGCAAGTACTTCAGCTCTAATCTGTTTTGCCATTTCTTTTCTTTGATCAATGGTGCTAGGAGTCACTTCCTCTTCATTCTCAATTCTGAATTCAAGTTCTACGGTCTTACCAATAATTTCTTTTGCTTGATCCAAATCAGCAACTCCTCCAATCTCTACAACAATCTGTGACTCTTCTCCAATAGTTTGAGGTTTCGCAACATAATCACTCACTCCAAGTGTAGAAATTCTTGAATCAATGTTCTTTAAAATAACTTCTTCAATTGCTTTTTTTACCATCAAAAATTCTTCTGGAGAATAGAGTTCCTTATATTTTGAATAGTCAATTTTATATACAAGTTTGGTTCATCCCGAGATATCAAGTCCCTTTCTAAAATGAGAAAGTCCTTTCGTGGTAAAAATCCAATCCCTTTGGAACGTTTCAGTATTAAAATTTCTTCCTACAAAAAGAACAAAGAAAAGGCTGATCACAAACACGATTCCGAGTGTGATTCTTTTCGTGGTCCAAAATCCTTTCATAGCACACATAGGTAATGTAAAATAAAAAACGAATGGAGTATAAACTTTTCTCTAGTGAATACAAGGGCAACTTGACTTTTTGCTTGCATTGAGAGCTAAGAAATATAGTATGGAGTCGGATTTATTTCTTTTATTGCCTTCCACAAGACTTATCCTCCAAAAAATTGCAAAAAGTATCTTGTACCAAATGATTCTAGCAAAGAGGATTACTTACCAAGAAGTGATTAAAAAGTATCAGATTAAACTTTAATTTTTTTCTCTTATTTGATGTCAAAACTAGGAATGTTGCTCGTGGTAGCGAGTCTCGGAATTATGCTCTTTAGTCGGAGCATTTACAAGAAGAAAAGGATCAGACTTTTTTCTTTTTTGCTTTTTTTCTTCTGAGCCGCAATCATAGGGATTTTTGCACTTAAGACGGAATGGCTTAATGCTATTGGAATCACTTTTGGACTGAATAGAGGAGCAGATTTGATCGTTTATTGTGCAATTATCGTTTTGCTTTACGGTTTAATGAGCCTTTATGGTAAATACAGTCAAAGCCATCAAAAGCAGACTGAAATCATCAGAGCAGTTTCGTTACAGCAAGCGATTGGTAGTTTTTGAGAGGCAGAATGTGTGTTTGTAATCCCCGCTTATAATGAATCAGATCATGCTTTGGATGTATTAGAAGAAGTCTTAAATGCTGGACATGGTATCGTTTTTGTTGATGATGGAAGTCAGAATCAGCTCTATCAAAAGGTTACTCAACGCTTTAAAGGAGAAAAGCTACTTGCTATCAAACATATCATCAATCTCTGACAAGGAGCAGCTTTACAAACGGGATTTGCTGCAATTTTACAGGCTGAAAATCCTCCAAAATATGCGGTTACTTTTGATTCTGATGGGCAGCATCTTTTGAGTGATCTTCCTAATTTTCTTGAAGCTTTTAAGGCTGATCCTCATCTTGATATTGCGCTGGGTTCTAGATTTCTCGGCTCTGCTATCAATATGCCAAAAGCAAAAAAGCTGATCCTGAAACTAGGGATTCTCTTTACTTCCATCTTTAGTGGACTTCAGCTCAGCGATACCCATAATGGCTATAGAATGATCAAAGTGAGCTCACTTCCTCAGCTAAAAATTACTATGAATGGGATGGAACATGCATCAGAAATCCTAGATCTCATCAATCAAAAAAAGCTGAATTATGTGGAAGTTCCAAATACCATTCTTTATACAGAATATAGTATAGCAAGGGGACAAAAACTTTCCAATAGTATCAAAATCGTAAAAAACTTGATTTTCAAAAAACTTTTGGGATAAGGATCTATCATTTTAAATCATTAAAAAAAAACTGACCTTGAGATGAAGTCAGTCTTTTATTTTTTTTACACATCCAATCCTTTTACAGATTTTGCATTGGTGAGGATAAAATGCTTTCTGGATTGCACATCTTCTCCCATTAGAATCCTGAAAAGTCTATCGGTTTCTTCTGCGTCTTCTACGGTAATTTGTTTGAGTTGCCTCGTTGCTGGATCCATTGTAGTTTCCCAGAGCTGTTCTGCATTCATTTCTCCAAGACCTTTATATCTCTGGATTTCTACACTATCATCTACATTGAATCCATACATAGCTGGCGTATGCTCTTCATTGTAAACATAGACCTGCTTTGTTCCTTTACTAAACTTGTAAATCGGAGGACAAGCCGCATAAATATGTCAGCCCTCAACTAAGGGTCTCATAAACCTAAAGAAGAAAGTCAAAAGCAGCGTCCTAATATGCGCACCATCAACATCGGCATCGGTCATGATGATGATTTTCTCATATCTGAGTCCTTCAATATCAAAGCTATCCTTGATTCCGCAACCAATCGCAGTAATAAGGGCTTTTACTTCGTTGTTTGCCATCATTTTTTGGATCACAGCCTGTTCGGTATTCAGGATTTTACCTCTGAGTGGCAAGATCGCTTGAAACTTACTATCACGACCGGATTTCGCACTTCCTCACGCAGAATCTCCCTCCACAATGTAAAGCTCCGTTCCGTGTCTTCCTCTCTTGCTACAGTCGGCAAGTTTTCCTGGAAGCACTCCACCAGCAAGCACATTTTTTCTGAGCACCGTTTCTTTTGCGAATTTTGCAGCAAGTCTGGCTCTCGCAGCGAGGTCAATTTTTGCGAAGATTTTATCAAATTCTTCTGGATTCTCTGCAAAATAGTCTTTGAGATAGTTGTAAGTCAGCTCTTCAACTGCTCCACGAACATAGCTATTTCCGAGTCTTCCTTTGGTTTGTCCCTCAAATTGAGGTTCAGGGATTTTTACCGTGATGATTCCATAGAGTCCATCGGTCACATCTGAATACTGAAATTCTCAGATTTTTTTATCTATTTTATCTCTTTCTTTCCCAATTTCATTCATAATCTTCAATAAAGCTGATTTGAAGCCGAGAATGTGGGTTCCTCCATCTCTGGTCGGAATATTGTTTACGAAAGATAAGGTATGGTCGTTATTGGTATTTACAAACTGGAAAGAAATTTCTGCTTGGCAATCTTTGGTCTCCGCTTTGAAATAATGGGCTGAACTCAAAATCTGCTGATTCCCAACGAGGTTCCTAAGCCAAGTCTTGATCCCTCCTTCATACATAAATCTGCTGGCAAGTCAGGTTTTCATATTTTTAAAAGTGAAACTTACTCCTGGAGTGAGGTAAGCTGCCTGCTTCATTCTCGCAATCTCTGCAGTTTCACTAAATTCAAGGGTCTCAAAAATCGTCCCATCAGGCATAAAAGTCACTGAAGTTCAGGTTTTATCGGTTTCTCCAACGATTTGAAGTTCTCCCTGAGGAACTCCTTTTTCAAATCTCATTTTGTGGATTTTCCCGTTCTTGTAAACGGTCACTTCAAGCCAAGTGGAAAGTGCATTTACCACAGAAGCTCCCACTCCGTGAAGCCCTCCAGAAATCTTGTAGGCTCCTTTATCAAATTTTCCTCCGGCATGAAGCACCGTATAAACCGTTTCTAAAGCTGATTTTCAAGTCTTTGGATGGATATCAACCGGGATTCCGCGCCCATTATCATGCACGGTCACAGAACCATCTTCGTTAAGAATAGAGGTCACATCTTTACAGTAGCCAGCAAGTGCCTCATCTACTGCATTATCTACGATTTCCTGCACCATATGATGAAGCCCTCTGCTATCGGTGCTTCCGATATACATTCCAGGTCTTTGCCTTACTGGTTCTAGCCCCTCAAGTACTCTAATCTGTGAGGCATCGTATTCGTGATTGTTTTCTGGAGTAGTCATTCAGTTTTTCTTTTTTGCATACTAAAAAAAACGACTTGTTCACTCTGAGTTTAGGAAAATCAAAGCAAAAAACAAGTCAAAATCTGAATAAAGAGAAGGGGAGAAAATAAAAAATAAGACCTTCTCATCTTATTATAGACTTTTCTCTGATTCTCAATCAATATGCTCATAAGATGCCAAAATCTGAGCTAACCTTTCCTGATTTCTCTCATCAAGAGGAAATTTCTTCTCCAAAAAATGAACAAGTTCAGCTCTAAACTTAGAAACAAGTTCTTCTTTTTTTGGATCATTTCTTCTATTATTAAGGTCAAAATAAGAAATCTGACCTACGAGACTTGATAGTTCAATTAAGTTCGCATCAATAGAAGGATCCTTAGCAGAAGTTCTTGAATACATAAAGATAAGATTAAAAGAATAAATGAAGAAATACTAAGAAAATAAAACAAAAAGTCAAGAGGTAAAATTTAAGACTGAAGTACTCTTCCTTGAGTAGTTTTTTCAATTTTCCCAAGCTTGAGTAAAAGCGGTTCAATATCTTCTTCAAGTGTTTTTTCACTCACGCCAAGCTGCATTGCAAGTGTCTTTACTCCAACAGCACGATCAAAATTTCTCAAAATCTCAAGATACTTCTTGTGTATTGGCATCATTCCACCATCATCAATCTGCACATGCTCCAAAAAAGCCGATCGCTCCTTCTCAGTCAGTATTTCAATTTTTTTACTAATCACGAAATCTCTCATTTTGATCACAAGATTGTGGATTTCTCTTGGAACTGGAGCTACCTTACGAGCAAAAAGTGGAAGTAAATTCTCCTGATATGGCAAAGCATAACTATCAAGATAGTGCTTGAGAATATACATCTGCTCCTGAGGCGTATATTCCATAAAATGAAAATGATAGACAAACCTATTTTTCATCGGCTGAGAAAGAGATTCTGGCTTAGTAGTCGCCCCAACGAGTGTAAACGGATTGATCGGAAGTCTGAGATTTCCCCCTTCAGGCATCACCATATCGATCACAAAATCTTCCATCGCAATATAGAGCACCTCTTCAATTGTAGGTTTAAGCCTATGAATCTCATCAATAAAAAGCAGATCCCCTGTATCTAAACTATTGAGCACACTAACAAGTTCACTCGGCTTGGAAAGTGCATATCCTGTGATAATCTTGATCTGTGTTCCGAGTTGCTTAGCAACAATTCCCGCCATAGTAGTCTTTCCAAATCCACTCGGACCAGAAAATAAAAGATGTCAAAGCTGACCTTGCCTTTTTTGCGCACTATCAATTGCGGTCGCCAAAACAGATTTAACCGCCTCCTGCCCCACAAATTGACTAAAGTCTTCAGGTCTACTTACAGAAAAACAAGGAGCAAGCGTTTCAAGTCAGATTTTTTTAATTTCCATTATTTTTTTGACAGTTAAAGATTAAGGCTAACTATGAGGATTTTAAAGGCAAATGCAAGAGAAAAAAATAAAATATATTGCTTAAAAATTTAGTGAAGAAAAGCTAATCTCTTCATGTACTGATCATGATCGGTATAGATTCCTTCAATAACTCGTTGTTCTGGAAACTGTGGATCCTTGAGAACAATAATTCTCCAGCCAAGAATCTTGTGAAGTTCTAGAGCTCAAAGATGAGGTTTTTTAAGGACAATATTTTCATAAACTCCTTTTTTAAGAGCATTAAGAAAAATTTTCTTACTAAAAAGATCAGGGAAAGATTTTTTAAACTGTTTTTCAAATTTTCAATAGGAATGAAAAATATAACCCCTTGCCTCTAAAAAAGCAATAGTTTTTTGAAGGAAAGCTATATCCTTGTGAAAAAGCAGCTTTTCAAGCATAAACAAATCTGAATCTATCTGGTCATTTGTATCACGAGCCCTGGAAGAAGCTTCCTGTGCAAGATCTTTTAAAGATTCCTTATACACCCTTAAAATCTCCTGAAACCAAGGACCAAAATTAGAAAGAGCTTGATCTAATGTCCTAAGTAAAAAACACATAAAAGGGAAAAGCAGATCAAAAAAGCGATATTCCTCCTGATAATGCTGAAAATACCCCTGAAATTCTTCTTGGAGAAGTAAGGTATATTCCTGAAGAAAGTGCTTTTTAAGATTTTCTAATTCTGCTCAATTTAAAGAAAAAGAAAACTCTGATGGAAGACCAGATTTTTGTTTTTTTTCTTGAATCTCAGGAGGGAAAACATAATCAAAACGATGAATCATACGCTTTATCCATACTGAACTTGCAGGACTCTTATTCAATGAATCTCCATAATACAGTTCTTGATAGAGAAAAGGAAAATCTTTCATCAAAGCAGCCTTCAACCAAGGATGTCTCAACTCATAAGAAGAAAAATTCGCAGACAAAACCGCTTCTAAATCTTTAGACAAAGAAAAAAATTCCTTCTGATGAAAAGAAAAAGAAGACTCACAGCCATCAACTTGAAAAAAACAGCAATTTCATTGTAATTCCCTCATAAGCTCCTCCTCTATTCACTAAAAAAATCAAGGGGATATTAAATATTCAAAAATAAAAGTCAACATATTTACCAAGAAAATAAGAGTTTTTTTTCTAAAGCTTCAAAGTCAGAGCTTTGCATCTGAGGAAGAATACACTCTCTAAAAAGCCTCATAATCACAGACTTTTCCTCTCCTTCCTGCTTAAAAATTAGCCAAAAAGCCAAAATCATTTCCTCATTCGTTCCTACACATTCAAAAGGCTTAATCCCTGAAATCCCGAGCAATTCCTCAAAGAGCGGAATCAATCCTTCATCAGCAAAGAGATCACGAGCAAAAATCTGATTTGTTTTTTCTTTGCCAAGAAAGGCTCTGAGCATCGTATAGATAAAGGCACATTTCGGGCAAACTCCGCACCAGAGCTGCTCTCCTGTAAGCTTAGAACCGAGCTGATGAAAATTTCTATTACAGCTAGAAAAGCTCTCAAAATACTGAGGATACTTGCAAAACTCCTGCACAATTCTGATTTCATACCATTTTCTCAGCGGACTATAGCTACGAAAATCCTCGGAAATAAAGGTATGCACATAGTTCTGAAAACTCTGCTCAAACTCGGAAGATTTGCTCCACTGATGATTGATCTCCATCTCGCAATATTCAGTATTTCCCTCATCAGCACTCTTTTCTAGCGAGCTTACCACCGCATCATAAGCATAAAGATAGGCAACAACCAAGGAAACAAAAGAGATAATCCCTGTAATCGGCAAATGTCCATTATAATAGCCCTCAACAAGCAGTTTTTGAATCTGCGGAAGATCAAGTTCTCTGGTAAGAATCAGTCTTTTCTTTCCTGTTGGCAACTGAGCAAGCTGATGAAGCTGATAATCTTTCCCAAAAGAGAAAAGATCAAAATTCTGCCCCTCTTTTTTGAGCAGCTCAACAGTCACGAGCGAATCTTTCCCTCCCCCAAAGAGAACGAGAGATTTGTCGGCTTTCATTGGGATTTTTCACTCAAAACTTGGAGCGGTAGCACTACTCTCAAACTGAGCTAAACCTCTCGAATCCAGCTGATTTTGATAAAAAAACTCTCCTAATCCCTTGAGATAAAATTGCTTCCAAAAAGCTTTTTGTTCCTGATTGAGAGCTAGGGTCTCCACACGGATCTTTTTGGTCGGAAACAGCTTATAATAACTCACTCCAAGGGCAATGTGCAGATGAGAAAGCAAATGAAAAAGCTGATCCTTTTGATAGGTCTGGAGTGGGAATTCAGCCCCATCTTTGAGTGGACGAAAAGAAATCTGCTCAGTAAAATGCTCCTGCTCATCAAAATGAAAATGAAAACGAGCATGCAAAAGCTCCTCATCCCATTCAAAAGAGGAAATCACAAATTCAGAAAAGGCTTTCATAGGAAAAATCAGAAAGAATAAAGCTTACGCTGCTTAGCAGTATAGCTATTCAAAGGGAAGTTGCAAATAAAAAAACCCCGCAAAGCGAGGCTTATTCAAGAAAAGATACACTTTTACTTAAACCAAAGTGTTTTTGAGCTCTTATTTGGGAAGATAAAGTCGGCAAAAAGCGGATTGAAACTATACAAAGCATCACCTGCATAGCCAACTCTCATCTGCTCCAAAAGATAAGCATCCGATTTATACCAAAGATCTCTCCAATAACGCTTTTCCTTTTGAGCCGCTTTCAAAGTTTCATTTTTCTCTAGAAGGAGAGGGAAATAGTTCTTTGCAAAGCTTTCTTTGATCCCTGTTTTCGGATCAACTGAAAAGGTTTTGAGTCCTATAAAATATTCAGAAGGTTCCACGATCGGAGAACAGTCTTTTTTCTCTTCTTTTCCTGCTTTATCATAGCGAACAGAACAATTCTGACCTTCAGTTTTTCGTTCAATAAGCTTCAAAGGCAGAGTAACATTCCCCTTTTTGTCCATCACAAAGAGCCTTGGATTGTGGAGGGCTTGAGAACTAGATTCTTTTCCACCTTGACTGAGAGCGTCTAACTCATTGACCTCAATCATCTCGCCCTGCTTTTTTGCATAATCAATCTGAAAGAGCGAAAGCTTGACTCCTGCATTACTAACTCCACCTCGCTGATTGATTTCAGTATTGTAGCCTAATCCAAGCAGATATTGCTTACTACCTTCAGTCTTGAGTGGGTGGAGATAGGTGCTATAGCCTGGGATTTTAAGCTCTCCAATGATTTTTGGCTGTTTAGGATTAGCAAGATCAATCACAAACAGCGGATCAATCTGTTCAAAAGTCACCAAATAGAGCTTATCACCGATATATCTGGAAGATTTGAATTCCTCGCCCGGCTCAATATTTTCCAATTTCCCTGCAAAAGTAAGGTCAGGATTCAAAAGATAAAGATGAGTCGCAGTTTTTGGAGTCCAAGTCTTGGTCAAAATTCTGAAATAGCCTTTCGCATCTTCATCCATACTATATTGAGTCAGCAATTCCCCAGGAACTACCGCAGTATTCTGATATTTAAGTTCAAGCCCTTTTCTCGCAAATTTATGAATCAGTGTTTGGGTGGTGCTTCTAAAATACGGCATCGCACAGAGCAAACCTCTCGGACAAGACCAGTTTTCATAGGTATAGAAACGAGAAACGAGATAGAGTGCATTTTGAGACATATGAATCTCGCCATTTGGAGCCAAAAGAGCGGTTGTTTCAGCTTTTTTACTGGTATTACGAATATCCATCGCAAAAATAAGCGTAAACACAGGATCTAAACTCAGATTCTTATCCTCTGGCAACACATAAGAAATCTGATCACATTCCAAAGGATAGCTTTTCTTCCCTTGAGGGGTGATCTCTACATGTGCGAAAGCCTTGCGAAAATCATGCTCCTGCCCTTTCCAGTTCCATCGGTTAATCCCCTGCTCGGCAATCACATACAGCTGATCCTCAATCAATCTCGCATCCTGATACAACCCAGGTAAGTTCTCAAATTTCAATAATTTAAGCTGAGCAAGATCGCTCGTATCATACACAGCAACGACCGTGCGAATATCGCTATTCAACCAGGTAAAACGGCTCTGAAAAGATGAAAACCTCGTATACAAAGTCCCCATCAATACCAAACGATCCTTGGCGAGAAAAAGCTCAACCTGATCCAAATCTTGAGGCACAGCAATTTCTTTGACAAGCGCCAGTTTCTCAGGATTAAGCTTAGCTTTTTGAAGATCTAAAGGCGAAGAAAGAATACTGATTTTCTTCGTTTCCTGATTGTAGTAGTAGAAATATTTTCCATCCGTTTTGAGGATTTCTGGCTCATCTACTCAGCTTTTTTGGATATTGGTCTGAGAAAAATCTGTAGAACTAGAGCTCATCACATCCAGAGCTTGCGGAGCCATTTCATTAGTAACGGCTGCATCTTCGGTTAGCATCATCCCTATCCCTTTCATAAAAGGACTTCTACTATTGGCTCTCGCTTCTTTGGCATACTTTTCTAGCATACTTTCTAGCGATTTGCAGCTTTTCGCCTGAGTAAATTTGAGATTTTGCACGGCAATAGTTCCAGAGAGTTGCTCCAAAAGCTGAGTATCCGGAGTCGCTGCTGAACTCATTCCCAGCATCAAAAGCCCAACTCCAAGGCTTGTAAGTAGTTTTTTCATCACAAAGAAAAAAGAAAATAAAAATCTGATTCCCTTTGAGAGTAAGCTTTTGAAAGCAGAAGTCAAAGGAAAATCACACTTTCAGATACTAATGTAATACTTAGATCTCATTCCTAGAGGGTAGAATGTGCAATATACAATACGTTTTTGCGGTTTCCCTATTTTTTTTAGAGAAAAGAAAAATCTGACTTCGTAGAGAAATCAGACTTTCCTCTTTATCAGAACAAACTTATTTTTTCATTTCTTTTTTCTTTTTAGATGCAAGATTAAGAGCCTCCATACTAGGATTTTTGATATATTTAATAGCTAATCAATTTTGTTGAACTGCAGCCAGTTTTACTTCTTCACTAGGATTGTTAATATATTCAATAGCTCATCAATTTTGTTGAACTGCAGCCAGTTGCACTTTTTCACTCGGATTATTTAGTTTCTTGATCATTTCTGGGTTTTTTCTAACTTCTTCTATCAAATAGTTCTCACAATATCCATTTTCAAGATATTGCTGATGTGTTTCAAATCGATCTTCATCCATAAGTTGTTTCATATTCTTAATTTGTTCTTCACATTCACTAGGATATTTTTCATCTGCTAAAAGATCTCTTAACAGCGCTGATTTTTCTTCTTTTTCTTTTTGAAGGGCTTTAAAAGAGGCTGTTAGCTGCTGTTCTTTTAAGGCTAGCGCATCGTTCGCATCGCTGTGTTCATGTAAGGTCATATTTTTTTTCTTGTAAGAAAAGAAAACATAAATATGCAATAATCATTTACATGAGAAAGTCAAGTATTTCTCAATCTATTTTAAATTATAATAAAGAATTACTCTTTACGATAAAATGATATAGCGATAAGCCAGATTGCTTGTAGCTTTTTCCTTTTTTCTAAAAAGAGTGTTAGCACTTGTTGTATACTATGTTAGCACTTTGCGATAACTTTTTCCCCATAAAAAGTATAAAAATCTGGCTTTGCTTTCAGTTTTTCTTGGATTCTTTGCTGAGAGATCGCCAAATCCGCTTCTGAAGGACAAAAATCCTGACAATAGACTTTAGGAAAACCCTGTAAACTAATTTTTTCAGTCTTAGAGAGCTTAAATCCCCTTTTCTGAGCCTCTTTCACCAAAGCCTGATGTCTCTTTTGCAGAAAAAGCAGTTTATCATAGAAGAAACGGACATGCCCTGTTCCCATTGTATACTTTACTCAAGGAAGAATTGGCTTTTTCTCTACCAATTTTTTCTTTACTAATCCAAAAACCCTCGGCAATTCCCTCCATTCGGCAATGAGGTGCTGATCTGCGAGTTCAGAAGGTAGCAAAAGGTTGATTCTGGTCATAGGCTTTTGTAAGTAAAAAAAACTACTCCTTGGCTTTTCTGTGGTATCAGAGTAGTTTTCAGCTTATTTTAGTCTTGTGGATTTTCAGAAGTTTCTGTGCTTTCAGGAGTTTCTGAAATTTGAGCAATTTCTTCTTTTTCTTGATTAGCAGGAAGATCAAAGAGTCCTCATTCAGCTTTTTCAGCCTTTTTCTTTTCTTCTTTATACTTCATATTTTCAGACTTCTCTTCCCAAGGGCGATACACGACATCAATCTTCTGATCTACCATCTTGTAAAGCGGAGTTTCTGGCTCATCAAGCGAAATATCGTTGGAATGCAAGGTCTTGAGGCTACCATCAGCAAAACGAATTCTTACCGCACCTTCAATGATTGAAATTCCTCCTTCAAGTTTTTCATTTCCGGTCATCACGACCTGTCCCTTTCTCGCTCTCTTTCGGACTTTGAGGTCTTCTAATGAGAGAAGTTTTCCGTTTTTGTCAGAGTAGATCAAGATAAATGGCTCATCATTATGCAAGAACATATTGGCAACCTGATCCCCCTCCTGAAGCTCAATCGCTTTCACTCCTCCAGCGGTCTTTCCCATTGGTCTGATATCATCGGACTTGAAAAGGAGCATTCGTCCCTGCTGAGTAAGCACTCCGACATTATCTCAGTCATTAACTGGCAAAACTCTACAGATTTTTTCTCCTGGCTGGAGTCCCATAATCGTAGTAGGGAATTTTTTGAAGCTCAAAACCAGTTCTTTTTTAGTCTTTTTGATACTATTTTGATTGGTAAGGAATACGAGATAGTCATATTGAAAATGCAAAGTTTTGGCGAAGACGATCTTTCCCTTGAGTCAGAATTGTTCTTTGAGATTGATTGCAGGTTTCGCCATATTTCCTGCACCAAAATCCTTGAGCCTCTGCACAACAAGCTCTCCAATATCCGTAATCACGATGAGTTTGTCCTGATTGTGAGTATAGATGAGATCAAGGGTTTCCTCAGGGATATTCTGAATTCTGGTCTGATACAGCACTCTGAGCGAAAAATCATTTCCAATCCAGCAAATCACATCTTCCTTGATTCTATCCGCTGCTTTTTGAAATTCTTTGAGGCTTCCGCTGATATTATAGACACTGAGATCGTTAGAAAGTTCAGTTCTTCTCTCATCTCCATATTTTTCCTTCATATAGAGGAATTCCTTAGTTACAACCTCATCAAGCTTCTCTGGATCAGAAATAATACGCTCCAATTCCTCAATAAGTCTGATTTTTTCCTCAATTTCATCACTAATCTTCTGAATCTCAAGTCCAACGAGGGATTGCAATCTCATCAAAAGAATGTATTCCGCCTGTTTCTCAGAGAATCAGAATTTTTCCATTAAGTTAGTTCTCGCATCAGCTTTGGATTCTGACTTCTTGATCGTATCAATCACTTCATCAATGATATCAATCGCTTTTCTCAATCCTTCCAAAATATGTAGTCTGTCTTTAGCCTTATTAAGCTGGAAAACAGATCTACGATACACCACTCCTCTACGGAAAGTCACAAACTCCATCAAGAGATCCTTGATATTGAGCAGTCTTGGCTGGGTTCCTTGGTCAATCAGGGAGACATTATTGAGATTGAAATTGGTCTGAAGCTCGGTGAATTTGAAAAGCTGCATCAAAATCGCATCTGGATCTACCCCTTTCTTAAGATAAATGGCAATTCTGATCTTGTTTTTATTGGATTCATCACGGATATCGTTGATTCCCTCAATCTTCTTGTCTACCACAAGTTCTCCGATCTTGGAAACGAGATTGGCTTTATTTACGAGGTAAGGAATCTCATCCACGACAATCACATGGGCTCCATCATAGACTTCATCGTGAGTCTTCCCACGAACAACGATTCAGCCTTTTCCTTTTTTATAGACTTCAGTAATATTATTGCTATCAAAGATCATCCCTCCCGTTGGAAAGTCTGGTCCTTTGATGATTTCCATAATCTCTTCTACAGAAACCGAAATCGGTCTTTTGATCTCAGCACCGTTTTCATCAGTCACGATCTCCTCTTTTCCCTCTTTTTGAAGCAAAAGCAAAGAAGCATCCAGCACTTCATTGAGGTTATGTGGAGCCATATTCGTCGCCATACCTACAGCGATTCCCATCGTTCCATTGCAGAGATGATTTGGGAATTTAGTTGCAAGCATCACAGGCTCTTTGAGCGATCCATCAAAATTATCTCTCCAATCTACCGTATCCTGCTCCAAATCTGCAAGCATTTCCTCTGCAATCTTGGTCAATCTCGCCTCGGTATACCTCATCGCAGCTGCTCCATCACCATCAATAGAACCGAAGTTTCCCTGCCCATCAACGAGCGGATATCTAAGTGACCATGGCTGCGCCATACGAACCATCGCTTCATAAATAGAAGAATCACCGTGAGGATGGTATTTTCACATCACATCTCCGACAATTCTCGCTGATTTTTTGTGCTTCTGGTTGTAGAAGTTATTCATTTGGTACATTCCAAAGAGGATTCTCCTCAGTACTGGCTTGAATCCATCTCTCGTATCTGGCAAAGCACGAGAAACAATCACTGACATCGCATAGTCGATGTAGGATTGGGTGATTTCTTTTTCTATTGGGTGCGTAATCAGCTTTTCATTACTTGGCTGAAGAAGTTCGTCTTGAGTAGTCATAATAGAATAATTAAAGATAAAAAAACTATTAAGTCAGATTCTCTTGATTTTTTACAGATTTTAGTTATAGTTACTGTCGTAATCACGATTGAACGGTATGGATTAAGTAATGCTTAGTTGGTGCCGTTTTTTTGTATTCTAGCTTTGCTTTTAGATTAGTTAATGAGTCCATTTTCTCTTTGGCACTTTTCCTCAAGAAGACTGAATAATGCTTTTCATTTGGGACAATCAGCGTTAAAAGCTTTTTTTGCTCATAAAGATACTTAACTAAACAAGCAAAATCACCATCTCCAGTGACAATAATCGCCTTATCATACCTTTCGTAATCAATCATCGCCTGCAAAACCATCTCTGCATCTACATTTCCTTTGGTTTGCCCTTGCTTGAGATGCAAAACTGGCTTAAAGATCAAGGTATATCCAACATCTTGAAAAAAGGTATACATTGATTGATTTTCAGGAAGATATCCTATAAAAAGATAGATCTTGGGAACACAATATTTCTTCCTTAGATACTGATTAAAACGCTTCCAATCTAGCTTCCATCACTGCTCTTTGATTGAGAGATTAATATTCTGAGTATCAATAAAAGCGAAATTGCTTTCCATCAAAACTGAAATCAAATAAAAAAAATCTGACTCACTTTCACTATTATATTAGAAATCCCAGGTCTGAATGCAAGCAAAAAGAAAATCCAAGGCTTGACATTCTAAATTTAATGGTATCGTATTTTTGCTTAATAAACATAAGAAAAAATCTTCACTATATTCTGCATTTTGTCAAGTATTCGAATAATCAAAAAAAAACGATAGCATTTCCTTCTCTTTTTGGGATTGAAAAGTTGAGAAAAGAAGATGAGAGAGATATAATGAGAGAAATTTATATTCCAATCAAATAATCATGGTAGAGCTTAACTTGATAGACTATGATCTTAATAGCATCAAAGACATTTTACAAGAGATTCTTAAAAATCATCTTCCTGAAAAAAGCCAATTTTCTGTTCAGGATTTTGATGAACATGGAGTTACAAAGATTATAGAACTTCTTTTAGAGAAAGATAATGAGAAGAGAGAATTGCTTTGGCAAGAAATTGAAAACGGATATCAAACTGCCTCTAATGATTTTAGAAATACCTATCAAAAAATCCTTGAGATTCACGATCAAGTTCAAATCACGGAACAACTTGGATCTTCACTTAAAGAACTCAAGGCAAATATCAAAAATAATGAATCACTTTCAGAATTAGAACAAAAAATCTGACTTTAATTTTTTAAATTTCATTTCAAATGACCGAATATAAAAATCAATCAGTAGACGATATCCAGAAGCAGCTTTGAGACGAATTTGAGAAAACCAAGAAGTGGCGAATTAGAGATAATCAAGAAATCTATATTGCTGGAAAAACAATTATTAATGAGACTATAAATAAAATCCAGAAGAGTGGAAATAACTGGGGGAAATGGGCTTTAGAACCGTTGAAAGCTCTAGAAAGGGAACTTGTAAAAAAACACCCAAAAAAAATATATATTCTCCCCCATTCTCAGAAAAATTTCAATTTGTCAAAGCTAGCTCATCCTCAAGTGTCAGGATTCCTTGCATTTTGGGAGATAATAGCTATCCTTAAGTGATGAAAAAACTTTAACTTTTTAGGACAAACCACACATGGACACTCAAAATAACCTTGATGAAATGCTCAATACCATGGAAAGCGAAATCGTAGAAAAATCAGACTCAGATAAGATTTCCCTTGAAACTTGAGAACAAAAACCCAAGAAAAAAGAAGAAAAAAAACTGACCATTGAATACTTTGGAACTGATCTTACCAAGGAAGCCAAAGATGGCTACTTAGATCCGATTATCGGGAGAGAAAAAGAGATTGATCAGGTCATCTATACGCTTTTGAGGAAGACGAAAAATAATCCGCTTTTGATCGGAGAAGCTGGAGTCGGAAAAACTGCAATCGTTGAAGGTTTAGTGCAGAGAATTAATGCTAAACAAGTCCCTGAAAAGCTGATTGGAAAAAAAGTTTTCCTACTGGATATGGGAACCCTCGTTGCAGGGACAAAATATAGGTGAGAATTTGAATCTAGGATGAAATCCATCTTGGAAGAGGCAACCGATCCGACCAATAATATCATCCTTTTTATTGATGAGCTTCACACGATCATCGGAGCCGGAGGTCAGGATCAAAATGATGCCGCTCAGATGCTAAAACCCCTTTTATCAAGAGGGAAAATAAAGCTTATCGGAGCAACGACTTTTGATGAATACCAAAAATATATTGAGAAAGATACTGCACTCAAAAGAAGATTTCAAGAAGTCATAGTGAACGAGCCGAGTATTGAAGTAACTAAACAGATTATCCTTGGTCTCAAGCCGACTTATGAGGACTTTCATGGAGTCGTGATTTCTGATGAAGCGATAGAAAGTGCCATCACGCTCAGCAAGAGGTATATCCTCAATAAGCAGCTTCCTGACAAGGCTTTGGACATTCTGGATGAGGCAAGTGCCAGAAAATCAACTATGCAAAAGAAGCTAGATAACGACGATAGTTACAAGAAACAAGAAGCAAAAATAGAAAAAATTCAGAAACAGATTGAAGATGCGATTGAGAATCAGGATTATTTTTCTGCTGCTGAACTAAAAAAAGAAGAAGAATCGCTCAAAAAAGAACTCCAAAAAATCAGATCTAATAAAAACATTCCAGCCCATCTCAGAAGCGTGATTGAAGCCAAAGATATTGGAAATGTGCTTGCTGACAAAACAGGGATTCCTACCAATATCGTGAATGAAGATGAGGTTAGTAAACTGAAAAGGCTAGATACTGAACTCAAAGATCAGATCATTGGACAAGACGATGCCGTGAATGCTATCGTAAAAACCCTCATTAGAAGCAGACTTTCTGTGATTAGAAAAAATAAGCCAATCGGATCTTTCCTTTTCCTTGGACCTTCAGGAGTGGGGAAAACCTACCTTGCAAAGCTGATTGCGAAGCATTATTTCGGTGATGAAACTGCAATGATCAGATTTGATATGTCTGAATTTATGGAAAAATTCTCTGTTTCTAAATTGATCGGTTCTCCAGCTGGATATGTCTGATATGATGAGGGAGGTGGACTGACTGAAGCGGTAAAGAGAAAGCCTTATTCGGTAATTCTGCTTGATGAGATTGAAAAAGCCTCTCCAGATGTGCTCAATATCCTGCTCCAGATCCTTGATGAAGGACAGCTCAAGGACAGCAAAGGAAGATGGATTGACTTCAAAAATACGATTATCGTGATGACTTCCAATATCGGAACTGAAGAATTTAGCAAGAAAAAAACTTCAATCTGATTTGATACCGGGACAAAAGCTGATATTGATAACAAACAGTTTGATGACATTAAGACCAGAGTTTTGGAAGAGTTAAAGAATTTCCTTACTCCAGAACTTTCCAATAGAATTGATCATAAAGTCGTTTTCAGACCGCTTAGTAAAGAAAATCTGACTTCCATCTTCAATCAGCAGATCAAAACCTTCCTGTCTGCTTGGAAAGAAAATGATCAAGTGAAACTTCCAAAATTCAGCAAAGCAGAAGTCGAGAAAATCATTGATCAGATTTATGATCCTGCCTTTGGAGCAAGACCGGTAGAGAGATATATCAATGATGAAGTAGAACCAAAAATTATCAATTCTCTCTTGAAATAAGAAAAAAAGAAAAGGCTGATGAAATTCAGCTTTTTTTAGTATTTGACTTTTTATATAAAATAGCTATAATAAAAAAAAGAAATATTTATATCTCATACAAGAAAATGGAACAAAATCCTAGAGGATATGCTTGAATAATATGGTCATGTAATCATCCAAATATCATTTCAAATCAGCTTGATCAAGCAGCTAAAAATACTGAAAATAGATATCAAGCCCGTATTGATGCAATAGCTCATGATATTGAAAAAGCTTTTTCTTCATTCAATACGCTTATCAATGGAGATGATACAGTTATCAAGCGAATATTAGAGCATAAAAAAGATCTCCCCCTTGAAAAACTTAAAGCACTCAAAGAAGGAGAAACACTTTGCATAGAGCTCAAAAGAGAGCAGCTACCAGAAAAGGATAATAATTCAAATCCACCCACGATTGAAATTCCTCAATACCAACAAGCAGACATAAAATTTTCAAAAAAAACTGAACCAAAAATAGCTTTTGGAGAACAATGCCTTTGTTTACTTGCAAAAAAAGAAAGCATCGATGCAAAGTTTCCAAAGAACGAAAATTTTCAAATTGATGCAATTGCCTTTAGTATACCTCTAAAATATGGAAACATAGATAAAAGAGTTCTTGAAGGATCAGCATTTGAAAAGGCTGTAGAAAGACTCCAATTCTGCGAATAAACTAGCTCTCCTCTCTTAGAAGAATTCTAAAAAACAAGAAATCAGCCTTTTAAACTTAGAATAAAAAATCTTAAAACATTTCAGATCTACCTATCAAAAAGCTTATCAATATCGCCCTTAGCCATTTTGACAAAGAAAGGTCTTCCATGCTGACAGACAAACATTCATGGGATATGCTCAAACCCATCTTGAACCAGCTGCTGCATCTGCAGATAGGAAAGCTTATGCCCTGCTTTGATAGAAGTTTTACAAGCTTTAGTCGCATAGATTCCATCAAGCAGATGGGCAAAACTAATCTTCTCTAAATACAGCACATGATTGAGCAAAACCGACATTTCTACAGGATACTGAACAAAGACTTTTGGGATCGCATAGATAACAATCACCTGTTCTGAGAGAAGCGAAATCTCAAATCCAAGCTGATTGAGTTCTCCAATCTTTTCCTCAAGGTTTGGAATCTGCGTTATTTCAAATTTTAAGGGCTGAAGCAAGGTTTCTGGATTCAAATCCTGAGATTTTTTCATGTTTTCAAAAGCGATCCTCTCAGCCAAGGCATGCTGATCAATCCAATACATCGCAGTATCTGCCTGCAAGACAATATAGCTATTCCGAGCCTGCCCTAAAATCTGATACTCTCCAATGTCTGCGTGAAAGTAAAATTGTTCCTGTTGCTGTCCCTCATCAAAAGAAGAAAACTGGGAAATTTGTCCTTCTCCTCCCGTAAAAAGCGGCATCTTTTGAGGAATGGAAGAGGCTCCAGGAGATAAGAATCCTCAATCAGAAAGCTTAGAACTACTAGATTCAAAAAAAGAAGAAAAATCTGGCTTTTCTCATGAAGAAGGCAGTGAAGAAAATCCAGCACTTTGACTGCTCCCCTTTCACTGAAAAAAGTCTGATCCTACAAATCAGATTTTATGTTTTCCCAAAAGTTCAGTAATTGTCTGATAAACGAGTTGATAAATCTTCTGAGAATCAGCAAATTTAACCTGGAGTTTCGCAGGATGAACATTCACATCCACCTCGCTAGGATCCATCTCAAGCATCAAAATCGCCATCGGATATTCTCCAGGAGCGAGTTGCCTCAAATACGCATCTAAAAGCGCTTTTCTGATGATTTTATCCTGAACAGGACGCGAATTGACATAAATCTTGATATTCTCCCCAGAACCAAAACGGAGTGAAGCATCAGACAAAACCCCAGTAATACTCAGCTTTTCTTCTTTGTAAGCAAGCGGAATGAGCTTTTCCCCCCAATCCTTTTTAAAAAGGTCTAAAATTCTGGTCTGAAGCTCACGAGCCGGCTTAAGATCAAAAACGAGTTTATCATTTTTTTTGAGAATAAAGGCTTTATCATAGTGGTAAAGTGCCACATCTACGAAGTAATTGTAGCAATAATAAAACTCCGTCTGTGCCGACTTGAGAAACTTCAACCTCGCAGGCACATTGTAAAAAAGATCCTCCACCGTAATCAAAGTCCCATGCTCAAAAGGCACCCCTAAATGCCTGATCACATTCTCGCCCCCACGACGCACCAGTTTAGTTCAGATCTCTGCATAAGCAGTCTTGGTAAGCACTAAAATCTTACTCACCTCCGCAATACTCGCCAAGGCTTCCCCACGAAAACCATAACTCTCCAAAGAAAAAAGATCCTGCTCAGAGCTAAGCTTGGAAGTCGCATATCTCTCCAAGAGCAACTCCATATCCGAAAGTTCAATTCCGCTTCCATTATCCTGCACAGAAAGAAAACTTTTTCCCCCGTCATTGATCGTAATTTCCAAGGCTGTCGCACCTGCATCTAATGAATTTTCAACTAATTCTTTGAGCAGAGAAGCTGGCCTCTGAACGACCTCTCAGGCTTTTAACCTATTGATGACAAAATCTGGTAGTTTATGGATACTCATAGGATTTAAAGAGCTAAGAAAACAAAAAAACTGATTGCTCTTGCTTTTTGGAAGCAAAAAACGATAGTAGTATCTATACAGACTTGAGATGAATTATCAAGCGATTTAGTTGTTTTGCTCTAATGCTCCAACGAATCAAAACACAGATCAGTATTTATGGAACTTATATTAAGCGAGGACTCCTTTTTGCTAATATTTTTTTGATGCTCCGAGCGGTACAGGTTTTAGTGAAGTATACCACGATTATTGAAAGTACCGAGCTCATCAAAGCCCAAACTGCAAAAGTCGAAGAGGAAATTGCATATATCAACCACTATCAGCTCAAATTTTTGGATTCTGATCACGCAAAATTTTTCCTTGCTCATGAAAACAATATCCTCGGTGCTGATGAAACAGTCATCGTTTTCAAAGCTCCTAAAGCTGAAGCTGAGTCAGAGCCACTCCTTCCAAGTGAAATAAAAGAGACTCCTTGGGAGTCTTGGAAAGCTTTTTTCAGAGAAAAGCGACCTCAGTAGGGACTCTTCGTAGCAATACATTTGCTTTTATTCAAAAAAGTTGTATACTTAGCTTACTTTAATTTCCTAGTCCCCTCAAATGAAAAGTATAATCAAAATATGTTTTAACTGCTGCCTCCTTTTCATCCTTAGTTCTGGACTCTTTGTTCAAAAGCTATATGCAAATTCAGAAGATCCACGTTATACGCGCAGTACTAATACTGTAGCAACTCCGACTTTCTATCAAAGGCTGCATCAGCTCGCTATTCCTGTAGAAGCTATGCTTCATCAAAAAACACTCTCCCGTTATCAACTTACCAGACTTTTGAATGCTGTGGAATGTCACGACTGTATTATCCCAAGTGAAACAATGCGTCGTAAATATGATGAATCCTTCTGGTCAGGCTTTGTTGCTCTTCCTGGTAAAGATTTTAGAGACATCAAGTTCCTTTCTGCCTATGATCAAAATATCAACTACTATTACTGTGTTGCAAAAATTGGACATGAAGATACAATGAGAGGTTACCCCCTCGCAACCAGTAGCATTTGTATGGGAATTTTTTGTGGAGCAAGACCGACAACAAAAGGAGAATTTTTCCAAACTCTTAGTAACCTTTTGATTGAAAGAGTAAAAGGGAATTACCAAGCACCTTGGAAAGACATAAAGATGCAAGTTGCGAAAATAGATAAAAAGAGCTATGAATATAGAGTTTTTACAAGCACAGAACTTGAGCTTATCCAAAAGAAAGAAAAAACTGAAAAAATCGCCTCAAGACTGGAATTTACAAGCTATCTAAAATATTGTATGTTCCATCCTCGTCAATGTGGATTCCAGACTTTTGAGAAACTAAAAGAAGGAATGTGGCCACTTTCAGAGATGAATATTTTAATTCAAGCAGGAATTATTACCGCAGAAGATGTCTATGCACTTGATTATCCAATCAGCCCAGAAGATGCACTAAAAAAGCTTTCCTTGCTCTACGATCTGCATATTAAATGTGATTTTGATACTGATTATGACTGTGATGATATTCCAAACTATGAAGATAACTGTCCTGAAGACTACAATCCAAGCCAAAATGATCTTGATGGAGATGGAAAGGGCGATGTTTGTGATCAAGATATTGATGGAGATGGACTCAAAAACCCTATTGGACTTGTAGATGATACAGGAAATATCAATTACGTAGCACTCAAAAAAGAAAAATCTGAAGATCCGAGCCCTCTTGGTGAAAATACACAAGAACATGCCTATTTCATAAAAGTGATCGGTCTTTCAAACACTTTCCCAACCCTCGTCAAATTTGAGATAGAAAGCAAAGAAAAACCACTCTCTGTTGAACGAGATTTTGGGGATCTCATGCAGGGAAAAGGACTCAGAACACAACATATTTACAATACTCCAGGAATCAAAACTATCACAGCAAAAGTAAATACAAGAGCTGGAGAGTCACACCTTATTTCGCAGCAAATCTTTCTATGACAAACTGATGATAATGCACACGGACTAAGTTTGCAGCTCCTATCTCTTGATAGTAAAGAAGGGAAAGCTACACTACAAGCAGAAGTTCAGGGAAGCTTTGACCGCTTTGAATGGGAAAATACTGCAAATGGTCATAGAGAGATAGCACTTACCCAAAAACCTTTCAATACTACTTTGGAAAAAGGGAAAAGGAATAACATTACCCTAAAAGCTTATGCGAAAGGAAAACTTGAAGCAGTAGCATCCTTAGATATTGCGGACCAGCATGGAATGTTTTTTGGAGCTTCTACAATGAATACTCCTCTTCTAAAAACGCTACATAGCCCAACTAAAACAACACTCAGATTCAATAATCTATCACTAGCAATGATTGAAAAACTGAACTGGGATTTCGGAGATGGAACGAAACAGGAAGATACAAAAATCAGTGCTACTCATAGTTACCTAAATGCAGGCAAAAAAATTGCTAGCCAAAAAATTCTCCTTAAAAATGGAAATGAGCTTGTCATTACTTCTACTCTAAACATCAGAGACCCAGAACAGTTAGGAAATCAAGCTATAAATATTCAAACGAAAGGAAATAACACAAAAGATCTTGAATTAAGTTTCCAATCCCTTTGAGTCGGAGAGGGACATCTCTGAGCAATAAGAACTTTCCTCAATACGAAAGAAATCCATCAAGCACGTAACCCAAAAGAAGGAAAAACATTTTTTACTATCACCAATAGACAAGGTCTCCTCAAAATCAAAAACGAAATACAGATCTGAGAAAACCTTCGCCTCTATAACGAAGGAATCGCATTTCTTGGAAATCAGGCTCAGGCTGGAAAAGCAATTGAACTTGATCCAGATAAGGTTTTTTCTGGTTTTAAATGTGATTTTGATCATGATGGGATTCCGGACCTCTATGATGATGATATTGATGGAGATGGAGTAAAAAACCTGCTAGGAATGATAAGTTTCGAGAGAGAAGACTGTGTATTTATCGTGGGAAAAAACATTGATAAGCAGCGTTATGAAGAGCATTTCTGAGTATGTGATCTAGATAATTGCCCCCTAGCACCAAATCAAAAACAAAGCGATCTAAATGCTAATGGAATAGGAGATCAATGTGAAATCAAGGAACCACTCTGTGGAAATGGGAGAATTGAGAAATGAGAAAACTGCAAAAACTGTCCAATCGATGTCGGTCCTTGTACAGCCTTTTGTAGGAATGGACAAATTGAAAAAGCTGAGAACTGTAGCAACTGTCACGAAGATGTCCCACTCTGCTTGACAAGTTGTGGTGATGGAAAACTTGATCCAGGAGAAGAATGTGATGAAGGTACTAATAACCGAAAAAATAAAAGCTGTTCAGTAGATTGTAAACGTATGGATCCCCAAAAGCCACTCTGTGGAAATGGGGAGATAGATTACAAAGAAGACTGTAAAAACTGTCCTGAAGATCTGAAAGATATCTGTATTGATGATGGTTTTAAGCCTGAACCTGAATGTTGAAATGGGCAAATAGATCCAGGAGAAAATTGTACTAACTGTCCTCAAGATGTCCCTAACTGCGATCAAGATGGAGATGGTTGTCCCGACCCCGTAGATCCTTGCCCTCAAATACCAGGGATAAATAACTGCTGTCCCAATTTACCAGATATTTGTAAAGAAAAAGATTGTCCTCTAGTGACCCCTATCTGTAATCAATGTCCTTGTCACTACGCAGATTTTAGCAATACTCTACAAAGAAATGATGCAGTAAGAGCAAGGCTCCGAGACAACTCTTTCAAAGTCCACTATGACTATTCAAACTTTGTTCCTCTTAAAAAATTCCTTGAGACGAAAGAACTTTTATAAATATATCTACTTAAAACGCAGCTCCTCTACCCTCTGAGCATAACCTAAAGTCTGAAAATGCTGATTGATCGCGGTAAGGAGCTTTTGTTTTTCTCTAAAAAGAATAATTTTATAGTTTTGATCACTTATTTTGAGAAAAAGAGTCTGAAATCTGAGATAGCCCGTAATCTCCTCCTCCCCAACGAAATGATCAGCTTTCTTTTTAATCCCTAAAAACTCGCTCACCACTTTCATAGCAAGCGATCCGAGCATACGATTCCCCTGAAATTTTTCAGAGAGATTTTTACGAGCAAGCTCTTGAAAAGATTTCATAGTAATGAACAATCAGACCAACTAAAACACACAATTCTTTTCATCTACAATCACCTCAACAATACTCCCCTTTTCATAGCTTCACGGCAAGGAAATCTGAAGATAGTTCTCAGTCCAGCCTTTCGCTTTTCCGTTCTTGCTTTCTTCAATCAAGACTTGGAGTTTTTTCCCATAGTTTTGAGCGACAAAGGCATCACGAACCTGATCGCCGATCTCAATCAGCTTTCTATTTCTGCTTTTTCTGATTTCATTGGGAACTTGATCAGGCAGAGAAGAAGCAGGGATCCTCTCAGCTTTATGATGATCGGAAAAAGGGAAAGCATGGAGCTTGGTAATGCGATACTTTTGCACCGCCTCGCAAGTAATCTGAAAATCCTCCTCCGTTTCTCAGGGAAAGCCAGAAATAAGATCTGCACCGATGGAAACCAGCTCCGCATCAGGGCGATTCAGATTTCTTAACTTTTTTAGCACTTCATCAAGCTTTTTACTATCATAAGCTCTATTCATCAGCTTCAGCACAGTATCAGAAAAACTCTGAATGGAGAGATGGAAATGCGGACAGAATCTCGGATTATTCATCAGCTCAAAAAAACGATCATCAAGATACTGAGGGTCAAGACTAGAAATCCTGATCCTTGAGATCGTCGTTTGCTCCAAGATCGCTTCCAAAAGCTCGGTGAATCTGCTTTCCTTAGTTTTCCTCGTATTACTCGCACCCCAAGCCGCAAGATTGATCCCAGTTAGCACGATCTCTTTCCCACCTTCCGCCTCAATCTGCTTAATCTCCTCAATAATCTCCGGCAAAGGGCGATTTCTATGGGCTCCCCTCTTGAAAATCGTGAGACAGAAACTGCAATGATTATCGCAACCATTCTGAATGATCACATAGTTCTTGGTTCGGAGCTTCTGGTTTGGCATTTTGAAACTAAAGGCAAGTTCGCTCTCCTCCTCTAGCGGATCTTCTGCTAGCAAGCTAATCTGTTCCTCATAGGGCTGTAATTCAGGATAATAGGCAAAAAAAGCTCATCTTTCCGTAGCTTTCCCTTTGGTGATAGAGCCACAACCAGCGATAAGGATTTGCTTGCCGAGCTTGGCTTGTTCAATGATTTCTTTGACCCATTTCATCTTCGCTCTATCGGTCACGACACAAGTCGCAACGAGAAAAAGATTATCATTCACTTGATTCGTCGCTTCAAGGTGAGCGATTCGTTTATTGAGGTAGAATTTATTGACTTTACAACCGTAGACTTTGTGCTGCATAGAGGAGGATTAAGGTAAAGGATTAGGAATGATTGTAAAGAAAGGTAGCGTTGAAATCAAGGGGGGGTATATATAAATAACGAGAAAGATTTATTCTTTATTTTGAGTTTGCATATCAATCCTTTTTATAATGTACCTGTTTTGTTTTTTATATGATAAGATAAATATAATTATTGTTAATATACATAAAAAATATCTTTCAGAACTAAAAAAACAAAACATAAGATTTGCATATAAAGTATATAATAGACAAATCATTACTAAACTTATAAGTGTTCTATACATATTACATTCACTTTGTAAAATCTCAATTTTTTGATCTTTTTGAGATGCTTCTATAAAAAGAGAATATTCCCTCCATTCAATTCGCTCCATTTTTTTCGAAAAAGGCTCAATCAACAACGATCAAATTCTACTAATCAGAAGTCATAAAAAGTATGCTAAAAAGAATATGATTATTATATTTTTTTTTCAAATAAAGGCATGAAAATAGAAGCTATCTATATAAATTATCAATATTACTCAGGGTAACAAGTAATTAAAAAAATTATAACGCGTAATTGTTTCTAAAAGTTTATCCATAACTAAATATCAGAAAATAAATCAAGTAATAATTTATTATTTTTTGTTTTTCTTACCTTACCATCACCTATACAGATATGTCCAGTAGAAGTCTTTATTGTGGATTGCCTTTTATTTATAGTTTTACGATCTATATCATCAACATCCAATCATTGTCAATAATTTCCATCATAATATCTATTATCAACCTGTCTTACATCATCTTCGGCTGTAGGTTTTTCTGGGATAATAATTAACTCTAGAGAATCTTTTATTTCATTCATCATATTCACATTATAAGCAGATTTTAATCCATGATGTGGAGCAATTAAAATATTTGTCTTTTTAACTCTATTTTTAAAATTCATCTCTGTTTTTGATCAAGGAATAACATTTATAATATCATTACTTAACATCCATTGAGATCATGATAACATAATATCTCAAGGGAATAGGATATACTTTCATGCAATATTTATCAAACAAACTAAACTTACATTATTTACATAATTAGAAGATGGTAATTTTTCTTCAACAATTGGTGGCTTTATATAGTATAATTCTAATTTATCTATAGATGATTGTAGTGGAGGATTTCTACCCTCAATTAATTTATCCTTAAAAAAAATTACTTTATCATCTTTTTCTCTATCTCAAAAAACAAGCTCCCAATCCAAACATTCATCTCACATCCCTTCGTTGTCATTTGGTGTTGTTACTAACCTAGGATAAAAATACTTATAAAAGTTTTCTATATCAGATAAATGATCTCTATGAGGATGACTAATAATTAATTGATCAATATGATATTTTTTTCAATCATAGTCTTTTTTCCCATTTTTTCATACTTCACTTTCTAAAAAATCCCATTTTTGTTGTTGAGCATATGGCAACAAAAAATCTAGAGTAGGAGAAAAATCATTTGAACTTCATAAATCTATGATAATCCTTTTCCCTCCTATTTCACAGAAAGAAGCCATTGCTCATCCGACATTAAATATGATTACTTTATCCATCTGTTCTTTTTTTATGAAATAAATTTTATAAAAGCCCAACTTTGCTTAAGAGTTTTTCAAATTTCTTATTTTGCTCCTTAAATTCTTCAGGATGCTTTATAAAGTTCTTAATCCTTTCTTCTTCTAATTTTTTATCAAAGCTATACATTACTAATCAACACTGTTGACAGAACCATTGTATTGTTCCTGGAAGAGAGACAAAGGTTGACTGAAAACCAAAGTTCCCATGCTCCTTAATGATTATACAATGAGGACATGCATTCCTTGCCTTTTCCTTTAGATTGTTTCTCCTATTTTCCAAAAATCTATTTAAATCAAAAGTAAAAGAAAATCTAACTACGATAATTGATAATGCACCAAAGAATATGATTCAAATAATTTCTCAAAAAGTAAGATTCATTATTTAATATCATTAAAATCTAAAACTCTCTTATCCTCCTATATATAAGTACCGAGAAGTAGCAAATATATCAAAAGATAATTAAAAAATCTTCCGTAATTTCGCCTCATTTTTACCAAAAAGAACAGTAATTACAAGACTAGCTTCTCCTAAATTTCCTCTACTAAAATCAACCAACAAAAAAATTGACTTCCGAATAAAGTCAGCCTTTTTTCTCTTTTGAAATACTTAAAGTATGCGCTAAACAAAAATACCTTCTACTCTGTAGGCACCTTAGGACTTTCCTCTTCCTCTTCTCGTCCTCCCTCTTCGGTCCATCTGCCAAGCTGGGCTTTATGCAGTTTCCAAGCATCGTTGGTGTCTTTGATGAGTTTATTGAGTAAAGCGATAAAGGCTGAACTTTCAGCGTTGGGAGTTTATTTTTCAACCTCCCCTAGCCCCTCCTCACAGAGGGGAAGTTCTCTCGTTGTTCCTCCCCTGTTAGGGGGAGGTGCCCGAAGGGCGGTGGGGGTTGTAAAATCTAAATCAACCCCTGCTTCCTCGCAATCGTTCTCGCGGACTCAGTCAAATACTTCTTTCTAATTCTAATCGCCTTTGGCATGATCTCAACCAGTTCATCTAGTCCGATATAGCCCATCGCCTGCTCAAGAGACAAATGCACGATCGGATCAATTCTCATCGCTTCATCATTTCCAGAGTTGCGGACATTATACATCAGCTTTTCTAATGATTGCATGTAATCTAAACCATTTTTTATATTCAAAATGTTCCAACAGCAGTCCAGATTTTTTACACATGTCTTGGATATCTTTTTTTGTATAGATTTTCACGTCTCAAAATCAGAACAAATTAAGCATTGGAATTTCTATATAATTCACAAATCGTCATAATCACTTTCATAAGGACATATCTCTTAATATCAGTTTTCCTCAAGGTTTAAGCGTTTTTTTAACACTTTTGAAAAAGTTTTGAGGATTTGGATAATGGTGAAAACTTTGTGAACATATGATGATATCAAATGTGTTTTCATCAAATGGCAAATTTTCACAATCTCAAACGAGAAATTCAGCATTTTTTACCTTTTTCTTTTTTGCTACTTCAATCATTTTTGGAGTGAGATCAATTCCTACATACTGCTTATCAGGAAATTTTTCACTGAGTAATTGGATTATTGTAGCTGGTCCACATCAAGCATCTAATACTTTTTCAAAATGATCTTTTTCAATTTCTGCTAAAATAGCTGGGTAATCATTTCTGCATAATTTATAAATTCCAGCATGATCTCATTCATATTTTTCTGCCACTTTTGTAAACTCCTTTTTAGATAAATTTTTAAATTTTTCGCTTGAGAATCTCATTTTTGTTAGTTTTTTTAAAAATAAATGATTCAACCAAGTTTATAAATTTTGCACTAAAATTTGCAATATTTATCTAGGAAAATTTTCCTACTTACAAGCATACACTCTCTAGCTCGCTCTTAGTCTTATTCCACACACCATTCTTCTTGCGATTAAAGCTCCCTTATCAGCTTTAGGAGCCCCAAGCTTAACAGAAGAGAAATATTCTCGTTGTCCCTCCCCTGTTAGAGAGAAGCTAGGAGGATACCGAGGAAATTCCAAAGAAAAGTTAGAAAAAGAGAAAGCTTAACAAGTAAAATCAATGAAAACTAAAAAAAGCTATAAACCAGGTTTTATATTTGACATAAAAGAAAGAAACCTTACACTCTGACATACTCTAGTTTTATTCTTTTTTGGAAACGGATGGTTGTCTACTCCTTTTCTCAGATCAATCTCTATGAGCAATGCCCAAGAAAATACCAATATCGCTACCTTGATGGATTGGAAAGAGCTTTTGAAGCTACTCCTGACCTGATTTTAGGAAGCAGTGTACATGGGGCTTTGGAACGACTCTACCAACAAATCAATATTTTCAATCCTCCGATCAAAGCCGATCTCCTAGGAAAATTTCATGAGCTACGAAATAATGCTATCGCAGAAGAAGGAGAAAAACTGATCTATAAGGGCGATCAGCATGAAGAGGATTACCTAAGAAGAGGAGAACATTACTTGAGCAGTTATTTTGATCAGCATTCTCCTTTTGAGACAGGGAAAGTCATTGCTACAGAGCTCCCCTTAGCTTTTACTCTTCAAGAAAAAGAAGAAAACTGAGGCGAACAAAAGTTTCGTGGGATCATTGATAGACTGGATAAAGAGGGAGAAAGTTTCGTTATCAACGATTATAAGACCAATAAGCATTTACCTCCAGAAGAGAAAGATGAATATAGAGAGCAGCTCACCCTTTATGCTTATGGCGTGATGCAGAAATATGGGAAATATCTCAAAGGGATTAAAGCCAGACTCCATTACCTCCATTTTGAACTCTGTGATGAATGGGAGATTAACGAAGAAATCCTTGCTCCTGTGCTTGCAAAATACCGCACTGCAATCCGCAATATTGAAGAAGCAAGATTCAACTATAATATGGGTATAGAAAACGCTTTCCCGACCGAAAAAAATGCCTATTGTAAATACTGTGAATATCAACAGCTCTGTCCGCTTTGGAAGCATTTAAACTTTGGAGATGAAACTGTGGAAGGAGAAGAACTCTGAATAAGCACAATCAAAAAGCTCGTAGACCGTTATACCAAAATCTCCCAAGAAAGTACGGAACTTAACAGAGAAAAAGAAAGTCTAAAAGAAATTCTCGTTTCCTATGCAGAGAAAGGAGATTTTGAACAGCTCTTTGGGGAGGAAAGCAAGCTTGGACTCAAAAAAAGCGATATTTATACAGCGAAAAATAAGCAAGCTCTCCAGCATTTTCTCGCAGAAGTTGGACTTTTGGAAGAAGCAAGCGATATTCCTTATTATAAGCTTAATACCTTAGTAAAAGAAAAAAAACTGAATGCTGATCAGATTCAGACCTATTTAACAAGGAAAGATTCCCGAAGGCTCACTCCAAGCAAAAAAAAGGAAGGAGAAACAGAGAGAAACTAAATCAAATAATGAAAATTTGCATTTAGAGAAAAAAGGGATATACTTTTTTCATCATTTATCTAGAAACGAAAGAACATGAGGACTTGCAACCTAGATGAAGTAAGAGTATGGGAAAAAAAGCTGATCTCAGACCCTAAACCCCATTTTTTCTTGATTTGGGAAAAACTAGGAAAAGAGTTTGGGAAAAGGAAACTCCTCTCCTCCTTTGAAGAAGCCTATAACTATCTCAAGACGCTTCAAGACAAGGAAAGTAGCTTCTCACAAAGTTTTCATGCAAAAATTTTAAAGCCACTAAAAGATGAAAAAAATAGGACTTATATAAAAAGAACCATATATGATAGGCTAATGAGCATCTACGGTAAATTCATCTCTATAAAGGAAAATTATGGAGAAGCAATTTTCGCTACGACAAAACTCTCTCCTCAATTTGAAAAGAAAACCAAAACGCTTAAAACGGAAACGAAAAGTGAAATCAAAAAAAACTTTCAAGAAAGACATTCCTATGCTCAAGACTGGGCAAAACATAGAAGAGATACTCTCCTAACAAAGATTGATAGTTATCAGGCTGCATTAGAGGGACTTGAATATCCAAAAGATAGCGACTATGAAGAAAAAATTCGTAATTGTAAAGATGAAATAATAAATTTAGAAACAAGATATAAGATATAAACTAAAAAAACAACCATTAAAAAAAAAGCTGAACCAAGAAGCGATTCAGACTTTTTTATAATAAAGATTTATATTATCTTGCTGGAGAAGGAAGGCTATTTTTTAGTCCAATTACGCCACGAAGTGCAAGATTTCGATCAAGATTTTCAATTGCACTACGAGTACCAAGTAGCCACTGTTGATTTCCAAAATGAGCTGCAAAATCTTTTCCACCCTTTGAAACAAAAATATCTGAAATACACTTTCCTTGGTCTAAAGTTTGAGCTAAAATTTGATTAAGTTGAGGAGAAGGAACAGTCCCACCAACAAAACCAATACCTCATTGACTATCATAGAGGTAACCTACGATCTGCTGTTTACCAAGGATTTGCAAAGAACAATGCAAAGAAGAATCAGCTTTCATTCTATTTGAAGGGATATCATACTGTACACCAGCAATCAAGACATATGGCTCTTGATCAGGAAGTTGATGCTCTACACTTCCATAAATACTCTTCTCATCACCAGAGCCACAATTAGTATAAAAGCCCCCCAAAAGTCCAAGATGATCATACTGTATCCCCGCACGCCTAAGAACTGCTAATGATTTTTCATCTAAAGGCCATAATCTTTCCCCTCTTTGAGAATTATAGTAAATTCCTTCAATTTTTGAGGAGCAAAGTTTACGCTCCCCACGAGGAGTTTGGATTTCTTTCGGCTGGTCTAAGGGAGTTTGAGTAGAGACCCAAAGCGTCCCACCTCCAAAATCATTTCCTCCTGCATTAAAATGAAGAATTGAGAAAGAACTACTAAGAGGATTAGTCGTAAGATCAAGTTTGATAGGAGTATTCTTCTCCAAAGCAAAAGCACCATAAGCCAAAACTGAGAGTCCAAGGAATAGAAAGATTGCTACCATATTAGAATAGGAGATTTTGTTTTTCATCAGATTAAGATAAGAAAGTAAAGAAGCTATCTTGACTATAGGATTATGAACAGCCGTGTCAAGAGATAATCACCTAAAAATCCAATGCTTACTGAGTGACTTCATAAAGCTCCTTGAGATATGCCTCATCTACATATTCAGGACGAAGAATAGTGAGTTCAGGATGTTGATTGGGATGAAGCTGAGAGATAAAAGCAAGAAGAGCTTCCTCTTTAACTTTTGGAAAAGAAAGGAGCATCAATTTTCTTTCTTCTTTTTGAATTTTACCTGCTACGAGGGTGTAGGATTTTGCATAATTTATGACCTTCGCTGAAAAGATGAGCTTTTTTTTCAAAAGTGCAGTCAGAAACTGTTTTAATTTTCTACCATCATTGGGATAAGTCGTAAGGAGGAGTTTCATAGATATTTAGAGGAAATAAAAATCTTTTATAATTTCGTTCCACCTCGCTCAACGACCGTAAAGCCTTTTCTCTCAAAAGGTTCAAAAGTCTGAGCTTCCACTTGAGTCGGCTCTTGTAAAGCCTTGAAGACCATAAAGACTCTAAGGAGCGAATCCTCTTTTGGACTAATCGTCAAAGGAGCAGTCTTGGTATAGCTTTCTCCTGCAAAATGGATCAGGTTATAAGGGTTATCTTTCATCTTTGGGTATCGATACACGATGAATTCGTTATATTCCTTTGGAGTGAGTCAGATTTCTGTTAGTTTCTGCTGAAGAAATGCCCTTGTTTCGCTTCCTTTCACTACGAAGCCTTTTGTGAGGTCATAGTCAGCTTTTTGTGCTGGTTTCCCCTCTCGGAAAAGATAGCTATATTCCTTACCATCTGCTTTATTGATCAAAGTTCCGTCTGGAGAAGCGATTACCTCCCAGCCCCTGAGCTTCTCATCATAGGCAGGATAATCGGCGATAAGTTCTCCCTGATAGTCAAGCTGAACTTTGATTTCTTGCTCCTGCTTTGGATAAAGGTAAATCACGGGCTTATAAGCCACAGGAGGATCCACCCTCTTTTTTATTTTGGATTGATAAAGATAATAGCCTCAGATCGCAATCCCCGCCGCCAAAATCACCCCTCCTAGAATTGCCAGTGCATACCATAGATTCTTCCCCATTTTTTTGTGCTTAAGAAGCTAAAACTGAGCGATTGCGAACTTTTTCCCTTTCTTTAGGAGTAAAACATTATTGATCGCATTAACTTTTGAAAAGGTCTGTGCAATATCGCTTACTTTCTGTTCATTGACTGAGATCGCTCCCTGTTGGATCAGCTTTTTTGCTTCTCCATTGGATTCTGCGAGTCCAGACTGTACCAAAAGCTCCAAAATTCTGATTTCATCATTTTCAAGCTTAGCTCCTCAGGTTTCGTGAGCAAGGGCTTTGATTTCCTCCGTAGACATTGCCTTGAGTAAGCTGAGCTTTTCTCCAGTTCCAAAGAGGAATTCTGAAATCTTTTCCGCCTGTTCGCTTGCCTCTTTTCCGAAAAGCACTTGAATTACATACTTTGCAAGCTGTTTTTGACCGTATCTGAGTTCAGGTTTCTCCTGATGCTGTGCAATAATTGCCTCAATCTCCGGAATCTCTAGTAAGGTAAAGGCTCTCAAATACTTCTCCACATCAGCATCTGCGGTATTGATGAAGTATTGGTAGACGAAATAAGGAGAATTTTTGGTCTGATCAAGCCAAATCGCGTTTCCTTCAGATTTTCCAAACTTTTTTCCGCTAGAATCCATCATCAAAGGAATCGTCATCACATAACTTTCGGCTTCTCCTTCAGTTTTTTTTCTGAGCATTTCGGTTCCGGTAACCATATTTCCTCGCTGGTCAGAACCTCCGATTTGAAGCTTCACGCCCTTATTTTCGTAGAGATGCACGAAATCATTTCCTTGCAACAGCATATAGCTAAATTCGGTATAACTCATCCCAGATTCAGGGTTCTCCATTCTCTTTTTCACAGATTCTTTGCTCAGCATGGTATTGATGGTGATATATTTTCCCACCGTGCGATACCAGTCAAAAACTGTATAATCCTTGTAGAAATCGTAATTATTCACGACTTCAAACTGAAAGTCCTTTCCTGTCAGTTTTTTTAAATTTTCCAAAATCTGACCAACTTGCACGGTAATTGCTTCTTGATTATGCCTGAGTTCTTCAAGCCCAAGGAAAGCTCTGGCTTCAGTTTTCCCTGTTGGATCTCCGATCATTCAGGTCGCACCTCCGATCAGCATTACGAAGGTATTGCCTCTTTTCATGAAATTCACCGCAGCCATAAAGGTCAAGAAATGCCCTAGATGGAGCGAATCTGCCGTAGGATCATAGCCACAATAGAACTTTTCACCGCCCTTTTCATACAAATCAAAAAAGTTTTCGTTGGTCATTTGGTAAAGTAAGCCACGGGCTTCAAGTTCTTGTCTGAGCTTCATTTCTTGAATATGAAAAAGTAAAACTGAGTCTAGTGTAGTATTTATGCTTTGATTTTCAAGAGATAAAATGAGTTATAGAAGTCAGAGTTGTCCAAGCTTATGTTTAATTTCTTGATGAATTTCTTGTGCAGGACGTTCTCAATCTATATACTGAAGAGGAAAAAAACTTTCTACAGCTTGTAAAGTTTCTTCAAATAATTCATGGTGGTTTGTAATATTAGTATACCTCTCTCTATTACGAGAAGAGTTAGCTTCTCCTCTTTCTGCATTTCTTTTCAAGAGTTCTTCTTTACTGACCTGAAGAGCAAAGATCATATCTGGTTTAATAATCTCAATACTATGACCTTTGGAATCCTTAAAACTGAGATATTCTTCAAAGGTCAGTGAAGAAAAAAGTTTTTTGAGCCAAAAATATCCAGAAATTTCTGATCTATCTAAAACCAATAAAATATCTTTTTCAGTATGAGCTAATATCCTATTAAGTCCAATATTTAGTTCCCTCCTCAATCTTATGGTGTTTTCCTTTTCAAAATCAAACCTTTCTGCGGTTGTCATGTGATCTACTAAAGGGTAATCTTTCATTCTCTTCTGCCAGTATGAGGATTTTGGATCTCAGGTTGTTTTTCAACTTCCCTCTCTATAGATAGCTCCTCTCATCGTAATCACTTCTCGTCCTAAAACCTCTGTAAGTTCACTTAACAATCAAATTTGACTTCATTTTCCCCGATTATGATCTACCTCAAATGCAATAATTTTCTTTATCGCCATCTGCTTAAACTTACTGAAAGTTATAAAGTAGAGCAACTTTTTTTCAGTGATATTCCCCTAATTTCCACAAAAAATCCCCCTCTCATTCCCGTTCAGTAGGTTCATCTCGTAGTGGTGATAAATGATCAACCATTCCAAGGACTACTGTATCTTGCTGGGGAAAATATTTTAAATTGGTTTGCTGTAAAGAATTTAAAATCATTTCTGAGCTTGGAAGAGTATAAGAGATAAGAGGACATGAAAGTTGATGTATTACAAAATAGATATGCAACAAAGCTGCATAATGTTTTACATATGCTCTTCATGGGAAACAAGTTAAAATCAAGGTATTCTCTTCAATCTCAACTGTTGGTCTCTTCCAATTAAAACGCTTTCCTATCTTTTCATTTTCTCCAACAATATTATTACGCTCATAAAGGGGGAGAATTCTGATATGAGATACTGACTTTTCTCTAATAAGGTGATGTATTTTTATATCTACGTATCAAAAAAAAGCCTCTCACATCGTATGAGATTTTGGAGTAGAGAATGTTGTACTGATGAAATTTTATGTATTCCTACTCTTTAGCATTGCCTGCTTGACAAGATCTGCATGAAGCATATTTGGAAGTTGTTCTTCAGATATTCGGGCAATTTCCTCATGCTTCTCTGGTTCTTTATTTTTGTAGTGTTCATTTTCTACTTCAACAAGATAGTATATCCCCATCCAATGAACTCAGTCAATCAATATTTTTTTAATACCGAACACTTCAAATGATGTTACATTTATATCAAGCTCCTCTTTCAGTTCCCTAACTAAGGTCATTTCTGGATCTTCTCAAAATTCTAGTGTTCCTCAGGGTGGCATCCATTTCCCTCCTCATAATTTTTGTCTATCATTTTTTTTCAAGAGTAAAACCTCATTTTTTTTGTTAAGAATAATTGCACGAGTGTAAATTCTAAACATATTTCACAAAAAAAGGCTAAAAACTACTTAAAATATACTATTTTTTAAAAGGAAGTCAAATTAAAAATTGATTCAATAGTTACTAACTTTTAAAAAAATCAAATTTTTTGACAAATTGAAGAGTTTTTGCTATACTTAGATGAATTTTATTTAATGATAACAGGATGAGTCAACTAGAGAATGGATACACAGAAAAAAAAGTTGATAAAATAACTCCTGAGAGGACAGAGAGGACAGAAAGAGCTGAAACATCAGAAACAAATCAGGATAGCTGGGAAAAGAGTTTCAAAAAACCAAAAGCAGAACTTATCAAAGAAGTTATAGAAAAGTATGATATTTCTTCTGAAGAATTTCTCAGTGATATTCTTACGGTTCGCTGAGGGAATACTAAACTCTGAGAGCTCCCTTACCCATGAACAAAAGATGAAAGATATTGGAATGAGGATTGGGATAAGCTGGGAGTACAGATACAATGAGCCCTCCAAAAAATAGAGAATTCTAAAGGAGACAGAGAGAAAAAAGGTATCCAAGAACTTGGGAAATGTTACGATGAATGGATAAGACTCCAGACTGAAAAACGAAGAGGAGACATGAATAACAAAGAAGTGTTTGATGGCGAAAACTCGCTAATGAACCAACTACTCCAAAAGTATGAAACTGAAGATAAAAGTGCTTTAAAAGAAGAGCTAAACAAGATCAGTTTTGAAGGTACTCTGACAATAAAAGTCTTTCTTGAAGAGACACTCAAAAAAATTGAATCTTGAGAGACCCAAACTCCTTTACCTAGACCTAAAAATCTTTACATAGATTGGCTAGGAAAAAAAATTGAACAAATCTGATCTCAGACGAAAGATTGGAAAGATTTTGAAAAACTTCTCAAAGGTGGGAAAGGGAACTTAGCAAGTTTCAAAGATAAGGCTATGCTTGAGAAGCAAAAAGTCCTTTCTAAACCTTGAATTTCGGAGGAAGAAGCAAAAGCACAAATCGCAGCTATTGATGCTCAATGGCAGGAGGAAGCCGCTCAACTTACAGGAATGCTGAACCCAGAACAGTATATCCAGGCTGCTTTTGTAGGACTCTCAGAAAGTGACTACCAAAACAACAGTAATCTTTTCCGCAAAATCCAACTCATAGGAAAGCATTCCTTTGGAAGGGAAAATTTTCAAGTTGATGGGATTTGGGGTCATGAAACTCAAGCAGTTCTCCTTGCTATGAAAGAACGAAATGTTCTTAGGGAAGGTGATCCTGGCAGCAAAACAAAAGATATTATTGACAAGATACTAGAAAAAAACAAAGACTACGGTAAAAAAGCAGTGGAACTGTGAAAACAGCTAAGCGATAAAAAACCTGTAGAACTCTTTGATGACAAAAATACGAAAATCTCAGAGCTACTCTATCCTGAAAAAAAAACCTTGAGTCGTAAAGAACTCGGAGAAACGAGAGAGAAAAAAGAAAGCCAAGATGAATTTCTCAACAATAACAGACAAGAAAATCTAGTAAATGCACTTGATAAATTACCAGAGAACTTAGTAGATGAATGTATTCCTAGAGATGCATATCTCAAAATGCTTACGACCTTTATTACTGGAGGAACAAGAGCTCCAAACCTTACTGATCAAGAACTTGCAAAAGCCATCTTGGATGATAGCGGCTCTGGAGAAACCTTTGAACAGCGAAAAGAAGCATGGGAAAAGAGCAGGGAAAGACGTGACTTTCTCAATACACATAAACAACAGCTCTCTGATGATATTCAGAAAAAAGCAAAAGATAATGCACTGAAAGTAACAAATAGCATCTTTGGGAAACTTGGAATCAGAATCCAAAAAAGTGAACTGAGAACGACCTCAACGAGCCAGTATTTTGAACTTACAGATGAGCAAGGAATGATCTACAATTTCACGCCTTCAAGCTGAGAAATAGAGGTAAAAGAGTCAATATCTATGAATAAAGAGCAAAAATCAATTAATTTGAATAACAGCAAAAATTCTTTTTTCTTTAGTGTACCTTGACATAGCACATTAGTGAATCAAGCCACAGATATCGCCAGCTATCTACCTATGGGAAGAGTGCAAACACAGGAAGAAATCAATCAAATGATCAGTGAGGGACTTGCTGAGAAGATCAAGCATCATATTGGAAGCGTTGAAGAGAAAATAATAGCAGAGAATTTTCAAACACATCAGCTGAAACATGAGTGTAGAAAACTAATCAAAGCTCTATTTCCTCTACAAGAATATCAACAGATCAACGAGGAAATCCATCGTTCTTACTATGGAATCATAAGCCCAATCTTGAACACCCTCAATAAATCAAATACTAGATCAGACCTCGAACAACTTCTTAGCTTTCTAAGAGAACTTCAAGAGCAAACCAAAGGTGAAACTGAAAGTGAGAAGCAAAAGCAAGATAATCCGATCCTCAATATTCTTGCAAAACCAGCAGCAAAAGAAGATATTGCAAAGTATGGGAAAGAAAAACCAAAATCTGAATTCTGAATAGGGATCCTGTTTCAATCCCTAGAAAAAACTCCCGAAGGTGAGATCAACAGTACAGAGAATAATGTCTTGGACCTTGAAAAAATTCGTTTTCTCAATACCATCGTTACACCAGAAGAAGGTCTTCATAATCCAGAATTCTGAAAATGGTACTCTAACTTACAACATCAAATGCATCACTATAGCTTAAAACTTAAGGAACAAAAGGACCATGTACGCTGTGAATTTCGTTGCAATGAGATCCTAAGTATTGAACTTCCTCGAGCTTATAAATTAAATGTTACATAATTCGCCCTTTTATTCTTATTACTAAAAATACTGACTATGGAAATCTTTAGTGCAAAAATTATTCCAATGAATGTGAGCAATGGTGATGGAATCATTGCAATCCTTAATGCTGAACAAGCATCTCAATACGGCATTACTCAGCATGATAAAATCTCTCTGATTCGTAAGGGTGAGGAATATGTCGTAGATGTTGCGCTTTCCTCAGAATATATTGAACCAGGAACCATAGGTGCGACCTCAGAACTTTTGGAAAATTATCCGATCATGCCTTGAGATAATGTTCTCGTTTCTTTTATGAGAAATAATCCGCTTTCTTTGCAGGCAATCAGGAAAAAGCTGCTTGGAGAGAAAATTACTAACGAAGAAATTGATGCAATCGTAGAGGATATTCAGAATAATAAACTTTCTGATCTCCAACTTGCCTATTATACGGCGACCAGTTTTTTCTATAAATCTGATCCTGAAGAGCTTGCCTATACGACCAAGGCAACTGCTTATACTGGGGATATGTACCGCTTTCCAGGCGTAGTGGCGAGCAAATACTGTATTGGTGGGGTTTCTGGAAATGAAACGACCATGATTATCGTTCCTCTTCTTGCCTCTCTTGGGATTACGATGCCAAAGACTTTTTCGAAATCTATTACTTCTCCAGCAGCAACATGAGAATGTGTGGAAGTTTTGATGCAAAGTGAACTCAAAAAATCTGAAATCATCAGGTTAGTAGAGAACTACGGAGCTTGTCTGGCTCGGAACGGTAATTTGAACCTAGCCCCAGCGAATGATAGGATCATCAAAGTTTCAGCCCCACTTGGTATGGAGCCCTATGCAAGGATGATTTCCAGTATCATGGCGAAGAACTATGCGATGGGGATTAATCACTGCTTGATTGATATTCCTGTCGGTCCTACGGCTAAAGTAACTACTCAAAAAAATGCCAAGAGAATCGCTAAACATTTCAAAACTATCGGTACAGCCCTTGGTATCAAGACAGAGGTCGCAATTACTAAAGCAGAACAGCCTATTGGAAATGGGATCGGTGCAGTTTTACAGGTTCGTGAGGTGCTTAGAATTCTCCAGCAGCATCCAGAGAGAGCTTTGGACCTCGAAGAAAAGGCTCTTGATCTCGCAAGTCAGCTTTTGGTTTTGTGTAAATATGAAACAAGTCACAGATCCGCCTATAAAAGAGCAAAAGCTGAACTCCTCAATGGAAATGCTTGGAAAAAAATGCAAAAACTGATCCAAGCTCAAAAAGGTTCCAATCCTGAAGTTTCTTCGGAGGAATTAGCTTTAGCTCCTTATACCTTTGAAGTTATAGCTCCTAAAGCTGGAAAAATCAAGGCAATAGATATGAAATATCTCAATATGCTTGCAAGAACCCTTGGAGCTCCTGGGGATGCGAGTGCCGGACTTTATCTTCATGAAAAACTCGGAAAGAAAGTTGAGACTGGAGATGTGCTTTTTACCTGCTATTCTAGCTCTGAGAATAAGCTTAAAATGACAAAAGAACTCTTAGATGAACAGCTTGGCTATGAAATCTGTTAGGGAAAAAACTTAACAAAGAAAAGCCCTATGAACAAATGTTTCAAAAGCTCATAAATTAGGAAATCAATATTTCAAAAGTGCCTTTAAAAGCTGCTGATCATAACGAGCCCTTAAAAGCTGAGTTTTCTGTAGTGGGAGTTCAGCCTTTTTCCTTTCTTCTAAAAAATCAAGCTGCTGATAATAAGGGTTTTTTAGAACTTTCAGAATATCTTGATCATTAGCTAGTCAAAAATGTTGAGCTAAGATTCCTCAACGTTTTTTTGAGCAAATATCAAGTAGAGTGTAGAACAAAGAAAACTTGGAAAGCCTCTCAAAAGCTTCTAAACTTTCCATATCATCATAATTTCCTTCAATCTTTTTTCACTCAGAATCGGAGTTCATCAGCCCAAGATATGCTTCAAGATCCTGATGAAAACATTCCTCATGAGAAAAAACTCTTCAAAAGTCATGAAAAGCAATTTTAAAGAGAAAAAGCTGATTATCTTTTTCTGATAGTTGCAAGACTCCCTCAGATATACTGTGAAAAAAAGCCTTTCCAAAAAGCTGAAGATGTTCTACCAATCCGTGATTATGGGCTTCGCCTCTAAGTTGAGCACTGTAGTTTTGAAATTTTATTCTCTCCTCTAACAAATGCTCAAAAAGCTGCAAATCAGATTCGTAAGTATAAACTTTTGGATAGAAATACTCTTCAAAGGTCTTTTGAAACTCAGCTAATTTTGTAAAGAGCCACTCTTGTCCTTTTTCTAAAAGATAGTTTTTGAGCTCTTCTGGTTTAGTCCTTTTGATTGCTTCATTGTATTTTTCCTGTAAAAAATTATCCTGACCAAAGTGAGTATTCTCAACATTTCAGAAGAAAACAATACTAAAGCTTGATTTCATAAAATAACAAAAAAATAAGAACCACAAAAAGAATAAGAAAAAGAAAAACAAAAAAAAGGTATTTTTTCTCTTAAAAATCAACAAGCTTTTTGAATATTTTTTAAAGAAGACCTAAGATATCAATATCTTGATTTTTTTACGCTTATCTCTTACATATCTATTTTTTTATCCTTTCTATCATCAAGATATTTTTTGACAAAAAGAAAAAGATAAATATCTACTTGAAAATCAAAAAAATATTTATATATCTATATCAGATTTTTTTATCTTTTTTTCAATCATGATTGATCCTCTTTCTATGATTTATAGTACTGATCCTTCATTGACAATATCCCAAATCAAAGCTGGAAATTATGACCATAACCTTAATACTGAGAAACGGCAAGCTTATTGTGAGAAATACAAGATTGGAGGATTAACCTTTCTCTCTCCTGATTATCCAAAAAAACTTCGTGAATGATATGCCCCCTTTATTTTTTATTACCAAGGAAATCTAGAGCTTCTCAATCAAGCAAGTTTAGGTATCGTCGGACCTAGGAAACCAAGTGAATATGGCATCAAGGTCTTAGAACATTTTTTTGATGCTGCTAAACAATATCATATCGTAACGATTTCTGGATTCGCAAAAGGAATTGATCAAAAAGCACATGAACTCTCTTTGAAATATCAACTTCCTACAATTGTTATCTTAGGAGGAGGGTTTCAGCATTATCTAAGAGATAAAGACCACATATTCCTAGAACAGATTGTAGCAGAAGGGGGACTCATTATTTCAGAATTTAAACTTGGCTTTCAACCGACATTTTGGAGCTTCCCTCAAAGAAATAAACTGATTGCTAGACTCTCAGATTTTTTATTTTTACCAGAAGCAAGAGAAAAATCTGGAAGCCTGATTACAGCAGAATTCGCCTACCATATGGGTAAAAAGATCATTTCAGTTCCTGCCCCAATCTTTAGTACAACAAGTGCTGGAATCTTTAGTAAAATGCAAGAAAAAAAATTAAAACTTATCACAGACTTTGATCTACGACTCAAAGACTTTTTTCCCCTTTGATCTCTTCCTCAACAAAAGCAATCTCCAGACCTAAACGCCTTCCAAATTGCACTCTTATCACACTTTATAGACCAAAAAGAAATAGAGATTGAGCAACTCCTCCCAAAAACACAGCTCAGCTACGAAAGGCTCCTTCAAGAACTTACACTCCTAGAAATGAGCAATACCCTTGAAGAAGTTCATCCAGGTAGCTATAGAAAGAAAAAATAAATTACAATACACAACCTTGCTCGGCATAGTGTGCAACTACCTCTTGAAAACGCTCTTGCTGAGTGATCGTATAACAAACTTCTTGGAGCTGAAGATCTACCAAAAGCTTCCAAGGCTCTATCACCTTGAGGAGCTGCTGCTTCATGATTGCTTGATTTTCTATTGGAGCTTTACTAATAATACAGCGATTAAAACTAATAATTTTATTGCAAAGTTCAACAGGGAAAAGTGTAGTAATCACTTTATTTTGCACTCAAGAAAGCTGAGTTCCACTTGAAGGTTGTATAGCAGCCGAAGAAGAGGCTTCGTTTCAAGAGAGTGAAACTGTTTCTCAGCTGAGTAAAGAAGCTTCAGAAAGCATTTCTCAAGTCCCCTGCACATCTATTTGGGGAGGTTTCTTCGTTCAACATCCAAAAAATCCAAGCATCAAAAACCCTAGCAAAAAATAGAATCAGATTTTTTTCATTATTTCAAAACATATCTAAAGCATTCACCAATTTTCCAAGAGCTCAAAACCAGCCTTTCTCTGCTCCCAATCCCCGAAAGTATGCATATCGCTATTCACATATACCCCCGTTTCCAAGTGTTCCAAAGCATATTTGAGTTTATCAAGGTCGGTTCTCTCTTTTCTGAGATAAGCAGTATCAATTTCCAAAGGGATTCCATATTGATTCAAGCAATCTACAAAGCTTTCCACCTCCAAAAATTCACAGGTTTTGGTATAAAAGGGATGTCCGATAAGATCAATCTGCTCATGATACTTAGCAATTGCATTAAGGTAGGACTGGGTTACCCTCTTTAAATCCCCTTGATAAGTAGCAGAATGAAGTGATAAAATACGAAAATCCGACTCCTGACGATGAATCTCAAAACAGCAATTCCCTTCCTCATCAAGCAAATCCCCCTCTACTCCGAAGATCACTTCCACCTCGTTATAATAATTTTTCCAGTGTTTTAGAGTAGATCTCCAGCATTTTAAAGCTAATCCTTGAGCTTCTAAAACAGCCTGAGAATGATCGGTAATGGCAATCTTTTTAAGTCAGAATTTTGGAGCCATTTGCACGATTTCATCAATCGTATGAAGCCCATCAGAATAAGTTAAACTATGCATATGATAATCTTCAGCTGAAGAGTTCATAAGCTTCCATTTCTGTGCCATAATTTTGAGTGAGATAAATGGTCTAAAATTTTGGGAAGAAGTTGGAGGACTTTAAGATAATAGTTCTATATTCCTCCTCGCTCCGCTGGGCAACTCCCTTATTAAGAAAGACGGGACTTTTCCAATATTTTCCCCTTATCAAAGGAGAGCTAGGAAGGATTTCTCTTAATTCTGAATTGTTAATTCATAGCCTTCTTTCGTATCTTTTATTTCCCAGCCCGCTTGCGTAATTTGAGTTCTAAGTTCATCAGCTAAGGCATAATTTTTCTCAGCTTTTGCTTGTTTTCTCTGCTCGGCGAGCGAAATGATTGCTTCTGGCGCTTCCTGAGAGGCTAGAGTTTCCGTAGAAAAGAGTCAGATTTTTAGAACTTTTTCTTCTAATTCATGAAGAAGAGGCAAAAGCTCACTTCCTGACTTGGAAAGTGCAGAATGCAGCTCAGAAAGGAGTTTGGGCGTATTGAAATTATCAGCAAGGGCTTCATCAAAGCGAAGTTTCCAATCTTCAGTGCTTGCTTGCTCAGAAGCTTGAGTCAGATTTTGGATTTTCTTGATCAAACCTGATCTTTCATTTTTAGCCTGCTCTAAAGCTTCCCAAGTGAAGTTTTGAAAGTTTCCATACTGGGCTTTGAAATAGAAATATCTCAAATCAAGCGGAGAATAGCCTTTGGCTTTAATATCTTCCAAAGAGTAGATATTCCCGAGTGATTTACTCATTTTTCCTCCATCTACCTGCAAAAATTCGTTGTGCAACCAATACTTCACCCACGGCTTCTTTCCAAATCAGCATTCTGATTGAGCAATCTCGTTTGGATGATGAATCGTGATATGATCCGCTCCCCCATGATGAATATCAAACTGCTCACCGAGATATTTGCTGGACATTGCACTACATTCAATATGCCAACCAGGGAAACCGACTCCCCATGGAGAATCTCGCTCCATCTGCCTTTTCTCATCTGTTGGAGAGAACTTCCACAAAGCGAAGTCTGTCGGATTTTTCTTGCCTTTCATATCAACACGCTCCCCTGCTCTCAAGTCCTCAAGCCTTTTTTTGTAATTTGGTCCCATAAGTTTCCCATAGTCCTCAACTTTACTCGTATCCATATAGATTCCATCACCCGGAACTTCGTAGGTATAACCTTTTGCTTCTAGGCTCTGCACAAGTGCGATTTGCTCCGCGATATGTTCGGTCGCTCTTGGCATCATATCAAAAGTCTGAATATTCAGTTCATTCATCGCTGTGAGGAAGATTTCTTCATATTTTTTCGCAACCTCCCAAGCAGAGATTCCGTCTCTTTTCGCTCCTTTTTCTAGTTTATCTTCTCCTTCATCACCATCAGAAACGAGATGCCCTACATCGGTAATATTCATCACCGCTTTGACAGGATAGCCAAAATACTTCAGCACGTTCCTGATCAAATCCGCAGTAAATGTCGCTCTGAGATTTCCAATATGTGAAGTATAATACACCGTTGGACCACAGGAATACATCCCAATAAAGTCCTTTTTCTCTCCTTGATAGCTAGGGTCTTGCATCAGTGGGATAAAGTCTTCTTTCTCACGGGTGAGGGTGTTGTAGAGTTTAATCTGCATTCTTTATGATAAAAAGATAAATGTCAACTTCCACTTGATTTCTCAAAGCATATAAATATATGATTGATTTGCAATCAAAAATCGAATAAAGTTCGTTTTAAATCCTATATATACAAACATGAGCACTTTAGAAAAATCTTTTGTAGGATACCAAGAAGAGGTAGATACTCTTGAAAAAAAACTACAAGAAGGGATTAAGAGCTGATCAGAAAAAATAGTAAAAGCTACTTTAGAAAATTTAGGACATGTTTTTTCTAGACTTCCAAAAATTTGCCGGGGAACACAAAACTATCCACTTCCACAAAGAATTGCTGATCTCTTAAAAGAAGGGGAAAAGTTTTTTTCTGAAAGGGAAAAGAAAACAAAAGAAATTTTGAAATAAAAATTAACTTAAAAGATAAGTACTCTTTCCTGAAAAGGTCATACTCAAAATATGGCTTTTTTATTAAATAAAAAGATCTAGTTCACAAAGAAAGAAAAAAAATCAGAAAACGAATTCACAAGAGAAGCTCTTGCAAAGACAAAGTAAAATAATAAAATCTGAGTCAGTTTTTTTTATCTTTATTGCATTATAATGCTCAATCAAGAACAGATACTCCAAGAGCTCAATCCCATCACTACCTTAGAACAGCTTGAAAATCGATATCAAGATATTTTAGGAAAAAAAGGAAAGCTGACTGAAGCCTTGAAAGGACTTGCAACGCTCAGCCCAGAAGAGAAAAAAGAACAAGGAGGGAAACTTTCCAGCATGAGAACAAGCCTTCAAGACGCCTATCAAGCAAAATTTAACGAACTCAAGACGCTTGAAATCAATGCACAGCTAGAAAAAGAAACGGTAGATATTTCGCTTCCGGGAACTGAGCTAGAGGAAGGACATTTTTCTTTGCTTACGAAAGTGAGAAGAGAGCTTGAAGAGATCGCTCAGAATATGGGATTTATCGTAGAAAGTGGAACGGATATTGTGAGCAAGTTTGAGAATTTTGAGGCGGTAAATATTCCGGTTTCTCATCCTGCTACTGAAATGCACGATACGATTTATGTAGCTGAAAAAGATCAGAGAGGAGAAAATTATGTTTTGAGAACGCACACCTCTGCAGGTCAGAATTACGTAATTAAGAAGTATGGAGTACCAATCAAAGCGGTTTTGCCAGGAAGAGTATATCGTTTTGAGAATATTGATGCGACGCACGATACGATGTTTTATCAGTTTGAAGGGATTTATATTGATAAATGAATCAGTATCTGACATTTCAAAAGTGTGATTACCAAATTCCTCTCTGCCGCCCTGCAAAAAGAAGTAGAAATCAGAATGAGACCAGGATTTTTCCCTTTTGTAGAGCCTGGTTTTGAGATTGATACGAGATATGAATACACCAATCCTAAAACGGGAGCCAAAGAAATGTCCAAGCGAATGGAAATCCTTGGAGCTGGAATGATCCATCCTAATGTACTCAGAGAAGCGGGCATAAACCCTGAAGAAGGTTGGACAGGGTTCGCGTTTGGTATGGGAATCAACAGACTTGCTGCTGTAAGATATGGAATCAAAGATATTAGGCTTTTTACGAATGGAGATTTAAGATTTGCAAGGAGTTGGTAAATCTGAATTTAGTTTTTTTGTAAATAATGCCAGAAAAAGCTTCAGAACATAGAGATCTCCTTCAAGATGAAACCCTAAGTCAAAAGCTGATCAAAAAAGGATTCTGGCTTTATCTTTTTTCATATCTTACCGCTCCATGAGGCTATTTTATCAGGCTTTTGATTTCTAATTCTCCCGAGGTATCAGTTGCTGATGTTGGTATTCTCTACAGTATCATTAGTTTGATAAATTTCCTCAATGTTTATAATGACCTTGGCTTGACTGAAAGTTTACAATATTTCCTGCCAAAATTCTGGATAAAAAAACAATACAATCAGATCAAAACCACGATTTGGCTCAGTTTGGGAGTACAGTTTTTGACTGCGATTTTAATCGCTCTTGGACTTTGGTTTGGAGCAGATTGGCTTGCAGCAGAATATTTTCAGAGTCCCATTGCTGCGAAAATTTTGAAGTATTTTTGTTTCTACTTTCTCGGAATAAATCTTTTTCAGACACTTCAAAGTATTTTCGTCGCTTTTCAAAAGACTTTTGATTATCAATTTGTGGAATTTATCAAAATCTGGGCAACGGTCTGATTTACTTTTTTTTGTTTTTTTACAAATAGAGGAAGCATTGAATGGTACAGTTTAAACTGGCTTTTAGGGCTTGGAGTGGGAATTTTGATTGCTGGACTGCTCTACCGGAAAAAATATCGCTCCCCGCTGATGCAAGGAAGTTTTGAATGGAATAAACCTATACTGAAAGAATATCGTAACTATGCTCTCTGGGCTTTTATTGGAGCAAACGTTGGGAATGTCTTTGGACAAATTATTCAACAGATGGTTGTGTATTTTCTTGGGGCAGAAGAGGCTGGATATTATGCAAATTTTCTGAGTTTATTTTATATAGGGAATATGATTATTTGACCGATTATGGGGCTTATTTTCCCTATGGTCTCAGAATTGATTGCAAAAAAAGATCAAAAAAAACTCTCACTCCTCTTTTCATTTTTCTATAACTATTTCTCAATTTTGATTTTAAGTGTTTCTATCCTTTTTATCGCACTTGGACCGGAAATTGCTATCGCACTTTTTGGTGAAAAGTATCAAGCTTCTGGACAGCTCCTCTCTCAGACATGAATTTTTTTGATTTTTAATATTCTAACAGGGTTTAATTCCTCGGTCTTAGCAGGACTTGGAAAAATCAGAGAAAGAGTCAAAATTTTAGGAATCTGAACAAGTATTACTATTTTATTTACTTATCGAGGGATTAAATTTTTTGGACTACGAGGAGCTGGAATTGGTTTGGGAATAAGCTATTTAACTCTATGGGGATTTAGCCTTCCGTATTTATTAAAAGCAGGGAAAATCAATATTCAATGGAAATTCATCATAAAAAATTTGATCATTTTGGCTATTTTAGGGATCCTAGTCTTTATCGGGAAAAGAAAAATAGGATTGCTAAGCGAGAATAGATGGATAATGATTGCGAGATTGATTGAAATATGAATCGTCTATGCCTTGTGTTTTACTGGGATGAATTGGAAGCAGGTTGGATTTTTAGGGAAAGAGATAGGAAAGTGGAAGTAAAAATGAATTTTATGATCTTAACCTTGATTTGAGAAGTAAATTAACTATTTTGAATAGGACATGATTTATATATTCTATAAATAATACATAGAGTTTCCCAGACTCTAGAAAAATATTAAGTTAAGTTGTGAATTATCTTGATTCCAAAGGAACTCGATCATTTTATTTAATACCATTTAATTATGTCTGTCATCTTAATTACATGAACCAGTTGATTTATCTGATACCATGTCTCGAAAAAACTCCTAGAACAAGGAGAAATAGTGATTGGAGTCGACAATGAAAACGATTATTATGATATAAGCCTAAAACATGCAAGAAGACAAGAGCTTGAAAAGTTTGAAAACTTCAGTTTCTACAAAGGCAATCTAGAAGATCTAGCATTTATAACAAAACTCTTTGAAGAAAATAGAATAGATAAAGTATTGAATCTTGCTGCACAAGCTGGAGTAAGATATAGCCTTGTCAATCCTTACGCATATATTCAGACAAATATTGTAGGTTTCCATAACCTTATTGAGCTATCAAAACAGCATCATGTCAAAAATTTTGTGTATGCTTCTAGCGCTAGTATCTATGGAGCAAATAAAAAAATGCCTTTTACTGTTGGGGATCAAACTGATACTCCAATAAGCCTTTATGGAGCAACAAAAAAAGCAGACGAACTTATCGCTCATAGTTATAGTTTTTACTTCAAACTACCAACAGTTGGACTCAGATTTTTTAACGTTTATTGACCACGAGGGAGACCCGATGGAGCATTTTTTATCTTTGCAAAAGGAATCTTAGAAGAGAAAGAAATCCAGGTATTTAATGAAGGGAAAACAATTAGAAATTTCACCTATATTGATGATATAGTAGATGGAGTGATCAAGTCTCTAAATTATATTCCAAAAAATCATTACGAAATCTTCAATCTGGGGAATACAAACACCGTTGTACTAAACGATATGATTTCTTATATTGAACAAGAATGTGGGAAATCTGGAAATAAAAAATATCTTCCTGCTGACTTAGCAGACATTCCGGAAAGCTGAGTCGATATAGATCATACTCAAAAACTTCTCTGACGGGAACCCAAAATCACTATACAGGAAGGAGTTCACCATCTTATCAAACGATACAGAGAATACTATAAGATATAATCAGAATTTATCTTTTTAATATAAATTCACTATGAAAACTATTGCAATCATTGGACTTGGATATGTAGGGCTCCCACTAGCCTACCATCTCGCAAAAAAAGGGAACAATCTCATCGGATTCGACATTTCTGAGCAAAAACTCTCTGAGCTGAAAAATGGATTTGATGCAACAGAAGAAATCTGAAACAAAATCGCAGAAGTTAATATCCACTATACCAACAATCCAGAAGAATTAAAAAAGGCTGAAATCTTGATCGTAACTGTACCAACTCCAGTTGATCATGACAATAACCCTGACTACACACCACTAATCAAAGCATCAACAATGATAGGTAAAGTGCTAGAAAAAGGACAAACTGTTGTATATGAATCGACTGTAGACCCTGGATGCACTGAGGAAATCTGTATCCCTCTTCTAGAAAAAAATAGTGGACTGAAATATATTGAGGATTTTCATGTAGGATATTCTCCAGAAAGAATCAACCCATGAGACAAAGAGCACACTGTAGATAAAATCGCAAAAGTAGTATCTGCCTCTGACCCAAAAACCCTGGAAACTCTCGCGGAAATGTACTGATCAATTACAACAGGGACAATTCACAAAGCACCAAGTATAAAAGTTGCTGAGACTTCAAAAATTATTGAAAATACCCAAAGAGATATCAACATTGCAGTAATCAATGAAATTGCAAAAATTTGTGATAAAATGTGAATAAATACCTATGATGTCTTGGATGCAGCAGCAACTAAGTGGAATTTTCTAAGGTTCACTCCTGGACTTGTAGGAGGTCACTGTATTGGAGTAGACCCTTATTATCTAGCTAGAAGAGCAATAAAAGTCTGACTTCATCCTGATGTTATCCTTGCAGGAAGAAGAATAAACGATGATATGCCAGTTCGAGTTGCTCATCAGGCAATAAAGCTCCTTATCCAGGCAAACAACAAAGTACAAAATGCAAATATTCTAATATTAGGACTAACCTTTAAGGAAAATGTCCCTGACTTTAGAAATAGTAAAATAGCAGAGACCATCAGAGAACTCAAAGAATTCTGAACCAATATTGTTGGATATGATCCTTATCATGAATATCTTAGAGACTATGATAGAGAAGAGCTTAATCTCACCTCAGAAAAGATACTTACTACACTTACTAATGAAAATAAATACGATGCGATCATTTATGCTCAAAATCATAAGGAATTTGAGCAGCTTGATATTAAAAGCCTTCTCAAGGAAGATTGAGTACTTTTTGATGTAAAAGGAAAATTAAGAGGACAAGGTTTTAAACACTATAAAAGTTTATAAAATATGTGTTGAATCAACTGATTTATAAGAGGAATCACTCAAGACCAATGAAAACATCTAATCAATAAAATGAATCAAGCTATCATTCATCGTGGGCCTGACGATCAATGATTTTTTTGTAAAGATTTAGGTAATGATACGATTCTTGCTCTGTGACAAGTTAGATTATCTATCATTGATTTGAGTGATGCGGCTTTTCAACCTATGTTTTATGATAAAAAGATTAGTTGATTTTCTGCAAAGCATCAATCTCAGTTTTTTAAAAAACTCAATAAACAAAGTATTAGTATTGTTTTTAATTGAGAAATTTATAACTATCAAGAAATAAGAGCCCAATTAGTACAAAAATGATATAAGTTTTCATCAAATAGTGATACTGAAGTCTTACTTGCATCATATCAAGAACGAGGACAAGATTGTGTATCTAAGTTCAATGGTATGTGGGCTTTTGCATTGTATGATCCTACTAAGAAGGAGTTATTTTGTAGTAGGGATAGGCTTGGAAAGAAACCATTTTATTATTATTTTGATGGAAAGGATTTTATTTTTTCTAGTGAAATAAAAGCGATCTTAGCGCATGGTATAAAAAAATCTATTGATACTTTAGGACTTGAATATTATTTAACATATGGGTATATCCCAGCTCCTTACTCAATTTTTGAAAATATTTACAAATTGGGGCATGGACAAAATCTCGTTTTTAACGGGCAGATTACACTACAGAATTATTGAATTATCAGTACTTCAAAACCAAATAGCTTATCTTTTGAAGAAAATAAGATACAGCTTATGAAATTATTGACAAAATCTGTAGAAACAAGGTTAATTAGTGACGTTCCGGTTGGATCTTTCTTATCTTGATGAATTGATAGTAGCTTAATATCGTCTATTACACAAGAACAAGTCAAAAATAAAAAACTACATACCTTTTCAATAGGATTTGATATTGAAAGTTATAATGAAACTCACTTTGCTGAAACTGTTGCCAATCGTATTGGTTCTGTTCATCACAATAAAATCTTATCTCAGAAAGAGGCTCTAAACATTCTACAAAAACTACCACATTATTATGATGAACCTTTTGCTGATTCCTCAATGATTCCTACTTTTGCTGTTTCACAACTTGCTAAAGAATCTGTCAGTGTGGCTTTATCATGAGATTGAGCTGATGAACTCTTTTGATGATATCTTAACTTTATCTTATTTTATTACCTTAAAACACTGAAAAGAATTCTCCTTCCTGGTATGAAGTATTTTACCCAGAAGTTTGGTGAGTTTTTAACCAATACTTTGCATCCTGCATTTAATAATAAAGGATTAGCATTAGGCCTAAAATCACTATCATTTTTAGATCATCCAAAGGATCATGAGCTTTTTGCTCAAATTAACGGATTGCATGTATATTCGACAGAAAGAACAAGAGAGTATTTTCAAAAATACTTTCATGATGATTGGAGAAATAATAGTATGACGGCATTTTTAAATACGCACTTAGTTGAAGATTTTTTTGTCAAAGTTGATAGAGCTTCTATGGCAAATGCTTTAGAAGTAAGAAGTCCATTTGCAGATCATGATCTGATGAACTTTTCTCTTACCATTCCAGCAGAATATAAAATCAAAATACATCATTGGTACAAATATAAACTGAAATATATTTTAAAAGAAGCAGGGAAAGATTATCTCCCCAATGAAATATATACAAGACGTAAACAATGATTTACACTCCCCATTGCAGAATATTTTAACAATGAGCGGAAATTTTTTTTGAGAAATAAAATTGAAAAAATTATGAAAAGGGACATCTTACCAATTTCTAAAAGCTACATCAACCAATTATTAAAAGAACATGAAACCTGAAAATATGATTATTTTAACTTTATTTACTCCTTACTCTACCTTGAATTACGATTTGAAGAATGGATTGATTCATAGTAATGATCAATTAGTTTTTTAAAGAAAATACTTTGATTGAAGCGAGTCTGGATATCTTTCTGTGCAAAAGAAGACATTGTTTTGATAAGTGATGGATTACATACTAGATCAAAGAGTTTGTTGTTAAACTCATTTTGGTTATTAACTAAAAATCCACTCTTTCCTGATTCAATAAAATCATTAATTCATTCTATATCATAAGATATCACAGGAAGTCCATATGCAAGTGCCTCTAAAACTGCATTAGATGATCCCTCTGCTTTTTTATTTGCAATAACACAAATATCTTTTTTTTGTAATAAGGTCTTTAACTTATGGGAATCTATCCATCATGTAATAGTATATTGTATAGAATATTTTTTACAAAAATCTGAAATCTTGGAACGCATAGTCCCCTCTCAAATAAAAGTAATATCAAAAACCTGACCTCTCTGTTGTAAGAAATAGAGAGCATTTAAAATATCAGAAATCCCTTTAATCTTTTCAAGCCTTCCAATAAAAACTATATGCACCGTATGATTCTTTAAAAACGAAGTTTTTTCTCTTTGTTTCAATATAGAATTAGGAAATAATATAAGTTTATTTTTATTAATTTTATATCTTGTATTGAGTCTATAATATTCTGTTTTATTTTGAACGAAAATTTTTTCACAAAATCTTAATATTATAGGCAATATGAAAACATACTTATACAGAGAATATGGGAGAGCTTTATACGTAAATCATCATCATCTATGATGAGCAAAAATTTTTTCTCACTTATACTTTAAATATAGAACCAGCAAATCAAACATAAAAAGATAATAACTATGGATATGCCAAACTCTTTTACATGAAGTGTTTTTTAACTCATTTTTAATAGCCTTTAAAATAGAAAATGAAGTTTCAAAAGGTAAAAAAATCTGAAAGTCTTGTGGGAATACTTTGATAACAAATCATTGACTATATACCACCTCAAGGATTCTATCAACATCTCAAATCGTTCGTAATTCATGCGTTAGTTCAGATTTTTCGTCATAAGTTATACAATTACAAATAAATCTTGTAATGTGGTGATCTAACTCTCTTAAATAAGAGATATTTTTTCTGCATAAAGGAAAGAACTTATAAATATTATGAGGCAGAATATGAATAATTTTTTTCATTATAAAGTTTAATTAGCCAGTAAAGGATAGGGAAAAATCTAATCAAAATATAAGGATTTCACACAATACTAAAAAACGTCACGATAAAAGCCGTAAACATTCCCGAATACTTATAAAAATACCAAAACCTATCACTGATCCCTATAGCCAGAATCTTAGAAGATGGAGATGTCTTTGTTGCGACACCTCGAGTATGCATAATTTTTACATCATGCAGATACCTAATTTTCATGCCTAATTCTCTTACTTTTTGACCAATATCCTCTTCTGTATAGTACAATCTAAGCTTATGATAATAAACTCCTTTTTCTATAAACTCTTTTCTTCTCAACAGCATAAATGCATCACACCCAGCTTCTACATCAGCATCCTCATGTTCCCTATCTCGATTCAACATCATATAATCTTGATAATATTTTGGAGATCAAATCCACTTAAATAGCCTTCACAAGACAGTGTTCCTAGAAATTTCGGCTCATATAGAAGGCAATTTTGTTGCAGTCATCGTAAGAGATCTTTCCTGATTATCATTATAAATATTTCAAGTAACTCAAAAATAGTCTCTGTTTTGATCCAAAAAACTACTCATCTTTTCTAGAGAGTCATCAACAAAGTATGCATCATCATTTATCAGTGCAAGGTATTCTCCAGAAGCTTTATAAACTGCAAGATTTATTCCTCCAGCAAAATAAGTATTATATCACGGCTCCAAAATGATCACTGTACTGTCTCCAGAATATAGTTGCTGAATAGCTTGAGATTGAGAGGAATCATTATTGACCAAGATAATTTCATAAGAAAAACCAACACAGAACTCTTTGATAGAAGTAATACATTTTTTTGTTTTTTCCAAACTTCTATAACTTAAAATAATAATTGAAACCTTATTAGATCACATATTATTGTTTTGTACAAATAAAAATCAATTCTTCTCAAAATAATCTAAAAAACACTTTATTTATTAAGAAATAAATGATATCTTTTATAATCGGGATTTTTACTAGTATTCCAGCTCCGGGGAAAGGAAATGAACACATAAAGGATGTTACCCTTAATGTTCCATTCTGCTTTTGTTGAATCAGTTTTTTAGCAGTATGATAAGTAAAAAACCTCAAATGTGTATTATCTAGTATTCCATAACTAGAATAATTAAAATTTCAGAACAATAAAGAAAATCTAGTTGTATAATGTGCAATATTCGGAAGAGAAATAATCACTATTCATCATGGCTTTAAGCGCTGTAAAAGTGAAGAAAGCACTCTCTCTGGATATTTTAAATGTTCTAGTACTGCGGGAAATAATATACAATCAAAAGTTCATTGAATTGTCTTCAAAAAATTTTCATCATCTAAATCACCAATATATGTTTTCGACTGAAAATGATTCGCCTCTTGTGCTGCCTCTTCAGAAAAGTCTACACCTATAACCTCACATCATAAATCCTCCTTCATGTATTTACTCATATGTCCTCTAGCACATCAAACCTCCAAAACTCTCGCATTCAAAGGAACATTCTTTAAGATAAGTGCATCTGCAGAAAAAATATTGTTTCTCACATAGTGAGCATCATAAACTTTAAAATTATACTTAAACATGACTAATATCCAGATAAAGTAAATTATTTTTTATATCCTTCTCCACAATATTTTCATCTAAATTAAGATAATTATGAGAAAAAGTATAACCATTAATATTTTCCGTCTTGATCATTCACCTTTCATCTAAAACTACTTCTTCAACCTCTATAAGATGTTTATAATTTAATGTATATAATTTCCTTCTATTTTCTAGGAAACCATCAAATGGAATATGCATAAATACACCATGAATTAAAACCAAGTCAAATTCTTTAGATATATCCAGCGACAAAATATCAGAAACTTCTAGCTCAACCCCTTGGTATTGATCGAGAAACTCTTCGCCTGACGAATCAATTCTTGACTAATATCTATCCCAGTAATTTCAAAAGGGAAGTCAAGGTTATCTTTCAGAAACTTTATATTCCTTCAAAATCAGGACCCGATCTCCAAAATAGTCTTTGGTTTATATTTTTTAATCTTACTTAACACCCAATAATGAGAATCATGGATTTGTAACTGATATGATTCCTGAATGAAAGTTTTTCATCTTTTCTCCCAATACTTTTTGGGATCATATGAACCGTATTTAAAAAAGAAAAGAATTTTATTCCAAACATTCATTCATTTCAAAACCCATTTATAGATAGTCTTATGTGACTTTATATATTTTTTGATCTTTCTTAACATTTCTTTTCTAGAATTAAAAAATAATGATACATATTATTCGGAAGAATATAGGAATCACATATAAAAAAATGTTAGCTAAGAATTTTTTTAACATCCTTTATTCTAGTTTTCTTGTATCACAAATCTCGGTAATGTTCTCCATCAAAAACATATTCCTTCCTACAAAAAATTGGTATTTTAAAACATAAAGGAGTATTAAAAAATGGACGTAATTCCCACCTAAAACTTACTCAAGTATAAGGGAGAGAAAGAAGTACATATTTATTCGAAAGCTCTTTAAGTTTCTTTATATTTTCTTCAAAAGAGAGAAAAGGCAGGTGTTCCAATACTTGAAAAGCACATACACAATCATAAGTCTGAGAAATATCATTATCCAAAATAGTTCAAAGATGATCTGGATTGAGTTCTTGATCAAGATCCAAACTTTCATAATGAAGATACTTCTTGAGTATTGACGCGACTACAGAACCCCCTGATCAAACTTCAAGACATGTCTGTACTCAAGACAAACCTAAAATAATCTTAATTTGTTCAAAATAACTACACCATCTTTCTCTGGAAACATAATCAGTGAAATTATAATGGTTACTATCAACTTGTTTAGTTAACATCATATCTTATTAAGTAAAATATTAAAATGAGATTGATAGGTATGATCATTATATACTCTTTCAAAACCGTTACTCATAATAGCTTTCCTTTCTTCTTCATGCACAAGATAAAATCTGATTTTTTCTATAAGTTCTTCGATGGAAGAAAAAAGAACAATCTCTTTTCAATTAATAAACCAATCCTCCGGACACCTATCTACCACTTGAAAACTATGAGAACCAGGGATTTCAAATGTCCTCATGTTTCATCAATATTGCATATGTGCTTCATGAATATTTAAATTAATTTTTGTTTTTCTAAAAACTTCGAACATTTCCTTTCCTTTTACTGATCAACCATAATACTTTTTTAAGATAGGTCATAATTCAGTTTTCGTAGGGGCAAAAATCTTAAAATTGATTTTTTTATCTAATGATTCTACTAATTGTTCAAAAAAATACCTTCTTGATCCATAGACCATTCCGACAAAACTTACATCATACTCATATGACTGTGGCTCATGCATATAGGCAGATTTTCGTTCTCTATTGATTGAAGATATTGGGAGACAATAGCTATTAGTTACTCCTAACATTTTTCGATCAATAGCATGGAAATAGTCATTAGTAAAAACATAATCAAAGCTCCTTACCATTTTTCTTTCAGTAGATGTCAAAAATCTAACTGGAGCCATCCCATTAAGAAATACAATTTTCAACTTTGGATACTTCTTTTTAATGGAAGCTAATGTTCTAGGAAATATTACATTAGTACCTCAAGAAAAAAGTAAAACATCGAACTTTCACATAGCAATTCTTTTTAAAAGAAGATAATTTATCAAATAATTGTCTAAAGATAAAAAGTATAAAACATGAAAAAATCTACTGACTATTTTATAAAGCAAATTAAAATACTTTATACAAAAACTTAATACAACAGAAGTCATATAACCTCAAAGATAGGGGATATCAGTATACCTAAATACTTCTACTCTATGTCAAAGTGCCTTAAATGCTTCTAATCGATGATATTGACCTTGCGTATCAGGGAAGGCAAGTTTCTTATTTTTTTTGTATTGCTCCCTAAAAATTGCATAATGGTGAATTGGAGCCAACAATAAAATCTTTGCCATAAATTTAATGTTTAACTCTTAAAATTTTTAATTTTTTCAATAACAAAAGACTGTTCTTCATCTGTTAACATTGGATACAAAGGAAGAGTTAAGAGAGACTGCCATACTTCTTCTGTTATAGGAGTAGAATTACCAAACTCCTTATACATCTCATAATGATTATTAGGAATATAGTGTACCCCAGTAGAAATACCATGGTCAGCAAGATAGGCATTAAGTTCATTTCTATATGGCGTCTTAATCACATAGTTATGATTAGCATTATTAGAATAATCCTTCATGACAGGCAACTCTAGCCAATCAAGAGACTCCAATTCTGAATTATACCTATTTGTAATTTCTCTTCTTCTGGCATTCATTTGATCTAATTTTTTCAGTTGTTCAATACCAATAGCTGCAGCAATATCATTCATATGGTATTTATAACCAAGACCATCAATATTATAATACCATGAATAATTATTTGTTTTTCATCTATCAAAGGTATCCTTATCCATACCTACTCGTCTCATTTTTTTTATTTTTTCAAACCATTCTTTCTTTTTAGTAACAACCATACCTCCATCACCAGTAGTCATATTCTTCACACCATGAAAAGAAAAAACACTGATATCTCCTATCGTTCAAAGTTTCTTTCACTTATACTCTCATCAAGCAGCATGTGCACAATCTTCTATAACATAGAGATTATGTTTTCTTGCAATATCCATAATGCGATCCATATCACAAGCATGCCCCCCATAATGCACTACAATAATTGCCTTTGTCCTTGATGTAATATTCTTTTCTATCTGATCAGGATCAATATTGAGGGTATCTCTCTGAATATCAGTAAAAACAGGAATTCCGCCATTATAAAGTATGGCATGATTAGTTGATACAAATGTCATAGCGGTGGTAATAACCTCATATCCTTCGACACCAAGCATCATAACTGCGAGATGTAAACCAGCCGTTGCACTATTCATAGCAAGACTATAAACTTCTCATCCCAAATAAGAAGAAAAGTTTGTTTCAAACTCTGAAACCTTAGGTCCCATACCAATCCATCCTGAACGAAGTACTTGACTTACTGCCATAACTTCCTCCTCTCATAATGCAGGTTTAAATACATTTATCATTTTTTATGCTTTAAATTATAAAAAAACTGACTTGTTTCATGTAAACTATCAAAAGTTCAAGTATCCATCCAATGACCATGAATTTCTTTATATTGTAATGTCCCCTCTTTTAAGTATTCCTGATTGACATCTGTAATTTCAAGCTCATTCCTCCAAGATGGTTGAATACGATCAATCTTTTCAAAAACAGAATTATCATAAATATAGAGACCAATGACTGCAAGATCTGATTTAGAATCTTTGGGTTTTTCTACAAGGGAAACAATACGGTCTCATTCAAGTGCGGCAACTCAAAATCTTTCAGGATCTTTTACCTGCTTCAGAAAAACCTTTGCTCAAGAAGTGAAATCTGCAATCTCTTGAGAAATATTATCTTCTATGATATTATCTCCCAAAACTACTGCAACACTTTCTTTACCAACAAAAGAACGAGTCAATCGTAAGGCATGTGCAATTCCTAATGGTTCATTCTGAATTCCATACAAAATCTGAATCTGTTTATCACTATCCTTTCTAAGAAAGTCTGCCCCAGAACCTAGCTGTTTAGAAAGAGGTCAGATAGCATCACCACTGGTAATAATAAGGATTTCGTAGACTCCAGCATTTACAAGAGTTTGTATAGGATAATAGATCATTGGTCTATCATAGACCGGCAAAAGATGTTTGTTAACTCATTTTGTAGTAGGGAATAATCTACTCCCAGTACCTCAAGCTAAAATAACTCATTTCATGATCACAATAATTAAGATTTAAAAAGGCGATTCAAAATTAGTAAAGCTTCAATGTTTTTTATCTTTCTCTGAGATGAGAAATTCTTCAAGACCATATTCCAATTTGATTCAATCCCAATCTATTCAAAATATAGGATCATTATAGATAATTCCAGATTCATGTTCTGGGAAATAAAAATCATCACATTTATAAACAAATTCAGTATCATCTTCTAAAGTCAAAAAACCATGACCAAATCCCCTAGGCACAAAAAACTGTGTTTTATTTTCAGCTGATAAAACAACCTTCTCAACCTTTCAATAAGTTGGAGATTTTTTCCTTAAATCAATAATAATATCAAGTACAGCTCAATGAATAACTCTCACTAATTTTGCCTGAGGATGCTGGAGCTGAAAATGGAAACCACGAAACACTCCTTTCTTTGACTTACTATGATTCTCTTGAACAAAAGTAGAAAGAATTCAATTCTGCTTAAATTCGTTTTCACTATAGGTCTCCATAAAAAATCCTCTATCATCTCAAAATACTGTCGGTTGAATAAGATAAACCCCTTCTATTGAGAGTTGAGAAAACTGAAATTTTCACATGATAATATAAATTTTACAAATAAAAATCTATTGTTTTTCTAATTCCCTCATCAAACTTTATCCTAGGTTCCCATCAAAGCTCTTTTTTTAGTTTAGATGCATCTATAGCATATCTCTTATCATGTCATGGTCTATCAGCAACAAAGCTAATATATGAGTCATCTTTTCAAAAAGCGTTGAGAAGAATCTTTGTAATCTCCAAATTAGTATATTCGTTATTACCACCGATATTATAAATACTACCAGATTCTGCGTGATGAAAAATCTCCCATATTGCATCACAATGATCTTCTACAAACAGTCGATCTCTAATATTGGATCCATCACCATAAACCGTTACAGGACGATTTTCTTTTAGAAGAGAAATAAAATGGGGAATAAGCTTTTCTCTATCTTGATTTCTTCCATAATTATTAGAACACCTTGAAATAACATAATCAACACCAAAAGTCCTCCCATAAGCTTTTACAAGCAAATCAGCTGCCGCTTTTGAAGCACTATAAGGAGAGCTAGGATTAATAGGAGTCGTCTCAAGAAAGAAACCACTTTCAGGAATATCTCAATATACTTCATCTGTAGAAACCTGATAAAATCTGCCTAAATTATATTTCCTATACAGATCCAACAGATTCTGGGTTCAGAGAACATTAGTTTCTATAAAGATTTTTGGATTCTTGATACTATTATCTACATGAGATTCCGCAGCAAAATGAATAATATCAGTCGGTTGATGAATCAAAAAAACACGTTCAAGATCTACGCTATTTCTAATATCAACCTTTTCAAAAACATAATTATCAGAAGAGAGAACCTCTGGATCAAGATTAGAAAGTTTTCAGGCATACGTCAAAGCATCTACATTAATGAAATGATACTCTGGATAAAGTTTCACATACTTATTAAGAAAGTTTGAGCCAATAAATCCTGCTCCTCAAGTGATAAGAATTCTTTTCATAATATTACAATAGAAAGTAAAGTTATCTATAAATTGCCGCAACAATCTTCTCCCACCCAAGCACTTCTTCAGTATATTTTCTACCATTTTTACCAAGATTTCTCGCCTCATCCTTATACTCTAGCATCCAAATAATTTGCTCAGCCAAAGTTTGAGGAGTCAGAGAATCTAATACCATACCTCAATTCGCACTTTTTGTACAAGTCCCAAGTTCCCCTGCATTACTAACAATCACCGGCTTAGAAAAGGCAAAAGCAATAGGAAGCACTCATGAGCCAGTAGCATCTTTGTAAGGAAGCACGATAAATTCTGACATTTCAAAATACTTTCGCACTTCTTCATCAGAGATGTTCTCATTGTAAAGTTGAATGTATTTTCAATAATAATCCAACAACTTCTTATACTTATCAATATTTCAACTTCAAGCGATAATCAAAGTAAAATTTTGGACTTTCTTTTTTACAAATTCTAAGCTTTCTAGTAGGAGATCTAAACCTTTATAATCGACAATCCTCCCAAAGAAAAGAAAAGCATTTTCTCTAAGCTTCACTGTTCCATCAGATCGCCTTGTAAAAAAATTATAATTTCCATGAGGAACAACCGTAATTTTTTCAAGATTAACTTGATACTGCTCTACTAAATCAGCTTTTAAATTTTCTCCATGTACAACCAACTTATCTGCAAGAATCCTCAAAACTTTATTAGTCAATACCGCTATTTTCCCTTGTAATCATTTAGAATCCCCGGAATGCAAAGTGGGATCGTGCTGAGTCACATATACTTTGTATCAAGCCCTTTTAAGTCGCTTTGCATAAAAAATATACCAAGGATGATTGTCCATAAAGTGGATAATATCTGGCTTAATTCTAGCTATGTCTTTCAAAAATCTCCTATGCTGAAAAATATTAAGACTATCAAAAATAAAAGATTTTAAATCTGGATTGGTCTTTATTTTGACTAAATTGATAGCCTCATCATACAAATCTCCCTTGTAATAATCAGCAATAGCAACAGAAACCTGATATTTTTTGGCAAGTGCATTACAAAATTGAGCCGAATAATGCAGCATTCAAAAACGAGGCGTAAGATTGAAAACAAGTATTTTTTTCATTGTGGCTTATTTATTTCTAAAATCACTGCTGTTATATATTTTCATCCCTAATCAATCTCTAATTTCAATTCCCAACTCTTGACATAGAGATACTTCAGGAATATTCTCAGTAAATCTATCTCCTCATTTTCCAAAAATAATCTTTGTTTGCACTCAATACTTAAGCCTAATTTCCTCAACTATTACTCTAATACTCTCACAAACCGATGAATCCTTATCAACAGCTAAAAAAACCTGATCTACACCTTTGATCGCATTTACCACCTGCATTCTAAACGCTTGATCTTGGAATATCGCTGAACTTCAGGTTTTAAGTTGTGCTTGATAGTCATTGTTTACAATTACCCAAAGTTCATCTCCAAGCTCCTTGCAAAGCTGAAGACACTCAATATGTCCAGGATGAATAGGATTGAAATATCAAGAAGTCAGTACGATCTTTTTCATCTCCTTACAAAAAATAAATATTAAATCAATTTTTGATAACAGTTGGAATAGGCTTCAACTCCCCTCTTCCAGTCAAATCTTTCCCTCACTTGCTGATAAGAAGCTCAATGTACTTTTCAAACAAGAGCTAAAGCCTGATTCAATCCTCTTTTCAAAGCTTCAATATCTCAAGGCTCAACAACAATAAAATCCTCTCCATCTGCGATTTCTTTCGTTCCACCAACATCAGTAGCAACGGTAATACACTGAGCAAACAAAGCTTCAATCACAGTCGTTGGTAAGCCTTCTTGGAAACTCGGATTCACAAAAATATCCCAAGAAGGAAGAAGTCTCTGCTGAATTTCCTCCTTATCCTGAAACCCCAGAAACTGCACCTTCCCTTCTAATCCTAAGCTCTGTACCTGCTTTTCAAGACTAGCCCTCTCCTCACCATCTCCAACAATTTGCAGAGTCAAATCAGGATTTTCAATGACTAAGTCAGCAAAGGCAGAGATCAAAAGGTCGACTCCTTTCAACTTTACCAGCCTTCCAATAAAACCAATGAAAACCTGATCAGTCTTTTTCTCTTTTCTCCTCATCTCTGGAAAATCCAATCCCCTATAAATCACTTTAGTAGGCGTTTTAGAAAATTTTTTGATGAAAGGAATATTACCTTTACTAATTGCAATAATCTGATCTGCATTATTGAAACACAGCTTTCCAAGCGTATAATCATAAGTATTTGAAATCCAAGACTTCCACCAAACCAATCCCTTCACCAGTCCAGAACCATGTTCTACATGCACCCATTTTTTCTTCCACAACTTCGCACAAATTCCTCACAGAAAAGTAGAGAGAAAAAATCTGGTATGAGTCTGGATAATATCAGGATTTCGCTTTTTTACTTGCTTCAAAATAGATCGGAACTGCTGAGTCCAAAACTTTGGAAAAGGATAATTATGAATAATATCAAACGCAGGCAAGACGAAAACTTTATAGCCATCTTGTTCATAGCTCTGGAGCGATTTTTGACCAATAGAAAACGTGACATTGAGGACTTCTCAGCATTTTTCACTGACAAAATATTTACTAAACTCCTCTGCTACTGTCTCCAATCCTCCTTTATGTGGAGGAAAATAAGCTAAAAACTGAGCAATTCTCATCCATATAAAAAAATAAAACTAGAATACAAGAACTATAGTATTTTGTACACTGATTGCAATAGAGAAAAAATGAAGACAAATCTTCCTCTTCATTGATTCCTAACATCAAGAAACACTAAAGAACTCTCTCCATCTCAGAACGTATGAAAATTCTCACTATATTATCCATTATCTTTACTCCAAAACTTGTAACACAAAAGACTATTATCTAAAGCTTTTTCCCCTACTAGAAGAAAAAATTACTTGGCTTTCGTCTAGTACCTTTAAAGCTTAAAATACTTAGTTTTTTGTTTCTTGCATCTCGTAAAATTCAAGCACATCACCAACCTCAAGTCTTTTTCAGATTTTTACCTTCATACCACAGTCTTCACCTTCATGCACCTCTTTCACTTCATCTTTATTTCTCTTGAGAGAAAGGATTTCTCCATTGGTCAAAATATCTTCTCCTCTATAGACTCTGAATTTAAGCTTATTCTTTACTTTTCCTTCCTTCACGATTCCTCCAACGGTCATTTCTCTCGTTTCAGTATGGAAGACTCCGAGAAGTTCAAGCTTACCAACGACCACTTCTTCTTTTTCTACCTCTACCATACCAAGAAGCAGATTATTGAGGTAATCGGTAAGTTCATAGATGATATCAAAAGCTTTCATTTCAATCTTGAGAGATTCTGCTTTCTTTTTAAGCACGGCATTGAGAGAAATATTGAATCCAAGCAAAAGCGCTTTTGAAGCCTGGGCTAAAGAAAGATCGCTTTCTCCAAAATGTCCCACATCACTATGCACAACCTTGATTGTTACATTCTTTGGTAAAGGCACGCCTTCTACCGCTTGTTTGAGAGCCTCCAAACTTGAGGAACCATCTGCCTTGAGAATCAGTCTTAATTCTGATATTTTTGATTGGTCACCTGCTTTCAACTGAGCTAAAAACTGCTGTAAAGCCCCATCTCCACTCGCTTTTGCCTCAGATTCTTTGATAAAGGCGATTCTCTGATGTGCTTCTTTTTCATTATCCACAACCTCAACAATTCTTCCTGGCTCAGGAAGCTCGGTAAATCCAAGAATTTGCACCGGTTCTCCCCCCACAATCTTTCCAGTATTCTTTCAAAGTCGGTTCTGCATTCTCCTTACCTTTCCGTAAGTATTGTAAGCTACGATAATATCTCCATTTTTCAAAGTTCCAGTCAGCACGATCAAACTTGCTACTACTCCTTGTTTTGGATCTTTGTAGGCATCTACAACTACTCCTACCGCCTGTCTATCAGGATTGTATTTGAGTTCAAGCATTTCAGCCTGCAAAAGCACATATTCTAGCAAAAGATCAATACCCTGACCCGTCTTGGACGAAACTCCTACGAACGGCGTTTCACCCCCCCAATCCTCAGGCGTCAATCCATGCTTAGCAACATCAGCTTTGATCTGTTCCATATTATTTCCTGGCTTATCAATCTTGGTTACGGCAATGATAATGGGAACTCCTGCGGATTTCGCATGGTTGATAGATTCAATGGTTTGTGGCATCACGCTATCATCTGCGGCAATCACGATAATTGCAATATTAGTCAACTTTGCACCTCTGGCTCTGAGTGAAGTAAAGAGTTCGTGTCCTGGGGTATCAATGAAAGTAATCAGCTTTTCATTATATTTTACCATAGAAGCACCGATAGACTGAGTAATTCCTCCAGCTTCACCTCCTGCAACACTCGTCTTTCTGAGGTAATCCAAAAGTGAGGTCTTTCCATGATCCACATGTCCCATCACGGTCACAATCGGCGCTCTCTCAATCTGATGCTCAGCCTCCTTATCAATATCCAAAATCTTCTGCAAATCTCCTTCCATAAAGCTCTGCACATCAAGCGTTGCTTCTTTTTTCTTCAGGCTAACTCCCAAATCTTCAGCGATCAGAGAAGCTGTATCAAAATCCAAACTTGCATTTAAGCTGGTCATAATTCCGTTGGCGATAAGCTTTTTCATCACTTCTGGAAGCGGAACTCCGATCTTTTCTGAGAATTCCTTTACAGTAATCGTATCCTCAATCGTTACCTCAGTTTTCTTGACAAGGTTTGCAGAGGTAGTCGCTTCTTTGTGGACTTTGGCTGCTGGGGTTGGAGCTGGTTTCTCCTCTTTTTTGAAGACTAGTTTTTCTGTTTTTTTTGATTCATGTTGCTTTTTTTGTGCCAAATGATCAGCAAAAAAATCTAGTCCGCTTCAGCTTTTTTGTGCTTTTTCTTTGGCTTTGTAAGTTCCCTGTTCAATAGAAATATTTCCGCTCGTTTTGGCAGCTCCAGACCTTGATTTTTTAGGAGCTTCAGCAGGACGAGCTTCTGCTCTAGCAATTACTCTCGCGTTTCTGACTTTCGGAGCATCAGAAAAGGAAACTTCTTCTTGACTTACGGTTTTGCTCGTAGTAAGCGGAATTTCAATATTATGGAGTTCTAGACTATCTTCCTCATCTTGCACTTCAGGCTTCTCCTCTTGCTTCGCAAATCCAAGTCCTGACAGGAATCCACCTCCAAATCCGATTTCATCTGATTTCAACACTTTCCCATCATCAGCTTTCTTTGCGGTTTCAGCTTTTTTAGGAGCTTTCTTGGGAAGTTGATCCGCAACATATCTAATTTTCTCAAGATTTGCATCAGAAATCGTAACGGTCTTGGCGGTCAGCTTTTTCCCCATTACTTTCTCATAAATCTTGGCAAAGGTCGCTTGATCAAGCTTCAAATCAGTCATTACATCAGCAATACGAGGCATACTCAGCATTTTAACAATAAAAAAAGTCCGAAAAACTGAACCATAGCTTATGGAAATTGCCTCCATTTGCAAGGAAAAACTATTCCAAATGAGTTTCTCTTGCATTTGAGAGACAAAACCATAGGCTGAAATCTGATTTTACTTCTTTTTTATAAAAACGAATGGCATATACTATTCAAAAAGTGCGAGCAAGAGAAGTGCTTGATTCCAGAGGAAATCCTACTGTTGAAGTAGAATTGACCCTCGCAAATGGCGTAATGCACAGAGCTTTAGTTCCTTCTGGAGCGTCTACGGGAGTTCATGAGGCTTTGGAGCTCAGAGATGGAGACAAGAGTAGATACCTTGGGAAAGGGACTTTGAAAGCGGTAGAAAATGTGAATACTACAATTGCAAAAGCAGTTGAAAATCAGACTTTTGATTCTTTTAGAGCTTTGGATAAAGCCTTAATTGAGCTTGATGGCACTTCAAATAAATCCAAACTCGGAGCGAATGCAATCCTCGGAGTCAGTATGGCATTCGTGGGAGCTTGTGCAAAAGCAGAAGGAAAATGGATCTACGAATATCTCGGAGAAGGAAAAGGGACTACGCTTCCTTACCCAATGATGAATATTCTCAATGGAGGTTCTCATGCGGATAATAATGTTGATATTCAGGAGTTTATGATTATCCCGAATGGAATGCCTAATTTCCACGAAGGACTCAGGTGTGGAGCTGAAGTTTTCCACAACTTAAAAGCAATTTTGAAAGCAAAAGGACTTGCAACTTCTGTAGGAGATGAAGGGGGGTTTGCTCCAAATCTCGGTTCTAACGAAGAAGCGCTCCAAGTGATCGTTGAAGCGATTGAAAAAGCTGGATATACCGGAAAGGTCTCATTGGCTTTGGATGTAGCTTCTAGCGAGTTTTATAAGGAGGGAATGTATGATCTTGCAGGAGAAGGGAAAAAGCTGACTGCTGATGAACTTGTTGCTTTGTATCAGGATTGGTGTGAAAAATATCCGATCATTTCTATTGAAGATGGAATGGCTGAAGATGATTTTGAAGGATGGAAAAAGCTGACTGAAGCTTTGGGAGAGAAGATTATGCTCGTAGGAGATGATCTTTTCGTAACCAATATCGCTAGACTTCAGATGGGAATTGATAAAGGAATCGCAAACTCTATCTTGATCAAACTTAACCAAATTGGATCCGTATCAGAAACCCTTGATGCCATCACTATGGCTCACGAAAATGGGATGAGATCAATTTCTTCTCATAGGTCAGGAGAAACTGAAGATACCTTTATTGCTGATCTTGCCGTTGCGATGAATACTGGATTTATCAAGACCGGATCTGCTTCAAGAACCGATAGAATCGCGAAATACAACCAGCTTTTGAGGATTGAAGAAAGACTTAGAGCTAACGCGAAGTATGGAAAATAAGAAGCTAAAAAAAAGAAAGCTGACTTCTGATTGAGGTCAGTTTTTTTTGATATCTATAAACTCCAGAAAAAACTCCAAAACCCCTTAACAAAAAAAGCCCCCAAACAGTCTTGAGAAGCTTTCTATATAAAGATAAAACTTTAGAGAATCAATAGAGAAACTATACTCTTCTACGTACTACACGATACCCGGCATACAAAGCCAAAGTAATCGCAGCCATCAAAAGCATATCTTCAGCTGGCCCTACCTTAGGAGGATTCTGCACTTCAGGCTTTACTCCAACTTCTTCCCTCACATTAATATCCACCCTTGTTTCTCTTCCCTTCGCATCTCTTGGGATAAAAGCAAAGAGATATTCATCAAGAGCAGGATCTACAACATATTCATACTTTCCCTGATTCATAGGAACCGTTGCAAGAGAAAGATAGTCAGCCTTTTCTTTATTAAAAAGTCTAATTTCCACATTCTCTGATCCAGGGACAGGAGTCCAAGTCAAGGTAATAACACCTCCCTCAACAGTATGGGAAATATCAGCCAATCTCATATCTGCTCCAGCAGCATCATGCTCAGATTCTTCAGTATCAGAAGCTACAGGAAGTTCGGCACCAAGATTCGCAACTTTTACTCCATTAGGCTGTTCAAATGTTGTACAAGCTTCTCCTTCAGCAAACTTTTTCGTATCAAAATTAAAACAGAATTCCTTAGAATATCTTCCATAAAGAACATTATCATCTACAGGAACAACAACTCCATAATAGGTCGTTGGACGATTAACAAATTGTTCTGGAATTTTAATTTCCATCTCCCCTGCAATATCCATTGTAGAATATACTGGGAGCTCAAGCAGTGAATTCCTAAGTGTAAGTGCCTCTTGTCATGAAAGATAATTCACTAAAGGCTTTTCTCCCAAAAGTACATAATACTCACCTACTGCCTTATCTTTGGCATCTTGAAGAATAGGAGTTCTAATGAGAAAGTGTGTTTCAGAATCAGATAAAGCATCATTCATTTGAAAACCCTGCACTACGATATTCTCATTTTCGGTATATCCATACCCAAACTGCTGATCAAAAACCCTATCCAATTCCAAGGTTCCTGCCGCAGCGATAGAAGTTCCCATCGCAAGAAGTGCAAGTAAAGAGAGCTGTTTTTTCATCATACGATACATAATAAATAAAAACGTATACCCAAGTATAATAAAAGAAAGAAAAAAAAGCAAAAAAAATCTGACTTTTTTTATCGAACATATCTTTAAAAAATGAAAAAGAAGGAGAAAAAAGAAAAAAATATCCGCTTATCAACTAAACTATTCGAAAGTTCAAGACTCACATTCTCTTCCAAAAAAGAAAGATTGACAAAACAAACAAAATAAGCATAATAAATGTTTTTCTTTAGATAATAGATTTTTTTATTGAGGTGGAAGCATTGAAGCAAAGAGTTTACAAGTTTCAACAAAAGAGAAAAAACAAGCTCAAGGAAAAGCCTCTCTTATGACTAAAGTCAGAACTTTTTTGGATGTTTAGCTCTAAAAATTGATGGCGCATCAAACCTCTCAATAATCGCATCTAGCACTTTCTCAACATTTTCTCCAGTCTTTCCAGAGATACAGATCACCTCCTCTTTGGAAATTCCAATAACATTCTCAATCTCCCCTGCTACTCTCTCAGGATTAGCTGCTGGCAAATCAATTTTGTTGAGTACAGGAATAATATCTAAACCTTGATCTATCGCCTGATAAAGCGTAGAAAGTGTCTGTGCCTGAATCCCTTGACTCGCATCAACAAGCAGAATTGCTCCTTCCACAGCAGCAAGAGAACGAGAAACCTCATATTGAAAATCCACATGTCCTGGAGTATCGATCAAATTAAATTCATAGCCTTTCCATTGCATTCTGGCAGGAGTCAATTTAATAGTAATCCCTCTTTCTTGCTCAATATCCATACGATCAAGCACCTGAGAACGATCAAGCTTCCTTACCGTTCCGGTGATTTCAAGCATTCTATCTGCCAAAGTGGACTTCCCATGATCAATATGGGCAATAATACAAAAATTTCTAATCTGATCACTCATGCTGCTAAAAAAACATAAAACTGAATAAGACTTTACGATTCTACCCTGAGAAAACAAGAGAATCCTCATTCTGAAAAAGCTGATGTAAGAGCTCAAAAGCCCTGTCTTGCTCCAGGAAATAAGGAGAAGTTGCAATCGTTACTGCCTGTGCTCAAGAGATCAGTTTTTTAGTTTTTGCTAACGTTCAAGCAAGCTCTTGAATACTCATCTCTTCTGCCCAAAAATCTAAATCAATATCCAAAACATAGTCAAACTCTGGGATGTTGATTTGCAAAAGTCCGTATTCAGTCCTAATTTGCTCAATTTCACTCAGTAAGCCTGTTTGAAGTGCTGGACGAAGGAAATTTCCGACATTGCAGCAAGTAGTAACAAATTCACAAACCGCTTTCCAGCTCTCTTCTTGAAGGATAAAAGCATTTTCTTGTAAATCAGAATGCTGATCCAAATGCAAACATTTCAGCCCTTTTGGAAGCTTTCACTGAAAATAAAGTCGATACCAACAAGCTAAAGCATGATTATGATTATCAAAGATGAAAATCGGTACTCCTTCAAAGGAAAAAAAAAGAAAATTCTGAAGTCCGAGGAAAGTTTGGACTTGCCCTTGCTCATCCTTCTCCGCAAAACAAGGCTGATTTCAAAGAGCAAGAGCCTCCAATCCAGCTTCACGAAAAGTTGGGACCCAAAGCGGAATCTCTTTCCCTGCCGCCACAGCAAAGCTTGCATTTCCTTTTCAAGCACTAAGCCGAAAACCTCCATAGTCAATCATTTTCCTCCTATGAAAACAAAAACAATCTAAAGATATAAAAGTGCTTGTAAAATGCAAACAAATAACTAAGCTAAATTCAGTTTTTACCTTTTTTAAAAAAACATGATTCAGCTTTGAAAACAGAAAAAAATGCGAGGGACACTAGGACTTGGAGTCATACTTATTATCACGATCGGGCTTTATCAAGCCGCTATGGGCAACCGAAATCGCTCAAGCCTCTATGATCAGACTTTAGCTGGTGAGAAGGTACTTTTTGATCAGTTTCACGAGTTTAATATTGAGAGATTTGATAGAGAGCTTGCGGTCAATAGCATGAATGAGGAACAGATGATTATGATTTGGAAAAGAATGCCAAAATTCAGACCTTTTATTGAACAAAAACTCAAAGCCGCAGGACTTCCTACTGATATCTTCTATCTTGTCCTCGCAGAATCAGCACTCAGAGAAACCGCGGTCAGTACTGCAAATGCTGCTGGAGTTTGGCAATTTATCCCAAGCACAGCAAAAGGTTATGGACTCAGAGTTGATGAGTTTATCGATGAGAGATATCACCTTGAAAAAGCGACCGATGCTGCGATCAAATACTTGAAAAAAGCATATGAAAAATTTGGGAATTGGACTCTTGCTATGGCAGCATACAATAGAGGAAGTAGTGGGATTGAAAAAGATATGAACTACCAATACCAGGGCAATTTCTACGACCTCTACCTCAATAACGAAACCTCAAGATACATTTTCAGGATTCTCGCGTTCAAAGAAATTTTTGAAAACCTGAAAAGCTACTTTGATACCAGCAAACGAGGCATGCAATATCAAATCCCAGCAACAAAAGAAATCCAACTTGGGAAAACAGATGATCTTGCAGCCCGAGCTGCTAGCCAGGGCTATAGTTATTTGGAGATCAGAAGTCTCAATCCACGAATTAGGAAAAACGCTCTCCCTGAAGGGCGACGAACTCTGAAAGTCTATCAAAGATAAAAAAAAGCTGATCCTCTTCTCGGGTCAGTTTTTTTAATATTTAGCAAAAAAAGCATTTAAAGGCTGACTTCCACTTTTTTAGTTTTAAAAACATAAACAGAAACTTGATTTTGAAGATTATACTTCTGCTTAATAGCAGCAAGAGCCTGCTGAATACTCGTAATCCCCTTTGTATTAGGAAGCATAATTCAACTATTTTGTCCCTCACCTTCTACAAGAAAGAGCCCATACTGATCCAAAGGGAGCTTGATCAAGACATTAGGGTCGTTTTGCAGTCTAATCTCCTCTACAATATCAAAAATAATACGCTTGATCTGAGGAATAATAGGAAGCAAAAGCCCTTTATAGAAACTTTCAAGAATCATCTCAAGCGTTCTATCGGTCTTAATTACTCCGTTTGAAGCAAGTAAATTTCCCTGAGCATCAAAAGCTGAGAAAAAGAATCCCTGTTTATTCTTAAGAGAAGTGACTTGAGAAAGTTCAGTTTTTATTTTGGTAATCACGAGGTATAAAGCTATGACATAAAGTTTTTGACACTCTGAGTATACAGAAAGGGGAATTCCTTTTCAAGTAAAAAAATCTGATTGCATTTCATGGGTAAATCCTCATACTCAGGTTGCTTTTATTTTTTAGTCTTGGGGATGAAAATTTCTCTGATAGTAGCGATGACTCCGGAAAGAGTGATTGGAAACCAGAATAAACTTCCTCGGCATTATCCTGAAGATTTACATTACTTCAAAGAGAAAACCACAGATCATACCGTTGTAATGGGGAGAAAAACTTTTGAATCCATCGGGAAACAGCTTCCCAACAGGAGAAATATCATTCTGACTTCACAAATCATTCCTAAACTTGAATGCTATCCAAGCAAAGAAGCTTTTTTGGAAGCATATCAAGCCGAAAAAGCTGATCCGGAAGAAGAGCTTTTTATCATTGGAGGGGCTCAGGTGTATGAAAGTTTTCTTCCAAATGCTGACCGTATTTATCTTACCTTGATCAAAAAGAATTATCCTTGAGATCGCTTTTTCCCTGAATTTGAATCAGATTTCATTTGTATACAAAAACAAAGCTCAGAGAAGCTAGATTTCCTCGTATATGAGAGAAAATAAGTTTTATTTTTTCCTTATTCGCTTATGCAAGCCTATTTGAAGATTATTAAACAAGTTCTAGACCACGGAGAACGAAAAGAAAACAGGACCGGAATCCGCACAAAAGCCATCGCAGGAACCTTTTTTGAGCATAATATGCAGGAGGGCTTTCCTCTTCTAACGACCAAAAAAATCCCTTTTAGACTTGTAGCTTCAGAATTAGAATTTTTTATCAAGGGGATCACAGACAAGGAGCGACTTTTAGCGAGGAATAATCATATCCGGGATGAGTGGTGCTCGCCTGATCGTGTGCCTTATAGTCATGATGCTGCGACGCAGGAGGCGATGAAAGCGGAAAGGGAACTTGGACCGATTTATGGCTTTCAGTGGAGGTATTTCGGTGCTAAATATGAGACCTTTAGTACTAATTATGATCAGCAAGGCGTAGATCAGTTAAAAAATCTGATCCAAACCCTCAAAAAGAACCCTTCCGACAGGAGAATGATCGTCTCAGCTCGGAATCCAATGGATCTGGAACATATGGCTTTACCGCCTTGTCATTATGGATTTCAGGTGACCGTCATCAATGGGAAACTCAACCTCCTGCGAAATCAAAGATCAGTAGATATAGGATTGGGATTGCCTTTTAATATCGCAAGCTATGGGCTTTTACTTCATCTTCTTGCCAAGGAAGCAGGGCTACAAGAAGGGAAGCTGGTTGGATTTCTCGCGGATACCCATATTTATGAGAACCATATTTCTGCTCTTCAGGAACAGCTGACTAGAATACCGAAGCCCCTTCCAAATATAGAAACCAAGCAATGCTCTTCAATTTTTGAACGGGAATACACCGACACCGTAATAAAGGGCTATAATCCAGATGCTTCTTTGCCTATGGCTGTCGCTGTCTAAATTAAAAAACTTTTCTTATTTCCTTTTCTATCAAGCATGTCAAAACTCAACTTCAAAATCCTCAAGCAAAAAGGGAAAGCCAGAGTCGGTGAAATCAGCCTCAATGGAATCACCCTCAAAACGCCGATTTTTATGCCAGTGGGGACCAAAGCCACGATCAAAGGTCTGATTTTAGATCTTTTGCAGGATCCGCACTATATTGGAAATCAGATTGAGCCGATCAAGCTGATTCTTGCAAACACTTTCCATCTTTATCTTCGTCCGTGAAGTAAAATTGTCCAGGCGGCTGGAGGTTTGCATCAGTTTGAAAACTGGAAAGATGGACTGATTCTGACCGATAGCGGAGGGTTTCAGGTTTTTTCTCTTGGTCTGGCAAATCAAAAATTCAACGACCAAAAGCACACTCACAAAGTAGGAATAAAGCTGACTGAAGAGGGCGTAAAATTCCGCTCGCCTTATGATGGATCAAAGCATATCTTCACCCCAGAAAATGTCGTAGATACGCAATGTGAGCTGTGATCTGACATTATGATGGTGCTAGACGTTTGCTCTCCTGCTGGTTCTGACAAGAAAACCATAGAAAAGCATATTGCTATGACCCATCGCCGAGCCAAAAGAGCTTTTGAACATTTCAAGCCGAAATACGAAGAAGCAAGAGGTGTGCTGTTCCCTATCGTGCAAGGAGGGACTTATCTGGATCTTAGAACCCAATCTGCAGAATACCTTTCTCAGTTCGCTTGGGATGGAATTGCTATTGGTGGGGTGAGCGTTGGAGAAAGTAGAGAGTTGATTGAGCAAGTGATCGCACATACGACGCCACTTTTACCAAATGAGAAGCCGAGATATTTGATGGGCGTAGGAACTCCAGAAGACCTGCGTTTTGCGATAGAACAGGGAGTAGATATGTTTGACTGTGTCGCAGCAACGAGACTTGGAAGGCACGGAATCGCCTTTTCTGATCAGGGGAATATTAAAATTACAAATTCTGACTTCAGAACTGATTTTTCTCCTTTGACTGAAAGCTGTGATTGCTACACTTGCAGAAACTTTAGCAAAGCTTACCTCTGTCACCTCATCAGGGAGCAGGAAACGCTCTGAGGAAGCCTTGTCGGACTGCATAATATCGTGTATTTGAACCGCATTTTGGAAGATTGGAAAAAGAAATTTTTAGAGGAATAAATAATTGATAGAAACAGATTTGTTTTTTTTGAATATAATATCTAGAACTTTAAAATCAGACCTTAAAAAATTGACTACCTATTTTTAAAACCTTAAAGTCTGACTTACTCAAAGACCCAAGTACTACAAAAAAATACAGAATAAAATAAAAATATCTACCCTCAAAAACAAGGAATAAGTAAAGTTAGATAAGTACTTTTACCATATAGGTCCCCTCTATTTTATAGCCCTGCTTGCGATAATACTCCCTCACTCCAACCCCAGAAATTACAGACAGCTTTGAAAAACCTGATTTTTGAGCGATTTTTTCTGCAGTCTCAAGGAGTTGTTTCCCCAGTCCGCTATGTTGGACTTTCTGCCCGCTTTCCTCTTGTGTTTTCAAACTCTGCAAAGAGCCATAGACATGTAGCTCTCTAATCAAAGCCGTTTCCAAGCCAAGTCCTGCGAAATCAATTCTTTCCTCAAGTTTTGGTAAAAGAAGCCTCGTAAATCCATAGAGATAGCCAAGTTCATCTTCATAACTGATGAAATATTCTTGTCCAACTGAACTCTCATAAACCCTCACAACCAAGTTCAGAACTTCAGTTTTTTCTTTTTTATTCCTTACCTCTCTACTTCTGGTATCAAGGCTCACAAAATGACGAAAACTTGAAAGCTCGGGTGTTTTCCCGAGGAGGTAGGTTTGAAAAGCATGTGGCTGAGCATCATCGCGAGCGGAGTGAAGCAATCCGGTTGGAGTATTTTTTTGGATTGCCACACTTCACTCCGTTCCGTTCGCAATGACTGAAAAAAACTCCTCTTCATCACTAAAAACTTGTAAATTCTCATAGAGTCTGTGGTAAAAAGCAGAACGGAAGTCTGCATCAGCTTTTTGATATTTTTTCAGAAGCTTCTCATGCATAAGCTGGGAAAGATTCGTAACATTAGATCCTGCACTAATTTCCGTAGCAGGAATATCACGAATCAGCCTCTTGATCCTCGTATAGGGCGGAATAATCTCACGAAAAGTCGTCTCAATAATCTCACTAATCTCCTCTGTCGTAATCGGCTGATACTTCCCCTGCTGATACAGCTCATACAGTTCCGTTTGCGGAATCACCGAAGTCGGATACAACTTAATTTCATCAGGCTTGAGGTAGGGATTGGCATATACATCACGAAAAGTCTGAATATCCTTTTCCGGCGTAGAACCGTAAAGCCCTGGCATAATATGAATAGAAAACTTGAAGGCATATTGCCTGAGTTTATGAAGTGCTTTTTCTACCCCTGCGAGATGATGCCCCCTTTTATTCAAGTCCAAAACCGTATCATCAGTGGACTGCACGCCCATTTCAATTCTCGTTACGCCCATTGCCCTCCGATCCTTACAGTTCTGATCGGTCACAAATTCTGGTCTGGTTTCTATGGTCAGTCCGATAATTCTATGCTGTGCGGTTTCGTTGATTTGTATTGCCTCTTCCAAAGAAGAAGAAAGCTGAATCTGATCTTGATTCGTAATCTCAAAAGCATATTTCCGATCCGCAGTTCCTGTCAGATTTTTGATTGCTAATGCTCAAAAGGTATTGCAAGCATCATAGAGTTGCTTGATAAAGTCAATTTTATAATCTCTCGGATAGAAATCCCAAGTCCCCCCAAGCACAATCATCTCAATCTTATCGGTCTTATGCCCTGTCTGCTGGAGAGAGTAGAGCCTATTGTAAACCTGCTTGAGCGGATCAAACTGATTGAGAAAAGCCCTCATCGCCCCAGGTTCAGACTTGATATAGCTCTTGGGCATCTCAGGATCATTCGGACAGAAAATACACCTTGAAGGACAAGGGAAAGGCTTCGTCAAAACCTGAATTGGAACGATTCCTGAAAGCGAACGAATCGCCCTTTTACGCAGCAAAAGCTCAAAATCAGCATTCTTTTCTATTTTTCCTTGCTCCAAAAGCTGAAAATATGCTTGAAGAATTTGTGATTTACTCGGGAGGGTGCTTAAATTATGAGATTTAGCAAAAGCTCTCTGAGCATCTTTCAAGGATTCAGAAGTCAAATTTTTTTCTTGTAAAAGATTGAGAACGAGAGCATCATACTGCATAATTACTAGGGCATTAGAAAGGAATTAAACCGCTCATAGTATACAAAAGAACACACGAAAAACAAGAATAAAGTTTTCCCTACTTTTGCATTATATAAAAAAACACAGCCTTATAGCCATGTTCTTATAATAATTCACCTCTCTACTTCACAAGCAAATACCCCTGAAGATACTCCTCAAGAACGATCTTCCCATCTTCTCATTTCTCTCCTTCAAGATGAGAAATAATCAAACGATAATCTCCTTGATCAATAATAAAAGGCTTTCAATCCTTACTAAATCTCTCTTTTCCCTTTGCAGACTGAAGATAGATATCTTCCAGATAAGGCGTAAGATCCAAAGATTTTTTTTCTCCTGAAATGGTATAGCTCAACTTATTATTTGCTATACGAACATCAAGCCAACTCATTTCATAAATCTTAGCATAGCCGTCTGTAGCAATTCCTTCTTTTTCAAAGAAATCATAAGGGATTCAAATTCTGAATGGAATTTCTTTGGATTCCTCTTCATCCTCCCAAGTTCCGTAATACTCCTGTGCTCCAAGATAGCTACGAACTTCATAGCCATAGGACCAAGCACTCGCTTCTCCTGAGTACTGGTTATTGAAAAGCACTTGATTCCACTGCTGGTAAGGGAAAGTTCTTACGAAATCTGAAATCGTCTCTGCAAGCTGATCTGCCATCGCTCACGTAAGATCTTTGAGCGCATCTTTTTGAAGCGGAAGAGTAAGTTGTTCTCTAGCGAGCATCGTTTCAATACGACTTTTCTGGGCGAAGAAAGCGATATTTCTTGCACTGAGAGGACCATAGAGTGAAAGCAAGGTCAGCCCAAAAAGTAAAGAAATAAAAAGTCTGATTCTGTACTTGGAAAAGAACAGTGCCAATGCAGAAAATCCAACTACAAAGAGAATAAATAAGGCTACAAAATATCTATTGATAGTAATTCCATATTGGTTGATCCTGATTCCCAAGGCACCGATCATCATCAGCGCCACCAAAATAAAACTCATGAAAAGCACCCTACGAATCCAGTGAAAAAACTTCGTCTGCTCCGGGAAAGTAAAGTAATAAGTCAGCATTCCCCAAGCAAAATACCCAGTTCCTAACCAAACGATGATTCCCTTTGGTCGCATTCCAGTAATCAGAATTTTTAGTCCATAAGCGACAAAAATCAGAAGATACACCAACGCAAGTGGAAGAAAAATGTAGCTTCCGAAAATCCTCATCAGACGCGTAGAAAGAAGTTCAAAATCTGTTTTACTTCCCTTTGGAAGCTCCGCCACTACGAAAGTATAGTGATTAAGCATAAAGCTTCCTGCAAGAAAGATTAAACTAAAAACTCCAAAATACTGATACCACTCTCGCCTAAAATGCACGTCAAATAGCGCATTGATAGAACCGATCGCAGCAGATAATCCTCCCCACACAATTAAGCCTGCCAAAAGACCAAATCCGATCGCATGAAGCCAACTCGTCCATGAAAACCAGATTTTATTTTCTTTACTCTTGAAAATCCAAGCAATAAGCGTCAAAATCCCCAGCACAAAAAGAGGAAATATCCCAAGATAGAGCAAATTTTCAGCATAGCCTGGAGTAGTACTCATCCTACTAAGCATCCAGTCATAGCCTCCAATAAACACCAGTGAAAAGATCTGAATTCCTCGGCTGAAAAGGTTGATTCTCTTTTCATTTCCCTCAGCATGGAGAGTAAGCAAAGGTCCTACCAAACTCAGCAAAATCCCTAGAAATCCAGCAAAAAAGAGTTTCCGAGTATCATCTCCTGTCCAAGAGATATTTACGAGGTAGAATCCATATCCTGTCAAGAAAACAAGGATCAAATGAGCAATTGGAAAGGTTTTGAGCGCAACGATCCAATTCCCAAAGAAACGAGTAAGTTTTCCCATGAAAAGATAATAAAAGATAAAATCACTTTTGATGATGAAGATTCTCAGAGAAAAATCAAGAAGAAAAAAAACTGACTTTCGCCAGCATTAAACAACTTAGCCTCGAACCAGGATTGAACTGGCGACCTCACCCTTACCATGGGTGCGCTCTACCTACTGAGCTATCGAGGCAACGAGATGAAATATAATTATTTGCCTATAGAAAGCAAGGACAAAGCCACAAAAGGGAATCGAACCCTTAACCCCCGCTTTACGATAGCGGTGCTCTGCCAATTGAGCTATTGTGGCATCAAGAAAAAAGGTAATGATTTGCTTAAAAAAATCAAGACTGAAAATTTACACTTTGAAAAAGGATAATGATCATCTCTATAGAAACAAATCCTACTCCGTAGGAGCCTTTGGACTTTCCTCTTCCTCCTCTCGTCCTCCCTCTTCTGTCCATCTCCCAAGCTGGGCTTTGTGCAGTTTCCAAGCATCGTTGGTATCTTTGATGAGTTTATTGAGTGAAGCGATAAAGGCAGCGCTTTCAGCGTTGGGAGTGAGGAGATTAAACGCATCTACTCTCCTACTACTCTGTGCATAAACAGGCGATTTTTTGGCGATGAAGGGCTTTTTTGACCGTTTTTGTGATAAAATTTTGAATATTTGGACTTTTTTGATGAAAAATGTGTAATCTGTGTCTTATTTTTCGCTTTTTTGACCAAAAAAATGGAAATCTGATCCGTTTTTTGGTTTTTTTCAGCATTTTGGTCAAATCTTTTTGTATTCTAGCACTTTTTTGACCATTTAAGTGGATTCTTGATCGGTTTTGAGGCTTTTTTCAGTATTGTGATAGTTGCGTTAGCTGTTCTCTCAGTTTTTTGGGGGTTTTAATGTTTACTTAATGCGAGTATAGGGAGCGGGGAGAGAATTGCAAGGGGAAGTTAGGGAAGTTTGATGAGAAAATATATAAAATCTCTAATTAAGAACATTTTTTACAATGATCGAGATATTTCTTCTTGTACTATCTTTTAATAAATCATATGCCATATCAGGAGTTATCCCTTCTCTTTTTGCACTCTTTTCTATTTTTAATTTTGCGTCTCTTTCATCTTGAAACTTTGTAGGGAACAATTTATAAAGTTTATCTATATATTGAAAGCGAACTTTAGAATACTCTTCTACTATAAAGTTATCTTGTGAATTTGAGTACATATAGTTTGAATACATACTGCGCAATAAATTATAATACAAAACCTCTTGTTTTTTTACATGTAACTTTTTTATTTGTTTTCACTTATTAAATGGATCAGAAAATTCAATTAAAATATTTGGAGATAGAACAAAATAATGAGTTCTTTCATAAAAACTTACTCCATATGGAGAACGATTTTCAGGGAACAATTCCACAACACAAGCATCAGAAGTTACAAAATTTCTTTCGCCATCTGAAATAAATATTCTAATTTTCTTAGAACGAAATAAATTAGTTCGTCATTGAATACAATTGTCATCAGCCATAAACTTTATATATTCAGCATTATTGGATTCTATATTAAATTCTCAGTTCAATATAATATTCTCAAGTTCTTTATCGGAAGAAATTTTTTTTACTATTTCATTATTAGGATTGTGTATTTTAATCATTCTATAATTAGAAATCATTAATTCTTTCATTAAATCCTGAGATCATTTCAGCATTAAGTCTCTAAACGACTTTCCCCTTAGTCGAGATACTGCTACGAACTCACACAAACCATATAAAATATTTTCCTCAATCTGATGAGTTTCATGAATTTCTTTTAACAATTTATCATAAATGACGGCAAATCTATCTTCAAAATAATTAAACATATCTTCAAATATTTGAGAGGTTTTATCTTGCTTTCATGTTTCTAATACATAAAAATAATCTCAACTACAAACATGCTTAGGACTTTGAGATTTTATTATTTTTTTATTATTCATATTAAGAGTTTCAAGTTTTCAATTTGAATTGGTGAATTTTTTCAAATAAAATTGGGGAACATAATGCTGATTTTTAGTATATTTCTGGGGATTACTGTACTTCATTTTCAAGGCTCAAAAAGTATTATCATCAACAAGTGAATTTCATAAAGCTCAAGATCCTCCTTTTATCTGTAACGAAGCCTTAGTGTTCATATGATAGGATAAAGATTAAAATCATCTAGTAACCGGCTCTAAATCAATCCCTGCTTCCTTGCAATCGTCCTCGCAGACTCAGTCAAATACTTCTTTCTAATTCTAATCGCCTTTGGCGTGATCTCAACGAGTTCATCTAGTCCAATATACCCCATTGCCTGCTCCAAAGACAAATGCACGATTGGATCAATTCTCATCGCTTCATCATTTCCAGAGTTGCGGACATTATTCATTTGCTTGTTGATAGTGAGGTTTACGGTCATATCTCACCCTTTCAAATGCTCTCCTACAATCATTCCTTCATAGATTGGCTGAGCTGGGTCTACGAAGATTGGTCCTCTCTCCTGGAGTTTGAAGATTCCATACATCATCGCTTGTCCAGTGGCAGACGAAATCATAGATCAGACTTGTCTTTTTACAATTTCTCCTTTAAAAGGTTCATAGTGAGAAAAAGCTGAATACATAATTCATTCCCCCTTGGTCGCGAGGATAAATTCTCCACGGAATCCGAGAAGACCTCTGGTTGGAATGATAAATTCCATCGTAGTAAGTCCGTTTTCTGAGCTCATATTTTGCATGAGTCCTTTACGAGGTGCGAGCATATCAATCACCGTTCCAGAGAGTCCATCTTCCACGCTAACGACAAGATTTTCCATTGGTTCAAGTTTTTGTCCGTTTTCTTCTTTGTAAATCACCTGAGGCGCTCAAACTTGGAGCTCCCAACCTTCTCTCCTGATCGCTTCAATCAATACTCCAAGGTGGAGCTCTCCTCTTCCTGAGACGATGAATTTTCCTTCCACCATTTCTACTTTCAAACCGACATTGGTTTCAGCTTCTTTTTCTAGTCTTTCTGCCATGTTTCCCGTCGTCATATATTTCCCATCTTTCCCAGCAAAAGGGCTATCATTTACCAAAAACTCCATACTCAAAGTCGGCTCATCAATTGCAATCGTCGGCATCGCCTCAACCTCCCCTACTCCAACAGTTTCTCCCACAAAAATATTCGGGATTCCGCTGATCGTCACGATATCTCCACACTCTGCCTGAGGAATCTCAATCCTCTGGAGCCCGAGCGTTCTAAAAATATGTGCAATCTTTCCACTTCTCTTTACTCCATCATTTCCGATGATCGTTACCTGACTTCCAGCACTCAAAGTTCCCTGATACACACGCCCAACACCAAGCCTTCCCAAATAATCATCATATCCGAGGTTGGCAACCTGCATACAAAAAGGGAGATCAGATTTTTCAGCTGCTGGAGCTACATTCTCCAAGATCGCATCAAAAAGCGGAGTCAAATCCTTCGCTTCATCAGTCAGATTTTTCATCGCATATCCATTTTTTGCACTCGCATAAATAATCGGAAAATCTGCCTGCTCATCACTCGCCCCAAGCAAAATAAACAGATCAAAAAGCTGATCAATCACTCGGTCAGGTCTTGCCGCCGGTTTATCAATTTTATTAAGCACAACCATCGGTTTGAGTCAGAGTTCTAGACTCTTCTTAAGCACAAACTTGGTCTGTGGCATCGGTCCTTCATACGCATCCACCACGAGAATCACAGAATCCACCATTCTCAATACTCTCTCTACTTCACTTCCAAAATCCGCATGTCCTGGGGTATCTACGATATTGATTCTCTCGCCTTGATATTCAATTGCAGTATTCTTGGCATAAATGGTGATTCCCCTCTCTCTTTCTTGATCGTTATTGTCCATAACGAGGTCTTGCTCTTCCATTTTTTTGAGCGTTCAAGACTGTCTCAAGAGCTGGTCTACGAGTGAAGTCTTTCCATGATCTACATGAGCGATAATTGCGATATTTCTAATGGTCATCTGTTTTTTGGCAGAAAAAAAATAAAAAACCAGAATCAGATTTCTTGGTTTTTTCTCTAAAATCAAGCATTCTGAAATTAGTTTGAGTATAGCGAATTGAGGAGTTTTTTCAATAAAAAAAAGAAAGGAAAATTACAATTTTAAAAGCATTACTTTATTGGGATAATCAAACATCAGCTTATCTTAGTTATCTCTTGATATTTTTTCGTTTAGACCTGATCAAATTAGTTCTTGAATTTTTTATTTATTTTCTAGCACTTTTAAAGGTATTCTTCCCTATACTTTTGTATATTTGATCATTTACTAATAAAACATATTATCTGCTATTCTTCTTGTTTTTAAATTATCAATTTACCCTTCTAAATTTCATTTTGATTTTCTTTAGAAGATAACTATAATCCAATTCCTCTTTTATAAGACAAAAAAGAAAATAATGAAAACCTTTTGAAAGATGCTTATATTTTCTCTTATGAGTTTTATTTTCTTTGGATGAGGGAAAACATTACTTACTTTTGCTGCGGTAAATGTTCCTAGTCAAACTTTTAATCTTTGAACGAATGTTGATTGAGTTTGGGATCAAGGAACTCAAACCTTGACGATCCAGACAACTACCTCTGGGACAGGGCAGATTGATAGGTCGAAGTGGTTCCCGATGGTGACTGCACTTCAGCTTACGGGCGAGGAAATTACTAAGGTGGAATTTAAGAATAATGTGTGGTTCCCGAACCTTGCAAATGGCTTATTTCAAAATTTTAAGAGTCAGATTATTTTCCCATTAACTCAATATACGAGTAATGTTTGGTCGATGCTGAATATGTTTAATGGGGCAGTAAAATTTAACTCCGACATTTCAAACTGGGATGTGAGTAATGTTACCGATATGTATTGAATGTTTGCTGGAGCAAAGCTCTTTAACTCCGATATTTCTTCCTGGAATCCACGTAAAGCAGCTCGTATGATTGCGATGTTTCAATGAGCGACGAGTTTTAACCAGCCGATAGGAAATTGGGATACTAGCAGTGCTACTAATATGTCTCTTATGTTTCAATGAGCGACCAGTTTCAATCAGCCTTTGAGTGGACGGGATACGAGTAAAGTTACCACAATGAACGGGATGTTTAGGGGGGCAACGAATTTTAATCAGCCGATAGGAAATTGGAATACCAGTAAAGTACAAGATATGGGGTTGATGTTTACTGCAGCAAAGAATTTTAATCAGGATCTTTCGGGCTGGGATGTGAGGAAAGTTAAGTCTATGGTCTATATGTTTTCGACAGCTGAGAAATTTAATGGAGATATTTCTACCTGGGATACAAGCAGCGTGGAGAATTTTAGTTTTATGTTTGGGGATGCTCTGAAATTTAATCAACCGATAGGAAATTGGAATACGAGCAAAGCAACTAGCATGGCTTATATGTTTGGAGGGGCTCGTGATTTCAATCAGCCTCTTGGAGGATGGGATGTGAGTAAAGTTACTAATATGAATTCTATGTTTAATAATGCAAGGAGCTTTAATCAGGATCTTTCTACTCGAGATGTAGGTAACGTTGTCAATATGGCGTGACTTTTTGCTGTTGCAACGGCTTTTAATGGTGATATCTCAACATGGAATACGAGTAAGGTAACTAATATGAGTAGAATGTTTTATTATGCGACGAGTTTTAATCAACCACTGGGAAGCTGGGATACGAGTAAGGTAACTAATATGTCTGCCACTTTTTATCATGCGACGGATTTTAATCAACCGTTAGACAGTTGGAATACAAGTAAGGTAACTAATATGGATTCTATGTTTCTGTGAGCTACGCAATTTACTTCAGACCTTTCAGGATGGGATGTTGGGAATGTTACGAATATGGATTCCCTTTTTCGGTGAGCAGGGAATTTCTCTTCTGATTTAAGTAATTGGAATACGAGTAAGGTTACCAATATGCATAGTATGTTTAGAGGTTCAGATAAAACTTTCTGAGATATTTCGAAGTGGGATACGAGTAAGGTAACGATGATCAATAATATCTTCTATGATACCAAAAATATTGATTTTGATATCTCTAAATGGGATCTTTCTTCTCTTCAGTCTGCTAGAAGCCTTCTTCGAAAAACTTTCAGTAGGGAAAATTATGAAAAATTTTTGGTGAGCCTTTTGGATAAAGTAAATAGTGGTTATAACTTGGCACAAATTCAGGAAATAATACTCTGGCCGAAATATTGTGCAGCTTACCAGGTCAGAGATCAGTTAAAAAATATGACTGCATCTTTCCCTAGATGGATATGGTCAGATGCTTTTGACTGTAAGCCTAAGTTCACTTTTACTACTCCTACATTACAGAGTAGCGGAACGATCACAGATACGACTATTACCTTTAAGAGTGAGTTTCCTTTGACTCAGGCTGATCTAGATAATGGAGTGCTCTCAATAGATCCTGTAGGGACAACCGTTCAATACTCGAACTTTGCCTGTAGTTTAGAACCCTTAGATGCTACTAAGGTAAACTGTAGTGTTAAGATTACTTCTACACAAGAACAAAGCGATAAAAATCTGAAACTTAAATTCTATAAGAATCTCTGAAACAATAGAATCATTCAAACTTCTGCACTTATAACTGGTTATCTTATTGATACGCAAGCACCAAAACCAGCTCAACTCGATATTGATACAAGTTCAGGTATTCATACTCCAACTGTAACCTTAAAAACTTTTGAAGATGTCTGAGCTGCAGGAACTGGAACTTGTGAACTTACTTATACCGGTGCTTGAGGGATCCTTCAAACGATCACTCCACTTTTGCTCGGAGCACCACACGTTTTGAACTTCAACCCAACAGAAACTGTTCATACGGTGAAAGTAACCTGTTCAGATAAAGTAGGGAATGTTTCAGAGAATGAGATTAAGTTTCCTCCAATTATTGAGTTTAATCCGAGTAATGTTACCCTCAGTAAAGATGTAATGAGCTGAACTTTTACGGTGTATTCTCCAAGTAGTTATAAGATTAAGCATATCAACGTTGCAAATCCAGCAGATACTGGAGTAACAAAGATTATTTGTAATGGGCAGGATTTGTGATTAGGCGGAGCGGTGGATTTTGATAACGGTCCAACCAATAAAGTGCAATGTAGTTTTCAATGAATCAATACCAGTGGAATCCTAAAGATTATCGCAAAGGATGCAAATGGTGCTGAAGGTCAAAATAGTGCGTTCTTTGTCCATGATACGAATCTTCCTTCTCTTTCGATTACTCCGCTTGGTATGTTGACGGGAGGTGAGCTTGCCTTTACGGTAATCGCTACTGATGACCAGGGAATCGCTGCTACAGGAGTGCAAATTACTTCTCCAGGTGCAGCAATGCATATCGAGAATCTTGCTTGTGTTCAGGTGAATCCTACCAAGGTGCAGTGTGATTTTACGGTGAATGATCCTGTGATTAACTGAAGTATAAAAGTTGATATCAAGGATCTTGCAGGAAACCAAAACTCAAAGACTGAATCGCATTATACGATTGATAAGACTCATCCTACGATTTCCCCTCTTACTTTTACTCCCTCTGATCATGGAAGGAAATGGAAGGTTTCTTTTCAAACTCAAGATCAATGAGGTGCAGGACTCTGGAAATCTACAGAAGCAGCAGATCCTGATTATGATGCCCTTGTGGTGATTTTATGAGTTTAGATGGAGTGGCTCCTTGAGCTACAGAACCCTTTATCCTCAACTTTGAAATTGATGATGCAAATCAGAATGGAAAAACGCTGTGTGTAGTGGTAAAAGATAAAGTCTGAAATACTCATACGGGAGTCCTTGCATCAACTATCAACTTAAACCTTGCTCCTACCCTTACCGATAAAACGCTTACGCTTGATGAAAATACTCCAATTACTACGCAAATCCTTACTTTTGATGGGCAAGACCAAAATACTGGAGATACGTTAAGTTACCAGATTATCGGTGGAAATACCGGCAACGCATTCTCAATCGCTGGAGATAAGCTTCAGGTAAATGGAGCACTTGATTATGAAACCTTGAGTGGCTATCTCTTAACGGTGCTTGTTTCAGATCAGCTGTGATTAACAGGAGAAGCGAAGGTTACGATTACCTTGAATGATGTGGATGAGATTTCGCCAGTAATTAGTCCTCTTACTGGAGTCAGCTATCAACCTTCTACGCCTATCATTCCTATCCCGCTTGTAGCAACTGATAATAGTGGATCGGTAACGCTTCAGGTAAACGGATTACCAGCAGGATTGACCTTTGATATGACGGGTTCTCAAATTATTGGAACGACTCCAGCTACTCCAGGAATTTATCCTATCCAAGTAGTTGCGATCGATCAAGCGGGGAATCAGACCACAGTCCAGTTTACACTTACTGTGATAGCTCCTCCTGCTCCTAGTAGTAGTTCAAGTTCTAGATGAGGCGGATCAATAAGATTGGTTAAAGATACTTGTCCTAACGGTGATTTCTCATCAAGCTATTATGATGGTAGCTGTGGAGATACATGAAAGCCTGTAGAAACAAAAGAGGTAGAAAAGAGTCTGTTTAATCCAACAATTAAGACGACCTGTTTCAATCCACTTGACCAGAAAACGATTGATCAAGGGAATGCTATGACAAAACTCTTGAGACAAGCTCATCAGATGCTCTATAGTTATCAGCTCACAAGATGGCAAGGAACCAAAGACTTTGCTCCAGAGAGAAGTCTAACCAGACAAGAAGCAGCAAGATTTATGACGGAATTTGCGACGAATGTACTCTGTAGAAAACCAAGTAGAAGTTATGCAAATCAGTTCACAGACTTAAGAAACGCTGATCCAACGCTTCTTCCATATATCTATAAATCGTATGACTACCTCATTTTCAATGGGGATGGAAATCCTAATGGCACAAAACAAAAAACCACATTTAGACCTTATGATTTGATAACGGTAGATGAGCTCTCTGCGATCATAACAAGGCTTGTGAAGAATCAAACTTTGGAAGAGCCTGCGGAAGATCGAGCAAAAAATTATAGGAATTATATTAGTTCTATCGTCTCAAACTCAGCTTTAAAAAATGATATTAGATGAACGGTTGCTGAAGTATTGTATGATTTGTATAGAAATAATGCTTATGACCTCAAAGAAGTAGGTTATGTGATCAAAGACTAGAATTCTTAATTTTTTAAACACAAAAAGATCTGAATTTTTATTCGGGTTTTTTTGATTACTCCCTTGTAGAGACACTCCTTTATTATTACTTAAAAAAATTTTTTAATAAAAAGCTTATAGTTCAGCTCCTTTTGAAATCAGAAATAGTACTTCTAGTAGCTATATTTTGAGAAAATAGCAAACTTTTGAAAAAGGAATAATAATTGACACAAAAACTTTTGATTTAACTTGAAAGAAAGCCAAAAATCATTAGATTTATATATAGTGTATCCAGCTTTTTTTATTTTTTTTAGCTTTAGTATTTTGGCGAGAAGAAAAACTCAGAGAAGAACTACGAGATCCTTTACTGTAAATAAAAATCATATTTGATTTGGAATGATTTCCTTGGGGATACTCTATTTTTTCTCAAGAGCAATGGCACAAGGATCTCCAATATTTGAATTTTTCACCAAATATAGTAAGATCGCCTTTGGAGAAATCTGACTTTTGTTCTTTTTTGGACTTTGTATTGTAATAGGAACAATGATTTTACTCAAAGGACACCTTACAAAATTCCTAGTAAAATATTTTTTTTCGCTTCTTCTTATGGTTTCTTCCGTTTTGAATGTACGCCTTCGAGACGTAAGTATACCAATTAAGTGGTCTGAAAATGGAGGCTATTTTTCATGGCCTCTGATTTGGCTTTTGGAGAAAGGACTAAAAAACGAGACTGGAACCTACATTACCGCAATCAAAGCAATCATAATTATCATGCTAATTCTACTTATCGGTTATCTGCTCTATGTTTTCAATGTCCGCCTGCCAAAGCTTCCAAAGATCAACATAGAGACGCCAGATGCTCCTATTAAAAAAGAAAAAAAAGCTGACTCCAAAGAACAGGAAAGACCTACAATTACGATCACGAGACCCGAAATTTCTACTGAAGCGATTATGGAAAAGGTTTCTCAAGCTACTGGAAAAATCGCCAAGTCTAGTTCTAGTTCTGGTTCAGGTTCTCTTCTTAAGGAAATGTTTAAAGCCAAAGTAGAGCAGAAGATTGAAGAGAAAAAGCCGAAACCAGTGATCCATTATTCGGGAGATAAACCGACTTTTGGGACTTCGCTGCTAGAATCCACACTCGGACAGGAACAAACGATTGATGAAAATTTTCTCGTGGAAAAGGCGAAAGCTTTGCAGACCAAGCTTGGAGAGTTTGGAGTTCCAATTGCGATTGAGGGCTTTGATATTGGACCTTCTATCGTACAGATCAAGATTAAACCTGATGAAGGGATCAGAATTTCTGCTATTGAAGGGCTAGCAAATGATATTAAGCTTTCGCTCAAGTCTAAATCGCTTAGAATCATCGCTCCGATCCCAGGAACCGACCTCGTGGGAATCCAAATCCCCAATCCAAAGCCAAATATGGTGAGGCTCGGCGATGTGATCAATACTAGCGAATTTTCTACAGAGATGAAAAAGAATGCGACCAATCTTTCACTGGGGAAAGGGATTGATGGAAGTGTGCAGGTGAGACCGCTTGAAAAGATGCCACATTTGCTTGTTGCAGGTGCGACAGGAAGTGGAAAGTCTGTAGGAATCAACGACTTTATTGTTTCGTTGATGTTTCAGAATACGCCTGCTGAACTCAAGTTTCTTATGGTTGATCCGAAGCAAGTTGAACTGGAGATGTATTCAGGTTTGCCTTATTTGCTCGCTCCAATCGTCTATGATAGTGGAAAAGCGATAAAACTCCTTCAGCGAACGGTTGAGGAGATGGAAAAGAGATACACGACGCTCAAAGAGCAAAGAGTAAGAAATCTGGATGAATACAACGAAAAGATGAGTGCCGAAGGACAAGAGAAAATGTATCGTATCGTCTTTATTATTGATGAAATGGCGGATATGATGCTTTCTAGCTCTGCCAATAGAAAAGAAGTTGAGAACTGCATTAACCGTCTTGCGGCGAAGGCCAGAGCCGTGGGAATCCATCTCATCCTTGCAACACAAAGACCATCTGTGAATGTGATTACTGGTCTGATCAAAGCGAATATTCCGACAAGAATTGCCTTTGGAGTGGTTTCTGAGGTGGATAGTAGGACGATTCTTGGTCGTAAAGGAGCAGAAGACCTCGTTGGAAAGGGGGATATGCTCTATATGGATCCAAGTACGAAATTCCCAATCAGAATTCAGGCTCCGTTTATTACAACAGAAGAGATTGAAAAGGTCGTTGCTCAGCTAAGAAATAAATATATGCAAGGACTGAGTGAAGATGATATTTATAATCAGGAAATTATTGCAGCATTAGAAAGCAGACTGGAAACCGCGAAAGGTTCCTTTGCCGGAGGGGATTCTGGAGATGATGAAGACCTCGTTAATCAAGCTATCCAAGTCATCGCTGAAACGAGAAAAGCTTCCGCAACCCTGCTCCAGAGAAAGCTCAATGTTGGATTTGCAAGGGCTGCCAGAATTATGGATATTTTGGAGGAAAGAGGAGTGATTGGTCCTCAAGAGGGGGCAAAGCCAAGAGATATTTTTATCTAAAAATAAGCAATAAAAAACCATACAACAAAAGAGCCTCTAAATCTTATCACTGAGGCTTTTTTAATAGCTTAAAATAGGATTACGAGCTTTGGAGAAAATGATTAAAAGCTTCTACTCTCCCCTTTTGAAGTTCAAAACTCTTTTCTATAAGAGGAATCATAAATGCAGAAGGCACTAAATGACGAGTAATCTGTTTTTTAAGCTGGACTTTCAACAAGTATAAGGTCAAATATTTTCCAAAGATAAAGAATTTTCTGAATAGATTTTTAGTCTTTGCCATCTGAAGGTAATGTCTAAGCGTAAGTGGAGTTTCAATCTCTTCTATTCTACCAAGCTGATGGGGATAAGGCGTAAAATAACCAAAATCATGATACATCATCCACTTTTCTACCTTATTTGAATGGGTAAAAGCGAGAGGAAGCCGACCATTTCGACGAAGCATACTATGATACCAAATGAGGTCAGGCTTTTCTTTTTGTATAAAAAAGAAAAAACTGATCGCTTGCCAAAAATTAAAACTTGCAAAACCAATTCCTAAAAGTTTCTTGAGTTTTCCTCGCTTTCCTCTTGGACATCTTGAGCCAAAAAGTTTTACTTCATACCCTTCTGCCTCCAAAAGAGACTTAACATCATGAATATAGGTTTCTATTCCCCCAATAGGATTGATAAAGTCACTAACCATGACAATTTTTTTACCTTTCTGCTGAGAAAAGAGAGTTTTAAAGTGCTGTAACCGTTTTTCTTTGGTATAATTTTGAGCAATTGCTTTACTAGAGTCCGCCAACTGAGCATAAAAATCAGCTTTTTGAGTCCTTTTTTCTTCTTGGAGCTTGAGAAGCATCGTCGTAAACTTTGCAAGATCCGTACTTCCTTCACACTGCTCTATCGCATAAACATCAGGGATAAAAGACTTTAAACCTCACTTCTGATAACCAATCACAGGGATTCCTCGCTTCAAAACATTGATAGCACTCAATCCAAAAGTTTCCAAAAATCTGGATGGCATCAAGCAGTAATCAATATTTTCAAGATATCTTTCTACCTCAGGTAGTGGTTTTCGACCAAAAAAATGAATCTCTTTAAAACGTTCAGCCAGCTGCATAAGACCTTTTTCATAACTTCCTGTACCAAACACATAGAGTTCAAAAGGAAGTTCTTTATTTGGATATTGATCAATAAAATCAAAAATAAGATCAAAGCCCTTCTCCGATTCAAGTCTTCCAAGGAAAAGCAATCCAAGAGGAGAATTTTTCATCATCATGATCGCAAAAATAAAGGTAGAATACAAACCCTCTTTTACGGGGTAACTCTTTGCATATCTCTTGGGAAAAGCTCTGCTTCTTTGATATTTTCTAGACCAATTAATTTTTGGACAAATCTTGCAATTCCAAGTCCAAATCCTCCCTCATCAGGCATTCCATATTTAAAGGCATCCAAATAATGCTTTAGCCCTGGATGATCAGGATTTTGTCCCTGAGAAGTAATCTGATCAACAAGCTTTTGATAGTTTACTTCACGCTGAGTAAGGGTCACGATTTCCACTCCCCTGAAAAGAAGATCTGCACGATCAGCAATTTCAGGATTTTCTTTGTTTTGATGATGATAAAATTTAGCATCTGATCGAGGGAATCCATCAACAATAACAAAATCTGATTGCCAATGTTGAGCAGAATACTCACAAATAAATTTCTCCTCTGCAGGAGCAAGATCCCTCTCATTACGATAATCCTCCCCCGTCTCCTTAAACATCAGCTCATGCAGCTCCGTCACACTAATACGAGGGAAATGTTCAACAAGGAGCGGTCTTTCAGATCCAAGAGCGAGTAAAAGCGGTTCTGCTTCTGCCCAAGTTTTTTCTACCACAAAATTTGCAAACCTTTCGGTCATTTCAATCACATCATCAAAACTATCAATAAATCCCATTTCCATATCTAGCATAAGGATTTCTGAAAGATGTCTGCTCGTATTGCTCTTCTCAGCTCTATAAGCTCTTCCAATTTCATAGACTCTTTCAAAGATAGGGACCATGATTTGCTTGTAAAATTGAGGACTCTGTGCTAAGTAGGCTTTACGTCCAAAATAATCAATCTCAAACACCTCAGCACCTCCCTCAGTCGGAAAACCGATAATCTTTGGTGAGTTAATCTGAGTAAAATCATTTGCATCAAAGAAAGCTCTCATCTGCTTTTCTACAATTGCAGCAACCTTAAAGATTTTCATCTGCCTTGGATGCCTAAGCGCTACAACCTTATGCTCAAGCAAAGTTTCTCCATCAGCATGCATTTCTTCTTTGGAAATATCAATCGGACTCGGATAGGTAACTTTCCTAATAACATTCAATCTTGCTTTTTGAAGCTCAAAACGAAATTTCCCCTTTGGCATCTCTGCAACCTTTCCTTTCGCACTTACAATTGTGCCCAAAAGGCAGCCTTCTAGCTTTTTGATTTCCTCGGCATCTTCAAAAACGACTTGAGCCAAACCTTGTCTATCTCTAAGAATCAAAAACGCCAAATTAGCAGAAACAACACGTACAGTATGAAGCCAACCACGAATTTCTACCTCATCTCCCACATATTGAGCGAGTTCTCCAGAGAGAAGCATTTGTTTAAACATGAGTCTAACAATAAAAAAATAAAACTGACTGAAAAATACAGAAAAAAAATACTATTTCAAGAGAGAATAGAAAAAGAATTTTATCTAGAAATTCTTCTGAGCAAAGTTCCACGCATCTTGAACAGCTTCTAGAATAGTTTTTTGAGGTTCTCGACCAAGGATCTTCTTTGCTTTACTTGGATTAGCCACAGAAACAGCGACATCTCCATCTCTTCTTTCTCCAAGATGAAAAGGAAGTTCTTCCCCAACCACAGAGCTAGCAATCGTAAGCATTTCTTTCACTGACTTTCCATTTCCAGTCCCAATATTGAAAATTTCATACTTTGGAAACGGAAGCTGTTCACTAGCTTCTTCAGCCTCTTCCTGTTGAAGGAGATATTCATAGGCTTGAAGATGAGCCTGTGCTAGATCCTCAATATGAATATAATCTCTAATACAAGTCCCATCTGAGGTAGGATAATCTTCTCCAAAAATCGTAATCTCCTCAATTTCTTTTTTCGCAACTCTAAGAAGAAAAGGTACCAAATTTGTTGGAATTCCTTTTGGGTTTTCTCCAAGCAATCCTGAATGATGAGCACCCACTGGATTAAAATACCTAAGACAAACGACCTCAAAACCTTTATGAAAAGCCATATCTTTGAGTAAAAATTCCATCGCAAGTTTTGTTGTTCAATAGGGATTTACAGTATTTAAGCGATCAGTTTCAGTAAAAGGAGGGATGTTTTTTTCTGCATCATAGACAGTAGCACTAGAAGAGAAAATTATTTTTTTCACCTGATGTTTTTCCATAACTTCAAGCAAAGTTAGAGTTCCATTGATATTATTGTCATAATAAAGAAAAGGATCATGACAGCTCTCTCCTACTGCTTTCTTGGCAGCAAAGTGGATTACTCCGTCAAAATGCTCCTTTTCAAAAAGCGCATCTAAAAAGTCATAATCCCTCACATCTTTTTCATAAAAAACAGGCTCCTTGCCTATGAGTTCACGGATACCTGCCAACACAGAATCCTTGTGAGTATTAGAAAGATTATCCAGCAAAACACAGTCATAGCCTGCATTAGAGAAAAGAACTGTAGTATGAGAGCCGATATATCCAAGCCCTCCAGTGATGAGCAATTTTTTTGAGTGCATTGCTACCAAAAAGATAAAAGCTAACTAACTATAGTGATTCATCAGCAGAAAGTCAAGCTCAGAAAAAAAGGTCAATTATAAGTTATGAAAAACCAAAAAGCCTAAATAGAGAGCATACAACACAATCATCACTATTCCTTCTCGTTTGTTGATTTGCCATTTTTTTCCGGTAATTCCGTAGCCAAAAACATAGATCAAGCCTGTTGCCAAGCAGAGAAGCACTAAATCTCAGGTTGTCCCTGCTAAAGCTGGAATCGGAGTAATAAGGCTGCTCATTCCAAGGATGAAAAGAATATTGAAAATATTGGAACCAATTACATTTCCTAGGGCGAGATCAGTTTTCCCTTTATAGGCAGCAAGTGCGGAAGTCGCAAGTTCAGGAAGCGAAGTCCCAATCGCAATAATCGTTAGCCCAATCACTCTCTGACTAATCCCAAAAGCTTCAGCGATCATTACCGCACCATTGACGATCCATTCCCCCCCGAGAATCAGTCCTCCAAGTCCGAGCACAATCCAGAGCAGTGATTTTCGCAGAGGAAGGACTTTAATTTCATCCTCTTCCTCATCAGCTTGTCCATTTTTGATGCTTTGATAGACATAGTAGAGAAAAATTCAGAGCAGAACCAGTAAAATCAGCCCCTCACTTCTTGTCACCAGTCCTTGTGCTGCTCCATCAATAAAGCGGTCATTGATGAAAATCCCGAATACGACTGTCGCAATAATCGTAAAGAACACTTCATTGCTAAGCAGCTTTTTTTTGACTTTAATCGGGGCAAAGAGTGCAGAAGCCCCAAGAATCAGCAGAATATTTGCGATATTGCTTCCAAGCACATTCCCAATCGTGATTCCTGTTGCTCCCTTGAGGCTTGAGCTGACATTTACGACCAATTCTGGAGCGGAAGTTCCGAAAGCAACGATGGTCAGTCCGATGATAATATCGGAGATTCAGAATTTTTTTGCTAATGAAGAAGAGCCTTCCACGAGGAGATCCGCACCTTTGATCAGGAAGATAAAGCCGAGAAGAAAGAGGAGAAGCGTTAGTCGTTGCATGATTTAGAGTTTTAAAAGATTAAAAGTCTGAATTAGGATTCCGCGGATCTTTTGACCCTGTTCATAATCGCGAAGCCCAGCCCATTTTCAGGAAGTTTCTGGACATAAAGCTCTTGAATGCCCTGCTTTTCAATGGAATGATAGCAATCAAAAAGGCTATGTGCACAGCTTGCAAGATTTTCTTCAGTTCCCCATTCAAGTTTTAGGAGCTGGGGATCGTGGAAGGCAGGACAATCCTCGCGAAGGAGTCGTTCTTTAGTCGCAAGGAGAGCCGTTGGAGCGGTCAGTTTTTTTGGAATTTCAGCAGCAGAACTGATAATATGAATCTTTGCATCAATACTATAGTGCCTAAATCTTGTTCATGGCGACATATTCTGGTCTTTGCTTGTGTATTCTACTTCCACTTCTTGTCCAGCAAAGAGCTTTTCTAGGTCTTCCTTCGTAATAAATCAAGGTCTCAAAATTCAGATTTTTCCTTTTCAATCTTCTTCATCTACTTTGACCACAGTAGATTCAATCCCAAAGTCCGAAGCCCCTCCATCAATAATGAGCTCAATCTTTCCCTTGAGATTGTCCAAAACCATCGGAGCTGAAGTCGGACTCGGTTTCCCAGAGATATTGGCACTTGGAGCAGCGATCGGTCTTTCCACCGTTTTCAAAAAATCAGCTGCGATCTGATTGGAAGGCATCCTGATCCCAACGAAAGGATTGGAAGTCACGATTTCTGGAATGATGTCCTTTTTTTTCAAGAGCAAGGTGATCGGTCCTGGGAAAAGCTTATCAATAATCTGTTGCTGAAACTGATTTTCTACGATTCAAAGTTCAGAAATCTGATGTTTCTCTCCGATATGAACGATGAGAGGATTGGAACTTGGTCTTCCTTTGACCTCAAAAATTTTGGCTACTGCTTGGGAATTGAGGGCATCAGCTCCGAGTCCATAAATTGTTTCCGTAGGGAAGGCGACCAATTCTCCAGATTGGATCAGCTTTTTTGCTTCTTGGTAGCTTGAAATATTAGGGAGTTTAATCTCAGTCTGCATATTTTGAAAAGATCATAAAAAATCTCTGGAAGTATATAGTTTTCACTTGAAATAACAATCTTAATAATACCTTTTTTAGCTTAAGATTCTAAACTTATCTGCATATAGACTTGAAAGTTATCATAGAATAACTAGCATAGAAATACTTTACTTTTAAAGTCAAAAAAATGAAAAAAATCTGATTTCTTATACTATTTTTTTTATTTGCAGGATGTACAAACCGTCCTGATCCTACTGAAATTCAAGCATATTCAAATGAACTTATGAATATACAACATCAAGCTGTGAAACTCTTAGAGGAATATTATGCGACACTAGAACAACGCTATACAGGAGACAATCTTTCAACTCTTTACGAAACTACCCAAACTAAACTCAAGGAACTTCAGAATCAAGTTACTACTCTTTCAGCTGAAGATAGTGAGTTTCATCTTGCAGTAGTGACTTATCTTTCAGGACTTCAAGATGCCTTTATGCAATATGAAACTCCAGTAATTCATGCACTCGGTACTTTTTCTGGAGATCGTACTCTTTTCTACGAGGAAGAACGTAAACGCCTGACTCTCAGCACAATGACATTTTGATCTCAATTAGCACAGCTTGATAAAGCCTTTGAACAAGCTTATCAAAACTTTTTAGAAAAATATAGCAACTAAAAATTTCACTTTAAAAATACAGAAGGAAAAGGGAAAGAACATTTTCTTCAAAAAAAATTGCATTATTGCCCCATATCACTATACTTGAAGATGAATATTTTGTTTATTTCTTAATCATCAAACAAAATGAGAAAACTGATGCTAAAAAGACGAGTTTCTCTTTTCGGACTCTTCCTCATGGTAACAGGAGTATTTTGGATCCTCGCAGACTCTCGCGCCCAAGAAAGCCCTTCACTTATGATCCGTACAGATAGATTCACTGCTGTACAAAACATCAAACAGGTGCATCTGAATGAAAAGAATGGTACGCTTGTCAATAAGGTTGGACTGATGAACACCGGAGGAACTACTCTTGGTATCGGTCCTGTAAAAAGGATTGATCTTGGAAATGGAACAGCCATTGAACTTATAACCGATTTGAGAAATACTGCGGATACGCAAAGTTCAGTTGTAGCAGGATCAGGGAATAATAATGAAGCTGGAACTGGATCTTTAGTAATAGGAGGAAGAAGTAATGACCTTCCCAAGGGAATTACCTCAGACACCACCAATTCTGTTATCCTTGGAGGAAAGAAAAATAAAAGTCTGGCTCAGAACACAGCAATTTTAGCTTCTTCAGGAGTTACTCTTTCTAATCAGGCACAATGATCTGTCGCAATCTGAACAGAAAATACCTCCGTTTATGCGAAAAACTCTGCTGCCTATGCAGGTAAAAATATTCTAATCCAGACAGGAGCAAACGAAAGTCTTGCACTTGGATCAAATATTCTTCTTACGAAAGGAGGAATCTTTGCTTTCAACGGAAAACAACATATGATCCTCACAGGAATAAAAGAACACACCTTCTTGATCAATGCTGATCATGGTATGATTGTAGGAACAAATACTTCTCAAAATCCAGGTATTCAACTTACAATTAGTGGTGCTGTTAGAGTAGGTACAGAAACTTGTAGCCTCAATAAAGCAGGTGCAATTTTCAAAAAATCATGCTCATCTCCAAGTGGAGCTTCCTGTCTCTGTGCATGTGCAGCAGGAAACAAAGTAGAATCCGTCTCTAATAACCCAACATGTAAAAAAGTTTGTGAAGGAAGTGCAACTTCTTGCTCAGTTTCGGCAAGTTGTGGTAATAGAGCTATTGTACATGAAGCTGCAGAACTCAATTGGAGACCTTTTTCTGAATTCTGTGGAAATGGTTCTTCTCTAGTATGAGGTACTGCTCCTAGTTTCCCTGCTAGTGGAGCAAGCATTTCTTGGAACTGTAAATCTCCGTTTGGAGGATCAAGTTTAACCTGTACTGCATCAAGAAAATAAGGATTGATGAGAAAAATTTATCCTTCATTCTAGGAATATTCTCGCTACATAAAGGAACTCTTAAAAGGGTTCTTTTTTTATGAGCAATAATTAAGGATTTATTCTGCCTCAAAGAAAAAGTGTTTCACTTGCTCTCGGGCAAGTTTCCTGTGGCTAATAGCGTTTTTTTCTTCTGCACTCATCTCAGCAAAGCTTTTTTCACTTCCTTCAGGGATAAAAATCGGATCTCGCCCAAAGTTCGTTGTCCCTTGTGGTACTGAGGCGATGCTGCCTTTTACAATGCCTGTGAAGCTGTGGAGTTTTTCTCCATCATAGTAGCCTACACAACAGATGGCTTCAGTTTTTTTATTTTCAAAAGAGGAAAGCTGATCAATTAACCCTTGAGTTCCTAGCTCCTTGAGAAATCGTTTGATAAGTGGACCAGGAAGCTGATTTCGCGCCTCAAAACGAAGTCCTACATCTTCAACAAAAACAGGGCTTCCTGTGAGCTGATAAGCAAGTTTGGCTTTATGAGCTACTACTTCTTCTACACTGGTGGATTGGATTTCTTCCAGGTCAAGATCAATTCTCTCAAGTCCGCCTCAGAGAATGGCGTTTGCTTCCTCTCGTTTGTGCTGATTTCCTGTTGCAAATTTCATAGTTTTTTTCTTCCATACTAAAATTACTGCTGCTCTTTGACTTTTTCGTAGCCGAGCTGTCCACAGGCTCCTTTTGCCTCTCTTCCCATGCTATCACGAACGGTCACGGTGACTCAGCCTTCTTCCAAAATCTGCTTGAACTTTTGGATATCAGCTTTACTACTTTCTTTGAGGTCAATAGCAGGATTTTCGTTATAAGGGATGAGATTGACATGAGCGAGTCTGCCTTTGAGAAGTTTTACAAGCTGATGAGCGAGCTCAGGCTTATCGGTCAGATTTTTGATCATAATATATTCATAAAAAATCCTGTTATCCGTAGCTTTCACATAGCGATCAATCGTTTGCATCAAGTCCTCCAAAGGATAAGCTTTTCCAATCGGCATAATCTGATTTCTAAGCTCTTGATTGGGAGCGTGGAGCGAGATTGCAAGCTTCACATCTACTCCATCTTCAATCAGCTTCTCAATCCCTGGAATAATTCCACAGGTAGAAATCGTGATATGTCTGCGACCAAGTGAAAGTCTGTCTTGCTTGAGCATAAGCTCTAAAGCTTTTCTTGTGTTTTCATAGTTTAAAAGCGGTTCTCCCATTCCCATAAAGACAATATTCCTCACGGCATAGTTCGTTCCGTCCTCCTTCTTTCAGAATCTTTTTTTGATATAGCTATTGGCAAAGAGCACCTGAGAAATCATCTCCTCTCGTGTCAAATCCTTTTTAAACCCAAGCTTTCCTGTTACGCAAAAGAGGCACTTCATCGCACAACCGACCTGTGAGGAAATACAAAGCGTAATACGGTTCAGCTTTGCCTTCCCATTTTGAACATATTTTTCATTCTGCCGATGATACATAAGGATAGCCTCAATGAGGTTTCCATCTCTGGTTTTGAATGCAAATTTCGTCGTATCCGCAGCTTCTACAATCTCTATCACTTCAATTGCCAAAAGATCAAAATCTGACTGCAATTGGGCTTTCAGATCCTTGGAAAGCGTAGTCATCGCCTCTCGTTCTGTGTTCTGATTTTTGTAAAGCTCAAAGAGGATTTGCTTGACTTTAAAAGGCTGAAGTTTATGGTTTTTGGCTCGTTCATTGAGTTTTCCTTCATTGAAAAGGGTTGGTTTGTGGTCGCTCATTCAGATTTTTTTCTGCTTTTAAAACAATGCTGAGTATAGCGAATCACTTAGGAATAGCAAATTTTTTATTCTTTTAAGCTTGCATAAAAGCTTCAAAATCTGGTTAAAAAGCCTTAGTAATTTCCTTCCTCTAAAAAACCTTTTGTATTCTCCCTTAAATATAAATTCATAGCAGCCCTGCTGACTTACACTCAGAAAATTCATTATTACTAGCTCCTCTAAGTTGTATTACCAAGTTTTTTTGAACCACAATTTTTCTCCTAAAATATTCCCTTTAAAAAACAAGAAAAATTAATATACTCTTTTGGAATTTTTATTGATTTATCCTACATTCAACAATGCATCATAATGAACTCCATCTAAAAATTTCCGATCTCCTGAAAAATAAAATCACCGACCAGATCAGCTTTTCAAAGATCAGAATCTCAGAATTTCCAGACCTTTCTCAAGAAGGAATTAGTGGAAAGGTTCTTTTACAATCTTTAGATCAGAATTCAATTCTAGTAACTTTAGAAGAGATTAGATGTGAATGAGAAGCAGTATGTGATCATTGCGGTACAAACTTTACCCGTAAGATCTATGTTCCCACGTATTACGCAAAATATGTAACAGAACTAGATCCTGAGGGACAAGACCAAGAAGATGAAATTCTCCTCATAGATACAAAAAACGAAACAATCAATCTAGAAGAGGCACTTTATCATGCCATCAAGCTTGAAGAACCTTTCGTATTACGCTGTGAAAATTGCGAAAGCTACCTCCCCCAAGAAGAAGATGAAAGGTACTAAACATGCAAAAAAAACTGAACCTAAAATAGAATATTTATCCCAGAAAGGAGTAAAACTTACTTAAACTTCCAAGCGAGCAAATCCTCTTTCATCTGAGGAGAAATCCTCCTACTCTCCCTCGCTTTTTGAATCGTTTTATTCTGCACAAAAGGACTTAAAGTCTGACTTTGAATGAGAGGATGCGTTGCATTCGGTTGCTTGGCAAGGGCAGTTGCAAAATACCATGCCTGCATCATTTGCACATAATATTCATCGCTCTGCACCGAAGCAACAAGATTGAGCATTTCAGGCTTAAACTCCTCATCCAAAAAATTAGAAAGAAGCAGTCCAATAGCATATCTGAGAGTATAGGGATCTGAGGAACTAAGCCAGATTTTAATCTTTTGATATACAAGAGCTGGAAACTTTTTGAAGATCTTTGGAGAAAAAGTATCACAAACCATTCGGTTATCAATATAAGAGAGAAAAGCTTCCGTCAGCTCCATCGCAAAAGCAAAATCCTTGACCTGCTCAATCAAAAAGCCATGAAGCAAATTTTCTTCCAGATAGTAATGCGGAAGTGCCTTCAAAAACTCATCAGCTTTATCTTGCTTAAAAAGCTGCTTGGCAAAGCTCCTCAAAAGGGGAATTTTTGTGCCAAGAATCTGTTCTAGAGGAAGTGTAGGAATCAGCTTAGCCACGAATTTTTGATTTTTTTGATCTTGAAGAGCCAAGAGCTCAATTCTAATCTTTTCTATCTCTGACATCAGGAGAAAAAAGGGCTAAAATCAGACTTTTAATCTTCTTTTTCATCAATCCAGAGGCTAACAATTACCGCTAATGGCACAGAAAGCACGATTCCCCAAAAGCCCATCACCGTTGCTCCAAGAAGCGCTGAAAGTAAGACCAAAACTGAATTTACACCTAATTGTTTCTCCATGAGTAAAGGAAGGATGACATTATTTTGAACCCATTGTAGCAAAAGATAGACTCCACCTACGATTAGCATTCCCCAAATTCCGTGATGAATCCACGCCAAAATCACAATCGGGATCATCGCAAACAGCGGTCCAACATACGGAATAATATCCAAAAGCCCCGTAATCAAAGCAAGAGAAAACATATTTGGCAAAGCGAATCCTAGCCACTTCATCACCCAAAAAGCAAGGTAAATTGCTAAGAAAATAAAGAGCGAAAGATAAACCCTTGCCTTAAGCCAAAGCGAAAGCTTACGATAAACATCATCAATTTTAGCTTTCACCTCAGACTTACGATGCTTCGCAAAGGGCTTCGCAAGCAGAGAAACAAGATAATCCTTTTCAATAGAGAAAAAAATCGCCATCGTAAAGACTATCGCAAGATTCGCAAGGATCCCAAAAAATCCACCAATTACCGAGAAAATACTTGAAGAGAACTGCTTGAGATAGCTTGTTGAAGATTCTAAAATTGCATTGAGAACCGACAAAACCGAAGCTTGAAAATCAGCATTTGACCAATTAAAATTCTCCCGATGCGTCACAAGATAATCTTTAGCAAGATCAGGAAGAAAAGAAAGCTGATAGATCGCATCAGGTCGGGCATTGCTCACCACGAAATCTTTAATCCCTACGACCACCTTAGATACCCAAGATACTAAAAGCGAAATCTGAGAAACCAAGAAAGGAACCACAAAGAAAACTCCAGAAAAGACAAAAAGCATAAGCACAAAATAGCTCATTCCGATCGCAACTCACCTGCTCTTAAGCTTCCTCTGAAAAGCAAGAATCATTCCCTCAGCAGAAATCGCAATAATCAACGCAGAAATAATCAGATATACCACTTCTAGCGACTGATAAAACCGATAGCCCAAACACACAAAAAGCGCTCCAATCAGCCAAAATCTGACGATCATTTTGGTAGAAAACCGACTAGGGCTTGAAAGTGGCTTTCTATTGCGATGAGCTTGAGGATTTGGAGAGGTGGGACTTTTTTTGAGAGGAGGATTTTGCATCATAGTGGAGGAAAGAACTAAAAACTTGCGTTCGCTGCTGGCTAAGCATCACTTCTACTTCCTCCCACTTTTTGGCTTCAAGGAGAGAAAGCAAGGGCGCTAATTTCATTTTATGTAAGGTCACAAAAGCTTTATAGTAAGGAGCTTGTCCCTTTTGAGCAAGAAAAGTCTCTGAGGCACGGATCAGTATTCTTTTGATTTTATGCCTAACAACTGCTCTTTTGGACACCAGCAAAGGAATATGGAAAGAAAGCTGATGAAAAGGACGGTTGGGATACTGTTCCACAAAAAAAATCGTAAAAAGTCAGCGAGCGAATACCTGCCTTTTCTTGGTGAGAAATCTCACTTCTTTCCCTTGTAATCTCTGCTGCTTTTTGAACAAATCGCTCTTGTAAAGTAAAATACAAGGAGTATAAAAAAGCTGACCCAAAAATCAAGTTTGAGAAAAGAGAAATAGTAATTTATGAAAAGAATCTTCAATAACAAAAAGTCATTCAAGTTTAAGAGAACTAAACTCCTACTCAAGATGAAAACTCCATCTTTTCTCTTGAGCGAGCATGGGAAGAAGTGCATGCACATCATCTAAACTTACCGCCTCATAGCGAGCCAAAATCTCTTCTAAAGTCAGAATTTTTCCATAAATCAACCGCTGAGAAGCCAAAAAACCTGTCATCTGATCAGAACTTTCAATTCCCATTTGAATATTACCTTTGAGATAACTCTTTGCATTTTCAAACTCCTGCCTCTCCAACCCCTTTTTGACAAGCTGATCTAATAAAGTATGAATAGCCTCTGTCCCAAAAACAAACTGTTCTTTACTCAATCCCGCTCTGATAAAGAAAACCCCATATTCATCATCATCACGATGTCTTGCACCGATATAGTAGCATAATCCAAGTTTCTCTCTAATCTCTTGAAAAAGCCTTGAGGACATATTTCCACCAAGTGCTGTACTAAGTATTTTAGCAGCATATCTTCTCTCATCAAAACTATCAAGTCCCGGCATAGTAAGGAGGTAATGATTTTGCTCAGTACCTTTGGTAAAAAAAGCTGAATGCTGACTCGGCAATTGCCATTTAAATTCAGGTTTTTTCCTGGTTTTTTGCTCAGGAAGAGCAGAGAAAAGTTCAGCAATTTTATCCTCCAACGCCTGCTGCTGCTCAATCTTTCCAGCAACAGCAATCAGAAGGTTATCTTTAGCATAAAACATATTTTTATAAGCAAAAAGTTGTTCACGAGAGAAACTCCTAATAGTCTCTTCATACCCAATTCCTGGCCTTCCATAACTATTATCACCAAAAAAGAAGAGAGACCGCTTATCATAAACTACTGAAGTCGGATCATCTTGATACATTTTAAGCTCTTGGATCACGACCTCTTTTTCTCTTTCAAATTCCTCATGAGGAAACTGAGCATCAAGAAGCATGTCTGCCAAAACTTCCAAAGCAAGCTGAGAAAACTGCGGAGCACATTTGACATAGTAGCTAGTAAGATTTGCTCAGGTCCCAGCATTAAATTGAGCTCCGATTTGATCCATGGCTGTAGCTACAGCTTTAGGAGTTGTCCATTTTTTTCCCCCTTTGAAAAAAAGATGTTCTAAAAAATGAGAAATTCCAGCTTCTTCTCTGCTTTCATACTGAAAACCTGCTTTGACCAAAATTTCTACAGTAAGGGAATGACTCTCTTGCATAGGATAAGTAAAATAACAAAACCAGTATGCTCTTCTGCTCAAAAAAAGCAAGCTTTTCACAACCTGAAAGCTTTCAAATAAGACACTTCTCTACTCCTGCTCAGCGAACATCGTTTTGCTCCTATAATGGATTGCTTCCATGAGATGTCAGATTTCAAGCTGCTCTTTTCCTTCCATATCTGCAATTGTTCTTCCAAGTTTGAGAAGTCTATGGATCACTCTTCCCGAAAGTGTAAATCTCTCAGCAGCTTGGCGGAGAAAATCTTTTGAAGCAGCATCAAGTGAAATATAGTGTTCAATCGCTTTAGCATCCATTTCAGAATTAGTTTGGATACCTGAACTTCAGAAACGCTCTTTTTGGATTTTTCGAGCTTGAATAACCTGTTTGCGGAGCTCCTCGGAGGATTGATTTAGGCTTTTAGTGAGTAAAGTATCAATCTTTTCCCTTGGAATCTCAAGGATCATATCGATTCTATCTAGCAATGGACCTGAAATTTTACTTTGATATCTTTTAATCTCTGAGAATCAGCAAGAACAAGGCTTTTCAGGATCCTTATAATAGCCACATTTACAAGGATTCATCGCTGCGATGAACATCACTTTAGCAGGATACTGGACCGTTCCACTGACTCTAGAAATATTGATCACTCCATCTTCAAGAGGCTGCCTCAAAACTTCCAAAACTTCCCTCGGAAACTCAGTTAATTCATCAAAAAACAGAATCCCTTTGTGAGCAAGCGAAACTTCTCCAGGAGTTAAACTACTCCCACCACCGATAATAGAAACTTTGGAAGCCGTATGATGAACCTGTCTAAACGGTCTTTGTGTAATCAAGGGAAGTTCTTTATTGAGTTTTCAAACCACAGAATAAATCTGACTCACTTCTAAAATTTCAGGGAAATCCAATGGTGGCAAAATACTCGGAAGTGCTTTGCTCAGCATCGTTTTTCCACTCCCTGGAGCACCGACCATCAGAACATTGTGCAGTCCAGCAGCCGCAATACTCAAAGCTCTTTTGGCTATAATCTGACCTTTGATATGAGCAAAATCATTCAAAATTTTGGAAGACTGAACGCTGAGATCATTCAGATTTTTTGCATTACGAAAATGCTCCAAACTCCCACCTCTCAGAAAAAAATCCGCAAGCTGCTGAAAATGCTTGAGCGGAACGATCGTAATATCAGAAATATACTCTAGCTCATAAAGATTTTCAGCAGGCACAAAGAAGGTTTGATAGCCTTTTTGCTTGGCAGAAATCACGCTTGGCAAGAGCCCATTTACTCTTTTGACGCTTCCATCAAGTCCAAGCTCACCAAAAAACAGAAACTCATGTAAACGCTCTTGATGTGCAATTCTCCCCTCCGCTACCAAAGCCAACAAAGCCACAGCCATCGGAAGATCAAAAGCAGTTCCAACTTTTTTGAGATCACTTGGAGAAAGATTGAGGATAAATTTCCTCTTGGGAAGCTCAATCCCCACATTTCTAAAAGTCGCTCTGATCCTCTCTTTTGCCTCTCTAATGGTCGCATCTGGCAGTCCGATGATTTCAATGCTCGGGAGCGATTTATTGCTATCAGCCTCCACTGTGATTTCGTTTCCGAGGAGTCCGAGATTGCTGAAAGTCTTGATGCGAGCGATCATGATTATGAGAAAAAAATGATAAATCTGATTTTACCATACTTTTATTCCTTCAAAAATCAAGTGAAATTTACCTTTTCTCGTTTGTCAAAAAAATGATTGATTTTTTTTAATGTCCTCAACAGCAACCACAACAATGTCCATGACCATGCTCTTCTTCTGGCAGTTCTACCGAGCTCATTAAACTTCTAATCATAAAATCTACGACCTGATCTTCAGTAATCGCTTCTCATGCCATTTCTTCAATCGCTTTTTTGAGCTTTCAAAAATTTTCATAGGTCTGCTCACTAATTTCTAAATGTCTTGTACTCATAAGGGAATAAATAAAAAATAAAAGTTCTTTTTCAGAGTTCTAGTCTAGACTTCCATCCTATATTTTCAAAAGGAAGAGGATTTATCGCTAAAAATATTTAGCCTCTTATGAAAATTTTATCGGAATACTGACTTAAAATTGCTTTTGCTCTATCAAGATCAGCACTTCCAGCAGCATGAACTCCCTCTAAAGGATACTTCCATCAGAGCTTATCTCGTTTAGATTTTCCGAGATTGTGATAAGGAAGGATTTCTAGTCTTTCCATACTTTTCCTTGTTTGCAAGTACTTTCCAAGCTCATGAAGGTCTGTTTTATCATCAGTGTAGCCAGGCACCAGCACATATCTGAGCCAATACGGCTTTTGAATTTCATCTAAGTAGTCCAAGGTCTTGAGGGTGTTTTCATTGCTTTGTCCTACGAGCTGCAGGTGTTTTTCTGGATTAATCTGCTTCAAATCAGGCAAAACCAGATCAACAAGCTGGAGAATTTCTTTTGCCTCTGCACTCTGCCAAAAACCGTTCGTATCAATGCAAATGTGGTAGCCTTCAGCTTTCAGTTTTTTGATAATAGGAAGCAAAGCTTGAGCCTGAATGAGCGGTTCTCCCCCTGAAAAAGTAATCCCTCCTTTGGCTCAAAAATATTCCTTCTGCTTTTCAGCCTGGAGGAGAATGTCCTCAGCACTTCGCTGTTTGGCTTTATCATTTTCTAGTGGAATGGTATCGGGATTGTGACAGTATTTGCATCTAAACATGCAACCTTGCAAAAAAATCACAAGTCTGATCCCAGGTCCATCTTGGGTTGCGAAAGTTTCTATAGAGTGTACATTGAGCATAGTTTTATCAGTTAAGAATATAGAATTTAGAGTATAGAGTTTACAGTGAACGATTAATAATAGAGAGTGAGGAGTATTATCATCGTAATGACGAGAGGGGAATGATCAGCAACCGTCTTCCTAAATGGAGCAAAGCGAAATGAAGGATATAAAGGGAAAGTCCGCATTTAGATTCTTCGCTTCGTTATCCTTCGCTCAGAATGACAAGAAAAAAGGACTCTTTTTAGCATTTTTCGTTTATTCCAGCGTTTTCCCCCATAAAAAAGCCCCACAAGGCGCGTGGAGCAGATGTTTCTTTTTCAACTGAGAGAAATTAAATGACTTCAATTTGATAACCGCTGAGCTGAGAAGCAAGTTTGATATTGCTTGCTCCTTTTCCGATAGCAAGCGGTTTCTGAGACTCTTCAACTCTTGCAATGACTTTCGTATCATCTTTAAATTCCACGCTTTCTACTTGAGCAGGTTTCAAAAGTCTGATGATAAGCTCTTTTGGATCCTCTACAAGCTCTACGAAGTCTACCTTTTCTCCATCAAGGAGTGAAAGCACCGTATTGATTCTATCTCCCTTATGACCTACAAAAACTCCCACAGGATCAACGCTTTCATCACTAGAAGAAACCAGAATTTTTGTCTTTTTCCCAGCAATTCTTCAAATTTTCTCAATATTTACAGTTCCTTCTTCAAATTCAGGTACAATCTTTTTCAAAATCGCCTCTACATAATCGGCACTTGATTGGGTAATCTCAAGGGTAATGCTTCCTGCTTCCTTACTAATCTTTTTCAAGAAGACAAAAATTTCTTCACCGATTTCATAAGGGCGATTTGGGATTTGGCTTTCTGGAGGAAGCACCACAGTTGTTCCTTCAATATCAAGGATGACACTATCAGTATGAACCTTTATTACCTTTGCTTTCAAGAGTTGACCTTCTTTGTCTTGGAATTTGTCGTAAAATCTTTCTCTTTCAATATTTTTGATCCCTTGTTTGATGGTTTGAGCCGCAGCCTGAGCCGCAATTCTGGAAAGTTCCATACTCGCTGGAGTAATGTTGATCAAAAGCTGCTCTCAGATTTCTATATCTTTTCTTTCTTTTTTGGCATCAGCAAGGAGAATCTGAGTATCTTCCTCCTCAATCTCTTCTACTACGGTTAAAGCCTTATAAATACTGATCGCACCATCATTTTCTACATTTACAACGATCTCTGCTTTTCTATATTCTGGATAGTCCTTTTTGAAGCCAGATTTAATTCCTGATCTGATGATTTCCATTACTTGATAAGGGTCAAGTCTGTATTCATCTACCAAGTGCATAATCGCAGCCTGAATACTTTTTCCATCAAGTTTCATTCGATTCTTTGTTTAATAATAAAAAATAAACTCAATCTCACTTTAGCTATTTTCTCAATTTTTTCAAGCAATAATCGCTTTTTCTTTGCATCAATACTCTTAATCTTAACTCTTTAATAGTTCTCCTTCAAGCTTAAATACCACTCCTTTGGCAATCTTTACAGGAATAAGCATTCCTGGTTTGAGATCGGAAGTTTCTTCATTTGCTCTAACAGTGATCTGCTTCATATTGTCCGTATAGCCGTAAAGGTCGCCTTGATTGCTGATTTCGTTGATCATCATCAGTCTTTTGGATCAGATTTCTTGTTGATTATTTTCTTCAGAAATACGATGTAAAAGCTCATTAAGTCTGCTTCGTCTCTCATGTTTCACTGCATAAGGGATATCATCAGGATATTTCCTATCTGCGAAAGTCCCTGGACGATTGCTATAAATTCCCATATAAATCATGTCAAAACGTCCATACTCCGTCAGCTTTAAAGTTTCTTGAAAATCCTCCTCAGTTTCTCCTGGAAATCCAAGGATAATATCGGTCGTGATAGAAATCGGTCTTTTCAAAGCCCTGATCTTGTCAATAAATTCGTAGCACTGCTCGGCACTATAGCCACGAAACATCTTCTTCAAAACCAGCGTAGAACCTGACTGAAACGGAATATGAATATGCGGACAGAGCTTCGGCTCATTTTCGTGCAAGGCGAGAAGTTCATCAGAATAGTAGGTCGGATAGGGAGAAGTATATCTCAATCGCTCCAAGCCTTCAAGCTTCAAAAGCTCTTTTACAATGGTCAAAAAATCTGGATGTTTATTTACGATTTGTCCGAGGAGCGAGATTTCTTTGACTCCATTTGCAAGGTGAATCTTGGCTTCTTTGATGATCTGCTCCACAGGAAACCGTTTTTCCAATCCACGAGCATACGGCACGATACAATAGGCACAAAACTGATTACAGCCACTAGAAATCGGAATATAAGCGGTCGTATGATGTGCATTCATACTTGAGTTGATGCCCTCAGGGACAATAGTGGAGTATTCATTCGTAAGTTCTTGATCATAGCTTATCTCATAGCCCAATCTCTTCAGCATCAAAGGTAAAAAGCCGGTATCATCAATACGGAAAAACAGCTCAATGTTCGGCCATTTCTGCGAAAGAGAATGAAAAAGCGGATTGAAAGTATGGTTAATCCCCACAATATCGGAAGTATCAGCTTTTTTGAGTTCATTGATCTCTTCAGAGGTCAGACCGACAATTCTTGGTTCTTTGGTCAAGACTGCTCCTGAGAAATTTCAGGTTTTAAGCTGTTCTGGAATCTTGCTTGCGGAGCTGACTTTCTGATTTCTCATCGTGTGCTGGATCATGCAGCCAGTAATCCAAACCTTCTTGCTGAGTGGAATTTCCTTGAGCTTTCCGGTCACTTTATCTTCAGATTTTTGGCGAACTGAACAGGTATCAAAGATCACAATATCTGCCTCAGCGATCGTATCTGCACGGCTAAATCCACAGTTTGCCAAAACAGAAGTAATTCTGGCAGTATCAGAGTAGTTCATCTGACAGCCGAGGGTAATCACATGAAATTTCATTCAGTCTTTTTTTTGAGCTAAATCAAGGGAGAATGATAGCTATTTGCTAAAAAATTGCAAAAAGAAAAAGAGGAGCTTGCCCTCTTGGTTGTTGGAGATAGAAAGTTGAGTTAAAATTTTCGCCATTGTCTCTTTATATACACCTTACCAAGTAGGTTCAAGAAAAAATTAAAAAGAACGATCTTTCGCAAAAAATCGCTCTTATGACGCAACTCCTTTTTTTACTTTAGACTCAGGCAAACTACTCTTTAATGAGTTCTCACCAATCACCTTGCTTAAGCCCAGCAGCATTCCCCTCTTCTACATCAATATGCATATCTAGTGCATAACTATCTGAAACTCTAATAACTACCTCATCAAAAATCAGACTTCTTTCTCCATTAGTCTTTACCTTTACAATTTGTCCGTTCGTTACTCCAAAATTCTCTGCATCAGCAACCATCATATGAATATGCCTCTTAGCAACGATCATTCCTTGAGTAAGCTCAACCTGCCCTGCTGGACCGATGATAGTCACTGGAGCTGATCACTCTAAATCTCCTGATTCTCTGATCGGAGTTTGAGTCCCAAGCTTGAAGGTATCTCAGAGCATCACTTCTACTTGAGAAAACTTTCTATAAGGTCCTAAAATTCTGACTTTTGAGATTTCTCCTTTTACACCTTTGATCGTTACACATTCTTCACAAGCAAATTGCCCAGGTTGAGAAAGATCTTTGATTTTAGTGAGTTCATAATTAGGTCCAAAAAGCGTATTCGCATCAGCCTGAGAAAGATGCACATGTCTGTTTGATATTCCGATAGGGATTCTCATTTTATGATAAGAAAAAAAATAAAAAGCTGACGCCAAAGATAGTCAATCAGCTCATTTTTTCAAGAGAAAATTTTTTTAATAAGGAAGGAAACAGCTCTCCTATTTCTTTAGCAAGATGCTACCCTAACCACTCTCCTTTTAGAACACTTCATTCTGAATTCTTTTACATTTGCACGATTCTAAGCTGAGGTTGACGTCATTGATCAGTAACCCTTTCTCCGACAAAAAGGATTTGATCACCTTTTTCGACCAATTTTTTCTCTCTGAGAATTGAGATTGCCATCTCTTGATCTTCCGACATATGAGATCAGAATTTTTCTATTTTCTCTGAAATAATCGCATAATTGATACCAAAAGAATAATGGACGGTCTCATCTGCAGTAAAAGAAATCACAGGCTGGTTTGGCTTGAGTGCTGAAAGGTATCTCGCAAGATTCCCAGAATAAGAAAAAACAACGATCATCTTCGCCTGAATTTCATCAGCAAGCATCAAAGCATGGCGAGCCAAAGCCTTTTTGAGAATTTCTGGTTCTTCAGTAGTTTGAATATCAAAGTCTTTATGTTTATTATTGGTTGTTTTCTCTGCTTCTTTAACCGTTTTTGCCATGTATTCTACGGCTTTGATCGGGTATTTCCCCACTGCAGTCTCATCAGAAAGCATCACAGCATCCGCCCTCATCATCACAGAATTATAGACATCACTTACTTCTGCTCTTGTCGGAAAAGGACTCGTTACCATGCTTTTCATAAGTTCTGTCGCAATAATAACCGGCTTTCCATATACAAAGCACATATCAAGAATTTTCTTTTGATAGACAGGAAGCTCATGAATCGGCATTTCAATACCCAAATCTCATCTAGCAATCATTACTCCATCTGAAGCCTGAACAATTGCTTCAAGATTTTCGATCGCCTCTTGATTTTCAATCTTGGAGATAATTTTCACATTTTCACCTCCATTTTCATCCAGGAAAGCTCTAATTTCTTTGACATTTTCTCCTGTTCTAATAAAGGAAGCTGCAACATAAGCAATTCCCATCTTGATCCCAAAGAGAATATCTGTCTTATCTTTTTCAATCATCGCAGGAAGTCAGATTTTTACTCCTGGGAGATTGATATGCCTTCTAGAACCAATTTCTGCATCATTGAGTGCTTTTACAACCAAGTGATCTTTCGCGAGCTCTTTCACTTCTACAAGAAGCAATCCCGAATCAATAATCACCTGTTGTCCAATATTCACATCTTTTAAAATTCAGGGATAATCACAAAAAATATCTGAATCTTCAGTCAATTTTTTAAGATCAACAAAAATATTAAAAATCTGATTTTTCTTGATTTGAAGTGGGTTTTCTCTGACTCCTGTCCTAATATCAGGTCCTTTGGTATCTAGGAGAACACTCAAATGTGTTGTTCCCTCTGCGTTAAGTTTATTAATTTCAGAAATAATTTCTTGAGCAGTGTCTGGTGTGGCGTGAGTGAAATTAATTCTAATGACATCCACTCCAGCATCAGAAAGTTGAATGATCTTCTCTTTTTCATAATCATCTTTAATGGTTGCTATTATTTTAGTAAGTTGCATCATTTTGTGGTATAAAAAATCTAAATGAGATTTTAGAATAAGAAAGCTTTACTCAATAGCAAGGGAAAGAAGACTTTTATAGATTGTTATAATTTATTAGCTTTTTGTTCTAAATATTCGTAAAGGTAATGCTGATAAGCATCAATTGATTGTAGTGTTTCATAGTATCCTTTTGTACTTGGCAGTATTGAACAAAGGAATTTGATTCCTGCAATATTTTTTCTCTGAAAAATATGCGGCATTACTGATCTTTCTTCTTCACAAAAAGTTTTGAAGAAGTAGTCACTATTGTCTTCTTTTGTGAGCACTTTTTTAAAGTAAAAATTTAGAATCTTTCAGGTTTCTTGTGGATCAAAAAGTTTTGATTTTACAAGAAGTAATGCAAATATTTTTTCTGTGAAATAGTCCTCATTCAAGAAGTCTACCATATCAAATAGTTCTCGCTTATTGAGTTTATCTAGGTATTGAGTTCCTGATTTAGTCATTTGGTATTCTCCTTTTACTACATTAGAGAAGATTTCTTCTGGATCTGCCTGATTTTCTCCAAGTAGTCTTTGATAGTTAGATAGAATTTCTTGAGGTAACTCATAGTTATCTATCATGTAATGCAGTGTTTGAAGAGCGTTGCTTTTTGAAACAGCCCCAATTAGACTGTATATGATACTTTTGTTTTTGCAACCTTTATGTCACATTAAAAAACTGACCTGTAAAGCTTCAAATCCTTTTTGATAATTTCAGTGATGAGTATTCCATAATGCAAGTGTATTAAGGTATTTTCAAAAAGTTTGATCTCCAGCTGATCCTTGCATTGCTCCTGTATAGTAGAGGGGGAAATCTGCATAAGAATCAATATAAACTTGCTGAGAACGAATAGCTGCTATAATCTCAGGTAAAATTCACTTTTTATTTACTTGCTCTTGTAAAGTCAGAAAATTAAGCCCAGAGAAGTATTCTTCTATACTTCATGTGAATAATTTCTCATTTTTTCAGAGTATTTCTTTTGCATATTTGGATTGTAAGATATTTTCGGGAAGCTGACTTTGTTTTTCTAGTAATGCTTTAAATTTAAAGAATGTATGAAATCCGTATTTTCTTTGAGTGGAAACATTCTCTCTATCTGTGTCCTTGATGAGAGCAAAAATTTCTTTTGCTCATGAACTCTGCAGGGTATAGCCTAAATTTTCTTCTTTGGGAATTGGAGTTTCTTCATTCAGATTAAAAAGACTTTCATCAACTTCTGGAATATCAAGTTCTCTGTTCCATCGAAGAGCGTATATACATATAACGATAGTTAGCAATCATCGTAAAATCAGTCTTTTTTTCATGATAAATAAGATAAGAAGATAAAAGATAAGATAATTATATATATATGCAATTTTTACAAGTTCTTGAGCATTTTTATTCATGCAAAATATTCAAAAGCTGATCAATAATCTCAGGAGAAAGATTATTTCAATATTCTGGATCCGGTTCAATGTCAGCTTTTAGCATTTTAAGTAATCTCTGTGGTGAAGGTTCCTCGCTATTCATATAGCCATGGAGAAAATCTTCATACGAAGTTTCCCAAGGCTGACAAGTTGCCTCATTATAGTTTCCTTCAAGCTCTCCATTTACGCAAAGCCTCAGCTGAACCTTACAAGGAATATCGATAAATCCGTTTTTGAACCTATAGGCTTTAACAAACTGTCCAGCTTGGACCTTTTCTCCTCGTGGAGCTTCACAAAATTTGCGCGGATTCTGCTGGAGAGGGACTTCGTTTAGCTCAGGAGTATTTTCGTTATTTGGAACTCAAGCAATGAGTGTTGGAGATTGAGGTTTATTGATTTTCCCCTCAAGATTGAAATCTGCATTTTCGTTGATTGGAGCTTGCGATGGTTGAATAAATTCTCCGAGCTCTTGAGTATTATAGGTATGATAAGGTAGATTTTTTATTTTCCCATTTAAACTTTCATCACAGGAACTTTGAGTGAAAGATCCAGAAAGTTTCCCATTTTTACAGGTTCTTCTCTGGAGATTACAGATATGAGGAGCATCCGCTCTCTGTTCATAGGCAAGAACGGAAGCACCATGATCAATCTCATATCCCCATGGGGTCATACAGCTTTTTTCCTCAAAAATTTTCTCTTTTACTTGATCTTCCATTCCATAGAGTAAAACTACATATCTTACTGCTCCTTCTGGAAGTTCTACGATATCACCTCTCAAAAGGTATTCAAAAACCATCGTGATAAAGACTGAACGATCTTCTAAACTGCTTCGTAAAGCACTATAGGCCTTTTTTGGAGATTTGAGGATGGTCCCTGTTGGGTTTTCCTTCTTTCAAGATCAAAAAGCTGAATCCTTTTCTAGTCCATCATTATTCACTGAAAGTGTTGTATGAGTTCAGGTTTGCGTTTTTTCTTCTGGTAAAAGATAGCTCCAATCTTCGGCTGATGCATGTTCCCCTAATTCAGAAGTTGAAAAAAGCTCGTATTGTTTCCCATTGTCTGCGAGAAAAATCCACTGCATCGGCTGAAAGGTTCTAGATTCCCAGTCTTGACGATAACTTTCATTAGCATTCGGATTGATATTGACCAAAATGGTCGTCCCAAAAAAGAGGATCAGCGTATAAGCGATAAAAGACAAAACATTGGGTTTGGTGAGTCTTTGTGGTTTAAGTCTTCTAATTCTTTTGATTGCCATTGAGTTTTTATCAAGTAGAGAAATAAAGTTTTTTCTATTATACTTGACAACACAAAAAAATGCAAAAAAAATGAAAGTTTTTTCAAAAGAAAAAAGAGTAACCCTGCGCTCTCTCCATCTTCTTATTAATTAGGCAATAATTCCGCTTCCGAGGCAAACTTCTTCATCATAAAGCACAAAAACCTGACCTGGAGCAACAGCTCGTTGAGCTTCTGAAAAACGAATCAAAACTTCAGTTTTTTCTTTTTTGAGAAGTATGCATGAAACCGGTGGGTTTTGACGATAACGAATCTTTCCAGTGAAAGACTGCCCTATTTCTGCTTCCTCAGCGATCCAATGCCAATCTTTCACGAGGATTTCCTGGGTCTGTAATTCCTCAGCTTCTTTATCACAAACATAAACGATATTATTTTCAATATCAATGCGATAGACATAGGCCTTAAAATTCAGTCCAAGACCTTGTTTCTGACCAATCGTAAAAAAATAAGCTCCATCATGAGTTCCAACGCTTTTGCCTTCAAGGGTTCTGATTTCTCCTTTTTTGATAGGAAATTTTTGGAGGAGAAACTGCTTAATCGGCACATTTCCAATAAAACAAAGCCCTTGAGAATCTTTACGAGTAGCATTAGGAAGTCCAAGCTTCTCAGCAATCGCTCTTACCTCTGGCTTCGTAAACTCTCAAAGAGGAAAAACTGAATGCTGAAGCTGAAATTGATTAAGTCCAGCGAGGAAATAAGATTGATCTTTATTATGATCAACTCAACGAAGAAGATGAAAAAACATTTCTCAATCCTCTTTACAAGATTCTTGGATTCTTGCATAATGTCCTGTTGCAATTTTATCAAACCCTTGCTCCAAAGCCCTCTGCAAAAAGATATCAAACTTGATAAGAGAATTGCAAAGGACATCAGGATTTGGAGTAATTCCCTTCTGATAACCAGAGAAAATATAGTCAATAATTCTTTCTTGATATTCTTTTTGGAGGTCAAAAGAGCGGATTTCTACCCCTAAATGCTCAGCAACCTTGATCGCATCTATAGCATCATTATAGGTCGTACAGTTCCCCATATCAGAAACATAATTCTTCATAAACCCAGCAACGACCTCATGCCCCTGCTCTTTCAAGAGATAAGCTGCAACTGCACTATCAACCCCACCTGAAAGCCCTACTAAAATTTTCATCCAAAAGTTTAAAAATAAACGCTGATAGTATAAAGAAATCCCTAAAAAATAAAAGAAAAAATAGATCCAAGGAAAAGCAATTCTGAGTATTCAAGCCAAAGCTTTACAATCTTCCTATAGAAAATAGAATTATCGACAGAAGCTTAAGAAAGCGAAAATTGATCGATAATATTTTTTTAAAAGAATTATTCTTCTTGTCCATTATCCACAAAAATAGCAAACAAACAAGTTATCTACCATTTCCTCGTATTTCAACCACCCTAAATGTCAAATTATACTTAGGAATCTAATCATACTCTCCAAATGTTCTTCTTCTAGATTCACCATTTCAACCGTAAAAACCTTTTTTCACTTCTTCAGCAACTGCTTTTTGTTTACCTTGATAGAAATATTCTGTCAAATAAAGAATTTTTTCCCCTTTTTTATCAATCTTTTTTTCCGTTAATAAAATGGTTTTTTTCAAAGCTTCCATTTTTTCTACAAGATTTTTACAGCCACCAATGTCCCCTTCAGCCTGTAAAAGGACAAATTCCTTTTGATATTCTTCATATTTATCAAAATACTTATTATACGCTTCAATAAGGACCTGTAATTCGCTTTTTGCTGCCTCAATATTTTTTTCTGTATCTCAATTCGTATAGTGTTTTGCAGACTGATCACAGCTAGAGGATGAAAGAGTTAAGAAAGCTGCTGTTGCCGTAGATAAAACGATCTTTCCACTTTTCCCTCCTTGCTCTTTAAAGGATTGCCCGATTTCTTTAAGATTTCTCATAGGAGTCTAATATAATAAAATAAAAAATCTGATTGCTTATTTTTCTTGTTCTTTTGCCCATAAAGTATTAAGATAGTTAACAAAAAATTGTCTATTATTACCCGATTCAATGGTCGGAAATTTGACATCCATTTCACTGAAATAAGGAAGTAAATTACTCATAACGACTTTTTCTCCATCATGCTTTCTAAAGACAATACTCTGAGGTCCTTGCCAAACTTGAGAAACGCCATCAGCTAAATCAAATGGAAAGTTTCCCTGAGGCTTAGTATAATCGGGAGTTTCACCCCAAATATCGTTATTGGATTTGAGTCAAAGAACAAAGATTCCTATCCTTAAAAGTTCTGCTTGATCAGCGAAACGAATCTTATTCCCTTCTGAATTCACAAATCCATCTAAACTTTTTTCTTTGACATTAAGGCGAATACTCTGCCCATTGACAGAAAGCAAAGTTTCTTCAGTATTCAGGGCTTTAAATTCAAGATTTTTAAGATCAGAATTGTTTTCTAGAAGATGAAGCTCTTTACGAAGAGTATTTCCTTCAGAGTCAGGAAGAACAAGTTGCCTTACCTCAGCTTCAAATGCTGTAGTATACTGTTCATTTTTAGTAAAGAAGCCTTCCAGTACAAGCTGATCAAGGTCTTTTGCAAGGAAGCTCTGATCAGACTTCATCCTTTCCAAAAGCACATCTTGTTTATCAGGATTGAGCTCAAGTTCGGGATGATTTTTGAGATAAAAATCGAGAGCTTTCATATTTTCTGCACGCAGCTCTGCAAGATCTTCAATCTTCATCTTTTGATAGGAACTAGAGAGCTTTCCAATAGGGATCAAGGCCAATAAATAGCGATGTAATTCCTGACTCGGATCAGATTTATCCATTTTTTCCAAAAGAGCAAGGGCTTGCTCATTTTTTGGAGAAGCCTGACTATACTTCTGATGGAGATAAGGATAGAGCTGACTTTTTGGCTCAACTTTAAGCAAGTTTTGGACCTCTTCTACACGTAAACCACCAAACAAATGTAAAGCCTGCATTGGCTGAGTAATAGCCTGATTGACATATTCAGCATTATCTGCTCCAAAACTTTTTCTTAGATCCTCTAAATTTTTTCCTCCATTAAAAATTCCATTCACGGTATCTCCAAGCCCCTTTCAAAGCCATCCTTGACTCAAAAAATGAAGCCCAGCTCCTGCTCCAACAAGTATCATTGCTTTACTAAAAAAAGAAGGTTCTCACTTTTCATTTTTCTTGAAAAGCCATTTTCAAAACTGCCAAATCGCAACTCCTGCTAAAGCAAGCTCTGCAACCTGCGATCGCATTTCTCTCTGTCAAGGAGTCATTTTTGGACTGATTTTCTCAACCCCATCTCTCAAAAGCCCACGTAATCCTCATAGTCTCATGCGACTTCTTGAAATACATGGCATCAGCTGAGGATCTCCAACAAAACTTTGTTGTACTACATAAGGAAGTTGATTCCAATTTTTCTCACCAAGAGCTGAGCGTTGTATACCATCCATCTGATAGTGACCTAGAATACTCTGATTGAGATTAGGATCAAGACAACAAAGATAGAGAATATCTGCTCTATGCTGCTGAAAATACTGATTCACCGCAGGATGTGCAATTCTTCCTTCTTGAATTGCAATTAAATAGTCAACCAAAGCTGATTTATCATCTATTTCTAATTTTTGAATCGCATTTTTTAGGCTCAGATTTTGAATTTTTTCTAAATAAGCGAACTGCTCTTTTTGTTTTTCTTGGGTTTTCTTCATACCTTTCTCTGAATAATCGGCTGAAGAGATTTGATGATCTCCCCTCTTCCCTAAAGCTGCTTTAGCAATAGTTTCTCTAAAAGCTGTGGTATCTTGAAGCATCTTTGCAAGCTCTTCAACAAAGGTTACAGGAACAATCCCATACACCTCATTTTTAAGCTGACCTTCCATATTTTTGAGAATTTTGATACGCTGTTTTGCCTTAGCTTTGGCATTTTTAAGACTTATTTTTGCATCAGGACTATAAGCAAGTGAGTCAAAAGGATTATTCCTTTTCCACCATCAAGTATCTTTCAAAATTTCTTGATAAAAAACCGTCAAAATTCTGATTGCTTTCTGAAATTCTTGAGGATCAGAGAGATCTTTGAATTCCCACTTAGATTCTTGTTCTAAACGATCAGTTTCACCTCTGGTATTTTCAAGTGCAATATGTTCATCTACTTCAGAAAGAGACTGATTTACTTCAGTTTCTGCTTTCCAAGCATCTGCAGACTGAGCATCAGCTTGCTTTACCGTTTCCTTAATTTCCGTAGTTTGTTGATCAATGAGCTTTGGTTCATTATCGATACTCATTATTGCTTCTAATAGATAAAATCCTCTAGACTAAGTATACTGACAAATCATCAAAAAGTCAAAAAAATCAGACTTTTCTCTTCATTTTACTTCCAACGAGAGGAAAGAACAAACAAACTCCTGACTTATCTTGTTTTTGAGAGTGAAAATCCTATATCTAAGAAGGCTTTATTTTTCATCGCATTATGCAAACTAAAAAATGGTATGTCGTTTGGGAAGGGAAAAAACAGGGAATATTTACCTCACGAGATGAAGCTCAAAAACTCGTTTCCGGAGCAAAAGGTTCAAAGTATAAAGCCTTTAAAAGTGAACAAGAAGCAAAAGAAGCATTCAAAAACTGACGAGAAGTCTACTATCAAACAGAAAAAAAACGGAATGAAAAAAATTTACCTTTTATCAAAAAAAGTATTGCTGTAGACGCAGCTTGCTCCTCTGCCACAGGCATCATGGAATATCAAGGGATTGATCTCGTCAATGAAAAACTTATCTTCAAGCAAAACTTTCCTTCTGGAACAAACAATATTGGAGAATTTTTAGCGATAGTTCACGGTCTTGCTCGATTACAAAAAGAAAAAAAAACTGATTATTCCCTCTATTCAGACTCCAAAATCGCGATACAATGGATATACAGCGGGAAATGTAGCACAAACTTCAAATGGACTGCTGCTTCTCAAACACTCCTCTCATTTGTTCAAAAAGCAGAATTCCGACTCAAAAATAATCCTATCACGATCCCCATCCTAAAATGGGATACCGAAGCTCGAGGAGAAATCCCCGCTGATTTTGGAAGAAAGTAAAATTTCCTATGTTTTAGTTCTTATCTTTAGCTTTAAATAATGCAGATTCAAGATTCACTTTTCACTGTCCTAACAACTGCTCCCTCTGCAGGACATCAGCATCAAGTTGTTGATCAAAACTTTTTCCTTATTTTACAAACGCCTCCTGAAGGCTTTATCCTAAGAAAAGGAAAATTCTGAACCTGTGCTCATCATTGCTTAAAAGCAGTTATAGAGTGAAAAACCTGAGTTCAAAAACCGATTGACTCTTATTCCTCAGATTGGTGGTCAAAAGTCACCTATCTCATGACACCTTTAGGAATCATGAAAGTATTGAGAAAAAATGGTCTAGAATATGAAAGCATTAGAGCAAAAAAAATGTCTTCTGAGCTCAAATTACAATTTCTTAAAGACCATTTAAAGAGATGACCATTGATTCTTTTGATTGCAAGTGGTATGACCAAAAAAAAGCATTTCTCTCGAATTAAAGCTCTTACACATTGGCATTATATTACTTTATGGGGATATAATGAACAAGAACAGATTTTTTATGTCTATGATTCCAATACTTATCAAGAAACCGAAGAATATTTAATGAAAGGAACAATTAAGGTTCCATATGACTTTATCTTAAAAGTATGGTCTATCGGAGCAACAAAATTCCTCTATAATTATGCGATAGCAATCAAATACTAATTTACTTCATTAAAATCCTCCTCATGTCGTATCAAGATGAAAAAAAGAAACAATATGCCCAACTTATTATCCGCTTTGGACTTAATCTTCAAAAAGGTCAAAACCTGATTATTAGAGCACCAATCGAGAGCCATGATTTTGTCCAACTTATTGCAAAAGAAGCCTATCAAGCAGGAGCAAAAGAGATTTTTTACCGATGGCATAGCGATTCACTCAAACTCTTAAAATACCAAATGGCACCTAAAGAAACTATTGGAAACTACCCTCAATGGATTGCAGATGGGTATACAAAAATTTTAAAAAACAACTGTGCAACCCTCTATCTTGATGGTCATGATCCAGAACTTTTCAAAAACATCAATCCTAAACTCCTCCAAGCAGAACAGCTAGCCGCATGGAAAGCCCGCAAAGAGCGACTCAAACTTGTGAGTTCCTATGAAGTAAATCGATTGATCGTCGCAGTAGCTCAGCTTGGACGAGCCAAAATGCTTTATCAAGAAAGCAGTGATGAAGAAGCAATGAACAAGCTCCGAAATCAGATTTTTCAACTAGTAAGACTTGATCAAGAAAATCCTCTTGCTGCTTGGAAAGAACATCTTAAAAAACTGAATGCAGCCGCCAACTTTCTCAATACCCAGCATTTTAAAGTACTTTATTATGAGGGGAGAGGTACTAAGCTCAGAGTGGCACTTCCTGACCAACATCGCCGGATGGGAGCTGGAGAAAAAACCACCTCTGGAATCGAATTCTGTCCAAATATGCCAACAGAAGAGGTCTTCACGGTCCCACATAGTAAAGGAGTAGATTGAAAAATAAGCTTTACTCGTCCTCTACTCTATGCAGGTCAGCGTATTGAATGAGCAAAGCTAACTTTTAAAGCTGGCGAAGTTGTCGCCTACTCAGCAGAAAAAGGGGAAGCCCTCCTCGGACAACTCCTTGCAAGCGATCCAAATGCCAAAAGGCTTGGAGAAGTCGCAATCGTCCCAATAGATTCACCCGTCTATCAGTCCGGTTTAGTCTTTGCTTCCACACTCTTTGATGAAAATGCGAGTTGTCATTTCGCTTTTGGGAAAGCGTATCCTAGCACCTTTTTAGAAGCAGACAAACTGAGTCCAGAAGCAAAAGCAGAAGCCGGATTTAACGAAAGTATGATCCATGTCGATTTTATGGTTGGAGATGAAGAGCTAAGCATCACAGGAGAAAAAGCTGATGGAAGCCTTATTTCTTTTTTCGTGAATGGGAAACGGAATTTTTAAGAGAAAATCTGTCTTTCAATCAAAGCTAAAAGCTGATCCCTCCCCTGCTTTTTGACTGTTGAGGAGAAAAGAATCTCAGGGACTTTCCCCAGTTGCTTTTGGAGTGCTTGCTTCAGAAGTTTAAGGTTTTGATGTAGAGTTTTTTGATTAGCCTTATCCGTTTTTGTGAGAACAAGGGCAAAATTCAGCTTTTCTTCTTGTAGAGCAGCAAGAAACTCAAGATCAATCCTTTGAGGAGGCAAACTCCCATCAATCAAAGCTAAAATAAAAGGTTTCCTTGCTAGAAAATACTCGTAGGTCTTATCAATCCAAGTCCTTCTACTCTCCAAACTCGCCTTTGCATAGCCATATCCGGGCAAATCCACAAAATATCGGCTTTCATTAACAAGAAAATAGTTGATCAGCTGAGTTTTCCCAGGCTTATCAGATGCTTTTGCGATTGTCTTGCCCATCAAGAAGTTGATGAGAGAAGATTTTCCGACATTGGATCTTCCAATCAAGGCAATTTCTGGGAATTTGGGAGCAGGACATTCTGAAAGTTTAGAAGCGGATTTAAGAAAGCTAAGCGATAGAATCTGCATTTTTAAACAAGAGAATAAACAACTGAAATATAGAGATTTTGAGAAATTTTTTCAAGCAAAAAAACTAAATCAAAGTCAGCTTTCTTATCTTTTTATTATTTTTAGAGGAACTTATCTTTCTTATCATCATTCTCACACCATTTTTCAAGAAAGAAAATACAAACCAAAGCTACAAAGTTAATAATAAGAATTGTAGAAATAACTTTCTAAGAGAAGTCATCAATAACTAATTATAATTAAAAGCATTTATAAGCCAAAAAGATTTGAAGACTTTTTAGATATAAGTCTCATCCTTCAAGCTCCTTTTATTCTCTATTTTCACCTTTATAACCACTACAAAAAGAGAGAAAACGAAGCTTCGATTTACTTTGTTTTTGGAGATTTTTTTTCTTGGTAGTATTCATAGGCGTTATATCCTGCACAAATGAGGAAAAGGATTCCTAACACAAGGAAAGAATATCTCCCCAGGCTAAGCCTCTTGATCGCTAGTACATAACCGTTGAAATATGCCCAAAAAGATCCTCCAGCTAAAAAGATACAGATAAGGATCCCTGGTATTCCTTCTGAAGTTGTTCAAGCCTCTGAAGGCTGAGGAGTTGCTTTGTTTGTCATTGCTATAAAAAATACTAAAATAAATGTTTTCTATGTATACAAAGTTGTAGAGGAAAAGCAAACCATTTGCAATAGTCTTGATAGTCTTGGTCTAATAGCTCCCATGTTTTGATAAGAGAGGTTAAAGATTTTTGGAGGAGTTAGAATATCATATTTCTTGGAAGAGACTCTAGAAGAGCATCAGATTTTTTCTATTTTTTTATAATTTCTAGATAACCAAGATGATGCTGATGCTCTCCGTAAGGAGGATGGTTATCTTGGAGGTATTTTTCTTCGCAATGCATGAGCGTATAACCCTCGATCAACTGAAAATCCTCAAAGGTATAGAAGGAAAGCTTTTGATTCACCCCCATCGTTTGATCATCAGCAAAGAAAAAAGTTAAACAAAGCTTGCCTCATGACTTCAACTGTGATAAGTAATGGGGTAAAATCTGATCTAAAACGATCCTCTTTTCCACAAAAACTACAACATTAAAAAGCAAAATTAAATCAAAAGTCTGATTAAAATTCAAGTTTAAGTCCTTGATATCAGCCTCTAAAAAAGTTATTGAAGGATGATTTTTCAAATGTTCTGGAAACTGCCAAAGAACTTTGGATTGATTGTCAATCGCAATCACTTTTGCTCTATAACTTGCGGAAAAAATACTCCATCTGCCCCTTCCAGCTCCGAGGTCTAGCACTGAAGCAATATTTTTTTTATTAAAGAGCCTAGCTAATTTCTCCTCTAACCGCATTTCTTGGGTCTTTAAAAAAGCTAAATCCTACCCAACGAAATGCAAAATCACGCCTGCGACCTTCTGCACATTCACAATCTCCAAACGGCGACCATCATCCAGCTCAATCACTCCAGCATCTCCATTTTGTCCTCCCATTTCAGGATAGAACGGGGTCTTATCAAAGATCAGGACTTTCTGCCCTTCTTCGGTATCAATCTCCTTCAAAAGCTTCGCATCAGAAAAAGTTAAGCTCTCATACCCCACAAACTCTGTCACAGGAATGCCCTCCAAATACTTAGACCAATCCGTAGATTTCTGGAACATCGCCTTGCTTCCTTGACGAGATTTCTCTTTTGCAGCTTCTAAAGCTTTTTCATAGCCTGCAAGATCCAAAGCAACTCCGCGATCCGCAGCAAGTTCTTTCGTGATTTCTAGTGGAAAACCGTAGGTATCATAGAGCATAAAAATCTGATCTCCTCCGAGGTTTTTCTTCCCTTCGGCAGTAAGCTTATCCAAGAGTTCAGTCAGAATTTTCTCTCCATTATGAATGGTTTTCTCAAACTGAGCGATCTCCTGAAGCAGCACCTTTTTGATCATTGGTTCATTGAACTCCCTAAGCCCTTTGAACGCCACGAAAGCCTGATCTATAAAATGCTCCAGCTCCGGCTTCATCATCTTTCTAAGCAAAAAGAGATTGTAATATCCTCTCCTGATAATCATCCTCAAAACATAACCAGCTCCGACATTGGAAGGCGTAAGCCCATCATTGATCAGCATAAACGCTGTTCTCAAGTGATCAGCAATAATTCTGAATTTTCTCTGATGGTCGGCATACTTGAGTTCGGTTGCCTGTTCTAGCATGTGAAGGAAAGGAGCGAAAAGATCGGTTTCATAAACGCTTTCCTTGTGCTGAAGAACCTTACACATTCTTTCTAGTCCCATTCCGGTATCTACATTCTGCTGAGAAAGCTTGGTCAGGATTCCCTTTTCATCTCTATAAAACTCCATAAATACATTATTCCAGATTTCTAGCCAATTGTCCTCATCGGTTTTTACATTAGAACCAGCAGGAGGAAATTCTGATTCCCCCACTCGGTAGAAAATCTCCGTATCAGGACCGCAAGGACCAACAGGACCTGGACTCCATCGGTTATTCTTAGCATCCAAAAAAGAAATTCTCTCCTCAGGAAGCCCTGCTTTTTTCCAAGCTTCAAAAGCGATCTCATCTCTCGGAGCATCTTCATTCCCCTCAAACACAGTTACGGCTAATTTACGAGGATCAAAATTCAGCTTCTCTACGAGGAACTCATAACTCCACTGAATCGCCTCCTGCTTGAAATAATCACCCAAGCTCCAGTTTCCCATCATCTCAAAGAAAGTCAGATGTGAACTATCTCCCACCTCATCAATATCAACCGTTCTCACGCATTTTTGGATATTAAAAAGCCTATGTCCAAGCGGATGCTCTTTCCCAGCAAGATAAGGAATAAGAGGTTGCATTCCAGCAACATTGAAAAGCGCAGTAGATTCCTTGTCTGCGATAAGTGAGGCTTCTGGTAAATGCGTATGTGCTTTAGAAGTCCAAAAATCTGATCGTCTTTGTCTAATTTCCTGAGAAGTTAAGCTTTGCATTATAAGAAAGAAATGAAATAAAATCAGCGTATAATTTGTAATAAGCAACCCTGTCTTCCTGAACGAAGTAATCTGTCTTCCTGAACGAAGTGAAGGAGATAGTATATTCTTCGGCTTTGCCTCAGAAAGACAGTTCTTTTAACAGGACTGCTTCAGTTGTCCCCCTTCCTCGCAGTGAAGCAATCCAGCAAAGAAGCAAACCTGTCTTCCTGAACGAAGTGAAGGAGATAGTATATTCTTCGGCTTTGCCTCAGAA
>CAUTND010000005.1:0-89817 GCA_963540355.1 uncultured bacterium
GATTTTGACATTTTTAATGTTTGCAAGCTGCAATCTTCTCTTTTTTTATTTTTTTAGTCTATTGCGTAGGTGTGATAGGTATTAACTCTTACAAAGACTCAGGAGTTTTCAGACACCCCTTCTTCATCTTCAAAAAAACTTCTATTGGAGATCCCGTATTCACGATATTGAGGAGCAAATCCGTTTTCTGAGTAAACGATAAGCTTTCCGAGCTTAACTCAAAGCTGGCTTGCAACTTCTTTTGCATGTGTTTCTGCATCTTTATTCGCTTCGCTGATGAGTTCCTTCACTTGAGGATTGTTTTCTCCGACAATGAGCCTCTTATCTTCAATGTCTATCCAATCTAAGCCGTCAGTTTTTTCTATGAATGTTTTCATTTTTTCGCTGATATTCCCTGTGAATTGCAAATTGACACTTATCCTCGTGCAAGGATATTTGTTTTCTGTGCGTCAGAAATAGCAGTGATCACTATCAAAAACACGTGTTCCGTCATAATTGCTATTGGTAAGGCTCGCTCCTTCTACAAGATTTTTCACTTCTTCTAGTCTCTTAAAAGCTAGTTCCTTCCTAATAGCTTTTGTAGTTCCTGTTCCAATCAGTGTAATTCTAAACTGAACGATATCTGCTGGGATTTCTCTGGATGCTACCCCCATAATGTTGATGCCATTCAGATTACGATTTTTGGAGAAATCGTGCATACTCCGCATCCCCCCAAGAATGAGAAAAAGTACCATAAGAGCGATAAAAATTCTATCTCCTCACTTCATGATAAAAGAAAAAAAATAAAATACTGACTCAAAAATAGCCTTTTTAGCTACGAAATCAAGCTTATTTTTTCAGATACCCATTCTTAAAACTCTGAAAATCCATTGTCTTTTTCCCCTCAGGCTTGAGGAGGAGAGACTTCACACAAGAATTGAGCCTAAAATCCCCATCTCGCAAAGGCTGATCTTTCGCCTCGGAAAACAAAACTTCATCAAGAACCAGTTCCTCAATTACAACCTTTTTTTCATTGAAAGTAAACCACACTTTCGGCCACAAAAAATAGCCACGATACTTCGCATACACCTCAGCAAGAGGATATTTTGAAGGACAGATTTTCCCCTCCTCTTTGGTAATTTTTTGGCAGTGGGTCGCTAAATTTTCGTTCTGAGGATGAGCCTGAAGTTCGGCTTTCGCATAAGATCGAAGCGTATCGTTCAAAAACTGAGGTCAGCTTTTTTGAATTTTTGCAATTAAATCTTTGACGGTCCACTCAAAAGGCAATTTGAAAGCGAGTTTATCAATCATTGCTCCAGTATCCATCCCTGCATCCATATGCATAATCGTGATTCAGGACTGCTGTTCATTAACCAAGAAAACTGACTGCAAAGGACTGGCACCACGATACTTCGGAAGCAAAGAACCATGAACATTGATGGCACCAAAAATCGGCAGATCAAGAATACTTTGAGGAAGTAATTTTCCATAGGCAATCACGACAAGAAAATCAGGACTTTTTGCTTGTAATCGGTCAAAAAAGTTTTTCCCCTCTAGAGAAAGGTCTGGATTGATTTTCTGTGGAGTTTGAATCTCTTCTGAAGAAAAACCAAGGTCTAAAGCGGTCTGCTTGATAATATTCGGAGTGAGTTTCAGCCCCCTCCCAACAGGCTTATCCTCTTGTGTTACCACGCCAACTATTTCAAACCTCTTATCGGCAGCCAAAGCTTGCAAAAAAGGCACTCAAATTGGAGCTGAAGAGCAGAAAACTACACGATAATGTTCAGGATCATAAATTTTTTGCATACTTGGAGTACAATGTAAAACTCTATCAGAAATCTTTGGTAAGCCATTCCAAAAGCCATATCTTTTGAGGCATTTCAAACCATATTCGCTACAATGCGGTTCATGCGTGCAAATTTTCCCTTTCAAAAGGAAAGAAAGCAGACCCTTATCTGGCGAAAGCGTGAATTGATAAAGGCGAATAAGCCCAATTGCGATCCAAGCCAAGCCACGATCTAGCAAAAGAAAAAACTGCTTGAGAGCTTGCATATTCAGCGATAAGATAAAAATTTTTACGCTTCTAAGTATGAGGAATTGAGCAGCTATTGCAAGAGAAAAAAGGACTCAAGAGCAAATCTATTACTTTAGGGCTAATTAGTTATAAAGTTTGATCTTATGAATTGACTTTTCAGAGTCGATAGAACTCCTTCTTTAGAGAAACAATTGCAAATTTGACTCAAAACACTATACTGAATATAGCTTTTATTCTTTCGACTGATCAGGTGGCAAATCAGCTTATTGATGATCTTCTCGGTTCTGCTGACATTGTAGATATTATCAGCAAATATGTTCCCCTCAAGAGAGCAGGGAGCAATTTTGCGGGATGTTGCCCTTTTCATAATGAAAAAACCCCTTCCTTTATGGTTTCTCCGACCAAACAAATTTTTAAGTGTTTCGGCTGCGGGAAAGGGGGGAATGTCCTGACTTTTGTGCAAGAGATAGAGAGGATTGATTTCCGAGATGCGGTAAAGGAAGTAGCAAAAATGCAGCATCTTGACCTCGAAAAATACGACACTTCGCTCAAAAAAATTACCGCTGATAGTGATGAAAAAGGGAAACTCAAGAGATTGCACAGCCTGGCTCAACAATTTTTCAAATCTCATCTAGAAAGTTCTCCTGAAGCGATAAATTACCTTCAAAACAAGAGAAAACTGACTCCAGAACTTATTCAGCTTTTTGGAATTGGTTATGCTCCAGATAAACATTATGAGCTCATTCAACTCCTCAGGAGTAAAGGTTTTAGTGATAACGATATTTTGGAGGCTTCTCTTGCCAAAAAAAATATGAATGGCGAGATGTATGCTTTCTTTAGAAATAGAATTACTTTTCCGATTTTTGATACAATGGGTAATGTAATTGGGTTCTCAGCCAGGGTTTTAAATCCAGAAGACAAGCCAAAATACCTCAATAGTGCGGAACACAAGGCTTTTGAAAAATCTAAAGTTCTCTATGGACTCAACTTTGCAAAAAACGGGATTAGAGAACACGAAAAACTGATCATTGTAGAGGGGCAGATGGATGTTTTGGGACTTGCAAAGCTCGGTTTTCCGATAGGAGTAGCTACTTCTGGGACTTCACTTACTGAAGAACATGTGAAATTGATCAAAAGATATACTGAAAATATCTATCTAATGTTTGATAACGATCACGCAGGGCAACAAGCAACTCAAAGAGCTTTGAAACTTTTTTATCAACAGAATCTTTTTCCAAGGCTGATCCAGCTTCCTCAGCACAGTAAAGATATTGATGATCTCGCCAATACCGAAAATGGGAAATCAGCTTTTGAAACTTGTTTAATGGAAGCAAAAGATGGTTTTTTAGCAAGCTATGAACAACTCTGGAAGCAAGGTGATATGAACTCTCCTGTAGAGAAACAAAAGCTGATCAATACAATGTTTGAGCTTATCCTTTCAGTCAATAGTTTGACCATCCAAGAACATTACAAAGGACTCCTTTCTGAAAAGCTCGGATTTGCTTTTGAGATTCTTGATGCTCAGTTTAAAAGGTATAAGGCAAGTGATGGAAAGCTTCTCCTCATGCAGCAAAATCGCAGGCAAGAACAAGAAGAAAATAAGTTTTATATAGAAAGGGAAGCTCTCTTTCTCGCCCTTTTTTATCAGGAACAGATCAGCAAGTATTTGGACAACTCAGAAAATGGGAAACAGCTGCTCTTTTTCGTTCAGCTCCTTGCTCAAAGCGATAAAGACTGAGCTCTTGCAAAAACCCTGCATGGAAGGCTCAGTCATGAACAGATTCAAAATGTAGAAGAACTAAGTCTTTGGCGAGATCATCAGCTAGAAAGTCTCACAGAAACTGAGAAAAAATATCAGATGATTTTACAGACTTTACTTCCTTATCTCCAAAAAGAACTCCAGTTTGCACTCAAAAATCCGAGTGTCCCTGCTGAACTCAAGGCTCAACTCCTTGAAGCAAGGAAAAACTTATAATCTCTCTAATTAATTATGAAAAAAATCCCTTATCTTCAGCTTATTCGCCAACTTCTTCCTGATGAAGATCAGTTTTCAGCTTTTCAAAAAGCCTATCAGCAGAGCGTCCCTAAAAGCATAAAACTCATTACTTTCAAAGCTTCAAAAGCTGATCTTGAGCCCTTTTTTACTTCTGAGGGGCGAAAACTCACTCCTCCAGCTTTGACTTATGGTGGAAAATTCTATGATGAGGTCTGCTATGTAGAGAAAAAAGAGAATAAAAGCTTGGGGAGCCATTTTCTTCATCAAGCAGGATTTTTTTATGTGCAGGAGGTCGCAGCTGGACTTTCAGCTCAGGTTTTACCCCTTGAGAAATGAGATCTAGTGCTTGATCTCTGTGCTGCTCCTGGAGGAAAAACGATTCAGCTTGCGGATCAGCTTTTGAGTTTATGATGAGGATTTGTCCTTGCAAATGAGCCAAGTAATCCGAGGAGGAAAGCTCTGATTTTCAATCTCAATCGCTGTGCTATGTTCAATACTGCGGTTTCTGCCTATGATGGGATGCAGATTGGCGACCTTGCTCCCGAGTCTTTTGATAAGGTGCTGGTAGATGCGCCTTGCTCTGGGGAGGGAATGCAATATAAGCATGATAAGTCGGTTCATCTCTGGGATCAGAAAGCTACAGAGAAACTCGCAAAACTCCAATTTCAGCTTCTTCTCTCAGGAATAAAAGCTCTAAAAATCTGATGAACTCTGGTCTATTCTACTTGTACCCTCAATCCGTTAGAAAATGAGGGTGTGATAAGTCAGCTTTTGAGCCAATTTTGAAATGCAGTGAGTTTAGAGCTGGTTCCGATTGATCAGAAATCTCCGTGATTTACTCATTTTGCTGGTCAAGAATTTCTTTCTGCTTCTGATGCTGAAAAGCTTGCGAGATTTCGACCGCATCTTCAGCAAACAGGAGGCTTTTTTATCGCAAAATTCCGCAAACTTGCCTCAATTCCGAGTGAAAAGAAACTTGATATCAGGACTTTGAAAACTCAGCAGCGAGAACAGTCTGCAGAACTACAAAAAAAGGTTCGGAACTTCCTAGATAAGCACTGGGAAATTGATCAGAGTTCAGACTTTCACTTTTTTGCCTCTTCACAAGCGATTTATGTGACTCATAGAGCCTTTTCAAAGCTTCCAAGCTCACTTTTTATAGAAAAAAGCTGAATTCCGATTGTGAAAATTGGATTTAAGGGCGAACGAATCCCTCAGCAGGGCTTGGCTACGGTCTTTGGAGATCAAGCGAGAAAGCACTCTTCAGAACTTGACAATCAGCAAGCTCAAGTCCTTTCTGAGAGAGGAATCCTTGAAGGAAAATTTGGCGATCAAGGGCAGTTTTTGATCTTGAAATGGAGAGGAAAAGGTTTCGCTCTCGGAAAACAGGGAGAACAAGCGATCAAAGTCAGATTTTAGTTTTTCCTTGCATTCTCTGTGGATAACGCTATGCTGAACTTGTTTTATTTGTCCTTCTTATGATGCTTTCCGACTATATTAGAACGATTTACGACCGACCGAAACCGGGGATTGCTTTCAAGGATATTACGCCGCTTTTGCAAGATGCTCGTGCATTTCAGGATTGTGCTCAGCAATTTTTTGCTCGTTATCATGGGAAAAATCTGACTGCGATCGTTGGAATTGAGTCCAGAGGCTTTATTTTTGGTGCGATGCTCGCTGAAATGCTCTGAGTAGGCTTTATTCCGATCAGAAAAGCAGGAAAACTTCCAGCAGAAACTGAGAAAATTGACTATGCTCTGGAATATGGCACTGCAACTATAGAAATTCATAAAGATGCTTTGAAAGCAGGTGATCGTGTGGTTTTGATGGATGATTTGATTGCAACGGGGGGAAGTGCTTTGGCGGCTTGCGAACTCATTGAAAGGCTAGGAGCTGAAGTGGTTGAAGTAGCAAGCGTGATTGATTTGAAATTTCTCGGAGGAAGTGCAAATTTAAGGTCCTCAGGCTATGAAGTTTTTTCACTCTTGGTGTACGAGGAATAGTTTTTGGGGATTTATTTCGCGACTTTTCTTGCTTAAAATTCAGAGAAGCTTTGGAATTTGGAAGAAGAAGGTAGATTTTTCTCTTTTTTCTTGAAAATGCATCTCATTATCATACACTTAGACCAGTTTTATCCATTATACATGATGACTATGTTTGAACTTCCACAGCTTCCTTTTGAAGAAACAGCTTTGCTTCCGGTAATCAATGAAGAAACCCTTGACTATCACTATGGAAAGCATCATAAAGCCTATGTAGATAAGCTTAATGCGCTCGTTCCAGGAACCGCGTTTGAGGGGAAAAGTTTAGAGGAAATCATCAAGACGGCTGAGCTAGGAGCGATCTTTAATAATGCAGCTCAGGTTTGGAATCATACTTTTTATTGGAATTGCCTTCGTGCTCCGAGAGAAGGAAATCAGCCTTCTGGAGCTCTTTTGGAAGCGATCAATCAGACTTTTGATTCTTTTGAAAACTTTCTTGAGCAGATGGGGACTGCTGCCGTGAATAATTTTGGGTCAGGATGGACTTGGCTCGTAAAAAATGCGGAAGGAAAGCTAGAAATTCTGAATACTTCCAACGCTGGGAATCCATTGACTCAGGGCTTGCACCCCCTTTTGACGATTGATGTTTGGGAGCATGCCTATTATATTCAGCATAGGAATGCGAGACCTGCTTATGTGCAGAGTTTATTCTCGCTTATTAATTGGGATTTTGTGGAGAAGAATTATAGTAGATAATTTTCTTTATTTTAGGTGTTTTATTTTCTTCATAATAAGCGAAAAGGGGAGTTCTTTCCTAAGAAGATTATCTATCAATCCTAGTTTTTTCGCTTTCTAAAAGCTCTATAGATTCAAATCTTTTGTTTTAGATAAATATAGTTTCTAATGACTTTGCCGTACTTGGAAACCTTTTTATATGTTTAGTTCATTATAAATAAAAATTAGCAAATAAACTTGTTTATCTACTGAGTTTTCCATTTATTTTAGCCATATAAAACTTTAATTATATTAGATATTATTTCTTTTAAGATTTTATGGGTATCCTTAAGCAACTTATATTGTTGAATGTAGTCTTCCATATTGCTTTTGAAAGAGCTCTTGTAAAAAAAACTGTCGTAAAGCGCTACGACAGTCTTTTTTGGTATCTTTGTTTTATTTGGCTTATTTAACTTTTTCTATAGCTTCATCAAAGTGTGCTTTTGGAGCTGCTCCTTCTACGATTTGATATTTTCCTGTTGTTGTATTAAGCACAATACTGGTTGGAGTTGCATTTACTCCAAAGAGCTTTCTTGCTAATTCAAAAGGGGCATTTGCCTCAAGATTTCCTTGTGGATTTTCTACACATGAAGCGAAGGTTTTTTCATCAAGTCCAATTGATTGAGCAATTGTCTTTACTGCTTCTACATCTTCAGGTCTAGAAACAAATCCGGCATCCACAAATTGATAGTATGCATTTGTTCCTCCGACTTTTCCTGCACAGTATGCTCCAAGGGTTCCTATTTCAGATTCTTGCCAAAGAGGAACTGCCATAAAGGCTACTGAAGCATCTTCATTTTGTTCAGAGAGCTGTTCAAGTGCTTTACTATCATGGAGATATTTACATGCTCCACAGCGCATATCAGCGTATTCTACGACGACAATGTTTGTTTTTTTGTCATTGTGAATATAAGCTTGTGCAAGGATTTGGTTTACTTCTTCAGCAGGAAGTGTTCAAGTTTTTTGATCCTCCTCACTTTCGTTGTTCTTATTTTGGTCTTCAGAAGTTTCGTTCTTTTGTAGGCTTTCTATCATTTTCTGTACTTGCTCTTCTATTTGTTTTTGGGTTTCCTCAGTCATTCTTGCGTTATAAAATTTCTCAAAAGTAGCTTTTGATCCAAATTGCATTTCAATTACTGCCTTGTGTAGGTTGCTAATTTGAGCATAGAGACAGCTTCCAAGGATTGCTCCTCCGAGTAAGGTTATTCCACTTACGATGAGTGTTGCCATTGTGGTTTTGGAAAGGCAGGTTCCGCTGTTGCATTCTTTCATGACGATTGTTTTAGATAAGAAGAATAAAAGGTTGAATCTTTTATTTTTTTAAGGATTCAGAGTTTTAATTTTTGCCTCAAGATTGTTGATCTCTCCTGCAAAATAGTCTTGGTACTGCGGAGTAGCATAGATCATTTCCAATCTTTTCAGATTCATCTCTCCACCACTTCCCATAATAATCCAGTTTTGAAGCTCTATAATCTTGATGATTAGGAAGACTCCAATGACAAGATTTGATAGAAGGAAAAGAAGTAAGATGCAGTGAATTCCCTTTTTATGCTTACAAGAACATCCTTGAGGAAGATCTTTGCATTTTGGTGGTTCTGGTTCAAAATTCAGTTTTACTGGATTGAGCTCAACTGCTTTTACTTTTCTTGTGGTTTTTGCTTTTGATGTTTCAGAAGTTTTTGTCGTTTTCTTTGCTTTTTCCATACAAAAAATCGGTCAAAAAATAAAACACTCTTCATCAATAGGAATTCTAATGGAGAATACAAGCTTTTCTCAGAAAAATGGTTTGACAAAGAAAGAAAAATCTGACTTTTTATTGCTTTTTCTTTAAAAGAATAGTCTCTAATAAAAAGTCTTGACATTATCAGATGAATTGATTATAACGAGCTGTTTATTTGTCTATGGATATTGAAATGACTATATGAGATGAAAATATGCCAAAAACGCTTGATCTTGTTACTAAAAATCTTGTTGATCCTATTCCTTGATCAGAGGCAGAAGCACATAAGGAGAGGTTAGAGCATCTTACCCCTTCAATTCTTCCTTATATAGACGGTTTAATTCAGACACTTTCTGTTCTTGAAAAAAAAGGAGCTCTAGGAGATGCTTTGGCTGCAGAATATTTGGCAGGTGCTAGGAAGAATGAAAGTTATCTTTTTGCTCATGCTTATACTAGAGAAGGTGTTGATCTTCTTTTCAAGCATATTCCTTTACCAAGAATATTGGAACTTATAGTGCTTTTGCCTGATCACTATCATCAACTTGTTTTAGAGAATGTGGCTCATCGATTAGAGAAACAAAAAAATGCTCGAAAACCATATGATCGAATTCTTGAAACTTTTATCAATGATTATCGTGTTCCATTAGAAAAAGCTTCTGATAAGATACGTGAGAATCTTGCTTTACTTTTGATTAAGGAGGGCTGGTTTTCTCTTTTTAGAGATGCGATGGGTCTCTTTCTCAAAAAGAATGGGAAGCTCAGTCTAGAAATAGGAAAGGCACTTCTTTCTTGTCCTCATTTAGAGGGGCGTAACTTTGCTCGTGAACATTATAATTTTTTTGAGTAAGTGAACTTCCTTGATTTTCCTGATCTTTTTTTTATCGGGATTTTTTGGAAAATCTTTTAGTATACTTTTTTTCTTGCGAGGATAGTTTCTCAATCAATCACTACATCTCCTGTTTTTGCAAGGACTTCAAAATGCTCATCAAGGATGATGCTTACCTGACTTCCAAGTTTGATTAAACCAATCGTATCTCCTTGCTCAACATTTTCACCAGTTTCCAAGAAATCAACGATCCTTCTTGCCACAAAGCCTGCAATTTGGAGGATACGAAAGCGGTATTTTTCTGGTGTTTCAAAGAGAAGATTGTTGTATTCATTTTGGAAAGTGGAGTGCATTTCGCTATCTTTTTTCATTGCGTTGAGAAAGCGACCTTCCACGTGTTCTTCTTCAAGGAGAGTTGCCTGTAATGGAGCTTTTTGGTAATGAACATCAAGAGGTGTCATCATGATAGAAATTAAGGTCGCACCACTATTAAAACCTTCAGTCCAGTCATTGATTACTTCGTAGTGTTTTTTGTATAGCTGCGTTTCCCCATCTTTTAATTCATCTTGTTTGATGATTGCGATAATTTTTCCGTTTGCAGGGCTTACAAAAAGCTGATTATCTCCTGGAACTTCGCGGAGAGGTGAGCGGAGGAAGTAGAACTTATAGAAGAGTCCAAGTGCCAGTACCACGAGTATCAAGAGAAAGCATAGGATCCACATTAATTGTTTGAAACGCATCTAAAAATATACCAAAGAAATAAAGTCTGACTTAAGTAATTGGGAGTCAGATTTCGTTTTTTCCCAAAATAACTTGCCTTTTATATATAAATGCCTATACTAATGTCAAGGAATTTTTATTTTTTTCTTTTTTAACATGATGAAGTCTCGTTATTTATTCTTCTCCTTGCTTGCTGGAATGTCGGTTTTCCTCGGAGCGCAAAGTTCTGCGGCATGTCAAGATATTCGTTTTCCTGATGGAAAATCTTTCTGTTTTGATATCCATAAGACCAGTAGTGAGCATTTTGAGTCGAAGGTGAGTGCGTCACAGGTAAGTAGTTCAGAACTTACTTGTAAACTTACGCTTCCTAATGGAACAATCCTTGTCCTTCCTAGGTGTGAAGGAAGTTTTAGTTATTGAGGAAGTGATGGGAAAATTACTTTAAGGGCAGATAGGAGTAACTATTGGTATGAATTAATTGCTTATTATGATTTTAGGAATGGAAGTTTTTCAAGCTCTTATTCTCCTACTTCTAATTGACAGGGAAATTATTCTCCAGAGATTGTGTCCGTTAGTACTGATAGACCTCAAAAGGATCAATGGATTGATCTCAATTTACGTGTAAGAAATAGTGGAACTTCTCAGTCTTATAATGGAAATATGAATTTTCGTGTAGAACGTTATACCAATGGTAGATGGGAGTCTGCTACCAGCTATGATTATGAGCTTGAGAGAAGTCGTGTTTCTTTTTCCTCTTATGAGTATGGAGAGAAAAGGTTGGATCGTTTTTTAAGGTTCAAAACAGAATGAGAATTCAGACTTTATGCTCAATTGGAAGATGGAAGGACAGCTTCAAGGGATTTCTTTGTTGCCTCTTCTCCTTCTTCTCCTCGTACTTGGTATCGTCCAGAATGGTCAAATGTTAGTACCTTAACTCCAGATCAGAATCAATGGATTGATCTTACACTCAAAGTTCAGAAATCTTTAGGTGCAGAGGCATATCAGGGAGGTGTGGATTTCCGTGTAGAAGTCTATGCTAATGGAAGATGGGAGGCAGCATCTCGTTATGATTATGAGCTTGATAAGACAAATTATTATTTCTCTTCTTTTGATCAAGGAGAAGTCAGGCTTCATAGATTTCTTCTTTTCAAAAATAGGGGAGAGTTTAGAGTGTTAGCTCAGCTTCGTAATGGAGCTTATGACTCTGCTACTCAAAGTTTTACTGTAAGAGGACCATCATCAGCTCCTTCTTTTGACTCTCGTGTAGATCGTCTTAGTATTACTCATCTTACTCCTAATCAAGCTCGTGAACATGAATGGATAGATGTAACAGTGAAGGCTCTTGATCGTTATGGTAATAAGGCTTCTGACTATGAAGGAACTTTGAGATTTGTTATTGAGGAATATAGGAGTGGAGCTTGGAGAACTGCTCGTTCTTCTGATTATCAGTTGCAGAATACTACAAGGTCTCTTGTTCGTTCTGATTTTGGAGAGAAAACTTTTTATGGTCTCTTAAAATTTACGACTAGTGGAACCTTTAGGCTTAAGGTCGTTGATGATATGAGGAGTGCTCTTTATACAACAAGAGAAATTAATATTTATGGAACTTCTTATCAGAATCAGTCTTCAACTTACTGGGGAAATCTTTATTTTACCAGTAAAGAGCTCTCAAAGATTAGAACAGTTTCTTCTTTACGAAAAGATGTTATTGCGAGTTTAGAAAAGGACTATCCAAGGCTTAGGAGAGATACTTATTGGAAGAGTCTTTCTGATACTTTCTATAGTAATATGCAAGATGTTTTGAGGGAGGATCGTTCTGCTCGCTTTAAAAACTGGCAGGAATTCTATAGTGCATTTCAGGAGTGGTTTAGCTATACTGTTAGAACAAGATAGCTCTTCTCTTTGATTCGTGATGTTCTAGAAATTCATATTTAAATAATAGAAAAAGCTGATTTCTTGTTGAGATCAGATTTTTTCTAGTTGAGAAAAAGATTCCTCTTACTATGTAATATTTTTTGATCTTCCCTATAGAAAGCATTAAATTTTATTTTATGATTTATTCCTTTAGATAGGTCTATTAGCTTCCATTTCAGGTATAAATTTTTCATGGTTCTTTTTTTTGAAAGTTGACTTTACTGCAAATTATAATACGTTTTACTATATGGAATTTTTTTTTAAGCTTATGCTTTTGAGGTCATAGGAGTAGTATTTTTTTTGATTTCCCTTTTGTAGAGGAGGCTTATTATTCTGTAGGTTTGAGGAGTTTATCAAAAGGATTTTCTCCAGCTTCTAGTTTCTTTTCGTGAGGAATTTCTTCAATTCCTGTCAAGATATTGCTTTCAAGAAGAGATCGACCAACTTTTTTTTGTAAAAAGTGGAAGAAATTTTTAAAATCTTTTATTTTCCTAAAATTTAATTCCGTGCTATGGATCAGGGTAGTTTCTTTGTAGAGCTGATCTCTCCAGTTGTATTCAAAGAGTTTTGTTCCTGTTTTATTGAGAGGTTTTGCAAGGTCTTCTTTAATATTTACAAAATTATAGGGGTGTCCAAGTAATATTAAAGGCATATCTTGGGCAAAAATAGCATTGATCTGCTGAGCAATTTCGGTTTTTTGAGGGCTTCTCGTATACTGTTTAAATAGGCTCATAAGGTTCGGATTAGTATATTTTGAAGGGTTTGCGAGGACTTCATCTGTTGTCAGAATTTTGAGAATATCTTTTTTTAGTCCGATATTGATCGTATTGAGCAGAATATCATAATCGCCGAGGACAAGTTTTGCTTCAAATTGTTCTGGGGAACTGACCTGTTCAAAGAGGAAGTTATCAAGAATTTTTGCTTCTTCAAGGATTTTTTTTAGCTGTTTCACGGCAAAGTTAGATTCTAAGCTATTGTAATAGAGCACATTGATTTTCCATCTATTATGCTCATCTTTTGGTGCTTCAGCTTTACTGAGAAAGTAGAGATCAATATTTGCTATGGTATAGGTTTTCCCCTTGATTACTCCTGTGATGGTATACTGATTGAGCCCATGATTGAGATTTTTCCCTGGTTCTAGAGGATAGGTAATTTTTTTGTCAGTTTTTTTGTAATTCTTAGGTGAGAATTCATGACCTTTATTGTCCTTTACCTTGATTTGCTCAAACTGGTTGGAAAACTTAATTTGAAGATTGAAGGTTGAGTCGGTTTTAGGTGTATAGAAGACAAATTTTCTTTCTACTCCATTGATACTAATGCTTTTTTTGAGGGCTTGTACTCCGCTATCTTCGAGGTCTTTTTGCTGGATTCCTTCTTCTTTTTCACTCAGAGAGATACGGTTGATAAATTCTTTGATATTGCTTCCATCAGAATAGAAGAGATTGAGGAGGTCACCTTTATATTTTCGGAGAAATTTTCCATATTCTTCTCCGATATAGAATTTGCTATTAATCAGTCCTCCAAGTGCTCTCCTAAGTCTGACTTTCATTTTTGGTGATTTTGTGTTGAAAAAGAGGCTCAGGATATCGCTTTTTACGACATTGGCTCTTTCATAGCCAGGAAGCTGAATCTGATGGGCATAGACATCAACAATAGTATTCTGATCTTCAAGTACAGATTTTGAGAGGCTTTCAAAGTCAGGATAGCTTTTGATTTGGTAAAATGCAAGATTGGTTTGTTCACATTGCATTAGATTAAAAATCAGACTATGGGCATCGTTGGATTTTGTTACGAGCTTTCCACAGGCGCTAGTGATCGGATTGAGAGCAAAGGTTGAGATATAATCTTCAAATCTTGCATGCTCTAAAACATGTTTGGGAAGAATCGCAAAACTGAAGAAAAAATTATTGTCCGTTGTGCTGGTCGGGAACGTGATTTTGAGTCTGTTTTCTTCTTTGCTAATTTGGAGATCATTATAGGCAGTCAGTGGCTTGATATCCCAAATATTTTGACGAATCACTTGATCATAAGTAAAGAAGAGATCTTCTAATGACCATTGCTCTCCATCAGACCAAGTTTTCCCCGTTCCATTCGGAGAAACATAATAGGTTTGATAGTCTTGGGTAATGATTTTACAGTACTTCCCCTCTAGTCCCTCGGTGTTTAGTGTTGCATAGTCTACGCATGCATCAAACAAAAAAGACTGATAAAACAAGCTTTGTCAGTCGTTCTTGAGATAGGGTAAATACGAGATTTGATCAAAAATCGCTTCAACAAAGGTTCCTCCTTTTTTGTTGATCTTTTCTCCATGTTCACTAAGAAATTGATATCAGAGAATTGAGGTAATCAATGCCCAAAAAGCAATCATTACATATAAGAAGTAGGTCAGTACTCTTTTTGGAGAGCTTGACTCATAACTACGATATCGCATGAATTATGCATAAGGTAAAAACAAGACAATGATCACAAAAAGGATTCCGCTGATCAAGGCTATTTTTTTTAGTTTTCCTTCCATGGTTTTTTTACTTCCATATTCGTTTCCTCCCGCAGAAGCTCCACCGATTCCCATTCCGATTCCCCCTCCTTTTGGAGACTGAAGTAATACGCTCACGATAAAAATGATTCCTACGAGGATCATAGCGATAATCAATGCTGTTCTCATATTTATTGTATAATAAGAAAGATAAATCTGACTCAGTTTAAGGATTTGCTTGATGAATGCAAGTTTAGCAATTTTTTTGGCTTAAGGAGTGCTTATTCGGTAGAAAGTACCATCTTGCTGCAAAGGCTTCCACATTCCTTCCGGACCTTCCATACTTCATCAATTTTCGGTTCTCTTGTGCTAAATACTCCTTCTTCAGTTGTTAAGCGGACTTCTAAACTATGGGCTTGGAAGAGGCTTGTTACCTTACCTTCTAGGATCAGATTTTTTGTCTCTTCTCGTGGAATTTCGTGATAAGAGAGTGCTTGAGGTGGAAGACTACATTGGGTCGTTTCCTCATCTCCTTCACAGCTTGGAAGATATTCAGGGCTTTTTAGTTCTTCATCAAGGCATTTTGGAGCTTGATAGTGCTCACAGAACATTTGCGTGCAGCTAGCTTCCTCTTCTCCTGTGCTTTTATAACAAGTATTGCAACCATCAAAAAAAGTCTGACAGTCTGAAGCAATCAGTTTTTTTCGGCTTTCTGCATTAAAAGACTGCTCACTTTCCATATTTGGAGCTTGTACTTCTTCACTTGGTACTAAAAGAGCGATTCAAGTTCCGAGGAGAATTCAGAGGAGCAGTAAAAGTCACAGATGTAAGTGTCTTTTCATGTTTATATGGGAGAAAAACATAAAAAATATGTGGCTTAAGCATATGGTTTTTATATTGCTTGTCAATCTTTTTTATTTTTACTTGACTTTTTGATTAAAATTCTTATTCTTCTTTTTGAAAATAAAAGTTCATAATCAAAAGATAAAAGAGACCTCTTTCGTTGAGATAACGAGGAGGTTTTTTTAATTTAGTCAAAGTTTGTAACCTTTCTCATCTCCTCAAATCCTCTCTCAAAGGAATGAAAAACGGTCAATTTCCCCTTTTTGATGACCCAGAGAAGCTCTGAAGTTGCTTCCAAAAAATCTCTATCATGCGAAACAATCAAGGAAACCCCATTGAAATCTGCGAGCATCGTTTTGATCGCTTCTTTGGAAGTCAAATCCAGATGATTGGTTGGTTCATCCATCACTACAATATCTGGATGAGCAAGGAGCATTTTCGCTAGAGCGACCTTGGATCTCTCGCCTCCTGAAAGGGTTCAGATTTTTTGGTCTGCTTTTTCTGGATCAATAAGCAAAGCCCCGAGAAATCCCATCGCTTCCTTAAATGAAACTCAAGGTCAAACCAGCTCTTCGGTAATTGTCGCTTGAAAGTCTAGATCATCAGCCACTTGGGAATAAAATCAAATCCTGACTTTTTCATGGATTCGCACATCGCCATACAAAGGTTTGAGCTGACCAAGCAGGGTTTTGAGCAGAGTCGTCTTCCCCACTCCGTTTTTTCCGATGATTCAGATTTTCATCGCTTTGGTAATTTCCAGTTCACGAGGCAAATTGACTAGCACGCTTTGCCCATATCCGACAGAAAGTTCAGAAAGTCTGATCAAGGTCTCCGGAAGTCTCCATTTGACCTGAAGATTTGGAGTGTGTGCAGAAATTTCCTCTTCTGGAGCCTCAATACGATCCATTTTATCCAGCATTTTGATTCTACTTTGTACCTGGGCGGCTTTGCTAGATTTGTAGCGGAATCTCTCAATGAATTTCTCTTGCTGAGCAAGGTATTTCTGCTGGGCAGTATAATTCTTGAGCTGGAGTTCAGCCCTTTTTTCTTTTTCTCTCAAGAAGTCTTCATAGCCACAGTAGTAGAGGTTCAGCTTTTTATTTTTGATTTCTATCGTTTTGGTGAATGCTGAAGCCAGAAATTTCCTATCGTGAGAAATGCAAATCAGCGCCTTGTTTCGCATCTGGCAGAACTGCTCAATAAACAGAATCCCCTCAATATCCAGATGGTTGGTCGGCTCATCCAAAATCAGTAAATCCACATCTTGAAGCAGAAATTTAGCAATTTGCAACTTGGTTTGCTCGCCACCAGAAAGTTTTTTGATCGGGAAATCTAGTTGCTCTCTAGTAAATCAGAAGTATTTCAAAATCTCTTTTTGCAAATCATACTTTTGATAAGCCTCATGCATCAGCATTCGTTCAATATGCTCGCTCTGCTCCTCAATCAAGGCAATCGCATCGCCATTTCATCAGTCTAAAAGCTGTTTTATCTCCTCAAGTCTTTCTACTCTCCTCGTAATCTCTGGAAATGTCGTGAGCATTTCTTCCAAGACGGTTCTCTCCCTTGATTCCCAAAATAAATCCTGAGAAAGAAATCAGATTTTTGTATCTTTTAGGAGTTCAATCTCACCATGATCTGCGAGTTCAGGATTAAGCAGGATTTTGAGAAAAGTGGACTTCCCAGCTCCGTTTTTTCCCACGAGAGCGATCTTGTCCTCAGGTTTGATCTTGAGTTCTGCATCTTCAAAGAGAATCGTAGAGCCGAGCTGCTTACTCAAGCCCTTGATCGTGATGAGGTAGTCAGCGTTCTTTTTGTTCGTATAATTAAAAAGATGCCTTGGAATACTAGAAAACGAAACCTGCTTTTCAAAGTCTTCTCCTGGATTTTCGGTTTCTCGCTGGATTCCAAATTCTTTACTGAGGTATTTTTTCAGACTTTTTTCTTTGGTGGATTCTTTGGTTTTATCGTTGAATTGAGCGAGGTAATCATAGCAAAGTTCAGCGATTTCTTCATAAGAAAAATCTGGATGAAGTGATTGGACGGATTCAATGATTTCGGAAAGTTGCATCATTTCGGCAGGAGTAAATGAGCTTGAGTATAGCAAAAAGGAGCGAACTTTGCAAGAGGATTGGTATGCTTGAGAATTCTTGGAAAATTTCAAGAACCCTCCTTTCGATCAATCTATTCTTTTTGAAAGAGGGGAGATTTTTTTCATTTTTTTACGAGTAGGAAATTTTTCCCTTTCTCCTTCACCAAATGAAAAAACTTTCAGATTTTTTGCTTTTTTTTCTTTTTGCAGTATAATTAGCTTGTTTAAGAATCTTTAGTGAAGCACGAAATGGTATGGAAACCCTAGACTTTAAGGCACAATTACAGCAATCCATTTTGAGATCAGATATCGTCAAGATTTTTGATAATCTTTTAACGATCGCTGTAGAAGAAGGGGCTTCGGATATTCATATTGAACCGATGGAGAATTATTCTAGGATTAGGCTTAGAATTGATGGGGTGCTTCAAGAGTTGATTCAGTATCCTCGTTCTTTGCATGAGTCAGTGATTTCTAAGTTTAAAATTGAATCCTGACAGATGAGACCAGATGAAAAGAGGCTTCCTCAGGATGCGAGAGTTTCAAGTATTACTCAGACCAATAAAGAAATTGATCTCCGTGCCAATACCTTACCGACCGTGTGGGGAGAGAAGCTCGTAATGAGAATTGTAGATAAGTCAAAAGCGATTCCTCCACTCAATCAGCTGGGAATTATCGGTTCCAATAAAGTGGCGATAGAAAAGCATTTGCAAGATCCAAACGGAATCTTACTCAATACCGGACCTACAGGATCAGGAAAGACAACGACACTTTATGCTGCCTTAAACGAGATCAATACGATTGAGAGAAATATTATTACTTATGAAGATCCGGTAGAAAACAAAATGGCAGGACTTAACCAATCTCAGGTGAGATCTGATATCGGATATACCTTTCTTTCAGGATTAAGGTCTGCACTGAGACAGGATCCGGATGTAATCATGGTCGGGGAAATCCGTGATAGAGAGACGCTTGAGATGGCGATGGAATCAGCGATGACGGGACACTTGGTATTCTCAACCATCCATACGAATTCAGCCGTAGAAACCTTGACAAGAGCTTTCAACCTTGGGGCGAAGCCTTTTATGGTTGCTGGAACTTTCAATCTTGTGATCGCACAGAGACTTTGTAGAAAAGTGTGTTCTCACTGTGCGAGTCAGATCAAAGTCCCGACCGACCCGAAATATCTCAATGCCTTGGAAACTTTTAAGGAGTTTGATAGGACAGCGTTGAGAGATGAGCTGGTGAGTAGAGGAATTACTGGTCAGCAGTGGAATGATTTTATCAAAGAAGGAATCATTACCGTTGGAACGGGAAAAGATCCAAAAAGCTGAGAAGTGTGTCCAGTTTGTGGAGGTTCAGGGTATAAAGGAAGAGTCGGAGTATATGAATTGATGGATTATACCGATGATATCAAGACTTTGATCCTTGATGGGAAATCAGCTTTTGATATTTGAAATTATGCTCTTGCAAAAGGAATGATTGACCTTGAGAGAGATGGAATCTTTAAAATCATTCAAGGAAATCTGAATCTTGATGAACTCTATAGATTTGTAAGAATGAGAAATAAGAAATAATGAACAATTCACAATTTATAATTTAAAACTTTGTATTCTTAGATTAGTAGTTCCCTTTATCTTCTTTCAAAACAAAAATGCAAAAAACCTGATTTGATAAATTAGTACAAAATCTGAATAAACCTACGCTCAAGCAGAAAGTGAATTTTTTCAGACTTTTAGCGGTTTCTCAGAATGCTGGTCTTGGAATTAGGGAATCGTTGGTATCTATCAATAAATCTGAGACTCATAAGGGATTTAAAGAGATGATTGATGAGATGGTTATTTCTTTGACTCAAGGAGCCTCGCTTGCTGAAGCTTTGGAGGAACACAATTATTTCTTTGATTCAGCGGAGATTGAACTTGTAAGATCAGCACAAGTTACTGGTAATATGGCGCAAGTTCTTGGACAACTGGCTACTGAACTTGAAAATACTCAGGAAATTAATCAGAAAATTACAAAAGCTATGACCTATCCTACGATGGTGCTTTTGATGGCTGCTGGAGCAGTTGTCGTAATTTTGACTAAAGTTATGCCAGGAATCGTAGAGATGTTTGGAGATAATGAACTGCCAGGAATTACTCAATTTATGATGGGGGTTTCTCATTTTCTTCAAAATAATTGGTCGGTACTTTTAGGAGTGATCATTCTTTTGGTTCTTGCCTATAAATTTCTTTATAGTAAGGTAATGCTGTTTAAGATTTCTATAGATACCCTCTTCATTAGAATGCCAGTTATCAAAGAAGTTGTTAAAACTTTTTATATGTACAGATTTTCTAATCTCCTTTCTCAATTTTATGAAGCAGGGGTTAGCCCAGTGGTTTCTCTTAAACTTCTTTGAAATATTTTTGATAATTTTCATTATAAGAAGAAAATGGTCGATGTAAAATCAGATTTGGAAGCCTGATTTACCCTTTATGAATCTCTTGCATCTTCTATCTTGTTTGATCCAATTTTGGTTCAGATTATCAATGTTGGTGAGAATACTGGTTCTTTGACGAATGTTCTTGGAAAGATGGCAAATTATTATCGTAATACCTTTAAAAATGCTATTGATGTGGCAATGTCGTTGATTGAACCTTTCCTTATGATGTTTGTTGCAGCAATTGTAGGAACGATTGTTGCTTCTATCTTCTTGCCAATGGCAGACATGATTAGTAATGTACAGAATATGTAAGCATTTTTACTTTACTTGTTTTGTAATGCGGAGAAAATGGATTTTTGTTGCTTTGCTTGTGCTTTCTTGTGGTTCAGGATTGAGTTTTGCTAATATAGAAGCCTTGATTGAGCTCCATTTTCGTTATGCTGGGGTACAAAGTACTTTTTCTGCTCCCTGAACTTTTGTAATTTCAACTTCTCATTCCGAGGATGATATTTGGTTTCTTTTTTCTGAGTTAACTCGTTTTCTTGAGAAGAATGTCCTTTATATGCTTGAAAGCTCAGAAAGGGCTAGAGAACTTAGTCGTTATCTTAATGATGGAAATCGTCTTTTAGCTCATATGAATGTTCACGAGCATCGTTTGAATGCTGAATCTCAAGCGATTGAGCTTAAAATGGAAGCTTGTGAAGGAGATCTTGAGCGTGCAAATCTTCTCTTTTCAGAAAGTATGAATACTATCAATCCTTCTCTTTTTAAGCGTGCAATACAGCAAGCTCAGGATGCGAGAAGATGTATATGAGAACAGTATGTCCTAAAAAATGCTACGTATACTTTGATTCTCAAGCTTCAAGGTATTAAAGCTAAGCTTGCTCCAAGAATTCAATATCTTCAGGAACATCAGACTTTATTGATTAAACATTATGATATTCTCAAGCCTTCTTTGTTATCTGAGCTTTATCAAGCTTCTCTTCAACTGGGGGCATCAGAATAAGATTATTTTGTTTTTCTTTGGAAAAAATGTATACTCATTTTTAGGGGCAGTTTTTTTATATTGTTTTTTTGATCATGAAAAGGTTCCTTTTTAGTGTACTTTTGAGTTTTGTATTTAGTTTTCCTCTTTTTGCTTGAGCTTGGTCTTATCCGGTCAAAGAGGTGGAGGGCGCTTTCTGCGGGCAGACTGGGGGACTTTGTAAAATTGAATTGCCTCGTATTTTGGGAGGCGATTATCTGAACTATTATCAGCTCCCTCATTATCGTCAAATCTATACGGTTCAATGGTGAGGAACTTACTTTTGAGGTTGGGACTTCGGATTCTGATCTCATCAGGGAGTAGATATTGCAAGTACGCAGGGGACAACAATTTATGCCGCAGGAGCAGGAGAAGTCATCTTTGCGCAAGAAAAAGGGGAGCGAGGAAAGGTTATTGTGATCAAGCATCTTTGGCAAGGAAAGCAACTTTATACTGTTTATGCGCATCTAGCAACGATTGATGTGGAGCTTGGAGCTCAAGTTGTGGAGGGGCAAAAAATTGCAACAATGGGTTCAACAGGGAATAGTACGGGACCGCATCTACACTTTCAGATTGATACGAATGAGGGAGAGCATCCCTATTTTCCTAAAGGCTGTGGAGGAACGATTTCTGAGGTTGTAAATGAGGGGAAATGCCGAGATCAAATCAGAAAAAATACGCTTGATCCCATTCTTTTTTTAGAAACTGAAGGGAAGCTCTTTCTTGCTGAACAACAAAAAGAAGAAAGTCAGACTTCAGCCTTTGTTTCTCCTTATACTCTTAGGTTTCAACTTGAAAAAACAGTTTTTATGTTGGGAGAGAGTGTAAATCTTCAGCTTTCTGGAGTAGAAGAAAGTTTTCTCGTAGAGGCATTGCATTTTGAGGCTCCAAGTATGGAGGTCTTTCCAAAGCAGCTGAGTTATCTTGGAAAGGGGAGAAAAGTCCTTCTTACACCTAAAACTGTAGGACTTCATCAGCTTCATATTCGCTCGGGAAGTCGTAAAATTAAAACGCTTTCTCTCTTTGTTCTTGATGAGCAGTTGAAAGCGAAGCTAGAGCAAAAAGTTTCTGAAATCCCTGCTTTACAGCAGATCTTGGATCAGCTTTAATTCTATGTTTTTGGAAGTTCTTTGTAAATCATTTAAGAGCTATTTTCTTTTTTCAAAGAGGTTGAATTTTAAAAATGAACGTCAGCTTCTTCTTTTTTTATACTTGTATTTCCAAGCTGATCGGGCAGTGGTCAGAACCTAAAATTTGATCATAATGTAGCATCGTTCCAAGTTGCTCTTTCATATTCTCAGAAACTCGGAAATAATCCAATCTCCAGCCTACATTTCTCGCTCTTACTCCAGCTCTATAGCTCCACCAAGTATATTTCTCTGCTAAGTCTGGATTTTGGAGCCTAAAAACATCAATCAGTCAGCTTTCTTCCATTTTGTCCATTTCCGCTCTCTCAATAGGGAGAAATCAGATTGAGTTTTCATTTTCCTTTGGTCTGGCGATATCAATCGGACGATGGCAGATATTGAAATCCCCCGTAGTGATGACTTTTTTCCCAGCTTGGATCAGTCTTTGGACTTCTTGCTGATACTCTTGATAAAATTTAAGCTTGTAGCTGAGCATTTCAGTTCCATCAGCTCTTTCTCCACCATTTGGGAAATAGATATTGAAAAGCACAAAATCTGATCGCTCAATCGCAGTTACCCTTCCATCATCGTTCATAAGAGGACATTCAGGGAATTGGTTCAGGTTTTTGGCTATTTCAAGGCTTTTTCTGTAAAAAATCGCGGTTCCTGCATAACCGGGTCTTTCAGAGCGATGCCACACATAATCATAGTCCTGCATTGCAAATCTCAACTCAGTCGGCATCTGATGCTCAAAGGCTTTTACTTCCTGCAGGCAGAGAATATCTGGATTTTCCTGTTTGATAAAATCAAGGAAGCCTTTTTGAAGCACAGCTCTGATGCCGTTTACATTTCGTGAGATGATTTTCATTGTTAATTTGGATGGTAAAAAGAGATTAAAATTCTGATTTTGTGTTTTTCCTAATACCAATCCTCTGTTACTCCAGCCAAAACTTTTGGACCATTCTCGGTAATCAGCACGGTATATTCCCATTGAGCTCCGAGATCGCCCTTCCTACAGTAGAGATTCCGGTCGTTGAGATCACGGTAGACGACATCATCAGACTTAACGGCGGTGATGGGTTCTAATGCAACCACCATTCCAGGTTTCCATTGGATTTTTTTCATTTGCGCATTGGGATAATTGTGGAAGTGAGGGAGTTCATGGACTTCATTTCCTACGCCGTGTCCGCTCAGAGTTTTTAGGATTTCAAAACCATTATTTTTGACATGATTATAAACCGCTTTCGCATAGTCATAGGCAAAACCTCCTGTTTCAATAGCAGCAACTCCACGATCAAGTGATTCTTTCGTGACTTTGATCAGCTCGGCACCGAGGGGATTCAGGCTTTCATCACCAATGATCATCGAAATCGCAGAATCAGACACTCCTTTTTTGTAAATAATTCCAGCATCGATTTTGAGAAGATCGCCGTTTTTGAGCAAGGTATCATCAGGGATTCCATGAACGACGCAGTCATTTACCGAGAGGCAGAGATTCGCTGGAAATCCTTCATATCCTTTAAAGGCTCCTTTCAGATTCCTTTTATCAAGCCAGGCTTGTGCAAGTTCTTCTACTTCAATGAGACTCATTCCAGCTTTGGTTCTGCCTCTGAGATAAAGGAGCATTTCTGTTAGATAAGCACAGGAATCAGCGATATTTCTGATTTGTTCTGGCGTTTTGATCAGGTTTTTCATCTTTTAATAAAAAAAATAAAAACTGAGATAAGAGGGGAATTGTATTTCTACTGAATGCAAGTAAACTCTTTATTTCTTTCCTGTCGATCCGAGTCCTCCTATTCCTCTTTCGCTTGGATATTCCTCATCAAAACGTTCAAAAAGCTCTGTATCAGCGATGAGTTCAATTTGAGGGATTTCTTTCGTTCAAAATTGAGCTTCTCATCGATAGTGGGGGCAAAATTCGAGTTGACAAAGCCTTGTATAAGCTTCAATGCTGATTTCTTTATCGCTAAAGTTGTAGATTTGCATGAGATATTCCCCTCTATAATCAGAATCAATAATTCCAACATTATTTGCGAGCATGAGTCCGTTTTTGATTGGAAGGGAGCTTCTTGCGTACATTTTGCAGGATCGTCCTGTGGGAATATAGGTCTTGATACCACTTTTGATGAGTTTTAATTCTCCAGGTTTGATGTTAAAGTCTTCACGTGTCTTGAGGTCTCGGCACATCGCTTCTGCAGTCTTTTTCTCGGGTAGGAGTTCTGTTTTTTGTGCACAAATAATGATCTTGTCCATTAGAAATACAAAAGAATAAAAAACTGATTGCATGATAGATAAGTTTCCCTCTAATGCAAGGTCTTTTTTTTAATACCTTCATTCTTTGCTTTGTTTATGAGTCATCAAAATGCTGAGAAGATTTTTTTCAGGTAGGAGAATGAAAAAAAAACTGAACATTTACTACCTTGAGATGGTACTTGATTTTCAGCTTTTCTCCTATGGTATTTTTTACTCTTTCCCCTTTAATTTCTTAGCTTCTGAAAAGTGAATTTAAGGAAAGAATAGAATCGTCAAACTGTCAAGCCCAACCCGCTATAAGATGTTCATTTTTTTTGAAAAAGAGGAGGTTTTCGGCTATACTTAAGTGATGGTAAATCAAATGAAATTACGCTTCAGCTTTTAGCTTTTATGCTTATGTAATGATGAAAGTGCATGAAAAAAATCGTATTCCTCTCATTTCTATCAAAGAGATGACATGGGGCTATTTAGATAGTAAGAAAGTCCTTTTTAAAAAGTTTAATTTTGAGCTTGAGAAAGGCGATTTCACGGTAATCACAGGAAAGTCAGGGACGGGGAAATCTACGCTAGTAAAGTTCCTGATTGGGCAGATCAAACCGTATAAAAAGACTGTTTACTACAAGATGGAGGATATGGCGGACTTTTCCGATGCGGAAATCCAAAGATACAGAAGAAAAATCTGAATCATTTTCCAGGATTATCAGCTGATCCATAGTCTCAGTCCAAAAGAAAATGTAATCTATCCCCTAATTTTAGAGGGAGCTCCATTGACAGAAATCAAGAAGAAATACGAAGCTGTAAATACACTCCTTGATCTTTCAAGTATTGAAACGAGGGAAATCAAAAAACTTAGTGGAGGAGAAAAACAGAAAATTGCGATGGCGAGGGCGATTATTCATGCTCCAGATTTTATTATTGCTGATGAAGCAACTGGAAATCTTGATCCAGAAAGCACACTCCAAATGGCAGATATTCTCATCAAGGCAAATGAAATCGGAAATACGATCGTCTTGATTACCCATGATACAAACCTTTTGGAATACCTCAAGAAGAATGCAAAAATAAAGACAGTTCATCTTGGATAGTTCAGCTTTTTATCTTCTCATCTTGTCCTGTTTCCCATGACCAAGACCAAAGAACTCCTCAATCAGCTTAGTGCTGAGATCAATAGCTTAAAAATTGCAGGGTATCTCAAGGAAGAAGTGATTGCCTCACTCAAATATTTGCATTGGTATAAACTTAAAAATATTGAAAAAAATCTGAATACTTTCTGCGAATACCTTCTTTTCCTGAATACTCAAAATACAGAAAAAATCAAAGAGCTTGGACAAAAAACAGTTCGAGAAAAGAAAGCTTCAAAGGACTATGATTTGAGCTATTTTCTCGTTTCTGATAAGCTCAATAAGCGTCAAGAAAAAGCATACTTGGAGAAGATTCAGGAAAATGGTTATGAACTTTTGACCTTGATGCAGGGAATGAAGGGGATTTTAGTCTTGAGTATCGATGAATTTTGTAATGCTTCTCAGACAAGAATGGGTATTCATCAGCTCTTAATGCAGAGAGAGTCTACATATCAGAAGCTTTGTAAGAAGTTAAACAATAAAAACGCATAATTTAAATCCTTGCAAAATCTGAACTTTTCTCTATAAGGGAGTCAGGTTTTTTATTTTAGAAAATGTTATGAAAGGTAAACGAAAAGCTTATTTTCCACACTTTTTGCTTGGTATCTATCTGCTGGTATTTGCTGTCTGTGCTATTAATCCCTATGATAGAGCGGTTTGGTGGGCAGAAAATCTTCCTGTGATGTGAGTTGTCCTTTTTTTGGTCATCAGTTTTCGTTGGTGGAGATTTTCTAATCTTGCCTATGTTTTGATGAGTTTCTGGGTTTTAGCACATACAATTGGTGGACATTATACCTTTGAACGTGTACCTTTTGAGTTGGTTAATCAGTTTTTTGGTCGGGAAAGAAATATGTATGATAGAATTGCTCATTTTATTATTGGGCTCTATGCCTATCCGATTATGGAATATCTTTGGGAAACTAAAGCTATTCAGAAAAAGCGAGTCCTCTATACTTTCGGGATTTGTAGTATTTTAGCGATAGCTGGAGCTTATGAGATTTTTGAATGGCGGTATGCTTTGAATGCTGATCCTGGGGCTGGAATTGCGGTACTTGGTTCTCAAGGGGATATTCGAGATGCTCAGAAAGATATGCTGATGGACAGTTTAGGTGCAGTTTTCGCAGTTTTCCTTTTTATTGTTCTCCATTCAAGAGTTAAAGCCAAGACAAACTTCTAGACTTTGTATCGAGAAAGACTATACTTAGGTGATCAGATTTTTATTCTTTTTTTGAAAGGATGTTTGAACTGCGTGTTATGAGACCTGTTGTGCATTTCCTTATCATCAATGCGCTATTCTTTTTGACTTATAAGTTGAGGCTTTTGACTGATCTTATTCCAGGAATCCAGCTTCCTATACCTTTTATCAATCCTATTGAACTCGTGGTATTTTCACTTATTGCGAGTATTGGCTTTATTGGTATTGGGATTATTAAAGATTTTTATACTCTCAATAAGAGGATTATTAATCACTTCCAAACCTTTTCAAAGACTTGGATTTATCGATTTATTTCTATTGCATTTCTTTCTTATTTTGGGCAGGGTTTCATTTTCTTTTTTGGGATTTCTAGATTTATTTTGATTTTTGCAGGTGTTCTAACCTATATTGTGATTTTCTTTTTTGATCAAGTTTGGAGGGCTCGAGAGTATCAGCAACAGAAAAAATCCTGAAAAAAAATTTTGATCATCTCCTGTGAAACTATTGATACCTATGAAATTCTCAAAACTATCAAGACAAACTTTTCACTTCCTACAGAATTTATTCGTCCAGAGGAAGTAGAGGAGACTGATTTTGGGCGTTATGAGATCTGTGTTGTTGTTGGAAACTTTAAAAATGATGAACTACAGGCGATCTTTGAGAAGACAAGGTTTCATGATACTAGATTTTTTCATATTAGTGAGTGATTTTTCCTTGAAGATGTTGTGTACAAACCTGAGCTTATCCAAAATATTATTGCCCTTGAGTATAAGCATTCTAAGCTTGATGGGCGATCTCTTGTTTTGAAGGGAGTTTTCGATCTTGTTGTTTCATCCTTTGCTATTCTCTTGCTTTCTCCTGTGCTTTTGGCAGTTGCGATTGCGATCAAATTAGATAGTAGAGGTCCCGTGATTTATAAATCCAAGAGGGTGGGAACTGGAGGTCAGCTTTTTACTTTTTTGAAGTTTCGTACGATGTATACCCATCTGAGTGTTGGCTATGGAGGTGAAGAGGCTGATAAACTCTATGAAAAACTGATTAATTCTGATGCTAATACGAGAAAGGGCGTTCTTCCTAAAATTCAAAATGATCCGAGAGTCACAAAAGTCGGTAAGTTCCTGCGTAAAACTTCGCTTGATGAGCTTCCTCAGCTCTTTTCTGTCTTCCTTGGTACCATGTCCCTCGTAGGACCAAGACCACATTTAGAAAATGAAGTCGCAAATTATAGCTCTTGGCAGAAAAGACTTTTGAGCATTAAACCAGGAATTACGGGGTATGCTCAAGTTTTTGGAAGAGATTCGTTGAGTTTTGATCAAGAGGCGAGGCTCGATCTTTATTATATTCAGAATTGGTCTCTATGGCTTGATATGTATGTAATCGTAGGAACTTTTGGTGTAATTTTTAAAGGAAGGTAATTTTCCCGCTTCTAATCTTTTTTTCTTGTTTTGTATAAGTTAGATTCTTTTCACTTTCTCTTGAATTTTGAAAAGTTATAAATATATAACATATTGTTAGATATCTACAACTTTTATTTTTTCTTCTTTATTATGCAAAAAAGAAAACTTTGGAAATTTATTAGCATCTTTACAGGTACACGAGCAGTAAGTTTGATGTTGAATCTCTTTAGGCAGCTTCCCTTTAATCCTTTGAAGCCAGCTTATTTTGGGTTGATTATTTTTATTCTTATTCTTTTTATATTTGCGATATTTGCTCTTCATAAGGAAAATAGGCTCAAAAAGCAGATTTCTGTTATTGAAAAAGATGAGATGACGATCAAGATTGGTTATACTTCACTTGCTTTTACTGCACAAGTTATTCCTTTTTTAATTCTGATGATGCTCTTTTTTGATAGTATATTCGCTTTTTTGGACTCATTTGGTGCTGAGAATGTACTTTTTCTGCTTTTAATTTTGATTCTTGTGCTTCATATAGGATCTTATTCCTACTATTCCAAACATCCTGAAAAAACCTGACTTTAACCTTTTTTCTTTCTATAATGAAAAATAATATTAAAGTGTTGAGAAGTCAGCATCAACTCACACAGCAGCAGCTTGCAGAAAAGGTTGGAGTAAGGAGGGAAACGATTGTTTTTTTAGAAATGGGGAAATATACGCCTTCGCTCAAACTTGCCTTTGAAATTGCAAGAGTTTTTCAGCTTCCTATTGAGGAAATCTTTCTTTGGGAAGACGAAACTATGACATCATAAAATCTCTTTTTGCAAAGGACTTTGGCGAGGAAAGGACTTTTTTCTGCTGTTTTTTCTTCTTATTTCCATATACTTGAGGTGTTTTATTTTATTTGCTATTATGAAAAAGTTTTTGAGAACTGAATTTGCCTATCCTTTAGCGGTGCTTTTAGTCCTGCTTTGGGTGCTTTTCCTCTTCTTTGCTACTAAAGATCGTCCTCAAGCTGAACTTCCTCTTTCTTCTCAAGAAAACTCAGTTCCCCTTCCTCAGTCAAAAGATGAAAAAACTCAGATTTCTGTTTCGGATCAAGATTTTCTCACAGGTCAAGAACTCCTTTCTGCCGAACATCTTGATGAACTTAGTTCTTTAAAGGAGAAAATCTCGCTCCTTGAGCAACTTTTTAGTCAGCAGAAAAATGCTGAAACGGCAGATCTTCTTATCAAAAGTTATCTCCTTAATATGCAGTTTGAAGCTGCAAAAAAAACTTATCTTTCACTTAGTGAAGAACTCAAAAAACAACTTGATACCCGTTATCCTTTCACGATCGGAATCAATACCTTTTCTCAGACTTCTGATACTGAATACCGTGCTCTCAAAGGTATGCTTGAAAATTTTAGGCAGCAGGGTGTTTTTTCTGAAGAGGAGAGAAAGTATTATGCAGTCGTTTTTGCATTGGTAGAGCAGCGTTATGAGGATGCTAAGGCGGCCATCAAAAGTCTTTCTGGAGGGAAATATTCTGATTTTGCTCAGCGTCTTCAAAAGGCTTTTGAGCAATATGCAGGCCTGAGCGATGTTCCAAGCTATTATCAGGAAGGATTGATTGCTTATCAGCTTTTGCAAGAGGGCTTCTATGCTCCTGCTAAAAAAATTGCTCTTCCTTTACTCAATCAGCATCCGGACTATATTTTACCTTACCAAATCTTGGCACATATTGATTTTAGCTTGGGAAAATGGCAGGCAGCAGTCAGCTATTTTACTCAGCTTTTGGAACTTGACTATCAGGAGAAAAACCGCTATCTCTATCATCTTGGGGTCGCTTATTATCAGCTTCAAAAGTATAGTGATGCGGTGCTCTATCTTGCTCAGATCAGTGATGCAAGTATTTTGCTGGATTCTGATAGGTATCTGATTTTGAGTTATATCGCGTTAGGGCAGGAAGAAAGGGCTTTTGCAGGATGGCAGAGATTACTCGGCTATCCTTCTATCAAAAAGTCAGATTTTTATTCTTTTTTTGAAGAAGCACTTTGGAAGCCTTATCGCTTATGAAAATCTTCTTCTTACCTTCAAAAAAATCAAAAACTGATCCAATCTTATCAGTTAGCTTGTTCCAAAAAGTTGAGAGGCGAAGATATGGAAATTTGCTCCTATGGCGAGCTTGGTCGTAAAGCTCAAGAGGGTAAAGTCCTAGCTAGCGATGAAGCTTTGATCAATCGTTTTGCCAGGAGAACTCCAAAATCTGAATTTTTTCAGCTTTTAGGGGATCTTGCTCTGCAATCAGGGGATGCAAAAAAGGCGACAAGCGCCTATCTTAGAGCCTTGAGTCTTACTCATCTTCCAGCAGAGAGGAGTTATTTAAAATCTTTGATCCTTAAAGCGAATACTCTACAGGAATAGCTTTTATAAGCCCATTTTCCTTGCAAAGTAGTTTTCTTTGCTTTCATATGAGAAAGAAATCTGAATTTTCTTATGGAGTTGTTCAGACAAAAGCTGTTCGATCAGTTTCCTATTTTCTTCGTTATTGAGGAGCATTTCTGCAATTTTTGTGATCACCGTAATTACGACCTGCTCACCCTCAATTTTTTCAATAATAGCTTGTTCCTTAAGGTTAGATTGCACTGTCGGTTTTGGAATTTTTGCTACAACAGTAGTCCAAAGGGTCTTGAAATCTGGATTTTCTATGCTTGCATTTTGAGTTTGTGCTGGAGCTGGATTGTCTGGTTCTGGATTTTGGAGTTCAGGAGCTGGATTTGTTGAAGGTACTGAAGAATTCACTATAGGATTGGTTTCTGGAGCTTCTCATTTCATTGACTGAATAGGAGAACTGCTTTGAGGGGCGGATTCCTGAGAAGATGTCAGATTTTTCTCCTCTTGAGAAGGAGCTTTCTTTGACTGTGAAGAAGCTAGTTCTGAACCCTGAACTGCTGATGCTTCAGTTTTAGCGTTCACAACTTGTTCATTGTTTACTGTTCCTGCTTCCTTGCTCAGATGTTTATTAATCGCAATTTTATAGGCAATGAGCGGATAAGGATATCGCCTCAGTGTACTGAGCACCTGACCAAAGATCTCCGAACATTGCAAGAAAAAATCGGTATCCTCCAAAAGATGCTGGTCAATATAGCTAATCGCCTGTTTGGCAAACTGGCTAAGATCAATTCCACTTTGACTAATCTCATCGAGTTGAAAAAAAATAGCTTCTCTATCAGCTTTTTTCATTGTTTCCAAAAGCTTTTTGATCGTTGCTTCTCCTGCAACTCCGAGAAATCTCGTGATATTTTCTTCATTGATTGCTCCAAGAATGCTTACCTGATCTACATATTTCACGGCATCTCTCACGCAACCTTCCGAAATATTGGCGATGATATTCAGAGCTTCCGAACTTGCTTCCAAGCCTTCTGTCTGGGTAATATACATAAGATGCTCAACCATCGCAACATTGGGAACTTTTCTATAATTGAAAACCTGACAACGAGAAATGATGGTATCAGGCACCTTATGAATTTCCGTAGTCGCAAAAATGAAGCAGACATTGCTTTTTGGCTCTTCAATCGTTTTCAAAAGTGCATTGAAAGCTCCTTTACTCAGCATATGTACCTCATCGATTACATAGATTTTCTTTTTGAGGGCTGTCGGTGGATAAAGAGCTTTATCGATGATCTCCTCCCTAATATTATCTACTCCCGTATGAGAAGCCGCATCAATCTCCGTATAATCCAGACTTGTTCCCTTATTAATGAGTTCACAGTTCGCACAATGGTTACAAGGGTTTCCATTTTGGAGATTAAGACAGTTTAATCCCTTGGCAATCAATCTTGCTGAAGTCGTTTTCCCTGTCCCTCTCGGACCAAACAAAAGATAGTTGTGATGGACAGATTCTCTCGCTTGCATCTGTGCTTTGAGAATATCAATAATATGCTCTTGACCGATCATTTCATCAAAAGTTTGGGGGCGGTACTTATTTGCAAGACTCATTTCCTCAGACTTCAAAAAGAATAAAAAAGCTGACTCTAGTGTATGGTTTCCTTTCCATTTTTCAAAGGGATTTTTTCAAAAGAAGAATCTCTTGCATTTGAAGATCAAAACCGTGTAGTAGGAGAGTATTTTATTCTTTTTCTTGAGATAATCATGAATCTAAGTATGCAGCCAAGTAATGTCCTTATTCCTACCGTCCTTGAAAAAACCAAAAATGGAGAAAGAGCGTATGATATTTACTCAAGACTGCTTGAGGATAGAATTATTTTCGTGGGAGAGCAAGTACATAGTGCGATGGTCAATACGATCGTAGCGCAGATGCTCTATCTGGAAAAGAAAGATCCTGAGAAAGATATCATTATGTACATCAATACCCCTGGTGGAGAAGTCTATTCAGGACTGGCAATTTATGATACGATGCAGATTCTCAAGTGTGATGTGCAGACCATTTGTACCGGACTTGCGGCTTCTATGGGATCGCTTTTGCTTGCTGGAGGAACGAAAGGGAAAAGGTTTGCTCTGCCACATTCTAGGATTATGATTCATCAGCCGTTGATTTCTGGAGGAGGGATTTCTGGGCAAGCGACCGATATTCAGATTGAAGCTGAAGAAATGCTCAAAGTAAAAAAAATGCTGACTGAAATCATCGCGAAACATTCAGGGAAAGGCTATGATGAAGCGCTTGCTGATATGGAGAGAAATAAATGGATGAGCCCAGAAGATGCTTTGAATTACGGTTTGATTGACAAGATTATTGGAGCATAACTTATTCTTCATGGAGTACAAATATAATATGAACTCTTAATAAAGAATATGGTACTTTAATTTATTTGCAAATTTTATTATGATAACAACCAAAGAATATATTAATTTAATAACTGAATCATTTCTTGAACAAATAACTACTAAATGAATAGAGGATGCATATAATAATCTTGATCAATTTATCAAATCTTATCAGGAAAGGTATATAGAAATAAGAAAAAATGAATTGATCTCTCTTGGTAAAAATGAGCTTGAAGCCTTTAATTCTGCTAGACAATCTTGGAGACCTATTGTTTGAGATGTTTTAGTTCAACTGGTGTGAATTAGTGTTCAAAAAATTGCTGAAAAACACTGAATAAAAATAACGAATGATAAATTAATTAAATCAACTAAAAGCCTTTCTAAAGAACTGAGTTTGGTCAGGAATAATACATTGATTCATTATAATGAGTATAGTTTTTTGCCTGATGGAGATTTAATTTTATATACCTATAATTCTGACTCAGAAAAAGTTGATGTTTTATGTATAATTAGTTTTAAGACTTCCTTTAGGGAAAGATTTACAGAGACGCCATATTGGAAGTTAAAACTATTACAAAATCCAGTAACAGAATGAATTAAGGTTGTTATGGTTACTACAGATAATGATGATGAAATTTGATATATTAGTAGTTCTCAGGGGCCTAGAAAGGCAAGGGTCGTGATGGAGTATGAATTAGATGCTATTTTTATTGCTAACGAAAGATTTGAGTCAACAGATAAAGTTTCTTCAATAAAGGATCTTTTTCTATATTTATCAAATTTATTTAGTGATAGATGACAGAAAGAATAATAACAGGAGATTGTTTGGATGTAATGAAAACAATGGAAACTAATTCAGTACATCTTATCATAACATCACCACCATATAACTTAAATTTGCCTTATGTTAGTTACAAAGACAATTTGTCTCATTCTGATTATTTAAAATGGTTAAAAAAAGTATGGAAAGAATGTTATAAACTTCTTGTATCATGAGGGAAATTGATTATTAATATTGCCCCGACAGGTATTAAGAACTTTAATCCTCTGCATGTTGAGATGATTAATATATGTCGTTGACTCGGATATATATTTCGTGCGGAAATACTTTGGTATAAGCAAACGATAAAAAATCGTACAGCATGGGGCAGCCGAATGAGTCCCAGTAATCCTCATGTATTGCCGTCTTGGGAATATGTTTTAGTGTTTCAAAAAGAATGACCCAATTTAATCTGAGATAAAACGAAAATTGATATTACAGCAGAGGAATTTAAAAAATGGTCAGATGCTCATCGATATATTCCTCCCGAAACTTCTCGTAAAGGACATCCAGCTCCATTCCCAGAAGAATTAATTTATCGTCTTATTAAATTATATTCATATCAGGATAATCTTATTCTTGATCCTTTTGGATGAACTGGAACTGTTGCTGCAGTTGCAAAAAAATTACACCGTCAATTTATTCACATAGATATATCAAAAGACTATAATCAAATAGCTACAAGAAGAATACAATATGCAAAAAACTCAATTTTTTAATTTATAGTTTTTATTAATGACTACTGTTGTCATTTTATAATTTAATCAATAAAATTATCAGAACTTAGTAAGTTTTATTTTGAACAAAAAACATGTTTGTAGTTCTTGGCTATAGGGATATTAAAATCAAAGAGCGGATTCCCTCAACAACATCTGATGACCCTTTTAGAGAGCACCATCTCCAGAACAATCCTAATGGTATTTCAGACTTTAAGCCTCTTCATCAGTGGAGATTTTTTTCGGTTTTTTGGATTCCGATTTTTCCGCTCTACTGCGTGCAAAGTTTACGAAAAACTCCAGAAGGAGAATATTACGAGAGAAAAACAAGTTTTCAAGGGAAGTTTTTGAATTGGCTTGCCTTAGCTCTTGTTATTTTGCTTGGAGTTTTTGTGTTGTTCCCTGGATTTATTTTTCTTTTGAAGGCTTAAAAAGTCCCAAGTTGGAGGAGAAATCCGAAAAACAAAAATCAGATTCAAAAAATATAGGTCAGTATCCCTAAATTACGAACGAGCTTATTCCCAAAGGAAAAAGTGATAAAATAAGGGGCGATCATAAAGATCAACAAAGAGAAAGATGCCCACTTCCCTAAAAGCATATTGATAGCAAAATGTTCATTTGTATTTGAGGTTTCTAGTCCTTGAGACATTGCATCAAAGATAAAACGAACAAAACTCCAACTTAGGAGTTGAAGCACGGCTCAAAGGATAAGATAACGAGACTTAGAAAGAGAGCCTTTTCGCTTTTCATAGCTAAGAAGAAATGAGTTTTTTAACTCAGATAAAGTCAGATTTTTTTTCTTTGAAGTAAGAGAATGCTTTTTGATCAGTAGATAGACACTATATCAAACAAAAAGTAAAAGAATACTGCATACCACGAGGAAAAAAGCTCTCCAAAACAAAGATTCTAATGCTCTCCCAAAGAGACTAAGTGTCTGAGGATTCTCAAGTGCGTTAAAGAAATAATGTTGAATCATGGAATAAGAAATAGTAACTAAAACTTCTACCTTCATTATCCCCCCCATAGTATTTTGTCAAATTTTTACCCTCTTTTTCTTGCTATTTATGTCTACCCTTGCCCTGATTGGAGCCTCTGAGAATCCAGAATCCCTTTCATTTAGGCTCTTTACGCGTCTAAAAGAAGGAGGCTTTGAAGTCATTCCTGTCAATCCAAACTATCAAACGATAGCTGGAGTCCCTTGTTTTGCTTCTCTTTCCGAGCTGAAAACTGTTCCTGAAGTCGTGATTTTTATGGTCAATCCGAAGCTGACTTTGCAGATACTCCCTCAGGTCGTAGATCTAAATATCAAAAAAGTCTGGTTTCAGCCTTGAACTTTTGATGATGAAGTGCTTGCTTATTGCAAAGAAAAGGGACTCAAAGCTGAATATGAAAAATGTCTTTTAATTACTCCTTTAGAGTGTTTGAGGGCTTTTGCTTAGATTATTTTTGCATTAAAAAAACAATTGGAGCTTTTTCATCTCTTGACTTTTAGAAGTAATTCTATATTCTTCAATTAGTTTTATCTGTTACCTTTTTTATTATGGAATCAACACTTTGGTTTTGGATTATCGTTGTAGTGCTATTGTTGATGTTTTTTTTCTTGCTTAAAAAGTATGTTGGAAGGATATTTCTGATTTTGCTTTTTTGTTTTGTGCTCTTCTTTGTCTACAAGCGAATTAGTCCAAATGGAGCAGGAAGACTTCGATTGGCGATTAGAAACATTCCTGTAGCAACGACTAATGTCCTTAATCGTGTCGTGCTCAAAAATGATATTCAACTACCTTTGGCTTCGGATCTTGCTGTTCAGGCTGATTTGAATCTTGAGGAAGAGCCTGTCGAGGAGAAAGTTTCTTGGTTTGCTAGGCTTTTTGGAAAAAAGAAAAAGGCTGATTGAGCTCTAGAAGAATCGCTTCAAAACTGAGAATCCTTCCTTACTTGAGATCAGCTCTTTACTGGGGAGATCTTACTGCCTCAAGAAGAGGTAAATGTTATTATTGAGCAGGAGGAAGTAAGAGATCAATTTCCTGAAGCTCAAAATTCTACAATAGAAACTGATTTGGACGTTATTGAGGATGTTTCAGCGGAGGAGGAAGAAATTATATATATTAAAAGTACTCCAAAACCTGCGAAGAAAACTCAGTCTTCATCTTCTTCTCAGCTTAGTGCTGAAGATTTAGAGGAGGCAAGAGCTATTTTTGGTAATTAAGAAGTGTTTCCTTAGGCTTTTATATTTATTTTACTCTTATAATCTCGCTTTTCTGGCTTCCAATCGGGGAAGCTTTTTTTTAGAAACAATTTTCTATGCTCTTTCAAAATACCGTGTTGCTTAATTGCAGCAAAATGAGCTTTGGTGCCGTAGCCTTTATGTTTTTCAAAGCCATACTCTGGATATTTCTCAGCAAAGTGTTCCAAAAGCTCATCTCTTTTGACTTTTGCCAGAATGGAAGCAATTGCGATTTCCTTGAGTAGAGCATCGCCATCGACAATGGTTTCGGTCTGGATTCCTAGTTCTTTTCAAAGTCAAAAATCTGACTTCCCATCTAAAATGAGCTTTAGGGGTTCTTGAGTCTGGTTTTTGTAGTTTTGAATCAGTTTTTTGAGGCTTTTGACTGAAAAGCTTTTTTCTTCCTTTTCCTTAAGTAGAGAGCAGAGGAGACTGTAAAGCCCTTTGCAAATCGCGAGGTTGATAGCTCTTGTAATGCCGTAGCGATCAATGGTTTCGGCATCAATACTACTCACCGCTGTTTGGAGTTTTCCTGTCTTTTCTAGAGTTTCAATTTGTTCAATGGCGAGTTTTCTCTGTTTTGGAGTCAGTTTTTTACTATCTTGGAAAAGTTCATAGTTTGCGAGCGTTTTTTTAGAAACTTTACTTATGACAAGCCCAATGTAGAGCGGTCAAAAAAGCGGTCATCTCCCTGCTTCATCAAAATAAATCTTCATAAGTTCAGATGAGGTAAAATCATAGGTTTTGTGTAGTGAATATAATGAGCTCTTATCATCTCCTTCGGCTCTGCCTCAGGAAGATAGCTGCGTTGTTATTCTGATCGGAATGAAGTGGAGTAAAGGATATAGTATCCGTTTTCTATTATCTCCTTCACTGCGTTCAGGAAGACAGGTTGATTCACTATCATTTAGGAAGAATAGTAATCCAAATCCCTCTTTTGAAGCGGGAGAAAGGGGTTCTTTAGTAGAACTTTTCTTCTAGAAATCCCCCTGCTCACTTCGTTCGCTATCCCCCTTATTAAGGGGGAACTTCAGTTTTTAGTAAGATACAAGAAGTCTTTTCCTCAGGAAGACAGGTTTGCTTGTTATTTTTTTGAAAAGACAATCTCTATAGCATTATTCCCTTTTGCTCAAAAGTCCCACTACACCAATCATTGCTCCATTATCGGTAGAATAGAGTTTTTGGGTAGGGGTGAAAAAAGGAGTTGTGATCTGCTTTTTCTTCAAAAGCTCAGGAATGGCTCCACAGAGTCTGTTGTTTGCTGAAACCCCTCCTGCCAAGGCTAAGCTCTGAGCTCCAAAAACTTCTCTTGCCTGGATTAGCTTTTTTGCAAGAACTTCTACGACTGCTTCTTGAAATTCATAGGCGATATCGCAGATAAGTTGCTCATCAAGTGCGATTCCTTCTTTTTCTAGTTTCTCTAAAAGGAAAGAAACCTGACTTTTCATCCCAGAAAAACTAAATTCAAATTTTTCATGAGCGAGGAAGATTCTCTTGAAATGCACAAGGGGATTGGCTTTTCCAAGGGCAGCTTTTTGCGAGATTCGGAGTCCTCCGGGGTAAGGTCCTCCTAGCATTCTTGAAACCTTGTCAAAACATTCTCCTGCAGCATCATCAAGCGTTTGACCGACTTTCGTGATCTGGAATCCTGCGAAAGTAAAGGAGGGAAACTCTGGTCTGGATTCAGCTTTTTCTTGTTTTTCTACGAGATAGATATCATTATGTCCTCCAGATGCAGTTAAAATCACGAGGGGAAACCTGATGTCTTCCAGCTTTTTCTCCAAGAGGATGGAAAAAATATGTCCCAAAATATGGTGAACTGCGACGACTTCTTTTTTGAAGAAAGCTCCGAGCTCATAAGCCACGGTTTTCCCTACGACAAGTGAACCTGGTAAGCCGGGTTCTGTGGTTACTGAAATGAAGTCCACCTTTTCAATCTCCTCAAAACCGATCGTTTGTAAAAGGGCAATGATTTTTTCACTATGCAGTCTTGATGCGAGCTCTGGAACAACTCCTCAGAATTTTTGATGTTCTGCAATTTGGGAGTAGGCGAGGAGTTTCTCCACTTCAAAAGTGCCGTTTTCATTCTTAATAATGGCGAGGGAAGTATCATCACAACTGGTTTCTATGGCAAGGGTTTTCATAGTTTATTTCAGGATCATAAAGTGAGCTTCACTATATAGATTTTATAGGAAAAAGTCCAGACTATTCTTCTTAAACGGGATTCTTTGATCAGTTTCCTTTTTTTGTCAGTTGGATTTCTTTCTGTTCTCTGATCGTTTTGTTTGCTTTTAAAGTTTTGTATTACTTTTCTCAGAGATGGGCTATTTTTTATTTTAAATATCATTTTTTATCTCTTTGGCAAGAAGAATGTTCTCTCAAAGAAACTTATTTTCTCCATTTTTTATTAAATTGAGTATACTTGAAGGGAAAGTTTTTTTATCCTATCTTTACGGAGGATGTATGCACGAGTAAGGCGTCAATGTAAGAATATTTGGAGACCCTCAAAGAAACTACTTTTAAAAGTTGCTTTTTCTGTTTTTTTCCTTTTTGGGACAGGGATGATGTTTAATGTTGCGAGTGTAGATGCTGCTGTTCTTGATAAGCCCAAAACGAAACTAGAAATCAATACAGAAAATCTTATTTCTTGGGGTAATCTTTTTCAGTTATTTTCTAATGTTATCTATGTACTTATGTGGCCTTTGATTGCTTTGGCAGGGGTAGCAATGGATAATCAGCTCATTTATGGATCTTTTATGCATCTTGATACTTCTTTATGGAATATATGGCAGATTGTGAGAAATTTTGCCAATTATGCACTTTGATTACTCTTTCTGGTCGCTATTCTGTTTTATAATTTTTCTCCTAAGGGAAAAATTGAACTCTGATCCTTTGTTAAAGGAATTTCTACACCTAAGGAATTGATTACCAAGACTTTAATTGCATCTATCTTGATCCAAGCAAGTCGATTTATCTTGATGGCTGCTATTGATCTTTCTACTGTGCTTACTTATACTGTAGGAGCTATTCCTACGACAATTATTGCTACGACCGACGCAAAGGAGCATGATACTAGGATGCTTGCCATGAATACTTTGCTTAACTTTTGAGATGCTTGAGTTCAAAAAGATAAACTTGTAGATGAAATTATTATAAACTATCGAACAGTCAAAAAAGAGAATAAAGATAGCAAATATGTTGCTGCTTGTCAGGTTGTGAGTGTCTGAAGTGGAGATAAAAAGCAAACCTTTGTAGTGGGAAGGGCTTTTGAATCTTTAACAGGTACCGATGAAAAAGGAAAGCTTAAATTGCTTAAAATGGAACCTGGATATTGTGTTCACTATGGTGCTCTTATTTCTTTTGCTGAATTTAAACGTGAACCTGAAGCTCAAGACTCCAATTTTCGTCAGCGTATGAGAGCTTTTGTAAATGATGTACAAGAGAGCAGTACCGATCAGCTTACAAAACTAGTTGAAGGAGGAATGATTTATCCTGTTAGTCTTGGGGAGGTTACCATTTCTCCAGAAAAACTCCCTAGTACGGTTACTGTCCAGTATGGAAAACAAGAATCACAGCATAGCTATAAGACTGATGGAGGGATAGGATGTGCTGATGTCTTTTGATTTGTTTCTCCCAAGGCAAAGGCTGATGGTGGAGATCCTAAGAATGTACAATATCATTGTCTCTATAATGATACTGATATTTCTGTCAGTACGCTTATTGAGAAAGGAAAATCAATGACATGACCTTTTGTTTCCCTTTATTCTAGCCTTTTGAGTTTTTCAGATTTGAAGGGGTATCAAAATTTTGGATTAGGTCAGCTTTTTATTATTTCTTTTATTAACCTGATTTTGGGAGTAGCACTTTTCCTTCCTCTCTGTGCTTTGGTACTTGTGCTTTTTGCAAGAATTTGAATTTTATGGATGGCGATAGCTCTTTCTCCTTTTATTGTTTTGCTTCATGTTTTTCAAGGATCTCTTTGAGGTAATGCTTCGGGTGATGACTTTTTCAAGAAATATCTTTCTATCAGTGAACTCCAAAAACTCTTATTAGCTCCAGTGCTTGTGTCTTTCGCAGTCAGTCTTTCTCTTGTTTTTATGACTCATCTTAAAAATGCTATCGGTACTGCACAAGGTGGGGTGATCTTTAAATCCTCAGAAAAGATGCAACAAGCACTTCATAATATTTCAGGGCTTGATGTCAATCCGGATGGATCTATTGGTATCCTCGGATTTATTAAAATTAACTTTGATAATGGTTTGATCAATCTTGCTTGGATTATCACGATGCTTTTCTGAGTTGCTATTACCTGGTTTCTTTTATTTTGGGCGATTCAGCAGACAAGTATCGGACAAAAAATTGGTAGCAGTTTACAAAATTTTTGAGAGAAATGGATTTCTACCAGACCGCTTATCCCAATTGGTCCAACAGGACTTTCCTTTAACTCTATTAAAGAAGTAGCTGATCCTACGACATGAGTGCTTGGAAAATATGCTCAGCAAATGCAAGATAATAATGTCTTAACTCTTGATAAAATCTTTAATACTAATACCTCGACTCCAGCTAATGGAGGGACCCCACCTTCGCCTCCTATTCCTGACTCTAAGCAAATGAATGCTTTCTTTGCTCAAACTCCTTCAAATAAAATTGATTTTCGTAACCATTTTGGTTTGCAAGGAGCAACTACTTGACAATTCCTTTCTACCTTTGATAAGGCTTGGGACTTTGGTTTACAACAGACTCCTAATGCCCAGTTGTCTAAGAATCAAGAGGGGTTGCTTTTAGCTAGTGCTCAGAACTATCGAGATGATTTGATTAAGCAGGCAGAAGCTAATAAGGATGATCCAAAACAGCTGCAAAAGCTTACAGATGATTTACAGCTTCTTATCAATAATGAGCATATCAATAAGAGTTCTTTTATTAAGGATCTTCAAAATAAAGCTTTCAAAATCTGACAGAAAACATATCGTATTGTTGAAAAAAATGGGGTCTTTGTCCTTGAGCTTCAGCCTTAATCTTTTAGTTCCTTTTTCTAGAATGTCTCCAAAAACCTTTCTTAAGCTCTTAAAGTGGTGAATAGCAAGTTTTCTTGTTGGGTTTTTCTTGATTATTCCGGTTTTTGCTGCAGATATTTGTAATCCTGATATTGTTGATGATTTTTATGCGATTGAGAATATTCTGAAATGGGTCGGAAGATTTGCTTCTTGGGCATGGATTCTTCTAGGGAATTTTGCTGGAAAGCTTATGACAAATACTATGGTCTATGGGGAATTTATGCATTTTGATCTTTTCCTTTGGAAGCTCTGGCAATTGGCAAGAAGTGTGGCAAATTATAGTATTGGCTTTATTTTTCTCTATAGTATTCTTAAATATTTGTTTTCTCCATCTTCTAAAGATAGCTCTCCTAAAGAAGTGATCAAACAACTTCTTATTGCTTCAGTTTTTGTCCAATCTAGTTGGTTTTTGATGATGGCAGTTGTTGATCTTTCTACCATTGGTTTGGCTACAGTATCTTCCTTCCCTTCACAGGTGATTGCGAATAATGAACTCTATAGAACTACTTTGATTTGAAATATTAAGAGTGACCCTTGGCTTTCTAAGCCCTTTGGAAATCGTCCTAAGGGAATTATTATCAATGCCTTTGCTGATTCCTTTTCCAAGAAGGAGAAAGAACAATGGATTGAAGAATATGATCTCAAGGAAGTGAAAGATTTTGAGACGCAATTGATTGATCGTCTTTTACCGCAGCCAGAGAATCTTTGAGGTCCTTTAACTTATCTTGGACTTTCGGTATTTCAGACTCATAGTTTTCTTGGTTCTTATTCTATTAGTGAATCAAACTGTATTGAAGAAGTTACGAAAATTATCATTAGTTTAATCCTAGATGCAGGTATGATTATTCTTTATACTTTTGCTTTGGCTCTTTTTGTTATTATTCTGATTATGAGATTAGTCGTTATTTGGATTGCGATTATTGCGAGTCCTCTTATTGTGTTGCTCTGGAGAGTTAAACCTTTTTTTAAAAATTTGGGAGCTGATAAGCTTGATTTGATTGATTTTAAAAAGATCCTTCATATGATTTTTAAACCAGTATTTTTTGCACTTTGGATCAGTATTATGTTAATTTTTGTTGTTATTCTTCAGGGGTTTTTTAGAGCAAATGAGGCAACTGCTACCCGTTTTGACCAAGGAAGTCTAAGTATTCAAGAATCTCGTATTGAGGGGACAGAGGGGAATAAGCAGTATCGTTCTGATTTATCTATTGCTGATACGATGAAGGTTACCCTTTTACAGGGAACTAAGTCTTTTAAAGACATTCTGCTTGCACTTCTTTCTTTGACAATGATGCGATATTTTATCAAACTTGCACTAAGTTCTAAAAGTGGAATGAAAATAGGAAATTTTGACTTAGATAGATGGACAGCAGGAACTTTGAAATCAACAGAAAAAATTATTGGCAATATTGGTCTTATTCCGACCCCAAAGGGAGCTATTGGATTTAATCAGATTCGAGATGGTAATTCTAGTCGTCTCTGGGATAAAGCTACTCAAAATATTCAAACTGAGATGGATCATGATGAAAATATTAGGAAAAAATGGCTCAACAAAAAACTCTGAATTGAAGATCAGATTTTAGATTTAACTACAGGGCAAAGAAATCAACTTGAAAGAGCATCAGCAGCGGTCAATACTCCTTTGGATTATCCTGGAGTCATCAATCAATTGAAAATGGAGAATGGAGGAATCAAATTTTCTGATATCAAAGCTTATATTCCTCGCTGGGTGGATAGTAACCGTAAGCAAATGAAAATGAAGGACTATTTCTGAGATAGCTGGACAGGGATTAGTACCACATCTCTTGCCTTGACACCTGAGAAGTTGGAAGATGATTTGAAGCTTATTTTTGCCCAGTCTGCAGCTGTCAAATCGTTTTATACTAAGGTTTTGGGAGGTACGAGACAGGTGACTACGCTTGAGGAGCTCAATACTTCCAAAGTGGAAACGGAATAATTATTCCTTTTTACTAATTGCCTGATAGGCTTGATACCGATAGGTCAGAAAAAAGGTTTCAATAATACAGTTGATATAAGAAACAATCAACAACAGAGCCCCTGCTACGACCCAAATCACTCCTTCTACGAGGGCATTATCTAGAATATTGAGCCAAACTGCCAGATAGACCAAACCAAGTGGAACTCCGACAATTAAAGCTCCTGTAATAAGAAATCTCAGCAATAACAGCACCTCTACCAGCATAAGTTTAAAGGAAAGACCGAGATTAAGGAAAGCAAGTTTAGTACTTTTTTTGATTGCATCAAAGACTTGACAGCCCTCAAGCACGATGATTGTCTTGGCATAGGACCAGAAAACACTTGCAAAGAGTACCATAATTCCTCGCATTCCGATCAGAATATCTACAACAACATTTTCTAGGACATCGATCAGATAAAACCTGAGCACCACCGTACAAAAAGTAAAGAGCCCAAAAGGAATTGAAAGTCCTCCATATTCTAACATCGGAAAAAATCTCCCCATCCCCTTGGTAAAAGCATGGAAATTACTCTTCTCAGGCTGATGCAAGGCGTAAATCACCGACGCTTGACCGATTGGATACATCCAGAGATAGCCGATAATAATGATAAGAATTGCGATAATAATGGTTCAGATTGCATGATGTTCGTTAAGAGTTGAGATGAAATACATTAAGGCATCAGAAATCTGAACTCCTGACTCGTATTTCCAGAGAAGAATATTATTGAAATAGTAGACAATATAATATAAACGAACGATAGAAAAACATAGCAGAGTAAAAAATGCAAGCCTAATGATTTTTGGACGCGCAAGGAGAGCTTGAGCTGAAGCATGGAGGATTTTCCTAAACATTAGGGAGCAAGCGAGTTATAGAGAATAAAAAAGAAATCTGAATAAACTAGATCGAGTATACTACAAGAGAAGGATCCTTGATGAAGCTTGTAGGAGAGCTCCTCACTATGAGCAAAGAAAATAAGCATAATAATCCTTTTGATTTGCAAGATTACTTCCTTATGCTTTATTCCCTACTAAAACTCAGTCTTACTCATTTGTCAGTCCTTTTGCAAGGGTTTTGAGGCGAGAAAGGCTTGTCAAGATCAAGATTCCATTTCCAAGTGCAGCAACCAAGAAAAATCGGATGATCCCCTCGCCTTGGACAAAAAGATGTAAGCCCCAAGTCAATCCTCAAAAGAGCAATAAAATCCCAAAAAGCTGGATTCCGAGGCGAATCGGGAGGATAGGAGTCAGGTTTTTTCTTTTTGCAAGAAGAAGAGCTCCAAAAGTGAAAAGCAGTTCAATCAAAAGTTGGGTAATCACTCCGCCGAGCAAACCATAACGAGGGATCAAGATTAGCCCAACGAGTGCACCGATCAGCACACCAACGAGATTGATTTCAAAGAGTATATTTTGCTGTTCTAAAGCGACAAAAAGATAATTATAGACCTGCTTGATAAAGCTTAACAGCAGCACAAGTCCGAGGAAAGGAAGCACCTGATTGGAACCTCGGCTTGCCACACTTTCTCGGCTTCCAAGGAAGGCATTACTGGAAACGATCGGGATAATATCACTTGCAAAAATCCCAAAGTTGATCGCAATTAGTGTTCCGATCCAAGTGATCAGCAGCATCAGATGTCCAAGAGATTTCTTTTTATTTTCTATAGAATAGTCGGGAATTTTGTGAAGTAAACTATTCCCCAGTGAGGAAGGGATAATCAGAAGAATCTCGATTAAAGAGAGAGCTAAAGCCCAAATTCCTGCTTGTGTGTTTCCTGCTGCAGTCGGGAAAAATCGGCCAAGGAACATCAGCACCAGCAAGGTATGAAAACTACTGAAAAAATAGGAAAAACCATATTTCCGATTACGAGATAACAGGCTTTTGATAAAAGAAAAATCAAATCTGATCTTCAAAGGAAGTAAGTCTTTAGTTCTGAGATGCATTTCTATATTCTGACCGATTGAGCTTGCGACAACAGAAAAAATTACTAAAGCAAAAGCAAGGACGGTAAAGGCTTCTGGCTCAGCTGATTGTCTAAAGTCTAGTCCCTTGAAAAAGACAAATACCACAGGCAAGAGAACGACAAGTTGTGAAAGACGAGCAATAATGAGCGACCAAGTCAGTCTTTTCATTTTTCGAAAAATCTGGAGCGGAAGCTGCTGGATCCCTGCAAACATATTACTCGCAGAATAACACATCGCAAGCGGCAAACCTCGCACGATAAAAGGATTGCTCGTATAAGCTGGGATCAAGTAAGCAACCACAATCGCCAGCGTATAAATCACAAAGATCAGGAAGCTCCTCATCCCGACAAACTTTCCATAGGTCTGTGCGAGCTCAGAATTAATATCAGCTTTACTGGTTGTTTCCGCTTCTCCATAGGCTTTATTTTTGAGTTGACCGAGCTGCTTGACTGCAATCACATAGATCCCAAAATCCACCAAGGCTGTCCACCAAGCAAAAAATCTGAAAATTGTTCCGTAATCTCCATATCTTAGCGGTCCGAGATAGGAAGCAATGATTTTGGTAATCACAAAGCCAAAAAGTGCACTAATAATTCTTCCAATTAACTGCCAAAGGGCATCTTTGATCACGAGTTTATGTCAGGACATGAACGGTTTAGAAAAAAATGAAAGCTGACCTCAGTATAGCGTTTCAGCTTTGAATATAAAGGGGAAAGTGCTTGAGGAGGTATGCTCCTTGCTTTCATATTTTTTTACTTTTTGAATCGCTCTTCTCTTGCTAGATTTCCTATATTTTTTCTTTATAAAAAAACCTCCCAAGCAAGGAGGTGTTTCCTATTGTTCCTATTTTAAGGGGAATCTAATCAGCATCAATTACTTCTCCATCAGTTGGTTTTTCTCCTTCAGAAGCTTCAGCTTGAGGCTTGTCTGGAGTAGGTTGTACCTGATATTTCTGGAAGAGGGACTGGAATTCATTTTGGATCCTCTCAATTTCAGAGTCAATATGAGTTTTTTCAGCATCTTCTTTGTCTTTCACTGCCCTTCCATCAGCGATCAGCTTTTGGATTTTTTCTTTATCTTCCTCAGAAATCTTCTCTTTCTGATCAGTAAGGAGGTTTTCCATCTGGTAAACAAGAGATTCTAGTTTGTTCTTAGATTCTACGACTTCTTTTCTCTTTCTATCTTCTTCTGCGAATTTTTCTGCATCAGCCTTAGCTTTTGCGATATCTTCATCGGAAATATTGGTAGAACCCTGAATCGTCACCTCCTGAGATTTTCCGGTAGATTTTTCCTGAGCATGCACCTTGAGGATTCCGTTCGCATCAATATCAAAGGTTACCTCAATTTGTGGCTGTCCTCTTCTCATTGGAGGAATGCCTTCAAGATTAAACATTCCAAGCGATTTATTATCTCTTGCAAACTGTCTTTCTCCTTGAGTCACATGCACGGTTACCGCGTTTTGATTGTCCGCAGCTGTTGTATAGATATTAGACTTTTTCGCTGGGATGGTCGTATTTCTCGGGATCATCACATGAGCAATTCCTCCCTCAACTTCAACCGCAAGAGAAAGTGGAGTCACATCCAGCAAAAGAATATCTTTCACATCTCCTTGCACGATTCCTCCCTGAATTGCTGCACCTTGAGCAACAGATTCATCAGGATTTACGGTAGATTTAGGTTCTTTTCAGAAGATTTCTTTTACGATTGCCTTTACTTTAAGCATTCTCGTAGAACCTCCCACCAAAATGATGTCGTTGATTTCAGATTTTTCTAATTTTGAATCTCTCAAAGCATTCAAAACCGGATCCTTACATCTTGTAAATAAATCTGAAGTGATATTCTCAAATTGAGCCCTAGTCAACGATTCATCAAGATTCCTAGGAAGTCCGTCGGTTCCTGTCGTAATAAACGGAATAGAAATATCGACTCTTTCTACAGAAGAAAGCTGCTTTTTCGCTTTTTCTGCCTCATCTTTAATTCTTTGCATTGCCATTGCATTTCCTTTGAGATCGATTCCTTCCTTGGTTTTGAAAGCATCAACAACATAATCAATAATTCTTTGATCCCAATCTGCACCTCCAAGCTGAGTATCCCCAGAAGTAGAGAGTACCTGGAAAGTCCCTTCTGATCCGATGTCAAGCACCGTCACATCAAAGGTTCCTCCTCCAAGATCAAATACGACGATCTTTTCATCAGCTTTTTTCCCTTCTCCATAAGCAAGAGCAGCAGCAGTCGGTTCGTTAATAATTCTTTCTACCTTGAGACCTGCGATCTCTCCAGCAGCTTTGGTTGCGTTTCTCTGAGAGTCATTGAAATACGCAGGAACGGTAATTACCGCCTGAGTAATCGTTTCTCAAAGGAATTTCTCCGCATCAGATCTGAGTTTTTGGAGGATGAATGCAGAAATCTGTTCAGGTTTATATTCTTTTCCATCAACAACGATCAGCACTCCACCATCACTTCCCTCTTTGGTATCATAGGTCACTTCTTTGAGTTCCTTTTTCACCTCGGAGTATTTTCTACCGATCCATCTTTTCACCTCATATACGACATTTTTTGGCTCCAAAATCGCCTTTCTCTTTGCTAAATCTCCAACGAGCAATTCATCACCCTTGATATAGACGATAGAAGGCGTGGTTCTATTTCCCTCTGCATTTGCGATCACCTCGGACTTGTCACCGAGCATATAGGATACACAAGAGTTGGTCGTTCCAAGATCAATTCCAATAATTTTTGCCATTTTAATAACTATGTAAACAAAATAAAAGTCTGAATACTTCAGATCATAGGCTCAGAAAAGTCAGATTTTTTATTTTTCTTTTTCTTCTCCGTAGCACCTAAAGTATATAGATGCTATTAAAAAATGCAAGAGATTTTGAAGATTTTGATTTTAGTAGAGGACAGCTCTCTTTCCTTGATCTTTAAGACGAGCTAATGCTAATTTTAAGAGTAAGAGTTCCTTTTTTTCTCTTTTTCAGCTCCTATTGTAATTAGGAGTCAAATCTCTAGAGTTAGGTCAGTTTTTTTATCTTTCTTTTTAGTATGCTTTACTTTATCCCTACTCCTATTGGCAATAAAGAAGATATTACACTCAGAGCTCTCAGATTGCTCAGGGAATTGCCAGTTTTGATCTGTGAAGATACGAGGACAACTAAAAAGCTTCTTGCTATGTATGATATTCCCTATCAGGAGAAACAATTTTTTTCTTTGACAAGTTTTACTCATCAAGGAAAGATTAATTATTATCTTGATTTACTTCATGAATATGAGGTTGGTATGCTTTCTGAGGCTGGGACTCCAGGGCTTTCAGATCCTTGAAAACTTTTGATTCAGCTCTGTCATCAACATCAGCTCCCTTATACGATTTTGCCGGGTGCAAATGCCTTGATTCCCGCAGTTGTTGGCGCAGTTTTTCCAACTTCAGAATTTCACTATCTCGGTTTCTTACCTCAAAAAAAAGGAAGAAAAACAGCACTTAAAACTGCAATCACTCAGTCTTTCCCCAGCTTTTTTTATGAATCTGTGCATAGAATAGAAAAACTGATCACTGAATTGGAAGAGCTTGAATTTCAGGGAAAGATTAGCATTGCTAGGGAGATCAGTAAATGTTTTGAAAGCTACCAGACTTGGGACTTTGAGGAGTTTAGGAAGGTATGGAAAAAAGAACTTGTCGTGAAAGGGGAGTTTGTTATCGGACTTTCTCCTGAACTTTATTAGAAATATTAGGTAAAAATTTTCTTGAAAGCAGTTTAGCTATTCATATAGTGAGAGTAGTTTTATATTCCTTTTTCCCTTATGCTGGAGCTGATTTTTCAAGATAATGCTTCCTATGAAGTGCAAACCTTTCTCGGAGCAGGAGTGATTTTTCTTGCAGTTTTTCTCGGTCTGACCTTCCTAAAACTTTTTAGTCGTTTTTTGCTTCAAAAACTGCAGACTAAGCATCCTTTGAGGCGCGACTTTCTCCAGATAATGTCCTGAATTTCTCGGTTCTCCCTTCGGGCTTTTTCAGCTTTTTTTGCTTCTTTGGCTTTACCCTTTACCAAAGCTTTTCGTATCTTTTTTTCGGCTCTTTTTGTGCTAGCTTTAGTCCGAGAGGTCGGGGCTTTGCTGAGATTTGTGCTGAAAGTCGTGATGGAAAAAGGCTTCCCTCATCAAGATGCCAAAACGAAAAAAAATCTGACCGAAATCCTCAATACGATTTTTCAAGTCTTGCTCTGGATTTTTGCAGCTTTGATTTTCTTTGATAGTATTGGGGTGGCTTTGACTCCGCTTTTGGCTTCGCTTGGGGTTGGAGGAATTGCGGTTGCTTTTGCTTCTCAGAGACTGATTGAGGATTTTTTCAGTTCTTTTTCTATTATGGGTTCAAGTCCTTTTAGAATTGGCGATATCATAACCCTCCAAGGCACGACAGGAACGGTAAAAAAAATCTGACTCAGAACGACGACCCTCCAGACTGTGGAAGGAAAATCCATCATCATTCCAAATAGACTCGTGGTCGCAAATATCGTGGAAAATAGCGGAACGATCAAAACCAGAAGGAAAAGATTTTCGTTGACCTTGACCTATGAAACTCCGGTTGAAAAGCTTCGTAAGCTTTCCTCAATGCTGGAGGAAATTATTGCTAAGCATGAAGGAGTGCAGTTTGAATGGGCAATCCTCAGGGATTTGCAGGCTTCTTGCTTGGAAGTGCTGGTGAGTTATGTGGTGAAAAATGATGATTGGTTGCTCGCAACGAGGCTTCATGAACAGATTTTGCTTGAAATTTTGGAGAAGTTTGCTCAAGAGGGGATTGATTTTGCCTATCCTACTCAGACCCTTTGGCTCAAAAAGGAACTTTAATTCATTTTAATGATGATGCGAGAACAGCTTATTCAACTCTTTTTAGCAATGAATCAAAAACTGAATCTTTCAGCGATTCGTGATGAGGAGGGCGTTCGTGTGAAACATATTCAGGATTCTTTAATGCTTTTGGAAACGGGACTTTTTATTCCTTGAAAACTGGTGATTGATGTTGGGACAGGAGGCGGTTTCCCTTTGATGCCCTTGGTTTTGAGCTGTCCAGAACTCAAGTTTCTCGGAATTGATTCCATAAGGAAAAAGACCTTGGCAGTCAATGAAATCTTGGCTCAGCTGGGAGCAAAAAATGCTCAAGTGCTTTGGACAAGAATTGAGGACTATCAGGGAGAAAAGGCTGATCTTTTGACTGCGAGAGCGGTTGCCTACAGTGATAAACTCCTCAAACGATCCTATCCTTTGCTCAAAAAGTGAGGGGCTTTCGTTTTGATGAAGCAGGAGATTGCCGAGGAAAGAGAGCTTCTCCTCCAGCTTTGTAAAAAGTATAATCTGCATCTAGAGCAAGAAAGGAAGTATCAACTTTTTGAAGGAGATATTCAGAGAGTGATCTATGTGCTGAGGAAAGGCTAATTAACTTTTTCGCTGACTTCAGAAAAATTTTTTGGTCACGCTCTCTACTTGAGTATGATCAATTTTTTCAATAAAGTTTCTGTGTTCTTCCTTGTTACAGATTTTCCCTATAAAAAGTGCGATCAGCCCATCTCGAGAGCGGTATCGTCCTTGATTGAGTTTCTCTAAGTAATCTTTTTTGAAATAAGGTAAAAAAGCAAGAAAATCAGATTTTTGGATTTTTGGAAGTGCTTCAGAGAGTGTTAAAATCAGATGGTTATCCGTCAATGACCAATCAAAAGTTTGGCAAAAATATTCTCCCTTTTTGTTGATTTGATAGAGTAGGTAGGCTTCTATCGCTTCGCCAATATAGTCCAAAAAGAATATTTCTTCAGGATTTTGATAGGGAGTCCAGAGGAAGTTTTGAGGTTCTTTTCTATATTCAAAATGATCACAATGAAGTTCTGGGATTTCTCAAGGAGAGAGTGGAATCGTAATCAGTTCTTTGGCTTTTCCTCGGTTTGGAATAATCTTCCCCTCATGATCAATGAGAATAGTGTTTTCTGCTTGATACCGCTTTTTTTGATATGCCTGTAGGTTCTCTAATGAGACTTCACTTATTTTATTGGTTATGATCTTTGGTCAACATATTTTGCGAAGTATTTTCTCGTATATTCTTTGTCCAAAAGAAGGAGCATGAAGTTCTTTAGTAATACTTTGCAGTTCACGATTGAAAGCCTCTTCGCTGACAGGTTTCTGTAGCAGTTCAAAGAAATCCTCAATTGCTAAATCTTCTCGCTCAAAACCTGTATACCCTGTTGAGGTCCATGCGCTTATGTCTTTTTGATATTTTAGGAAGTTCTGTGGATCAGACTGAGAGAGAACACAATGTTCTAAGAAATGGGGAATGAATTTATTGCCCTCGACAAAGGGGGTTTTGATGTAGAGTTTCATTGTTTAATATTTATTGATGAAGTTCCCATTCAAGAACTCTTAAAAACTGAGGGAAAAGCCCATTTCTCTTTCCTTGCCCAAAGGATCATGGCATTTTCTCAAAGAAATATTTTGGTATAGCAGGTCCGATTGCTCCATACACGGTTCCTCCGCTTAATCCATTATAAAGTCCTGCAAATTTATAAAGATCGCCATAGTTGAAGTTTTTATAGCTGAGTAGGATTGGAGTTTCAGGATTTTTACTGTTGTATCGTTCAATTTTCCTCTTTGCAAAGATCAAGAAATCTTCTACTGTGGTTTCAAAAATTGCCCTATTTATGGCTCATGTTCCATAATCTTTGGTCGTAATTTGAAAGGGACCATTCCCATTTTTTGGTAGGTAATATCCACAGTTTGACTCCCTAAACCAAACCGCAAGTGTCAAAGGGGTTGGAAAATCATAAGCAAAACTCATACTATCCAGCGTAGGATACCGTCCAAGGCAGTTTTCTGATAGAGGATCAGCAAGTGCAAGTCCAGAAAGTTGGTAGGTTTCTAGAAAGTTTTTTCTTGCTTCCTGACTCTCAAATTTTATTCTTTCTTTCCTTGTCTGAAGCTTAGTCAGGAGATAGTCTCTGAGATGCTCTAGGTAATAACTGGTTTTTTCGTCTTGGAAAAAGGGTTGTAAATCTCTTGCCTGTTGATAAAGATGCCAAAGAGTAAGCTGATTTTCCTCTATTAGAGGTGTAATCTGATCTTTGATCGCGGTCAGTTCCGCACTTTCTACAGCATCTGGCTCATAAGCAAAGCTAGAAAGTTTACAACTCAGTATGAGAAGTCCTATTCCTAGCGCAAGTCGTTTTTTCATCGTAGTAGTAAAAAGTTAAAAAGTAGGAAGGATTTCTTCCAAAGCTTCAAAAAACTGATCTAAGTCGGCGGTTGTATTGTAGAGATAGGCACTCATTCTACAGGTTCCTCCAAGCCCAAACTGCTTATGCAAAGGGTAGGCACAATGTCCTCCACAACGGATACAAATCCCTTTTTCAGCAAAAAATTCTCCAACTTGATTGAAATTCTCTTTTCCTTTGATAATGAATGAGAAAAGAGCGACTCTCTCGTTATTTTGAGGTCCAACAAGCTGAATACGTTCTCCTAAAGCTTGAAATCTTTTGAGGGCATACTGAGCGAGAGCTTTTTCATGTTCAAAGATCATTTCCATTCCCCCTTGGAGCGTACCGAGAGGACTCAGAGTTTTGATATACTCTAGAGCAGCTGTCAGAGAAGCAGCACCGACAATATTGGGCGTTCAGGCTTCAAATTTTTCAGCATTACTTTGCAGAGAGAATTCCGTTGTACTTACATCTTTTATCGTTCCACCACCGACTATCATAGGATTCAGCTTTTTGATTCGTTCATTTTTGAGGGCTAGGACTCCGATTCCTGTGCTTGCCATGATTTTATGTCCGGTAAAGACCAAAGCATCACAGTCAATTTCCTGCATATTTACTGGCATATTTGGGACAGATTGTGAGGCATCTACTATGAAAAAAGTATCTTCTCTAAGCAGAGATCAGATTTTTTTGACATCATAGATTCCTCCTGTGACATTGGATACTTGTCCACAGGCTACAACTTTCACCTCTTGAGTATATTGCCTCTGAAAATCTTTCCAATCCACCTCATATTCTGCATTCAAAGAGAAAAATCTGACTTCAAAACCAAAAATTTTTGCCAAGGACATCCAAGGCAGACTATTGGCATGATGATCCCAAATTCCAACAAGCACGACATCGCCTTTTTGGAGAACTTTGCTGTTTACTAGGGATTGGGCAAGGAGATTGATGGCAGTAGTAGCATTTGAGCTATAAATCACCTCTTTTGGACTACAATTGATCAGTTCGGCAACAAAGTTTTTGCTTCTCTGATATTCTAATTCTGCTGCTTCAGATAAGGCATAACTTCCTCTATGAATATTCGCATAGGAATGAGTCAAAAAATCAGTTATTTTCTCAATTACTATCGCTGGTTTCTGAGTCGTTGCTGCATTATCAAGATAAATAATATCAGGATGCTGCACCAAAAGTGGAAAATCAGATTTTTTCATTTTTTTTGATTTGAGAACTAAAAGCTATTTACTCACGACTACTTTTTCTTGGGTAAGACTTCCCAGATCAATGGTCTTGAGTTTATCATAGTCGCTATAATATTTTTTGAGCCGATTGAGTTTTTGAAGCTGATCAAGTGGATGCTCCTTGTAAAAAAAGACCATTTTATTATCTACAAAAATCACAAAACTTGGAGAACCTGCTAGATAGACGAAACGTTTCATTGTCGGTAAAGCCTCCTGAATCAGCGGAAGGTAATCTTGATACCATTGATAATCTACTTCATAAAAGAAACCAGAAAGGGAAGTCGTTCCGCTCAAATATTCAGGAGTATCTATGATAAATCCTGTTTTCCCAAGTCTCCATTCGGGATTAAGTTCATTATTTATTCCATCTTTCCAGACCCCAAATTTTCTTTCCCCTATTTTCACAAGGAAATCAGGCTCCTGAAAGTCAAAATCCACCTTGATTTTTTGATTACCAAGGAAGCTGATATTCGCAGATTTTACAAAAGGATATTCTTTCTTTACCCAGTCTAAAAGCTGATTTTCTCCACCTACCCTCAAAGCATTGTAGTATTTCCCTCTGAGGAACTTTGATGCCAAGACAAAGAGTTCTGTATTTCCGTATTTTGCCTTGGTTTCTTCGGAATATTCAATAGTCTGAATGAGATAGGCAGGATTATACCAAGTTCCTTTCAGAAGAAAAATAACCAGAAACAAAGAAAGTAGAATGACCAATCCGATTGCTCACCATTTTTGGACTGCAAAGGCGATGAAAGAATTGGATTGTCCTCTTTTTTTTCTTCCATAAGCAAAAGAAAAGCTCGACTTGGTGCTGAAATGAGCTTTAGATTTTTTTACAAAGGGTCTGGACTGGACAATCCCTCTCATCATGTATAGGAAATAAAAGCTTGTCTCTAAAGATAGGTAAATGCCCAGTAAATACAATCTGAAATGCATCTGCTTAGCTCCTAAGTTTTTTCTGTGCTTTCTCAAAAGCAAGCTTTTCCTGTTGCTTACGATAATAATTTGCGAATCTATGGGCTTCATCTCTGATCCTCGTAAGTAAGCGATCCGCCTCATCATACTGCAAATCAAACTCCTCAATTGCCCCTTCTCTCCGCACGTAGAGCTTTTCTCCCACCGAAGCATCAGATTTTTTACTTTTTTGTCAGATATGAGCTTTCTTTCTCGCCTCTCACTTTCCTAGAGCAACGAATTGCACAGATGAGAAAAGGTTTTTAAGCTCTGGATACTTTTTCTCAAGCTCAAAAAGAATAGCAAGCTGACCTTTCCCTCAGTCAAGAATGAAGAGATTGGGAATCCTGAGTTTTGACCGTTCTTCTGGAGTATCCAAAGCAAATCTCCTAACCAAGACCTCTTGCAATGCGAGATAATCATCGTTTTTTACAGTCTGAATCTTGTATTTTCTATACAGTTTCTTTTCTTCCAAGCCTCCGACCAAGCAACTTAGCCCTCCGCTCGTCCAATCTCAGTTCAGATGCGATATGTCCAAACACTCCATCTGATAAGGGAATTGCGAAAGGCGATAACGCTCCTGAAGCTCAGAAAGCAACTCGGTCATTACTGTTCCGCCTTGCAAAGTCTGTCCAAGCAGATAGGATTGGAAAAAATCATCAAAAAGCTGGTTCATACGAGTAGTTTCCTCTTTGGTGAACGAGAATTTCTCAGTAGCAAACCGATTTCCTTGCTGATGAAAAGTTCCAAATTCTGAAGCAAAGTTTGCGAGCATTTCCTCGCTATCAAGATCAGCTTTTTCAAAATGGTGGCGGATCACATCAATCATTTTCCCCTCAAAAAAATGGAGCAAAACATAGGTTCTCCAGCTTCCCAGCTCACGAATCTGCAAAAGATAGCCTGAAAAAGATTTCGCATATTCCACCGACTGTTTCTCGGTAATTTGCCAGATTTGGAGGTAAATATCCCTGAGTTTAGCTGCCCATTCAAAATTCTGGACCTGAACCGCCTCATCAATCAGCTTTTTGAGCTTTTGTTCTATCGGTTTGGTATTCCCCTTGAAGAAACTCGTAATCAGCTGAGGATATTCAGGTTTCTCTGGCTCTGACTTAGCACATCGTCCCTTACAAAGTCAAAAATAGAAGTCTGAACAGAGCTTTCACTGCTTAAACTGCGATAAAGGACAGCTCCTATACTGCACGATCTGCCTGAGATACTGGAGAAACTTCTTAAGCTCTCTGGTATTGTGCTTGGGACCAATATAAATGGCTCCATCATTGAGCTTTTTCCTCGTGATAAAGAGCTGAGGAATCGGGTGCTTGCTGAGCTTGATATAGGCGTAGGCATTTGCCCCTTTGAGCATATTATTGAAAGGAGGAAGGTGCTTTTTGATGAGATTGGATTCCAGATAGAGGCTTTCGCTCTCGTTTTCTACGCTCAGAAAATCTACACTCTCCGCCTGAGCGAGCATTTCCTGCTTCCAAACGCTTCCTAGAGTGAAGTATTGACTCACTCTTTTTTTCAGATTTTTTGCTTTCCCAATATAGAGAATCTGCCCTTTCTTATCTTTGAAAAGGTAGACTCAAGGCGTATTGGGGAAATGGGCGATCGCAGGAGGATTGAGCATTCGTAGCTAAGGAAATGAAATCTTGCTCCTCACGATAGCTAATTTGAGGAGGAATGCAAGAAATTTTTACTTGACTCTCTCTCTGAGATAAGTATAGTAGGCATTAGAAATAAAAAACTGAAGTTAAACAAATAAAAGATTATTATTATGGAAACAAAAAAAGAAAACCTTCCTATTTTGGAGCAGGTAATTGGGGTTTTGGAAAAGAAAGCAAAAAAGGAGATTTTCATGAAAAAAATAGGCATGATTGTCTATGTCATCTTGCTCCTCGCTTGGAGCTGGTATTTTGGGAATCTATTTTATCGCTCTTTTTTAGGCAAAGAATCTGAAATCTTACTGCATATTTGGGTTCAAAACTCTTTTCAAATCGCACTATTTCTTAGTGCAATCGTGCTATTTGGTTCCTATCTCAGGAACAAAATTGCTATCAAAAAGAAGGAAAAGCTTATCTCTGCTATCAAGACATTGAAATTCTTTATCAAAAAAGGTGTTCCTCCAATTGCAGAAATTATTTTTGGGGAAAATTTTGGAACTATTAAAATCTACTTTGATGAGTGGATAAGAATGTCCAGAATTATGGATATTCTCTCTCAAAAGAATGATGACCTTATTATTTTTAGGGAGGAAGTTCATAAAGAAATTTCCTCACTGAGTGAGGAGCAGAAAGAAAAAATTCTAATAAAAATATATGAGCTAGAGGACTTTTTTACTTACCTCTAAGCTCAACTACTCAGAAAAAGCCGACTGGGGGATCACTCAGCTCGGTTTTTTGAAGAGGAGAGTGATGCTTTCTGAGCTTGGAAGCTTGCTAATATGCTTTATTGAAAAAATCCAAGATAGGAGCAAGTTTTAGAGAGGCTTCAAGCATCTTTTCCAAGACTCCATTTCCACAAAGTTCCTCATCACTGATCGGATGTATGAAAATCCAATCTCTATAGTAGGCAAGCTGTTCTAAAACTTTTGCAGTATCAGCAGGGAAAACGGTCATTGCAGAGGATTTTGCATAATTTGCAAGTCCATAATTTGCTAAACTCGGACTTAAATGTTTGAGAAGTTCTGGATCTTGGGCGATGAGCTGTTTGAGTTTATAGGTGCTTTTGTAATAGTGTTCGGCATGCACATTTCCATAGTAGCTTTTGAAGTTTCTTTTGCAAGTTAGGGTTTCTCGCTCATGGTAGTGGGTGAGTAAGAGTTTTCTGATCTTGTTTTCAGAACTTGGAAAGGGCATATAGACTCCTCCTCAGAAAAAAGAAGTTCCTGGTGCGAGATGGAAATAAAAACAGGGGAAATCTGATTTCTTCCCTCCGAGAGCAAAGACCGCTCCAAAATTTTCCTTGTAGGGTTTACCTTCTTTTGAAAAGCGGAGGTCTTTATTGAATCTAAAAATACAGTCTTTAGGGGTAAGCGATTCTCGATCGGGATTCAGTTTTTTTGTTTTTTCTAAAAAAGAGGCGACCAGCTGCTCAAATCTCTTTTTTTCTTGTTGATAGAGATCCCGGTGGGTATGCAGCCATTCTTTATTATTATTTTCTTTGACCGCAGCCAAAAAATTTAGTGTAATCTCAAACATCACTTAGGAAGGTAGAATTAAAGGCTGACGCTTACGAAGGATTCGCTTAATCAAGATCGCAAAGAGGATAAAGGCGAGGAAGAATCGCTGACTCTTGGTGAAGAGCCCGATAAATTCAAGCTGACTATCTGCTCTGAGCCATTCTAGAGCAAATCTGATCAGGGAATAGAAGAGGAGAAAACTGCTTGCGAGTTGTCAAATTTTTCGTTGCTTTTTATGGATTGCATGGATTGCTCCAAAAAGTTGGATAGAAAAGAGCAAAAGCCCTTCTGAGAGCATAGAAAGGAAGTTGGTATTCACTCTCAGAACGTCATCTATTTGAGAGTATTGATGTACTAATCCTAAAGCAGTCAAAAGCTGATTTCATCGCTGAGGAAGTTCTGCTACTGGGATACCATAGAGTTCTTGATTGAGAAAATTTCCAAATCTCCCAAAAAATATTCCCAAAGGAACAAAAATCAAAATCAGATCAAAAAGGAGTAAAAAATCTCTTTTTGTCTGTCTTTTAAACCAACAGAGAAGTGAAATACTAGTTACTACGCCAAGAATTCCACCGATAAAGGACATTCCTCCTTCTCGTAGCTTGAAAATTTCACTAAAATGCTCAAAATAGTAGCCGTTTCCGTAGATGAGCACATGTCCGAGTCTTCCTCCTATCACTACGCCGATCGCGATTGTGAGGATCAGATTTTCTAGTCCTTCACTGAGGAAATATTGTACTTTAGTTTGATGGGCAAATCGCTTTTTCTTTCCGATCCAAGCTAAGCCAATATAGCCCAAAAGGAAAGCAAGGGCATAAAAAATCCCATACCAATAGATAGAAAAACCAAAAAGCTGAAAGGCAACCATGAAATATGAAAGAATAAAAATGTGTTTGAAGTCTTGTATTTTTACTTTAAGTTTGCAAGGAATGGAACTAGTTTTATTCTAAGTAGTTGTCTCATTCAAGGAAACTTGGTAGTTTTTTACTGATGAGGGTTTCTCTTGCTAACTGGGTATCTTTGAAATTTCCAATACTCAGAATACGGATTGTTTCTTGAGGAAAGGGAATGGTGTCTGAAGTGAGGCAGAGTTCTTGTTCTTCTCAACTTGGATTGATAATGATAAGATAGGAAGAGGGGAGTGGAATTCCGCTGATTCTTGGATTATCTAAGGCTTTTAAAGTGAGCTCTTCTCCCTGTAGGCTAGCTAATCAAAATCTTCGTAATTTTCAGTCTTTGAGTTCAAAGTCTGGAGCTATTGCGATACTTCCTCATTTCTCCAATCCTTCTTTGACAGAAGTGAACCCTTGATCTTTGAAAAGAGGTATGATCTTTGAACGTCAAGGTCAGACTTTTATGCTTTCTTTTTCACAATTTTCTCGTACTTGGTTGAGACCTGAGAGATTGAGTGAGAAAAAGGCTTGATCAAGGCATGTGTTGTTTGTTGCTTTGGGACAGGAGAAATTTTCCATGATCGTTGAGCCAGAATGTAGTTCAAATTCTAGTCCAAATTCGCGACTTCCTACTATTGCTAGTCCTAGTTCAGTTCCAGCTTTTGCTAGATAGTTTGCTTTTTGATGTTGGTCAATACGATCACTATAGGTGATGAAATTTTTGACAGTCAATGCGACAAAAACACCGATTAATGCTGAGGCGAGAAGCACAAGTAAGGCGAGAATTGAGATATTCCCCGGATATTTCTGGATTGGCATTTTTTATGCATTTAGATCATAAATACTACTTGTTTTCCCTTGGCAAGTAAAGAAAAGCTGGATAGGAACTATACTTTTGTTTACTCGTTGTTCAGGATCGTAATTTTTGCTATATCGTGTTGAGAGGAGTCGGAATGCTGGTTTTCCTGATTTTAGATTGAGTTCATTTTCTTCTAAAAGTTCGATTGAACTCTGAAAAGGAATGATTTTGAAAGTGACTTTACTGCTATTAAGCTGCTTATTTTCTACTAAAGGAAAGCTGATTTGTCCTTTTTGAAAGAGAATATCGCAGTTTGGATCAGGTTTATCTATCTTTTTAATATCAGCTCAAGGAAAAATCTGACAACTCCCTCTTGTGCTGATTTTAACCCCTGTTCGTTGTCCTCCAGTGAGGTAGAGAACATCTGTGAGCCCTTTAGTTGATTTGAGATCAATATGATGTTCCTGATATGCTGCATAATCAATTGTCGCTTTTTCTGCAATGTTTTCTAGGACTTGAGATAAGAGAAGGAGTTCTTTTGCAAGGGCTTGGTCTTGTTCTATTCTCATGGCAAGCATTGTGATGGTACTATAACTTTTGAGAATAATGCCTCAAAGAAGTCCAAAAAGTACCACTACGATCATGATTTCTATTAAGGTAAACGCTTTTTTCATAATATGATGAAGAATAAAGGGAGGATTATTCGTTGGTTATAGGTAGGCTATCTTTCATTCCAATGATACTTTCTAATACGACTTCTCCTGTATAATTATCTCTTTTATATCGTACTTTTGAGCTGATTTTTAGCACTTTATTAGGATCTAAAGTCTGTTCTCCTTCTTTGAGTGGACTGAGTTCTAGGATTCTAGCAAAGCCTTGGTAGGGTAAAAGAGACTGAGGTTCGTGACCGTAATAGCTGAACTTTTCCTGTTCTCCGCTGAGTAAGCTAAGATAAAAAGTTTGAAAATCAATATTAAAGTCTCCCTTTTTTTCTTCTTCTTGTAAATCTCGATATTCCGAAGTTCCAGTATATCCGATACGAAAAGTATTTTTTCCTTCCTGACCAAGAAGGATCAGTTTTCCATCTTCTTCTCCTAAAAAGTTTCGTGGATATCCTTGTTCTATATTGCTATCTCTTAGATTGAACATCATTTCTATTCCTTCTTTTGCAAGGAAGTTTGCTTTTGTTCTCATGGTAATAAGATCAAAATAACCTAAACTCATGGTCAGTACCTTTAATACTGATAAAATCCCTACTCAAAAAATGAAAATAACAATTAAGATTTCAATTAGTGTGAATCCTCTCGCTTTCATCTGCTTGACAGAAATAAATTATTTTTTAGACTATAGGAATTACGGAGAAAAAATCAATAAGGATATGAATGTTTAGTGAGGTTTAAATCTTAGCAAACTCCTTGAAATTCTTTCAGAAAACCTTAGAGTGAAGGTGTTTTAGTTTTTATTTTTTTGAGCAATGTTAAAAATCAGATCGTTTTTTTGGATTAATGGCTTATTTTTGTTGCTTTTTGGGCTTTTCCTTTTCTTGAAGCCAGAACTTGCACTTCGTATTATTATCATTATTTTCGGTATTGAAGTTTTGATTTCTTGATTGATTGGAATGTTTGTTGCTTGACAGCAGAAGACCTATCAATATAGAGGTCTGCTTTTTTTTAGTACTTTGTTGCAGCTACTTTTCTGAATTTTATTGCTTGTTTTTCCAAAGATTGGTCACTTTCTTGTTTCGCTCCTTGTTGTTCTTATCGGTATTGCTATTCTGCTTAAAGGAGCTTTTACCATTTTTGATGGACTCAAAGCAAAGAGTTTTCAGATTTCTACTTGGCGATTACAGATTATTCTATGAGCTTTAGGAGTCCTTTTTTGACTTTTTCTGATTAGCAATGCATTCCTAAGTTTTCTTCTACTTAATGTTTTGCTTGGTTTGACGATGATGTTTTCTGGAGTGATGATTTTGATTATGGGATTCCAAGTGAAAGAACAGCAAGAGTGTATGGATGTTCATGTTGATGAAGAGCTCTCTTAGAAAAATTATTTGTGATGAAAGGCTTCTCTTTGTAAAGGGAGGCTTTTTTATAAAACAAAAAATCTCAGCTCTAAGCTGAAATCCTTAATGGAGCGGGTGACGGGACTCGAACCCGCAACAGTCTGCTTGGAAGGCAGGCACTCTAGCCAATTGAGTTACACCCGCAAATCATATTTGCATGAATTGAATATAACCATTTTCTTTCTCATTTCAAGTTTTTTTGGTGGGCCTAGCTGGACTTGAACCAGCGACCAAAAGATTATGAGTCTTCTGCTCTAACCAACTGAGCTATAGGCCCATGCTGAAGCCTGAAAGAGCAAAAAAACGAAATCAGATTGTCTTAATGGTGGGTGATATAGGACTCGAACCTATGACCCCCTGCTTGTAAGGCAGATGCTCTAGCCAACTGAGCTAATCACCCATTAAATCGGTCTCACGGGGAATCGAACCCCGATTAGAAGATTGAAAGTCTCCTGTCCTAGCCGTTAGACGATGAGACCAGAAAAGTTAGAGAGTGGCGGGATGGAAGGGACTCGAACCCTCGACCTCCTGCGTGACAGGCAGGCGTTCTAGCCGGCTGAACTACCACCCCAGGTCCTAACATCTAACTTGTACACTGGAGCCAGCTGTCGGAATTGAACCGACAACCTACCGCTTACAAGGCGGTTGCTCTACCAATTGAGCTAAGCTGGCACAAGAGTCCCTAATGGACTAATTTTTGAGAGAATCAAATGCTTTTGAAACTTTAGCCTTTTTTCTTGCTGCGTTTCTTTTTTTGATGATTCCCACTTTCAAAGCCTTATCAATCGCCTTAAATACCTTACTCAAGTCTTCAACAGTCAAAGCTTCTTTGGCTTCAACACCTTTGAGGAACTTTTTCATTGCCATCTTCATTCTTAACTTGAAATCATAGTTTCTTTTTGCAAGAACTTGAGATCTATTCATAGCTTTGATTGCAGACTTCTTGATTGGCATTGAAAAACGGATACTAAATATAAAGCACAAACTCTCCGAGGGTGGGGATCGAACCCACGACCAAATGGTTAACAGCCATCTGCTCTACCGCTGAGCTACCTCGGATTGAGATTGACGGAGCTTACTATACAAAATTCAGACCCATTTTCAAGAGATTTTTTACTTTTTATGAAGTGATATTCAATCGTTCAAGAGAAACCCCACATACCAAAAGCAAAAATCAGATTTTATTTATCAATCAACTACCGGGAACAGGACTTGAACCTGCACACCGTAAGGCACTTGGTTCTAAGCCAAGCGTGTCTACCAGTTCCACCATCCCGGCATTGTTGATTTAGATTCTCGGGAGATAGGACTCGAACCTATAACCCTCAGATTCAGAGTCTGATGCTCTACCAATTAAGCTACTCCCGATTATTTGGTTGCGGAGGATGGAATTGAACCACCTATCTTCGGGTTATGAGCCCGACGAGATACCGTTTCTCTACTCCGCATTAGTTTAAGACCTGGGGAACCAGGATTCGAACCTGGACAAACGGAGTCAAAGTCCGGTGTCCTACCATTAGACGATTCCCCAATCCTGCCATCATTGTGATGGAGCTTATATCTTTTTAGTCGTAAATTTCAAGGGAAAATGAAAAAAAGAGAAAATCCCTTGTATTCTCCGAGCGAAACCATAGAAAAAATCTGACTTTTTTATTTTTTTTAGTCATAAAATATGAATCTCGAAAAAACACTTGTAGTTTTTAAGCCCGATGCGGTTTCTCGTGGGATTGTTGGGCAGGTTTTGACTCGTTTTGAACAGGTAGGGCTCAAAATCGTTGGGATGAAGATGATGCAACCTGATAGAGATTTCTTCTATCATCATTATGAAACGATCGGAATGATGATTACTCGCCGTGGAGAAAAAGCTTTTAATCTCAACTTGGAAGCGATGCAGAAGAATCCCGTAATTGCTATGGTGCTTGAGGGGGTAGAGGCAGTAAGCTTAGTGAGGAAAATGGCTGGAGCTACTGAATCTAAATCTGCTGCGCCAGGAACGATTAGGGGAGATTTTTCTCATATTTCTTTTGAATATGCGGATAAGAAAAATATTGCTGTTCCGAATGTCATCCATGCTTCTGGAGATCCTGAGGAAGCGGAACTTGAAATCAAACATTGGTTCAAGGAACATGAGCTTTTTGATTATCAAAGAGCTGATCAGTATTATTTGAATTAAATTTTTAGTTTTTCTTTTAGAGTGTTTTTGTGTTTATTCTTGTTGCTTTAATTTTTCTTATCTTGAAGTTGCCCTTACTCATAGCTGTTTTTCGTTTGGAACTCTTCTTTTCCATCTTCATAACCAAGTTCAAACAGCTTTTTTAGTTTCTTTTTATCAAATTCTAGAATAGGAGTATCTAAGCTTCTGCAAAAAAAGAGATCGCAGAGTTCTCACTTTTCTTTGATTGTAGTTCTGAGCATAATTTCAAAGGCAATCATGACATTATCTATCAGATTTTTGATTTTAGGATTTGTGCGGTACTTATTGAGAGAAATACCGATGATTTTTGCTTTGGGAAACTGTTCTTTTGCAATTTCAACTGGGAAATTATTCGTTACTCCGCCATCCATCAGCACTTGCCCCTCTCTTTCCATAGTAGGGAAGATCCCAGGAATCGCAATCGTTCCCAGGAGAGCGGAAACTAAATCACCAGAGGAGAGTATGAGATATTCACCTTTTTTAACTTCTGAACATCCGATATATACTGGTATTTTTAGTTCTTCAAAAGTTTTTGGGAGTTCTTTGAGGAGTTGTTTCTTGAGGAGTGTTGTTTTGAGTAATGAGCTTTTGGGAATGAGGTTTAGATTTTTGGAGAGCTGGAGGAAAGGGGAGTGGAGAAAGGATTCTAAGATTTCTTCGGCTTGGTAGCCAGCAGCTCGGTAGCTTGCAAGGAGTCCACCTGCACTTACGCCATAGATCGCTTTAATGCGGTTTTTTAGCCCTTTTTCTTCAAGTGCTTTGAGAATCCCAAGTCCATAAAAACCTCTCATCCCGCCCCCTGAAATTACGAGAACAAAATGATCAGCTTTTTTCTTTTTCAAAAAAGGAAATCTGAAGCTCATGATAGCGTTAGGAACTAAAACTTTTCAGACCATCTTCATAGCCTTGCTTAAAGATTTTTCTGATCTTTTTTTCATCGGTTTCCAGCATGCCAATATTGAGTTCTCTATGGATGAGGAGATCAGCTTTGGTAAGGTTTTTGGTCAGGCGACCTCTCATTGCAACTTCATAACAAACCGAAAGGTTTTCTAGCATATTCGTGACTTTCTGGTGTTTTTTGAACTTTCCGAGGAGGATTCCAATGATTTTGCTTTCAGGATAGGCTTCTTTTGCGAGGTCTATAGGAAAATTATTTAAAATTCCTCCATCTACGAGCAGATGTTCCTCAAAAGGGATCGGTGGGAAAATTCCAGGTACTGCCATACTTCCCATTACTGGGGGCACGAGCGCTCCTTCGTTAAAAAGGAGGAATTTTGCAGTCCAAATGTCAGTTACCCCCACATAGAGTGGAATCCTCAAATCAGAAAAATCAGACTTCAAATCTTTGCTTAGAATCTTTTCTACGGCACTGCCTTTGAGAAGCGAAAGTTTAGGTGGCATTGCAAAATTTTTGAGCGAAAAAAGCCCGCTTTCTAAGAAGTTTTCTAGAATGTCTTCAGCTTTTCGTCCACTTGCTCGATAAGCTCCCGTGAGTGCTCCTGCACTGACTCCGTAGATGGCTTGAATGCAGTCTTTGAGTCCTATTTCTTCAAGTGCTTTCAAAACTCCGCAGCTATAGAGCCCTTTTGAGCCGCCTCAGGAAAGGACGAGAATGGAATTGTTGTAGCTTTGTTTCCCCTTCTTTTCTTTTAAACTCAGCATTTTGTGTATTTATTGCCTTAAAATAATTATTTTGCTATATCAAAAGTAGAAAAGGTATCAAAGAAATTTTTACGTGCTTCTTGATAGTAGTTTCTTTTTTTGATAACATCTTCATCATCAGGAGAATAGCGATCTCACCAAAAATAGTATTTATTATTGATTCCCAAAGTAAGTTCTAAAAAAGCGTGCTTTTCTTCTATTCCTTCATATTCCATACTCCGTTTCCCATTTCCCATTTCTAAATATTGTTCTGGAGTAAAAATATAAATAGCAACCATATGTGCCATATCAAAATCCATTTCTCCAGGTAAATTATCTCTACTTCATTCATAGGTATAAGGTAGAGCAAAAAATGCGATACCATCTTTGACAAATATTTGTGCATTTTTCCAAGCTTTTCACAATAATACCTCAAATCCATAGATTTCGTTCCTATATAGTAACTGGTCCCCTGTTTGATTTATGACTTCTCAACTATTTGCCTCAGTAACAAGAGCTATAGGAATTTTGGTTTCTTGTTGTGTTTTAATCTCTTTAATAGTTGAAAAATCAGCACATCATCATAATATTACAAGTCCTAAAAGAAAGAGTATTCATTTTTTCATATTGGGTGAAGTTTCTTATAAAATAATATTGATGATTTTGCCAGGGACGAAAATGATTTTCTTTGGCTCTCAAATGAGGTAGGAAGCTAGCTTTTCATCTTTTTTGATCAGCTCCAAAACTGCTTCTTGAGTAGCATCAGCGGAAACTTGCAAGGTTCCTCTCATCTTTCCGTTAAACTGCACCGCAAGGGTAACTTCTGAGCATACAAGGAGCTTTTCATCATACTGAGGCCATTTCCCTGTCGTAAAGATTGAAAACTGATTTCCGAGGAGGTTCCAAAACTCTTCCGCAAGATGTGGTTCGAAAGGAGCAATCAGCATTACGAGCTTCTCAAAAGTGCTTTTAGAAAGCTTTTCCACTTCACTAAGAGCATTGACCAAAATCATCAGCTGAGCAATTGAAGTATTGAACTTGAATTCATCAATCTCTTGAGTCAGCTTTTTGATGGTTTGATAAAGAATGGTAAGAATTTTCGCTTCATCTTGGTAGTTCTCATCTACTTTATCAAAGAGTGCAACGATCTTGTCAATAAACTTTTTCACGCCCTTCATTCCTTGCGTATTCCAAGAAATCGCCTGATCAAAAGGTCCCATAAACATCTCATAAGTCCTGAAAACATCAGCTCCATATTCAGTAATCACATCATCAGGATTCACGACATTTCCTCGCCTTTTGGACATTTTACGACCATCTTCTGCCATAATGAGTCAGACTTTTTGATATTTTTGGAAAGGTTCATCTTTACTTACCAAACCGAGATCATAGAGGAATTTCTGCCAAAATCTCGCATAGATAATATGCCTCGTCACATGTTCAGCACCACCGACATAGACATCCACATTTTGCCAATACTGCTCCCTCTCTGCTGAAACCAACTCATCATCATTGTCCGGATCCATATATCTCAGCCAATATCGGCTTGACCCTGCCCACCCCGGCATCGTATTAGATTCCCTTTTTGCTGGTTTTCCACAAATCGGACAAGGGGTATTGATTCGCTCTTCCACTTCTGCAAGCGGTCCTTCCTCGGTTCCTGTTGGTTCGTAGTTTTCTACATCAGGCAAACATAAAGGCAAATCTGATTCCTTCATCGGAACGACCTCGTGTTCCTCGCAGAAAACTACAGGAAACGGTTCCCCCCAGTATCTCTGCCTAGAAAATACCCAATCCTGAATCTTGAAATTCGTTTTCTTTCCACCAAGTCCTCTTTCTTCAAGTCGTTTCTGCATTTTCGTAATCGCTTCATCAGATTTTAGACCTGAGAATTCTCAAGAATTTACAAGAACTCCTTTTGAAGTTGCTTTTTCTGGAAGGAAAGAAAAACTTTCAAAATCATAATTTTCTTTATCTTCAGGAAGAATACTCTGAATAACTGGAATATTATATTTTCTTGCAAACTCAAAATCCCTCTCATCATGAGCAGGAACTGCCATGACTACTCCTGTTCCATAGTTAGCAAGCACATAATCTCCGATATAAATCGGCACTTTCTGATTATTGAAAGGATTGATAGCATAAGCCCCAGTAAAAACTCAGGTTTTTTCTTTTTGAAGTTCGGTTCTTTCAAGTTGGGTTTTATGTTTTGCCTGTTCTTGATAGGATTTTACAGTCTCTAGCTGTTCTGGAGTCGTGATTTGTGCAACCAAAGGATGCTCTGGAGCCATCACGACAAAGCTCATCCCAAACACAGTATCAAGCCTCGTAGTATAGACTTCAAAAGCAAGTTCTTCACTGGATTGCTTCGCTTCGCTCGCAACGACCTGCATTTTGAATTGTGAACCTTCAGATTTTCAAATCCAATTTCTCTCAAGCTCTTTCATTGATTCATCCCAGTCAAGCGCATCAAGCCCATCAAGCAATCTCTGAGCATATTTCGTAATCCTCAAAACTCGCTGTCTCATTGGTTTTTGCTCTACTTCGCTTCCACATCTTTCACATTTTCCATCATCCAGATCCTCGTTAGAAAGTCCCGTTTTACAGTGTGGGCATCGGTTGATTGGTTTAAAATCCAAGTAAGCAAGTCTTTCGTTATCCAAAATAAACCTGATTTCTGATTCAGATTTTCCTTCTTTTTTTAATTTTTCTTCCAGTTCTGAGATTGGCTTCGCCTTTTCCTCTTTCTCATCATAGTAGTGATTGTAAAATTTGAGAAAAATCGCCTGCGTCCATTTAAAATACTTCGGATCCGCAGTGCTAAAGCTCCTTTCCCGGTCATAAGAAAATCCAATATTTTCCAGCTGTTTGATATAGGTTTCTATGTTTTTCTGAGCCACGATCTGGGGTTTCATCTTGTGCTCAATCGCATATTGCTCTGTCCCCAGTCCAAAAGTATCAAATCCCATCGGATGCAAGACATTGTAGCCTTCAAGCATCTTTTTCCTTGCGATCGTGTCAGATGCTACATAGCCTTTGGGATGTCCGACATGAAGCCCAGCTCCACTTGGATAAGGAAACATATCAAGGATATAGAACTTTGGTTTATCTTTACTTTCTAGGGTTTGATAGATTTTGGCTTCAGTTCGCTTTTTTTGCCATTTTTCAGCAAGAGTTGTAATATCAATTGGCATTTTCTCTTTTGAAAGAAAATAAAAACTGACTTAGAGTGTAGGTTTTATGGTAAAAATTGCAAGCGTTTTTGTCTAAAGAATGTCTATTCTCTTTGAGTAGGACTAGATTTGAGGACTCTTTCTAATGCTCCCCCAATTCTGAAGTGGAAAATTTTTGCTCAAAGCGGGCAACAAAAGTTGCGAGATGAGGCTTGAGAAAAAGCCCAATCAAAAGGAAACATCAAAAAAATCAGAGCAAAATCAAAAGATTCGGCAAGTAAATCTCCCAAACTACTCCTCCAACCGCTTCTCTCATCGCAGCAATCGCATAAGTAAAGGGCAGAAATGGATTGATCGCCTGAAAAAAAGGACTAGAAAGCTCAATGGGAAAAGTTCCTCCTGCTCCTGAGAGTTGAAGGACAAGAAATACAATCACCATTGCTTTCCCTGCACTTCAGAAGCTTGAAACCGTAGTATACACGATCAAAGAAAAAACCGTTGCTGCCCAAAGAGCAATCCCCAGAAAAGCCCAAAAATCAGCGACATACGCTTTCAAGAGAAAGACATCTCCTAAAGCTACGACCAAAGCCTGCAAAAGGGCTATGCTAAGAAAGAAGAGTCGTTTCCCCAGATATTTTTGATAGTTTTTGCAGTGATAAAAAGCTTTTTCTCTCGTTTTGGTAGTAAAAAGGGAAATACTCAAGAGCGAACCTACCCAAATCGCAAGCGTAGTAAAAAAAGGAGACATCGCAGAACCATAATTAGGAATAGAAAAAAGCTTGTTTTCCACAAGCTCTACCGGTTCAGCTATAAAAGAGGAAAAACGACCAGGATCCAAGGTTGCAACTTCTATCAGATCATCAATTTTCCCGGAGCTTTTCAATTTTTGGAGCTGACGATCAAGGGTGCTGATACTTCCCTGGAGTTTGGGGAGTTTCTCTTGGAAGGATCTGACTTTTTCTATTTCTGTATTGAGGATATCAAGCCCGCCTTCAAGATTTCTCTGGAGATCAGGGACTCTTTTCTCAAGGCGATCTACTCTCTGCACGCCATCAATAGAAAGCTCACGAAGATCAGTCAAAACCTGATTAAGCATTGGTTCAATCTCCTGTTCATAGTCCTGATGCACTTCCTCCAGACTTGTCTTGAAATCCTTACGAAGCTCCTGCACCGCCTTTTGTGTATCTCTTCCAAAATTCAGAGTTTGCTCCACCTGATGATTTGCGGAAGAAACGCTCGCACGGAGGGAATGACTTTTCTTATTCATTTCGTTCAGCTTTGCAATCATGCGATCAATTGATTTCACAAGAGAAGCGTTAGGAAGGAAGCTCGCAATCATTTCTCTCAGCTTTGTCAAACTCTGAATCTGCGATCAGATTTCTTGTTCTAAATGTTGTAATTTTGGGTTCAAAGCCTGTAAATCATCACTTATATGCTCATGGGTCTGCTCAGCCTTATTCAATACACGAGAAAATTCCCTATCAACATCATTGGCGATTTGCTGAAGTTGGTTTTTGTGGACTTTGAGCTTTTCAGGGGTCGTCTCTAGAAAGTCTAGGCTCTTTTCTGCGAGGAGTGCAGTCGTAGCGAGGCTTATTTTCCCTTGATTCAGATTTTTTTCTAGTTCAGGAAGCTCACCATAAAGTTCTTCAAGTCTGAATCTTGAACGATAGGAAATCTCCAGCATTTTCGTGATTTTTTCATCAAGGTGATCCAGACTTTCACGAGCATCATGCACAAAATCAATCAGCGAATACACGCTCTGCTTGCTATTTTTGAGGTCAAAACCGATGAGATTCAGCTTTTCCATCAGCACGCGATTGACCGTATCTACGAAGGCTCTCTGAATATTTTCTTTGATCGTTTCCGCTCCTTTTCCAGTGATTTTTGGAGCAATGGCATTGAGTTTCTCATTGACTGTATAACGGATCTCAGGATGCTGAGGCAGTTCATCCAAAAGGGTCGTCATATGCTCGGAAAATCAGCTTTCTATAACAATTGAAGCATAATACTGCCCCTTTCTCACGCCTTCCTCGGCGATTTTTTCATCCACAAAAACCCAACCGATCGCGTGATTGGATTTGAGTTCCTGAACGACTTCCACTCCGATATTGAAAAAATGTTCCTTGAATGTCGCACCGAGATCCTGGTTTACGACTGCGACTTTGATGCCCTTTGTATTCCCATAGGGATCCCAAGAGGATTTGAGATAAAACCAAGCATAGAGTGAAGGTAAAATACAGAGCACAAGAACAATCAAAGCAGCAACTCGGTTACTAAACACGCGGCGAACATCTGCCCAATAGATTTTCCAAATTCGTTTCATCAGCAAAAGGGGAAAAGAAAAAAAAGCTGATTGTAGTATAGCCATTCAGTCTTGATTTTCAAATGAGAAAAAAGTCTGATTTTTTTGACTTTGGGAAGCGTTTTGAGTATAATTGGGCTAAGGAATTTTACTTTTTCCCCTATCTAATCATGAATGAAATGATAAAATCTGTTGATGAAGAGCTGTCTTTGGATACGAAAATTATTGAAGAAATGAAATGAGAGTTAAATGTATTTGGAAAAGATGTTGTAAAGTATGCCTTCTATAGTGTCGATAAGAATGGAAAACAGACTGCAGATATTGATAAAGTAAATACTTTCTTGGACAGCATTAAAGATCAAGAATGGAATCAGCTTAAAGACCAAAAACAAGATAGGCTTCGAATGACTGCGGTTCAGATTAAGCTTGTGAGTCTTGGCTATGATCTTGGAAGTAAAAAAATTGATGGATGGTTTGGGAGGGCTACTAAAGCAGCTATTCAAGAATTTCAAAAGGATCAAGAATTTGCAGAAGCAGATCAAGATGGCTTGCCAGGGGAAAAAACAATTAAAGCACTTTTAACAGCAAAACCAAGATCAATTCAAGCATCAAAAGAAGAAAAAACAGATCAAGAGGAAAAGGAGTGAGATCAAAGATTAGGAGAAAGTAATCCTGAGAACATTCCAGAACTTAAGGATATTTACCAAAATTTAGATGCTTATAAGAAAATAGGTTTTGACAATTGAACTTCTAGTATTACGCTAGGGAAATACTCCTATAAAAAAGAAAATGGAGAGATTATAAAATTTATTCCTCCTCAAACAGGAGTTGAACTTATCAAAAGAGAGCATTTTCTTGACGAGAAATGGCAGACTGTAAAACAAGTAAAAAAAGAAAATGAAACAGAAGGTAAAAACAAGGAAAATCAATCCAATAGTTTAAAGCAAACAATCACGACAATTGCAGAGATTAAGGATATTTACTCAAATATGGAGGAATTTTAAAAAAATAACTTTGAGCTTGGATTGCTTCCTCTTAAGACTGAAAAATATAGTTATCTTATCAAAAAAGGGAGAATTACAAGAACTGAGAATTGATCCCAAGTTCCATTACTTCCAAAAGAGGAATATTTTGAAAATGGAGAGCGAAAAGCACTAAAATCAGAACCAAAACTTAGTGAAAAAACAAAACAGAAACTTAATATTGAAAAGCTTATTGCTTGAGTTCCTGAAGTTCAAACAATATACAAAAACCTTCCATTTCTATCTAAAGTACACTTCAAGACTTGAAATCTGAGTCTCTCTACTGATATCTACAACTATCAAATAGAAGGCAATAGTCTTGTTAGAACTCAAAACCCAAAGCAAAGTAAGTTTATTGAACTTTCTAAAAAAGAAGCTTGGAAAGAGTGAGAACGAGAAATAGTATCTTAATTGCTAGCTCCTCATCATAGGGGCTTTTTTCTTAGTTCAAAACTACAAAAAGCAAACACTAAATTATCAATACTCAATCAGTTTCCATTGCCCTTTTTCTAATCCCTCCAAAGTCCATTCCCCAATCCTCAACCTTTTGAGATAAACGACCTTATTTCCGACCGCTTCCAGCATCCTTTTGACCTGATGATATTTCCCTTCTGTAATAGTCAAGAGGATTTTCTTTTCCTCGAGTTGCTGGACTTTAGCAGGTTTGGTAAGGTAGCCATCATCGAGCTGAACTCAATTTTGGAGCTGTTCGCAGTCTGTAAGGCTGATCGGCGACTGAAGCCAGACTTCATATTCTTTTTCTTTATCTCGTTTTGGGCTGATGACCTGATGAATAAACTGTCCATCATTGGAAAGCAAAAGCAAACCTTCCGTATCAACATCAAGCCTTCCCGCAACATGCAGTAAATGCACATAGGGGCAGTCAAGCATCTGTTTTTTGTAGCTCGGATAGCCAAATTCATCTTCATCTGAGGAAATGTAGCCTGCTGACTTGTAGAGAATCGCATAAACTTTTTCAAGCACCTTGATTTCTTGCCCTTGAAAATTAAGGATTTCCCCTCAAAAAAGTTTGAAGTCTGATTTTTTCACGCTTTCTCCATTCACGAGAATGTTTCAAGACTTACATGCAGAAGTAGCTTCTCTGCGGGAAATTAGTCCGAGATTTGCGAGGTATTTATCAAGTCTTTGCATAATTTTTGCCGTAATAAATGGAAAATTCTTAATCCCTTGTGATCATTTTCACGAATGTATCAGTAGGGATTTCCACATTTCCAATAGCTTTCATTCTTTTCTTTCCTTCTTTTTGCTTTTGAAGGAGCTTTCTCTTTCTACTTATATCTCCACCATAACATTTAGCAAGGACATCTTTTTTGATTGCAGAAATGTTTTCACGAGCGATGATTTTATTTCCAAGTCCGGCTTGAAGAGGAATCGCGAAAAGGTGTTTTGGGATCAGCGTTTTTAATTTTTCTACCGCTTCACGACCGAGATAATAGGCTTTATCATTATGCACAACCCAGGTTAAAGCCTCCACTTTCTCATTATTGATAAAAATATCAAGTTTCACGAGGTCATCTGCATGATAGCCCTTAAATTCATAATTCATCGTTGCATAGCCTTTCGTCGCAGATTTCAAGCGATCATAAAAATCCACAATGATTTCCCCCATAGGAAGCTCGTAATGCCAAACGACTCTCGTTGCATCCAAGTATTCCATATGCTGGAGTTTTCCTCTATATTCCTGGCAAAGTGCCATAATATTCCCAGCAAATTCTTCAGGTCCCACAATCTCAACATTCCCGATCGGCTCTAAGATTTCTTCAATCATTCCTTGATCAATCATATCGGAACCTGATTTTACGACGATTCGTGGTTTCAAGAGTTCGGCGAGTTTCACAAAAGTCTGTTCCTCCAGCATCGTTCCGAAAATCCCTTCGGAGTGTTCTAAATGTTCCTGTTCTTGTGCGGATAGAGTCAGATTTTCTTTTTTGAGAATTTCACGATAAAGCCCAGTCTGAATCAGACTTTTGATATTCATTCAAGTCTTGATCAGCGGAATGGAAAGATTTTTGGACTTTACAAGATACATCACAGTCGGAATCGTGAAAATCGTATCCAGACCATACTCACGAAAAAGCCTTTCCTTGATGATATCCATATGGAGCATTCCGAGAAATCAGCAACGAAACCCAAGTCCAAGTGCCTTACTATCCTCCATTTCGTAGACAACTGCACTATCATTGAGCGAAAGCTTCTCAAGACTATCTTTGAGTTTATCGTATTCAGTAGAGTCAATTGGATAAACCCCGGCATATACATAAGGAGTGACTTTTCTAAAACCAGGAATCAAATATTGATGATATTTGCTGGTTCCTTCGTTTTTATTGATCTTGGTTTTGATGATAGTATCTCCGATTTTTACATCTCTTACCGATTTTTGTCCGGTCACGATATAGCCGATTTGCCCTTCGGATAGCGCTTTATCTGCAATATATTCTGGAGTGAAGTGTCAGACTTCTGTTGGTTGGAAGCTTTTTTCTGAGTGGATCAGATAGACCTCGTCTCCTGCAGAAAATGAGCCATCTACGACCTTTACATAGGCGAGAGCTCCTTTATACGGATCAAAAACCGAATCAAAAATCAATGCTCTAGAAATTTCAGACATCTCCCACAGAAAAAAGCTAAAAAGCTGAAATAAAGCTAGTGAATTGCTTGAAATTTGCAAGAGAAAAGGAAAGTGCTTGTGCTTTGCGAGGAAATCCTTATAGTGATTCCGTTTTTATTTTTTGTAATAGAAGATGTTTGAGTGCTATCAGCGTTTTATAGAGGTCTTTCAGGAGAATCCTTGCGCACAAACGATTGGTTTCCTAGCTGTAGGGGTAAATGTTATTGCGTTTATTACGACTAAAGATAAAAAATTTCTTCTTTTTATGGCACTCAGTTCTGCGATATGGGGACTGCATTTTTATCTTATGGGGCTTTTCACTGCTTCTGGAGTTAATTTCTTTGATGTTATCAAAAATCTTATCGCCCTTAAATATAAAAGAAATCTATTTTGGATGAGTATTTTTCTTTTGATTTATGCGACTATCGGTTTCTTTACCTTTGATCCCTCTAATTTGTTTTCTTTGCTTCCGATTCTTAATGCTTTTCTTTCGCTTTTCTTTGTTTTTTATTTGAAAGGGGTATGGCTCAAGGTCGGTTTTCTCTTGATTTTAGTGCTATGGTTTGTGTATAATATTATGGGGCAGTCGCTTGGAGGAATGATGAGTGATATTCTTCTCTTCATCTCTGGGGTTTATGGCTTGATTAGAATCTTTCTTCAGGAAAAAAAGCTTAGAGTAGCTTAAATCTTACTTTTTTATTTGATAGCATTTTTGTTATGAAAAAATACTGATTGGTTCTCATACTGTTTCTTTTGAGCTTACTTATGGGCTGTACTAATGCACCAGAAAAAATTCCTCAAGAAGAAAAACCTGAACAAGCTTCGGTTTGTCCAGAAGGCTATTATTGGATTGATTCGGTAAAGTCTTGTATATTTATTGAGAAGTCCTAATCTCTATTGGATCGGGAGACTGTTCTTTTTCTTTTTTTGTCCTTTTTTCAGAAATTTTTCTTTTATTCTTCTTTTTCCAAACTTGTCAAATTAATTCTTTCTCCCTCGAGTTCAAGCTGATCAAGTTTTTTCTCAATACTTTCTCCGAGATAAAGCCAAGTATCCATCCCATCTACTTCCTCCATTTCAAGTACGTCTGGAGATTGAATAATTCAGAATTTTTTCCCCTTTCCCCAAACGAGATAATTCAGCTTTTGATTTTGCCCGAGAAATGCTTTAATTGTCCAGCCTTGAAGGTCATATTCTCCAGGATAATCAATGATGATCATTCCATTTTCATTTTGATACCTCATTGGTTCACCCACTTCAGAAGTGAGGTTGATCAAAGCATTATGGGTATAGGTATAGCCGAAAAAAAGGGATTTTTCTATCTGATATCCACCATCAATTCTAATTTGCACACTCATGTTCTATGAAAAAAAGATAAAAAGCTGACTCTGACTATAGCGAGTTGTCCTTGCTTTGCAAGTAGAACTAGACAAAAAAGTTTGGATTGATGAGCTTGAGAATTACCCCAGAAGCTCCAAGTAGAGCCATTCCGACTGCGACTTTTTGGATCAAAGCCATTCCATCTTCTATTTGTTTTACAGAACCTTTCATCGTGAGAAGAACTCCTCCTGCAATGATCATCAGAACTGACATAATTAGGATTACCATCATGAGAAGTCTCATCATTGCTCACATGAGCTTAGGGAAAGCATTGATTTGCGTAGTACTTCCTTCTTTTGTTTGTTTGGTTGTCTCTATACAGTTCCCGACAAAAGGAACATCGGTATTGAGCTTGATTCCTTTACATTTATTATCGCCTCATGCAATACTAAAAAGTCCTGTAAAAGTGAAGATTCCAACAAGAATTCAAAAGAATATGTGCATAATTTTTTTCATTGTATTTAGAAAAACTAAAGCATACTATTGATAATTGCATTGACTAAAGCCCCATCAAGCTCGCTTTTGTGCTCTGCCATGAGTTCTTTCATCAAGAGTCCTCTTCCTGTTTTGAGCTCTGTGATTCCAAGTTTTGAAAGGGTAGCTTCGATGAGTTTTTTGGTTCTTTCTTCATCTAAGGTTTGAGGGAGATAGGATTCCAAAATTGCTTTTTTCACGAGTTCTTCCTCAAGAGCTTCAGTTTTTTGTGCTTGCTCGAGAAAGCCAATTGTTTCATTCAAAGCTTTGACTTCTTTTTTCAAAATCGCAATAATCTCATCATCATTGGGATCTCTCTGAAGTTCGATCTTTTTATTTTTGATCTGAGCCAAAACGAAATTGAGGGCAGATTTTTTTGGTTCTTCCTTGGTTTTCATCGCCTGAAGATAATCTTGAAGCAGTTGTTCGTAAAGCATCAGTATGAGAACAGAGAATAAAAAAGCATTATTATGACCTGAACTATAAGAAATCTCAACAAAAATACAAATCTTTCTTGCAATAGCTCAGCAAATTCATATAGTGAATTTCAGAAATGCTGAGGTGATGGAATTGGTATACATGTACGCTTGAGGTGCGTATGCCATTCGGCTTGAGGGTTCGAGTCCCTTCCTCAGCATTTTTTTCTAATGCAAAATCGCCTCAATTTTCTGATTTACAAAAGCCCAGAATGATCAAGTTGATCGATATTCTCGATTTTGAGCTCCGTTTTGTAGTCAATCTTTTGTTTACTATTCTGGATTTTGAATTTTTCTATCATCAGTTCTGTCTTGCTGTGTTTCTTCATCATGGTCTGGTATTTCTGTGTCGTATCAAAAAAATAATTCTGAATAAATTTCGCTAGGAAGGCTACAATATTCAGCTCAGAAATCCTGAAAAACGCAATCAAAACAAAGAAAAGGAAAATCACAACCGCAAAAAAAGTTCCCACTACCTTCGAAGTCTGAGAAAATCTTGAAAACACGACAAGGGCAATAGCGATTCCAATCGCCAAGATAAAAAGCTGAATAATTGAAATCGTCAGCGGACCAATTGTAAAATTCATCCCTGAGAGAAGCCCTTTTTGAATATTTTTTGGGAAGACCGCCTTCATCCTTTCAAAAGAACTAAAATGTTCCCTTAAGTATAGTCCCTTTCCTAAGAAAATGCAAATTTTTGCTGAGTTTATGATCTTTTGGAAAGAAAGTCTTTATTTTGTATATTCTAAAGATAAAAAAAACAAAAAATCTGATTTTTTCGCTTGTTTGTAGTGATAATGAGGGTTCGACTCGCTCTCCACTGATAGTTTAAGAAAAATCTTCCTGAAGAAATGGAGCCCACTTTGTTATTTTTCTCCCAGGGTTCTTGAAAAGACATATTTCTTATTAGCTTTTTCAAAGATTGATTTACTCACTTTGCTTGCAATGAAGCAATTTTTCATTCAGCATTCTCAATTTTGCACTCTAAGCTATTTCTTTACTTTCCCTAAATAAGCAAGTCCCAAAGCATCAGCAGCATCATCATACAGTGGACTTTCTTGAAGCTTAAAAATTTTCATTACCATTTTTTGAACGAGCATTTTTTCAGCTTTTCCATTCCCTGTGATGTATTTTTTGAGCTCAATCGGAGAAAATTCCTTGATCTGCGAGCCCTGCTGCATCGCCATGGTGAGCAAAATTGCCCTGATCCCGTAGACAAATTCAGCATTATTTTGATTGAATTTCGTAAAAAAAAGCTTTTCCATACTTACGGTATGTACCTGATATTTTTCAAAAAGCTCAGTGAAAAAATTTGAAATCTGAAGCATTCTTTCATACTGATCTTCTCTCGTAGGACTGACTTTTTTTTGAAGCAAAATCCCTGCATCAAGGATTTTCAAATCATCATCAATGAGCGCATATCCGAGTTTCCTTACTCCAGGATCTATTCCAAGAATCATAATTTATGTGAAATATGAATAAAAATTTTTACTTGACTTTCTCTTAGAGATATATATTAGTTTTAGTACTTAAAATACAAAGTCATGAAAAAAAAAATTTCTTTCATACTCATCTCTGCATTAGCGATGAGTATGGGGAACTTCCTTTATTCCCTTTTTAAGGGGGATTGGGAACTTCCTTTTATTGTTTTTATCGCATGTTTAATTGCCTCGTTGGTTTACGAGGTGAAAAGTGCGGTAAATGCCCCTGAAGAATAGGGGCTTTTTTTATTTTTTTCCAAGCTCCAAGACTTGATTCCAAATGCTCATCCCCTGAATCTCGCTATTGTGCGTGATGGTATAGAATTTCATCTGTCTTTGTTTTACAAATCATGTGAGGAGCTGAGCGACCTTTCCGACCGTTTCTGTATCAAGATTATTGACTGTTTCATCTAGAAAGAGCATTTCGGTCTTCATATAGGAGGAGATTGCGAGCATTCGCACCAGTTTTAAAATCGTTCTCTGTCCTCCGCTCAGGCTTTTGACTTCTCTTTCTCCTTTTTCATCAATGATTTTCGTTTCAAGTTCCAGTTTTTCACTACTTTCTTTGAGCTGGATGCTAATGCTATAATCTACTACACTACTCAGGTAGGAATTGATGATTTCGCTCAAAATTGGAAGATATTCGCTTAAAACAAAGAGCAGAAGCTCCTTATTCAATATCGTATACAAATTTCCTAGGAGTTTTTCCTCTTCTACGAGCTGTTTGCTTTTGAGCTGGAGTTCGTTTCGCTCTTCAATGAGGCTGTTTCCTTGCTGGAGGCTTTTTTCGTAATTAGAGCAGAGAGATTCAGCTTGGTTTCGTTCTTCTTGGGTGAGTTGTTGGAGCTCCTCAGCTAGGTTTTGGTCTTTTATTTTCAGGGTCTGTATTTCGGTTTCAAAGGAAGAAAGCTGAATTTTTAAATGTTCATTTGTGCTAAGGAGTCAGATTTTTTCTTCTTGGAAGCGATCTTTATTTTCTAAAAGGGCTTCTTGAGCCTGTAAAGCTTGTTCAATTTTTGCAAGTTCAAGGCGGAGTTGTTCTCGCTGTTGGCTTGCTTGTTCAAGCTCTTTGTACGGGAAGCTTTGTAAAAATTGTTTTAAAATATTGATATTCTCCGTGATTTTAGCTTCTTCTTGAAAGATAGCTTCTTGTGCTGCTAGATTTCCTCCTTTTTTGAGTTCGTCTAGCTGATGGAGAAGTGTGTTTTTTTGCTCAAGGAGCTGGTTTTCCGTTTTTTTGGTCTGAAGTTTTTTGATTTCCGTCAGGAGGAGCTCTTTTTGTTGTGCTCTTTGCTCAAAATATTGCTGATTGATGAGCTGAACAAATGGGCAGGGTTTCCCTAGTTCTGAACAGTTAAATTGTGCATCATTTTCAGTCTGTTTATCAAAGTGCTGAAGCTGCTCTTGAAGCTGTGCTTCTTGCTGTTGGAAAAAGGATTCCTGTTCTTCAAGGCTTTTGATTTGATTTTGAAGTTGGAGTTCTTGATTGGCTTGTTGTTGCTTGAGGGTAGCTTTTTTCTGCTCTAAAAGCTCTTTTTGCTGTTTTTGTTGAATGCCAAGTTGGAGAAGTTCTTGGACAAAAGCTGCATTGCTTAACAGGGAAAAATTTGTTCTTGCTTGCAACTGAAAACGGTTTTGTTGCTGTTGATAAAAAGTGGAAAGCAGAGGAGAGAAGGATTTTTCCTCACATTGCATCTGGGCGGCTGTAAGTTTTGCTTTTTCTACTTTGAGTTTTGGGAGTTCATCGGCTTTGATTTCAGCAAGGGATTTTTCAAGTTGTTGGATACGTTGCTTATTTTTTAAAATTTCGTTCTTGCTATTCCCAAGCTGAGTTTGGAGCTTTTGGACTTGTTCAGAAAGGAGTCAGCGTTCAGCTTTTTTCTTTTGGAGTTTTGCAGTATGTCTTTCAAATCCGCTTCTAAACTTGTCTAAAAAACTTCCTAGTTCTGCTTCAAAAGCGAAATTTTGGATACTGAGTTTCCCCTGCATGATCTCCAGTTCACTGATGAGTTCTGGTTCTTTGCTAAGGAAGGGGACTATGATCGTGAACTTTTGGAGCTGTGAAAAAGTGGAAATCAGATTTTTAAGAAGGGTTTTTAGTTTTTCTTCGTAGCGACTATGATCTTGATAGGCTTTGATTTGGTATTTGAGTTCGTTTCTTTTTTCTCTCACGATCTCTTTGCTTTCATCAATGCCGAGGAGTCCAAAGACATTTTTTAGGACCTCAAGTCTATTTGCAGGTTGCATTTCAAAGATGTTTTCTGCATCTTGTAAGAGGAAAATCGTACTGATAAAGACCTCTTGAGGAGGTAAAAGCTCGTTAAGCTGTTGCTGGAGGTCGCTTTCATTTTTAAAAGTTAGCTCTTCAAGCTGGATATTGTGATTGATGATTTCAGTAGCGAGGTCTTCTCCATAGGAGATCAGTTTTCCTTTTGTGAGTTTTTCTTGGAGTTCAGTTGCACTTTCTTCACAGCGGAAGAACTGAGAAGTCGTTGAGTCCTTACTTTTCCCTTGTTTAAGCTGTCTAATAATCAAGTAGCATTGTCCAGCAATTTCAAAAAGTAGTTTAATATTCCCAGTTTTGGACTGCACATTGAGAATATTCCTCGTAGAGCTTTTGTAGAGTGCGTAGGTCGGACCATCAAAAAAAAGGAAACTTTTCCCCGTTCCAATTGGGGCTTTGATGAGGAAATTCCCTTTTTCAAAATGGAGGAGGATTTTTTGATCTTTGAAAGGACCAATATTTTCATAGCTGATAGCGAGGAGATTGAGCATTGCAAAAAGGGGAGTAAAGTTAGACTAAAGATAGCTAATTTCTCGGAGTTTGCAAGGAGAGTGAATTTTCCTTGTGAGGAGGGGAAAGCTGGAAGTTTGTGATGCCTGTTTTTTAATGACGCTTTGCAATGACAGTCATCTTGAGCGAGCTGAGCGACTCTGGCGATCCGTTTGAAAACAAAAGTCTTTCTATGTGGAGAGAAACGGAATGAAGAATATAAGGTATTGTGTGATTATTTCTTTCAATTCCCCGCCTTGCGCGATTAGCCAAGCTAGTGTTCAGAAAAACAGATTTATTTATTCCTTCGATTATTTTGCCATGTTCGTAATGATACGGAAAGAGAAAAGTCTTTAAAAAGTTGCGAAAAAGGGGATCTTATATATACTTGTAGGAGTCTTTTAATTGAATAGTACAAATACGAATATGGATCAGTTTTTTCTTTCTTTTGCAGTGATGCTTGGTGTCGTGCTTTTGGTATTAGGAGCTATGAAAGTTTTGAAGCAACCGATGATTATCGGCTATATTATAGCGGGAACATTGATTACTTTTCTTTTTCCGCATTTTTTTCAGTATTCAGAGGTGTTTGATCAGTTTTCTCAGGTGGGGGTAGTATTTCTTCTCTTTATTATCGGGACAGAACTGAATCCAGGGATGATCCAAAAAATTGGTTCGAAAACTGTAGGAATCTGACTTTTGCAAGTGTTGGGAAGTAGTGCTTTAGGTTTTCTCATTGGGATTGTGTTTGGATTTGATATGATGACAGCACTTTATATGGGGACAGCAACTGCACTTAGTAGTACGATCGTAATTCTCAAGCTCCTTGGTGATAAGGATGATATTGATACAACCTATGGAAGATTATCCGTTGGAATTTCAGTTTCTCAAGATATTTCAGTGATGCTGTTTATGTCTATCATTGCGGCATTGACAGCAGTGTGATCTGGTGCCATCCTTCAGGTTGCGGGGACTTTAGCACTCAAGATTTTGGGGGTGGTGATTGCAATCTTTTTGATTAGTAAATATATTTTTCCTTATTTTACGAGAAGTATTGCTGAGTCTAAGGAATTTTTGTTGTTATTTGCGATCGGATGGTGTTTTATCAGTGCGACAGCTTTTCATTATCTCGGTTTTGGAATGGAGATTGGAGCTTTGGTTGGAGGAATGACACTTGCTACCTCGCCTTATAGATTTGAAATCGCAGGAAGAATGAAGGTTCTGAAGGATTTCTTTATCGTGATTTATTTTGTGCTTTTGGGATCGCATATTTCCTTTACAGGGCAGCTCAATTGGCGATTTATTTTGATTGGATTGTTTGCTGTAGTCTTGTTTAAACCTTGGATTACAATGTGGCTACTTAAATGGGCAGGGCATGTCAAAAAGAATAATTTTTTCACTGGATTAGCCTTGATTCCGATGAGTGAGTTCTCCTTTATCCTTGTTTCAATGGGGATTGCGAACGGTGTAATCAAGGATCCAAATCTCTTGGTGATGATTACTATTATAGGAATAATCAGTATTTTGGTCTCTTGATATGTGAGTATGTATAATCATCAGCTCTATAAGTGGCTTGGAAAGTGGCAAAAATATGTCCCTGGAACGCTTTCAAAGAAAACGAAAGAAGCACTTGGAAGCCCCAATGATATTGTGCTCTTTGGATTTGGAAAGCTCGGAAGTAGTTTGTATGAGCATTTCAAAAATAAAAAGCACTCTTTTCTCGTGATTGATGAGCATCCAGCGATTATTAATCATCTCAATACTCAGCATATCAACTGTCTTTATGGAGATGCAATTGATTTGGAGTTTTTACAAGAGATTAATCTTACAGGAACTAAGATGATTATCTCTACGATCAGAAATTTTGATACGAATACGGCAATTCTCAAGGTCTTAAAAGAAAAAAAGGCTGATCTCATCATCATTACGGTTGCCAATCATATTCATGAAGCGATTTCTCTTTATGAAAAGGGGGCGGATTATGTGATTATGCCACATTATATCGGAGCAGACCATACCTCTGTTATGCTTGAAGAATTTGGTTTGGATATTGAAAAGTTTCTCAAAAATAAATCTCAGCAGGTAGAATCTCTCAAAAAGAAAAGTAATGACCTGCTTTTGGAAGAACTTCTAAAAAAGTAAATCAGGTTTTTTATTTTAGACCATAGTTTTGAGGCCAAAAGAAAGGAGAACGTGAGCAACCTTCTGTTTTGCACATAATTTCTGAAATTAAGCTTTTTTCTCAACGGCTAATGAGGGTGACTTCTCGCTCTTCTTCAAACTGATGTTCAGGAAGAATGGTGTATTTCAAAGTATAAGAATATTGTCTTGTTTTTTTCTCCTCGTTGAAGGAGCCGGGAATCATGAAGAGATCCTGCAGGAGGACAGTATTTGCGAGGTGATTAGTGAAGATTTTGATATTTTTTTTGTTCCAATGATTACCCCAGGTGACAGAATTTTTGAGTGGACGATCTACTAAAGCATTCATTTCTTCTATTTTGTTGTTGGTCAGAAGGCTGTAAAAGTCTTGAATCATTTTCATATCTTCTAGAAGTGTTTCACTTTGATCTTGATCAGTTTCTCCTCAAATTTTGCTTTCTTCTCCATCAGTTTGGGCAAGAATCTCGTTTTGTTCTTGCTGTTCAAGAGGAAGAGGATTATTTTCTCCATAGCCTGATCCATAGATGAAAGCCTTATAAAGAGCAAAGAGAAAAAATACCATAGAGAAAATAAAAATCAGGATGATGAAGCTTGGTACTTTTTTTTCCTCTGGAGAGGTTTGGGATTCGTTTTGCTGTAGTTGCTTGATTTTAAATGCTTTCCCTTTGTTATTTTGCTTGTTCTGTTTCTTTTCGGATCTAAGTCCTTTGCTGTTTTTCTTTTCTGTCTCTGGTGCTAGATTTGTTTTGTTTTTTTTATTGATAGTTTTGGTAGCTGTTTTTTTTTCTGCCATAACGAAGTGAAAAAATATAAAAGCTAAAGAATCTTATCTTGATTAACTATAGTAAGTCTTCAAAAGAAATCAAGGGTTTTCTTCTAAGAATGGAGGAAGGATTTTTTTTGATTTTACCTCTTGCATTCCTTTTAAACTTTCATATAAACAAGACAATCCTGAAGCAGTGATCAGGTTTTTTAGTTTTTTAGACCTTAAGAAATGTTGTTTAATTTCCAAACTTTCATTGAAGAAATGAGAGAAAAGGCAGATAAAAAAGAGATTATAGAAAAGTATGAACAGTTCTATGGTCCGATTCAAGGCGATATTGAAGATCAACTTTGGTTCAAGGAGTATCTTGTGCAGTTTCCTTTTTCCTCTTTTATGACTCCAGATGAACTTGGTGATGACTTTAATTGGGATTTACTCCAAAAACTTGTGGTGGGTTCTTTTTCTAGTGACTATGAGCTCAAGATGGATGCAGAGAAGGGAGCACATGAACTCTATATTGCAGTAAAGAGTGGAGATCAAAGTGTGGTAAAAACAGTTTCAGAACTTCGATCTTTTCAGATGTTAAGACTTTATGAAATCTATGTGGAGGAGCAGATGAATCTCCAAATTTTAAAGAAAGAAGATGAATCTGAGCAGGGGGCTATTGATGCAGAGAGGGCAATGAGACTCAAAAAATGGGATGCGGTACTTGATACGATGGGAAGAGAGCAGATGGCAAAAGAAGTAAAGGCTGATCAAGAGGAAAAATTGGGTGATCTTCTTGGAAAATTATAATTCTTTAGATTTGATATCCAAAAGTCCCTTTGCTTGGGGCTTTTTTAATATTTAGAAAATTAAAAAAAATTAGGGAAAAGAGATAAATTTTCTGTCTTTGGATGGTAAAAATATTTAAAGAGAAGTCTGTTCTCTCCTTTTGATTTAATGACAGTCTTTTTCTATTATCTTCTTGTATTGTTGATATTGTATCGGATATGAACTGATATTTCTATCTTATCTGTTAGTGGTGCTTTTTGAATTATATTTTTTCCTTTTCCTTTTTCTCTTGATTTTTCCTCTGGTTTTGCTATCACGAAGGGGAAGAATTTTTCCTAAATTTTTTTGCCAATTGCAGAAAAAAATCAGCTTTTTATTTCTCTTTTCCCTCTGATGAAACCGATTTACAGTTCCCTTGAATATCTTGATCCTGAAAGAGTTTATAGCTTTAGTGAGCAGTTTGAATCTGCGATTGGGATTGAAGTTTATCTCCAGATCCATGGTGAAAAATTTGTAGAATATCAAAAGGAGATTTTGCAAGAATTTGTAGCGGATTTCGTTGATCAAGTGAGAGATACGCCTTTGACTTCCAAAGAGATAGAAGAACTCCTCGAAAAACAGCTCCAGAACCTCAATACTAAGCTTCAAGCGTTTGCAGATAAGTTGCGTGAGGTGCCAAAATGTGATCTCAGAGGATATGTCCAAATCATTGTGGATAATGAAGTGAAAACCTGGATGATTGGTAAGATGACCTTGATGATTTTTCGTGATGATAAAGTTTATTCTGTGCTTGAAAATTCTTTTAAAGCTCAAGCAAATATTGATCAATTTTCTGATTTTATCGGTGGAGAGTTGGAAAGAGGTGATGTTTTTCTCTATGCGGGGACTAAGCTTTCGGAGGTTTTGGATCAGCATGATTTCAGCGAAGTAGAGCAGGTTTTGAGTAAGGAGAATGCGAGTGCTATGCTTGATTATTTGGATGATTTATTCGCTTCAAGGGTAGAAAAGAAAGAAATCTGATTCTTGGGTGCATTCAGTATTACGGGGGTGGAATTAACTTCTCCTCGTGCTAAGGGAAAATTGACTGCACTTGCTTCTAAATATGGTTCTAAACTCACTTGAAGAATTGCTTCCAGAATGGACCTTATGAAATGGAAAAAGAAGACCCAAACAGCATTCAAAGGCAACCATTATTATCTTATGGTCGGAGTTTTGACGCTTGCGGTACTTTTCCTTGCTTTTGCGATCCTTTCTCAGTTTCGTGCTACAGAGAGAAATCAGGTTTCCTTTCAGACTTCTACAGGAGCTCTTGTTCAGCTTACGATAGAGGATCTTAAAAAGGAGGTTTTTGCCTTCAAAACTCTTGATCCGACTTCCGATGAGAAATCTCATAAATATAGTGAAATTCTCCAGAAGTTGAGTGTCATTGAGCAAAAAGGACTTTGGCAGGAAGATGTTGCAGAGCTTAAAAAGATGCTCAATCAGGATTTTGAAAGAGGGTTTATGATCAATACTGTTACTTCGCTTTCCCAGTTTGATGATGAAAAGACTGGGAGAAAGACCTCTATTCTTGCTTTCAATCCTTCAGAAAAAACCAAACTCTGAACTCCTCTCAGTATCACTATGGGAACGATGATGAATATCGGAGGAACGCAGTCAGCTTTAATCGGAGTAATCAACGATGCCACAAGAGGGAATATGGTAGAATATAATCTCTGAGCTCCAGCAAAAGATTGTCAGTTGAGTCTCAGTAAAAAAGGACTCTTCTGCTATACTGAAGCAGGAGGACTCTTTTTTGTAAGCAAACTCGGAATAGAACCAATGGAAGTTGTTGATAATGACCGATCTACTTCAGCAATCGGTGGGCTTGGGACTTTTGGAAGGAATAATCTCTACCTTTTTCAGTCTAATCCAAATAATATTGCGTCAGCATTGCTTACGAGGTATCGTAATGTTGCTGGTTCAGAAACGAAGTATCAAAATGCTTCCAATTATACTATTTTGGCAGCTTCTGGAGCTGTTCTTCCGCAGCAACTCGGTGGTTTCGCAATTGATGGAAACTTCTTTGCATGGGGAGAAGGGAAACTCTATCAATTCTGGAGAAGCTCTAATGTCGGAACTTCACTTGATATGCGCGAGATCTCAATGATCGGATGAGATAAAATTTCCTCAAGTTATTCTAATAATGTAAAAATTCTTGCTTCTGATAATTCTCCATTTGTTTATCTTTTTGACAAAGACAACCAGACTTTTACCGTTTATGAATCTAGCCCAACAAAAACTCATGAAAACTACAAAACAAGTTTTAAACTCTACTACATGTTCAGATTTAAATTTGATTTGACAGCAAGTAATAACCGCATTTTGGATGTGGCTATTCCAGAAAACACATCCGATAGACCAGAACTCTATTTGCTTAGCAATGAAGGAGTAAATAAGATCAATCTTTATGACTTCATTGATAGTCTCAAGAATAATAAAAATCTGAAAGCAGTGAGTGAAGCAGAGTAAGCTTTTAGGACTTTATTTTTTAAGTGTAAGGAAGATGAAGAGGAGAATACAGATCGTTTTTATTCTTCTTGTTGTCTTCTTTTTTTGAATTGGGATTTATTACAAACGAACTGATATTCAGAAGCTTTTTATCGTTTATGCTCCTGCTGAGTTTTCAGAAAGTGAAATAAATAAAAGTGCTAATTCTCAGAATTTAGATCAGATTTTATCTTTTTCAACAGGGATAAGGCTTGATGATCTTCCATGAGAAAGATTAGCTTATGATGAAGCTGAACGCTACTTGATCAAAAATCTTCCGGTATGTCTCTCTCCTTTACAAGCTTTTACTCCAATCAAAATACAAGAAGTCGTAAAAAATTGTAGCTCCAAGGAAAAAAGGGGACAAGTCCCTGATGGTTTAGGAGGAGCTTGTGCGAGCCGATTTCGCTATGATCCCCAAAGAAAAGAAATTTATGAAATGAACTGATGCCGTGGTCCAATGTCTCCATGAGATACTAATTATGAAGAATCCTATACCTGGCTTTATCTTTGTCAACAAGAGCAGAAAGGAGAAGATTCCCCAATTTTCTGAACAAACTTTGATGATCAAAATTATTTTCAAACAGCGAAAAAGGAAGTGTTTAGAGCTCCAACTTCCTTTACAGCACTTAAAAAAGCTTTAGGAAGCGGTTTATTACTTGCTTCTGATGATGGAAGCTTTGACATCCCTTCTCTCTATTGCCTTGATCATGATCCTGATTGTGAAAAGTTATTCGGTGTGGGTTCTTGGAGCGATGATGAGTGAAATTATTTCGCAGCAGGGATAAGAGATTGGAATTATTATGAATACAAACATATTTTCTATGCGATCAATGGAAAACTTTATGATCCAGGGATTCAAGAAGAAAATCACTTACGAGAATGAAAATCTTATTCTTCCAGATGGCTTTTTGGGGGCTTTCAAAATTGAAAACTTATTGTAAAAAAGATTAAAAATCTGACTTTTGATCTTACTAATCAAGAAAATCCGCATCCAGCAAGTTATACTCTAGAAACTTGTGAGATTGATCTGTAGTTTTATTTTCTTACTCTAATTCTTATGAACAAGATAGGAAAAATTATTTTTACTCTTCTAGGAGTCCTTTTGGGAGTAGGGGTTACTCTGCTTGGACTAAATTACGCTCCTCAGTTCAGCTTTTTCTCTGGTAATTCAAAAGATCCTATAGAAGTTCCAAGTGAAGTTTCAGGAGCGCTTGTTTCTTCTCAAGAAGCCTATTCTGGGATTACCCTCCAAGACTTGGCAAATTTAGGACTTGATGAGAAAGGAATAGATCAATACCTTTTTGATACTCTCCCTGAATGTCACTTCCCAAAATTACAGCCACAGAAGCTTATCGTGATTGATGAGGTGGTAAAGAAGTGTAGCACGCAAGAAAAAAAAGGTCAGATTCCTGATGGTTTAGGAGGGGCTTGTTTTGATTGGCATGCCTATGATCAGGCAGGGGATCGCCTCTTAGCAATGAACGATAGAACCTGTCACTACGGAATTGATCCACAAGAAGCCATGCAACGCTGAGTAGAAATTACTTTCCTTTGTAAGGATACGAGCGATCCTAGGTATCAGATTTTTGGAACTTTATTTCAAGAGTCAGAGATGAATAATGAATCTGCTATCAAGAATGCTAAAATGGGAAATAAGCCTTTTGCACTTAAAAAAGCTCTAAAATCCTGACTTTTGAGTGCGACGATTCCTGATGTATACAATCTTGCCTCTCTCTATTGTGTACGAAATGATCCAGATTGTGCAGGGGTGTATGATGTTGGCTCTTGGTCTGATACTGAGGGGAATTATTTTGTAGCTGGGGAAAGAGCTGATCTTAAAGGGAAAACTATCTATGCGATCAATGATAAACTCTATTTTCCATGAGAGATGAAAGGAGATCAACCAAGCTGAATTTCTAGTCCTGATCAGAAATGGACTTCTCCTTGGCTCTTTGCAGGAGTAAAAAATGGGAAGATTATTGTCAAGAAAATAAAAGACTATGTTCCTACAAGAAAAGAGCCTCTTGAGTATACCCTTGAGTCAAAGTTCACTTTAGAAACTTGTGAAATTGATTTATAAAAAGATTTTTAAATAAAAAAGTCTGAATCCTCTCTTATAGGGGACAGGCTTTTTTTGTAAAATATTCTTAATATATTCCGATTTATATAAGAACTTTAATATCTTAAACGCTTCTTAAGCTTTTTTAACTGCCTCGGCAATAGCTTCAGCTACGCCCTTATCAAGCGGAGAAGGAAGAATCATTGTCCTGCTTGGCTGAGGAAGATAGTCA
>CAUTND010000006.1:0-69819 GCA_963540355.1 uncultured bacterium
TGATTGTTTGCATGCTTCTTTTTGAAATTTTTAAGACTGATTGTAGCCTAATAATTTGTGTATTAAAATCAATATTTTTCTCTGAGCTTTCGAGTTCTTTAGTTGCTTTTTTCTCTTTTTCCTCTTGCAAAGCAGCCTCATATTCTTACTTTTGCAGTAAGTTCTTTTAGCTTTAATAAAAAAATAGAATGATGAAAATTTTCAGATTTGCTTTCTTTTTTCTTAGCGGAGTGCTTTTCTTTTCAGCTTTTACTTTTGCTTCTGGACAAAAGGTCATCATTGATCCCGTAAAAAAAATGATTTTTGTACAGTCAGGAGATCAGCTGATTTCTCGTGAGCAAGTGCTTGGAATGAGTGGAACGAATAATGATTTCATTCTTCCTCCTCAGCCAATTGTCAAAAAAGATCAGCCTTCTGTTTCTTCTCCTGAAAAGCCGAATCCTTTACTTATGGAACTGCAGCAGGGAAGCGAGCTAGAAAAGGCGATTTACCGAATGTATCACAATGGACTGACAAAATACGAGAAACTCAGCGATTACAGACCAGAGGATCCACTTCTGAGAGAAGAAGCTGCAAAAATAATTGGTCAAGCTTATGATATTCTCTGATTTTCAAAAGAAAGTAAAAATACTAACTGTAATTTCTCGGATCGTGAAACTTTCAATCCTACTTTGGCTCCTTATATTGCAAAGACCTGTTCTTATGGAGTTTTCAAAGGAAGCCATGGAAGGTTTCTCGCTCAAGATCCCCTAACAAAAGCTGAAGCATTGACGGTTCTTATTAGAATATTAGAAGGGAAATCTAGCAAGGAGGATTTTTCTCCATGGCGAACCGTTTATTTTATCAAGGCAAAGGGGATTTCACTCACGAAAGAAACTGAGGTTAATGCTCAATCTAGACTGCTTACTCGTGAAGAGATTGCTCTTTTGATCTATAGATTCAAGACGATTATTCTTAGTCAGCAACTCAACCAAGCTGCAAAAAGTCAGCTTTCAATTATTGATAGGAATCCACAAAGCTTTATTCCACAAAACCAGAGTGGAGATCTTCAAGCTAGCAGTCCAAAAGATTCAAGTTTAGACAATAGTTTTTTGGGGGTTCTTTCGTGAATAACTGGAGGATCAACAAGCACTTTGAGTATTTTAAATAGTCCAGAAGTGATAGAAGCGATCCAGCGAATGAGAGATTATGGCTTAACCAATGCAAAAGAAATTGCAGGCTATGCTCCTTTTGATTCCCTTACGAGGGAACAGGCAGCGAAGATGTTTGCTCAGTTTGCGAAAGCACTTCAGTTTTCTGCGATTTCTGGCGGTGCTTCTTGTAGTTTTACTGATCTGGCAAAAGCAGATACTACACTCAAAGCAAGCATTCAGGAAGCTTGTGCTCTTGGCCTGATGCAGGGGAATAAGTGAGCTTTTGAGCCAAAAATAGGAATGACTAAAGCACAGTTTGTCACCATGTTGATTAGACTTGCTGAGGGAAAACGCCTTGATGAGGCTGTCAATCCATGGCGAGCCAATTATTTTCTCAAGGCTAGAGAACTCTGAATCCTCAATGCTGAAGATGCCGCCTCTTTTGATGGTCAATTGACGAGATATGAAGCAGCATTACTTTTTTATCGCTTCCAACTCAAACAGAAAATCAGTTCTGGACTCAATACCGAGAAGCATAAAAATGAGCTTATTTCTACGATCAAAAACACTGATGGAAGCTTTGCAACAGGAGATATTGAGGGAGCCTATGCCGTTGCTTTAGATGCTAACTTGCTCAAAAATCAGTTTTTTCAAGAAGGTTTTGTTGAATTTCTTGGCACGAGGTATGCACTCAAAAAGACCACTATGACCGTTTTTGATCTCGGGGAGGAAAGCTTTGTTTGGTATGGGGATTTGATTGATATTGCAAAGGAAACAAAAATCTGAACGATCAATTTTGTCCTTTCCAACGGAAGCGTCATTCAGGCAACAATGAGATTGAGTGAAAAAAATGAAACTTGGTTGATCAAAGAGAGTAAGGCAACAACCGCTTGGTTTAATTTGATCAAGGGGTAACTTCAATATTCTTAAGTTCATAACTTTTCATCCAACTATTTTCACATTCACTATCCAAATTTTTGGGGAATGGGTTGTGTTCCAATAAAAAGTTTAATTGAACTTGTTTTATTTTAGATTCAAAAATTGTTTTTCATTTTATGGGTTCTATAAAAATAGAGTTTGTTCGTTCTTTTGTTCAAGGTATAAATTCTGCTCTATTTCTAAAAAATATAATTTCGTTGTTTTCTAATCTTTTTGTAATACATCCTATTAATAATCTTGTCTTCTCTTTTTCATCTTTAATATAAGGAACTCTTTGAAGAAAAGGATAATCTGCTTTATTAAAAACAATAAAGACTTTTTGATATTGTAAATAATTATTTCATGATGAGCATAAAATCTGTTTTTTTCAATCTTCTAATTCTATTCTACCTTCAATTTGAAATCAACCAAATTGGTATATTAAGTCTTCTCAAGTACAATAAAAATTTAATCATCATCCATTTTTAAGTAAACTTTTGTTAAAATATGGAAATATTGCTTGTGTAATTTCATTAGTTGGATTACTTTTTGCTATTTCTTTTAGAAGATTAAAGTTTTTTGTTCATTCATAAAAAAAGTAGTTCTCAATAAGAATATCAATGATTTTTCTGATCTTAGAATGTTCTTTACAGTTTATATTAATTTCTTGTTTAAGTTCTGTATCATGAAAATTATTTCTAATACATTGATATAAAGGAATATCGTGAGTATTAGCTAAGGTTATTGCGTTATATAATATTACTATTAAAAAAAACATTAGAATATTTTTTTTCATCTCATTTAGTATAATTAAATAAAGACCTCCATAATATATGGAGGTCTTTTGTAAAATCAACAGAATATATAACTTCCAGAAACATATTAATATGGTATACCATAAATATGCCTATAAGCCATAATATCGCACGGAGTAAAGAGTGGAAGGGAGGGGTTTGGTAGTGCATATCTCTGCATAACCGAATTAACATCTTCTTCAGCACAATCTGTTATGGGAATTAAAGTACCAGAACTTGGTTGGTCTGTATGTGCTAATCCTATTGTGTGTCCTAACTCGTGTATAAGAACCTGTCTTTTACTAATGAGAGGACGGTCTTCTTCATCATTTCTAGATGAATTTATTCGAATAATATTTCCTGGTCGTCCATTGCTAGGATGCTGAGCATTAGCTATCACATTTATGTCATTGATTGGAACATATACTACTACAATAACATCATCATGTGGCTCTGCACTGTTAATAGTAAAATGAATAGGACCTCCCAAAGCATTCCAGTCTTGAATTGCATAGATTAAGGCAGTTAACCATCCAACGGGAAGAGCTCCAGCTTGCCCTTCTTGAGCTGTAGTTACATATATTCTTCTATTGGATGGACTTACTACATTACCGCAGTAATAATGAGCTCGATTCTTTGAAGAATATTTGTCCCAAAAACCATCAATATCGAACAAAATATCTCCCTCAGCAATGATTTTTGATCCTTCTGTATGGACATCTTTCCGATTAAAACCGTATGAATCCACCAAAAAATCAATCTTTCTTTCGATATCATTTTTTCTTACTAACGTATCCTGTTCCAAGGATTCTTTACTACATCCCACAAAAATAAAGGAAACAATACTAATTAGTATTGAATATTTCCAAAAAAATTTTATTTTCATTTTTTCTTGATTTTTATTATTTCTTTTTTTGTTTTTACTGCTTCTGCTTTTGTGATAAGAAGAGAACAAAAGCTATCTCTCCTGATATGAAAATACTATTATTTTTTTCATATCAACCATTACAAGTACTAATACTTCATAGGCATTATTACTAAAGATATACATTTAGCGTAGTGTATTATATATTTTTTTTCTTTAAATTCAAACCTAAGAAAGTTTTTTTTGTTCCAGCAGAGTTAAAATGTCAGTGCTAGGCAAAAATAGAAATGTCAGTAGAATGATTAAAGCTTTTAGTCTTTAATCATTCGTAATGACATTTATCTATGATGAGAAAACTATGAATAAAGTTCGCATTATTGAGAAATATATCAATTGAATATTAGATATTCAGAAAGTTCGTGAACTCTTATCCTGTTCTGAAAGAACCGTCTACAGGATGAAGAAACAATTTATTACTCTTTGACCTCCTTGATTGATTCATGGACTAAAAGGAAAGCCTTCTAATCATCAAGGAGATAATACTAAATATGCTTGTATTAACAGAATATTTAGGAATCGTATTATCAGAAAGTTGGTATTCTTCTTTTATTCTTCCTAAAAATTGAGAAAAAAGTTGAATTTCTTCGGGATTCAGTTTCTCCTGTTTTTCTGTAAATAAATTTTGTAAGGCATGTTGCAACTTCTTCAGGTTTTTCTTTTACTGGATTTCCATAAATGATCCTTTGACTATCAAGCACTTTTTGTTGAGATTGAGCACGAAGTTCTGCTGAAATCTGAAATCAGCTTTTTTCTGCTTCTAGCCAAATTGTATGTTCAAGCATTTTTAGTCTTTCTTGCTTGGAATTTAGAGATGTAAGGTAAAGAGCAATAAGGCTTGGATTCTCAGAGCTCTTCTCCAAAAGTGCTTTTGTTTGTTCTAACAGGAGAAAATTATCGTGGATGGTATCGATTGTCGTTTGAATTTTTTCTTTGGTCAGAGGAAAATCTCCTTCTTTCCAAAAAGTAACATTTTTTCCTTGTTTATCATATTTTAGAATTCCATCAAAAGGATCAGCATAACGAAAATTAAGCTCTTCCATAAGTTCACGAACTTCTTTAAGATTGATCGTTTTCAGTTGTTCTTTGTTTTGTAAAGACTCCATTTTTTGCTAAAAGAAGAGGTAAAAAATCTGATTCTCTTCTAGTATATGGATTTTTTTTGAAGTTGCAAATTTTACTCAATAAAAATTTGTTCGCTTACTTTGATTTTTGCTTTCTGTAGTTTCTTCAAAAGTAGTGTATCAGGATTCAGCTTTTTAATTTTTTCGTAGCCATCAAGATACACCTTATCTTTCATCCATCCATAAGATTGACTAGGGTTTGCTGTAAAGATCATCCCTTTTTTAGATCTCAAAATTGACTTAAACAATCCTTCAAAAGTTCTATTGGGATAAAGAAAATAAATTAAATCTCTCATCTTACTGAAGGAATACTTCTTACTCTCAGCCAAAAGATAGTACTTCTTGTAAATAGAGAGATTTTCCTTATCATCAGGTAAAACTTGCATGGCATTCCATACCGCCAAGCCCTCCTCATCTTTGAGATAATAGCCGGTTCCAGACTTGAAAATATTCCATCAAGATTTCAAGCCGTTTAGATACCTCGTGAGATGGATATCTACTTCATGAGCCATCAAAGCCCTTAATTCTTGGTCCGTAAAGCTAACATTTTTCGCAATATTGATTCTGATTATTTTTCCCATACTTACTGACATTCTCGAAAAACTTGAGCTACTTTCGTTGATCTCTATTCCAAAGATTCCTTGAGCCGTGAGGTATTTTTCAATATATTCACGAACCTCGGAGAAAGTCAGAATTTTCCCTATTTTTTCTGTGTTGTGGTCGCTAGAGAAAAGCTTTTCTTTGCTGATTTTCAACAGTTCAGGATCAAAGTCGCCGAAGAGCGCGATATTTTCTTTTTCAATAGTTTCAAAATCCTGTTCGGTATAGGCTTTTAAGAGTTTTGCTCTATGGTCAAGTTCCTCGGCTTTTTCTTTGAAAAGACTCAAAAGCTGACTCTTGAGGTAGGATTTTTCTAGCTGTTCACGGAAAGTCTGCAATTCATCGTTTCGTTTACCTTGCAAAGTCAGGCTAGGAAATTTATAGTCAAAGACTGGATTGTAGTTTCCCTTTTCAGAGATGAAGCGATCAAGCTCTGCGAAATAATTCACAGGTCTGAGTCTGGTTGTAAGATTTAGTCTTTTTGAGAGTTTTTCGAGTTTCTCATCAAGGAGATGAAGCTCGGCAAGTTCGATGGCAAGGGCTTTTTTGGGATTGAGAATGCTGATCGGAAGGGCCTCTTTTCTCACAGGTTTAAGGAGAAATTTTGAAGCGCTTTGCTGTCCGAGGATGATTTTGTTTTCTTGGCTTCCGATTTCGGCTTTGAAGTTCTTGAGGAGGATTTCGTTGTCTGGGAGCTCGAGTTGGCAGTATTTCGTTCAGAGTTCTTTCATTCTTTGGGCGATCGCTGGAGGGATCAGATTTTTTTTCTGTTCTAGATTGACTTCTACGAGAAAATTATGGCTTTCTTCTTGGTTTTCCTTGCTGATTTTGAGTTTTCCTGCCTGAGAGAGGTAGAGGAGTTTAGTATTTTTTAGCTCCTGAGAAAGTTCCCTTGAGAAAAGGGTTTTTGCGATAGTTACGCCTTTTTCTGGGTCTTGAACTTTCAAATCAGTGATTTTTTGAAGAACCGATTTGAGTCTAATATCAGCGACTTTTTGTACTTCCAATCCTGCTCTGGCATTGATTTCGAGGAGTTTTGGACCTTTGTTGGTCACGACCCAGTCGAGTGCGAGATAGCCGAGATTGACAAAATACTGCACCTTTGAAGAATAGAAGAGAATATCGTCCCAAAAAGGGATCTTCTTGCCCTGATAATGAGCGAAAGCTTTAGGGAAGGTCTGGGTATAGATTTTGTTTTTGTAAAAAATAGAGCTAATTTTTCCGCTTCCGATGTCGATTCCACAGCCGATCCCTCCCGCATTGAGATTCGCTTTCCCTTCTGACTTTTCTGTTGGAATTCTGATCATCGCAGCGACTGGCACGAGATTGAAGACAATGATTCTCAGGTCTGCAAGCCCAAACTGACAAAAAGTTTCAAATCCCTCTCCTGGAATAAGCTTTTCTTCAAGGATTGCTTCATCGGTCATCGTTAAAGAGTGTCTTCCATCCAGAATATCGATGATTTTTCTTTTGAGGACTTTTTCGTTTAAGGGTTTTCCTTGGGACTCAAAGAGGAATGTTTCGTGAGGATCAGCTTTTTTTGTTTTTAACTTTGAAAAGAGGGCAGCAAAACTCGGCATTTTCTCTTGAAAAAAGGAAAAAACTGAAGAAGAACTTTCAATCGGACTTTTCCCCAATTTTTTTAAAATACAAATTCCTTTTCCCTTGCTTCCATGATTGGGTTTGAGGACAAAATCTTGCTGAGGAAGCTGTGAGAAATCAAAGTTTTGAAGCTGCTTAGGAGAGCGAATAACCGTATAAGTTTCAGCAAAAGGGATCCCTCTCTCGCCAAGGAAGCTTTTGGTCTGGAGTTTATTGTCTGCAAGGCGAATGGCTTTTCTGGGGTTCCATTTTTTGATATAATGAAGGTTCCTTGCGTTATTTCAGAGGATTCAAAAGTCAAACATGGTGGTTTGCGATGTTTAGTTAAACTCGTTCTTTATAGTTATTCAAAACAGGACTGCAAGTGTGATTGCTTTTTTCTGGGAAAAGAATATGCTTATTTTGTTTTATTTGGTTAAAAAGTTATGGAAAAGATTTGAATTTTGACTGCAATGTCACAAGAAGCTGAGTATATTATTCAACTGTTAGATCTCAAAAAGACGAGATCATTTTCAAATATCGTTTTTTTTGAGAATGAAAGGGTAGTCCTTGTTCTTACTGGTATTGGAAAAATTCAAGCGAGTATAGGAACTACGCTTCTTTGTACACTCTATCCAATCAAAAAGCTTATCAATATTGGTATAGCTGGTAGTTTACTTGGAAATGAAGCCTGTATTGGTGATGTTTTTTTTGTAGATAAACTTATTCAGCATGATATGTATTTGCCTTTTGACTGAGATCATCTCAACTATGCTAAAGGAATGATTTTACTTCAAAAAAACCCAAACATTAAAAGAGAAGATAGGAATTTTAAGATTCATTATGGAGCTCTTTGTTTGACTGGAGATCAATTCATTGATGATCAAAAAAGGGTAAAAACTTTGAGGGATGAAACTTGAGCAGAGCTTGTTGAAATGGAGGCTTTTGCGGTCGCGAGTGTGGCTCGTGAGTTTGGGTTATTGTCTCAGACAATAGTTATAAAAGCTATTTCTGATGGTGCTGATGCTCATGCAAGGGAAGTGCACGAGGATAATTTAGATCTTGCTATGAAGAATAGTCTCATTATTTTACAAGAAATCCTCTAACTTTTTTTGAGCTTTGACTTGTTTTTCTTTGTTGATTGTATATAGTCAGCTTTGTTGCTCCGGTCGTTCAGTGGATAGGACACAATCCTGCGAAGATTGTAACCCCGGTTCGACTCCGGGTCGGGGCAAATTTGTTAATGGAAGATTGGCCGAGCGGTCGAAGGCGCATGTTTGGAGTACATGTATACGGGCAACCGTATCTAGGGTTCGAATCCCTAATCTTCCGAATTGAAAAGGCGAACTTAGTATTCGTTTTTTTTAAAAATTATTTTTGCTAGATTATGCAAAAAAAGATAAAAATCTGACTTTTATTCCTCTTATTTGTCTTTATTTTCATAGGGGGATGTTTTATGTGAAAGCAAATTCAAAATCAGGAGATTCTTATCGTTCCTTTACAAGATCAGACAGAACTTCTCTTCTTCCCTGAAGGAAAAACGACCAAGTACATACAAAAGCAGTTTGGCTGTGATATGGTAGTCAATGGAAGTTATTTTTGAGGAGAAGAAACAGGAAATTTCTATCCTGCAGGAATTTGGTATGAGGGAATGAAAAAAACTTTTACTCGAGAAAATCGTCCTTTTGATTCGAATTTGACTAATACGATTCGTTTTTATCAGAAAAGTAATCAAGCGGACTTCCTTTTTGAACAGGAGAAAGCTGATCCTCAGACATGAACGATCCTTTTCAATGCAGGTCCTCGACTTTTGCAGAGTTGAACCATAAATAACAATCTTAGTCAAATGCTTTCTCATTGGAGTTTTGCTTTTCCGAGGACTATCCTTGCAAAAAATGAAAAAGATCAGCTTTTTCTTGTTCTTTTTCTTAAGGGTAAAACGCTTGATGCTGCTGCTCAAGTTCTTAAAATAAGTGGTTTTTCTAATGCTATCAATTTAGATGGTGGTCCTTCAACTGCATTTACAAGTAGCAGGTGGTGGCATCAAGGATTTCATGAAGAGATGCTATTGCCGATCTTCTTCTGTGTGAAATAAATTTTCTTTAAAAAATAAAGTCTTTCCTGTTGCCTTTTGTAAGCAATTCTCTAGAGTAGAGTCAGCTTTTTATTTTTTTTCTTTGCTATAGTGACTCTTTCTGAATCTACGCAAAAGCTTCAAACCCTTGTCAAAAACTATCCCCATCCGACTGAAATTCCTGAATCTGAGCTGAATCCTATCTATCAAGACTTTGTGGATGTTTTGACGGATCATAATCATCTTTATTATATTGAGGCGAAGCCAATTATCTCTGATGCGGAATATGATGAGCTTTTTGCCTATCTCAAGGCGATAGAGGAGTATTTCCCTCATTTGATTTCAAGTGTTTCTCCTACACAGGGCTTAGTTGCTCAGCTTTCTGAAGGTTTCAAAAAAGCGGAACATACCATAGCTTTACTCTCCTTGGAGAACAGTTATAATGCTGAAGATATTAGAGACTGGGCACAAAGAGTCGCAAAACTTGCAGAAAAAAAAGGGATCCTGAAGCGAATTTACGGTTTAGAAGCGAAATTTGATGGGATCAGTGTAGAACTTCGTTATGCCAAAGGGAAACTCGTGCAGGCTATTACTAGAGGTGATGGGAAAATTGGAGAAGATATTACGGCAAATGTGCTAATGATGCGTTCAATTCCAAAAGAGTTAAACTATAATGGAGACTTGCAGGTCAGAGGCGAGATTATGATGCCAAAATCCCAGCTTCTCAAGCTCAATCAGCAGAGAGAAAAAAAAGGACAAACCGCTTTTTCCAATACAAGAAATGCTGCAGCAGGAAGTATCAAGCTTTTAGATAGTGCTGAAGTTGCTAAAAGAGGATTGATCGCTTATATGTATGATCAGCTCTGAGGAGAAAAGGTGGATTTGCAAGCAATCGGGCTTCCTACTTTTACTTTACCTCAAAGATTTCAGAAAACAGGGGAGATTGAGCAGTTGATTGCTTGGTGTCAGGATTTTCAGCTCAAGCAGTTTCTTGATGATCAAGATTTTGATGTTGATGGCTTGGTAATTAAGCTTTCTGATTGTGAGGAGGAAAAACTTCAGCAAGAATCAGCTTTTTCTCTTTTTGCTACAGAAACACAGGAAGAACGCAGACTTTGAATCCGTGAAATGCTAGGTGCAACGGAGCATCATCCAAGATGGGCGATTGCCTATAAATTTCCAGCACAGCAGGTCGCAAGCCAAATTCAATCGCTTAGTTTTCAGGTCGGAAGAACGGGGATTATCACGCCTGTTGCGAATATTGAACCTGTACAGCTGAGCGGAGCTACGATTTCGAGGGTCAGCTTTCACAATTTTGATTTTATCGCTAAGAAGCAAATTAAGAACAAGGATTTTGTTCGAGTGCAGAGGAGTGGGGAAGTTATTCCCTATATTTTAGGTCCGATTAAGGAAAGGAGAACTGGACTTGAGGAGCCTATTGTTCCACCGCTTTTTTGTCCTGAGTGTAATAGTCCGATTAGTAATATTGATATTCACTACTACTGTAGCAATCCTTCCTGTCCTGCGCAGATCAAGGAGAAGCTCGTGCATTTTGTTTCTAGAGATGCGATGGATATTTCGGGGATTGGTGAGGCGATGATTGAGCTTTTGGTGAAACAAAAAATGCTGACTTCTTTTGCCGATATCTATAGCCTTACGAGTATTCAGAATCAGCTTCTTCTGCGTAAATTTCCAAATTTTTGAGAAAAGAAAATTTCTGAAGCAGTGATACAGATTGAAGCTTCTAAGCAGCAGCCACTTTGGAGACTTCTTCATGCTTTGGGAATCCCTAATGTTGGGAAAAAGATTGCTCAGGATTTGGCTTCCTACCTTGCTTCTAAACAGGTAAAAAACCTTGATGATCTTTTGATTGCTTTACAGGATGAGGAGCTAAAATCTCTTTTTGGTATTGGGGAAAAGATCCTTGAGGGAATTCAGTTATTTATCTATAATACTAGAAATTTGGAGCTCCTTCGCCGTTTAGAAATGCTGGGAGTCAATTTTAATGCACTTCAAGAAGAAAAGAAAGAAAACTGAATTTCCAAGGGAAGTTTCTCTTTGACAGGGACTTTCCCGGTTCCAAGAGGAGAAATAATTGATCAAATGCAGGATTTGGGATATCAGTATGAAGAAAACCCTAGCTCTAAAACTGATTGGATGTTGATCGGAGAAAAGCCTGGTGCAAAAGCTGAGAAAGCAAAAAAGTTAGGAATTCCTTTGCTTGAGGGGCGAGAAGCAGTAGTGCTTCAGTTTCCACTTGTCATGAAGCAGGAAATCACAAAAAAAGCTCCAGCTCCTTTGCAGGGAGGGTTATTTTGATAGGTTGGAACTAGAGGAAGAAGCTAATTAGTCCTCTCCAAATTGCATAAGAAGCTATAACAATAATTACTCCTGTAATTGCATTCTTGATTGCGCTTTTTGCTTTACTTGGATCTCAGGTTCCAAAAATTGTGGTTGCATAGAGGTAGCCTGCATAGAGAACCATAACTCCTCCAATGAGAAGTCCGAGCTGAGAAAGAAACTTTACAATAAGTACTATATATTGAATCAGAGTTGTCCATCACATAATTCCGGTACTGAACGCTATTCCTACATCTCCTGATTTTTCAATTTCTTTTACTTTTTCTTCATATCTTTCAAGAGCAGTTCCTCCTTTTTCAGGGTTTGCTACATCTTTGACATATTCTTTTGCCTTTTCTTTGCCTCCAGCATTTTCTGGGATGATATGGAGGGTATTCGCGTGAACAGAAGCTCCAGGATGTCGGGTTCCTATAGTGCATACCATACCCAAAAGGATCATAATAAGAATTTTAGGTGTTTTACGCATTTGATTGTAGAGAAAAGATAAATTAGCTACAAGTAGGAACTAGTTTTGGTATCATTCTCATAACTCACAAGAGATTGCTTACCATTTGAGAGAGTTTTCTTTGTAGCTGTTCAGTTCTGGTGGTATTGAGGTATTCTTCTGCATAGTTTTTCATCGTCTGAGCTAGTAGAAGATCAGACTTTTGGACAATAAGGTGGTGGAGATATTGTGCTTCATTATCAATTGTCTGCTGCGTTAGTATACTACATTTTTCTTGAGCAAGTGCTAGCTCTTTGGTTTCAAAGTCTATTGGTAAAAAAGTCATCAAGTAGATCGCATTTTGACACAGATTATGATATCTTGTGGTCAAGTTTCGTTCTTTATATTTGCTCAGGATTTTCTTTTCTTCTTCAAGTTTTTTAATAACTCTTTGGTACTCTGTTGCTGAAACACCATTATATCTTGGGAGTAGGAATTCACTTTGAAGTTTCCAATACTTTTCATATTCTTTTCCGATTTGAATAGGGAGTACTCCAGAGCCTTGATTAGCAATGTCATCTATCTTTTTTCTCCGTTCCTGTGCCTTAAGATCATCAGGGACATCACTAAATCTTCCATCGATTGCAAGCCTTCTCATCATTACATCAAGCAGCTGGTCAAAAAGAAAGGCTGATTGAGGATAATTAGTTCTTTCTTTGAGGAGAATCGCATCTTTTTTGCAGGAGCTAAGCATTGTAGCATTGTTGTTCAGAAGGTTTGAAGCACAACAGTGGGCTTTGAGATTTATTAGTGCTCTATGGAGTCCTTCTGGGCTAATTGCCTCCAAAGCAGGATTCCCTTTTGTGGTAGCTTCAAAGAGTGTCCCTTGAAAAGTTTTGAGTGAGGTGTCGGTAAAGATATGACATTCATGAGCTGAGCTGTATGTCCCTCATAGAAATATCGTGAGACCCAGTATAATGATTCCTTTTTTTCGCATCTTAGCTACTATCATAGTTTATAGATAAAACGGACTAAGTATATCAGTTTTTCTTTTTTTTACAACTTTTTTCTTGGCTTTATAAGGATTTAACTTTAAAGGTTAGGGTAATGAAAGGTTCACTAAAAGCATTTTCAGATAAAGTATAAGTTACACTTTGTTCTTGAGAATTGAACTGATAGCTTCATTGGAGTGGCTTATTACTCCATAGTGTTCCATCTTTGGCAATATAGAGTAGTGGCTCTTTATTTTTGATTATAACTTCTCCACCTTCAAATTTACCATAGCTTTCCCCCTCTAGAGGAAGAATGTTTCCTTGCAAGAGCTGTTTATAAAGGAGTTGTTCAGACTTTAGAATGATTTCAAATAGGGTTTGTGTGCCTTGGAGCACTTTTACTACAGGATAGCCTGCTGCAAAGTCAACACCGAGGTGGACAGTTTTTTTATAGGCAGGTTGGATGGTGATTTCTCCATTATGACCATTGATGCTTGCAATAAGATCATCCTTTACTCCATACATTCCAATAAGATCTCAAAAATCATAATAGGCTCCAGTTACTTGTGTTTGATACGTAGAAACAGGATAAATCTGAATTTTTTGTCCTTTTTGAATTGCTGTGAGTGTGCTGATTTTTTCTTTCCTTTTCCTCTCAAAGCTTACATCTCCCTTATCAATATCAGTTTCTAATGTAGATGAAATCAAAACTGGATTTTGGATACCTTCTCTTCGTCCAGAAAAGCGTTCGATGTTTTCAATACTGATTTTTGGAATTTTGATTTCAAGACTTACTTCTTCACTCTTTTTATTTCCTTCTGAGTCAAGAGCTGTAATAGTATAATTTTTGACCTGAGGTTTTGTAAAGAAGAGGTCTCTGAGGGTTATTGTTCCTTCAGCAGCATTGATAGTTTCATGAGCTATACGCTTTTCTCCTTCATAAATACTTGCATGGCGAACTAATACATTATCTGTCCAAGTAACTTTGAGGTCATAATAACTTCCGATAAATCCTTCAAGGTCAAATCCCTCATCTACAACGAGCGGTTTTCTGTTTCTGATCAGCTCTACTTTAGGCTTTGGAGGTTCAGAATCTGCGACGATTTGTCTTCCTCAAACTTCTTGATTTGATCGTGGTGCATTTTGGACATAGAGATGGCTATTTTTTTTCAGGCTTGTTACTTGGAGATATTGCCATTTTCTTGGCACTTCATGCAAATTAAACTCTAAGGTATCATTCGCTGGATTATAGTATTGGACTTCATAGATCAGTTTTCCAATTTGGCTTTCAATCTTGAAGGTCTGTCCTTCAATTTGCATCCTTAATCCTTCAATCTTTGTTCCATTAGGAAGGAAAAGCAGATATTTCACTTTATCAAGATCATTTTTTTCCAATAATCCATCTACACGTTCTGAGATACGCATTAGATATCCGTCCACATCGTCAAATTTATTATTAGTCCAAGAAAAATTAAGCGTGTCAAAAGTTTGACCTCCAATTTTGAAGTTCTTAACTTCTCGATTCTGATCATAGACTTTGATTTTATCTTTTCCACCTCGTAGACTTCCTCCTCCTTGTTCATATTTTGTATCTTTATTTTTTAGTTGAGGTGTGATGAGGGTATAGGTTTTGAATTTTTGTCCAATTTTTGCTTCTGTGTCATCAGCGTACTTAATATAAATATTATTCTCATCTCGAGTGATTACTTCTGGCTTTTTATCATTATTTAGGTCTGTTTGATAATGTTCTAGGAATCTCTCGTAATTTACTTTTGAGTGTACGACATTGATGAAGTTTCTTTTATGATCTTTAACTAAAACTCCATTGATATAGCTACTCATATCGCTTGTAGCTGTTTTAATTTTCTCTGGTTTTTTGCTTGTTGCTTGGGTAAGAAGTGTTCTTGTTGAGATTCCTCCTTCTTTTTTTGTCAAATTTGTGGTTCCAGCATAGCTAAGCTTTTGGATATTATTTCGTTGATTGAGTTTTGTTTGAATTGTTTCAAGGTAGTTTTTTGCTTCTTGATAATCTTTTTCAGAGAGGTTTAAACTTTTGGCATCATAGCGATTCAAAGCCATCAAATATCCGTTCACTCTCTCCCCTTCGGTAGTCATAATCAGATCTACTGGATTGTTTTCAGAGATTACTTTTTTGGCAATATAGTCTTTCCCTTCTAATAAGCTACTTTGGAAGGAAAGTTGGAGTGGCTTCTTTTGTGTCTGTTGTTCCATGGTTTTCAAGAAGCTGGTGTAATCCGATTTTGCTAAGTCTGCAAGTTGAAGAAGATCAGTTTTTTCCTGTTTAACGATATGACTGACTTCATTTTCTATTGTAGAGAAAGAGGAACGATTAGGAGCAATAGTCGTATCTGTTGATGTCCAAGTTAGGAGTGGATCAATTTTTTGTTTTTCAGTCTTCAGTGTGAGGACTTCTTGTAATCCTAGAAGTTGTTCATGTAAGTCCTCTTTATAACCAATTTTAGGCGTGAGTTGAATCTGATGATTAGTCATCTCATCTAAGGTATTTCAGACTTTATCATTGTGTTCTTGTACCTTATCTAGCCCTTCTTGTACTTCAGAAACTAAACCATAGGTGGTTGCATTGATTCCATCTACCATTCCTTTAAGGAAAGAATAGAAGGCATCAAAGTTGTAATGAAGATTTACCGTTGTTTTGAGTTCAAGATCAACTCCTTGTAAAGGTGCAAGTCTTAAGATATTTGTCAGATCTAGCTTATCTACCCAAGGTACTTCATAGGTTCTCTGTGTCATTTGTTCTATTCTTGCTTTTGCAGAATTTTCTCCTACTAGTCCGATACCAGATTTGATAATACAGTAAATTTTTGAGAGTTTTTTTGCAAGGTTCACTGCTTTTTTTACTTTTGTTGGAAGTTCTGGAATTTTTGGAGCGGGAGGAAGAATAGGTAACTTCATTTTTACCTGAGGGATAAAAGATGGAAGTTCAGGTAAGTTTGGTGGAGGAGGGAGGAGTGGGATTTCTGGTAATTTGAAATCTACCTTGAAATTTATGCCAAGCTGTGGTGGTTCAGGGAGATTTGGAATTCTTGGTAACTCTAATGCTTCTGGTGCAAAACGGAAACGTGGAAGTACAATATCCATTCCTAAGTTAATATCTGAAAGATCAATGTAGAGACTCGGAATTTTTACATTTGGTAAAGGTATGACAGGAATATCTGGGCAGAGAAGATTTAGTTTACATGCATATTGATCATAAGAATCTTGAGTACATTTTCAGCATCTATTTCCTCGGTCAACGAAAAGGTCTACCATGACTTGGTAAGTTTTGACTACTCCAATGATAGTAATGATTGCATCAACATACTGAGAAAATCTATGAGCATTGATTTCCATCCAGTAATTGAGATAGCTAAAGAATTTGGAAAGGAGCATTGAAAGTTCTCAAAGGTATCTATCAGAGACATGGAGCCATTCATAGATTTCTAAAGGAAATCTTTTGTATAATTCAAGGGTTTGAATGTTTTCAAAGATTTGTTTACTTGTTTTATCAAACTGTCCTTGCATTTGTATAATTTGTGTTTTTGCTGTTTGAATCTGTTCACATTTTTTAGTATCTTGATTTTTTTGTTCTGAAAGACAGCTTTTATAGCTTAGTTCTATGATTTTTGCCCAATCATCAATCACCGCCTTATTTGTTTCTTCTCGAGTTTGAAGATAAGCTTTGTAGGCTTCAATATCTTCGCTATAGATTCGTGGGATTCTGACGAAGATATTCTGAGTTGAGATATTAATTAATTCTCTAGTATTAAAGAAAGTCTGGAGTTTTTCGAATGGGTTGTCTCCATTAGCAAGATTAATTGAAGTAAGTTCTTCCTTGGAATGAAGCTGGGTAAGTGTATTTTTGATCAGACTTTTAACGCTTGTGTTTTTGTTTAGGTTTTTCATTTTTTGGCGTTCTTCTTCAAGACCTTCTCCTACGAGTTTCTGGATTTCTTTTATATTAAAACTTGAGAATTGTTCATTCAGCTGTTCAATATCAGGTAATACCACATCCATACGGAATCTTAGTAAGTTGTTGATCCAATATTGCACTTGCCTGTCAAACCAACCAGCTATTTTGTGTTTGATTCCCTGCTGTTTCCCTCAAAGAATTTTGTTTTTTATATCTTTTACTCCTTGAACTTTGACTCCTTCTATGAAAATACCATTTTGTTCTTGATCAAGCTCGGAAGTGATTGTATCATATTCAATATTGATTATTCCTCAGAGATAGCTTCCTTCTGGAATACTTGCTGGAACTCAGTTTGTATCAGATGAGAAAAATTTCTTTAATCCTGAAGGTTGGGTACTTGGTGCATGAGTATTGAGCGTTGTTGAAGCAACTGCTCTAAATGGGCTTTGTGTTTTTTTGAGTTCACACGTATTGGTTGTTTGGTAGTCTTTTCCCCAAGAATGATAGACTTCTTCTTTTGGAGGTGCTTCTGGGGCATCAAAAGGATCTGTTTTTTGTTTCTTTTTTCCACAAGGAAGTGGCATAGAAAGCACAATACAGTTTCCTCCTATATCTGAGAAAGGACTTACAAGATTATTCCCTATAGAATAGGGTCAGAAGCAGATTGCTAGTCCTAGCTGTGCAGTAAGGGTTGGTGCGACATAGATTCTGATTAGAGACGGATAGGTTCCTCCTGGTGCCCAAAGGAATCCATCTCCTGGTCCCTTTAATCCCCAAGGAATTGGAATTGGACCTACTGGAGTTGGTAAGGTACCAGGAAAATGAAAGACTGGTAGTCCTTTTCCTAGTGTCCTTGTGAGGGGTTCAAGTGGAATACATCCCATCAGATGGTACTTTCCAGGTACAAGAAATGCTTGATTGAAAGGGATAGGAAGTCCATCACATGCCTTTACATTAGGAAGTCAGAAACTGAATCCTTTACAGCTTCCATCTGCGATATCTTGTACAACCTTTTCAATCTGATCAACTTGCTTTGAGAAAAATTCTACAAAGATTGGATCATCACTTAGTAAGAGCTCCTTTAGATTTGGTTTTTGTTTTTCTGGTTTTTCAGCATCATTTTCTTCTGGAACTTCAAAAATATTATTCTGACTATAGGTTTCTTGTACTTCTGAAAGTCATGGAATTGTATCCATAGTGTCTACACTTTTACTTTTTTGGATGTCAGATTTTACTTTTTTCATAGATTTATTTTTTTGATTTTCGATTATCTCAGCATGAGCATCACTGAGTTCTTGAAGATCAATTGTTGATTCACGGTAGTTTCTTTTCCCATCATCTTTATCGTTGAAAAATATAGATTTCTTCTTATTACATCCATCTACGGTCTGAACTATAATATCTGGGATCCTATCTGCCTTCATTCCATCTGCTGGGGCTGTTCTTATGATTTTTGGTTCTACGCTATAATCTTCAATATCAATATCTTCAATCGTAATGGTATAGATTGGATCGTTCATTTCGTAGCTTAGCTCATAGCTATAGGCAAGTCTTTTGTCAACTAGCTCTAAGTCAGTTAAGTAATAGGAATAGCCTTTGATACCTCTATGAATATTTGCTCTTCCTTGGATAAATTGCAAGTTTTGAGGTCATCAAGTCTCTTCATCAATCAGATGGTTTCGTGGTCACTGAATTTTATCAAAAAAGGCTGCACCATCTCAGAATTTAGCTTTTTTATTCACAATACCTACAGTCACTCTGATGATATCTCCATTTTCTAGGCTTCCTCCATTGAGGTCTTGATAGGTTTTTATCACTTCTACAGGATCTTTTTCGCTATCAAGTTTACTAATTTCAATAAATGCTTGCTCTTCAGGCTTTCCTCCATCATTAAAACTGACAATCTTGGTGAAAGGATTTTTGGTATATTTATCAAAGATACTAATTCATGCTTGTGCCATCTTGGTAAAATCAATAGCATTCACTCCTGAGTATACTTCTCCTTCATCTTCGCTATCAATACGACACTTTTTTCATTCTTTAGGATTAGAAATTTTTGTTAGTGTTCACTCGTCTAGATTCATTCAGAGTTCTGCATCAGTGTTAGCGAGTACCATTTCTTCTATTTCTTCATCTGTTGGGTAATGTAGTCCATCTCGGCGGATTAGACTTTCATCAGTTACTGCTTCACCATTGACCTGAAGTCAGAATTTTTTTATGAGTTTGTGGGATTTTTCTTGTCTTTTATATCGATCTTCATCACAAGCATATACTTCTTGACTCAGATAACTATGATTTTTGTCTTTTCCTTCTCCGTAAAAAATCTTTAGATAACCTTTGATATCTAAGGTGACAATATCTATTTTCCCATCAAGATCCATATCTTTTATAAAGAATTGGTGTACGCCACTCAGGCTTTCTGGGGTTTCACTTTTTTCTCCTCGATTAACATTGGTATTTAGACATGCAAGGTTCCCATCTACATCAAAAATTCCATCGTTATTTCTATAAATTCTTAGCTGATCTTTGGTATTTCTCACGATGATATCTTCGTATTTATTTCCATCCACATCTCCTACAAAGACTTCTTTAATTGGTTCGGCGCTGAGCATTAAGGTTCACATATCTTTGAAAGCTTTATCTTGATATTGTTTTTGGAGGCTGATAGTTCCATCTCTGTAGATGACGAGAAGATCTCTCAGACCATCATTATTATAGTCAATATCTATTGTTTTAAAAATAGTTTTATCAGCCCTGCTGTATACCACTTTTCCTAAGCCTTCATTGTAGTCAGCATTTTCAAGGTTTTTATTCGTATCAATTCTTTTGAGTAGAGGATCTCAAATATTAATCAAAAATTCTGATCCAAAAGGGAGGGTAGCCTCTCCTACGTTTTTACCTCAAGCAAAAAGCGAGATGTTTTTGAAGTCACTTCTAAAACCAATGTTTTTCTCCATTTCATCACTATTTTGGATTGAATCATATCCTTTATAGCTGGATTTGAGTGTATTTTCTTTTGAAAAGATAGCTTTCGTTGTGTGATTTGTCGATCCTCCTGCTAGAATAGATCAGAATTCATAGGCTTTATTTTCAATATTTGCACTTGCTTTTCCAAAATCAAGATTGGTAAAAATAGTTTTTCCTAGTTCTTGTCCTTTTCCGATTAACTTCCAAATTCTATGTTGTTTATAAAACTCATTTGTGAATTCAAAAACAATATCTTGATGAAGACTTCAAATAAGTGTTCCATTATCGGTATAAAAAGCTTTTTTATTCCTATCATAGACAAAATCTTCATTGAGCTGAAAAAGATAGAGTACCTTTTCTTTCTCTTTCCCCAGTTCTTGTGCTAATTTTTTATTCTCTGGATCGTTCGTAATGACTTTAATTTTATTGATTAGATCCTCAATCGAGACATCTCCGACTTCAGCTATTTTTATATTGAGTTTTCCTCCTTTTTGGGTAGCTTGGATTTTGAGGTTCTCATTATTCTCAATACGTGATTTTTTACCTAAAATAATACTTGCTTTACTTATTTTACTCAAATCAATGAGCTGTGTTGTGATTGCTAGCGTTTTTTCTGATCTTGAAATGATATTTTCTGTGAACTTTTTATTATCTGATGCATAACCTCGTTGATTTCCTCGATCTGTTCCAAAAAGATTGAGATACATGATATTGAGTCCCAGATCAATTGCAGGATCAAGGAAAAATCTTTTCGTAATAAGATTGACTGTTCATTGCACGGTATCCTTTCTTCCTTTTCCTTCAGCAAGAATTTTCGTAAGTCCAGTTTCCTCATTCGAAATAAATTTTAATATTCTTTCTCCTTTTTTCACGATAAAGGTTCAGCTTGGAACAACCCTTACTGGTCCTAAACTTTGTATTGTAATTGCGGTATCTTTCTGAAGTTTATTTCCTCGATCATCGGTAAGATTGATCACTCCCTCCATTTTACTTTTAGGATCTATCTTTTCTTTTTCAAGAACAAAACTGATTTTTGCTAGTGGTCATGGCTGAATATCAAGATCGATAGTTTTTCACTTCATTCCAGGAATAACAAAATTGATCTTATCTTCTCCTGCGACATATTTTGGTACAATATAGATTTTTGATTTTCCATTTTCTATAAAAAGGGAATTTGTATTCTGTAGTCCAAGTGCTGATTTTTTATTCTTATCATTGTTTTCTTTTAGTACCATAAGATGAGTCAGATTTTTTTCTGATCCCAAGACAATATTCGTTGTGATTGGAAGTGCTTGTCCATTTTCTCCTTTCAGGATAATATCAATAGGAAAGGCTTTTTTTGTATTGATATATTTATTGCCTTGAGGATCACTGATAAAGTAGCTCTCAGGATTGATCTCATATTGGAGGTCTTTTACAGGTTTCCCTTTGTATTCAAGTTCAAGTTTTCCTGGTATGAGATGTGCTGTATTTGTCAGGAGAAGGTTACCAGTATGACTTTTAAGCGTAAATTGTACAATACCTGCACTTCCTTCTTCGGCTTGATAGAGGAGTGTTGTATTTTGAAAATCTTGGATCTCTTGAGTCTTCCTCTTTTGTCCTCAGATGATGAGATCTCCTTTATTTACCGTCAGGGTATAAGGTTCAAGAGTTCTTAATATTTCGTTGTGGAAACGGTCAAAGGCTTTTAGATCAATCAAGGTATATGCACCTGCTAAGATTTTTTTCTCTTTTGGTAACTCAAGCTCAAACTGCTCTGGAGTTCCAGGAACGGCAAAAAGGCTTATGGTCCTAGGAATACATTGACCTCACTGAGTACAGAGCTCAACTGTGGCAACGATTGTTCCAACTGTGGTTTTAGAGAGCTCAAAAGGAATATTAAATCAATCTTTAAAAGGATTCTGGTTTAGGGATACTGTTTGGCTACAGGTATCTTTTCCTTTGATGAGGAGGCAGTTATCTCCTGTTGAACTTATTTTTGCATTAAGATTACCATAGTTTTTGAAAGAAAGAAAATGCAGACTTCAGGTTTTATTGAGTACACTGATTTTTTTGTTGGTTACCGTGATTTGTGTAGCATTCAAGATTTCTTGGAGCTGTTTATTTCCAGTATTGATTTGATAAGGAGGAATATCATGAAAAGGAACTGAGGGCTTAAACTCTTCTTGATATTCATTTCGGGCATCTTTTAAAGGAGAAAGAATATCTCCACTGAGACTCTCTTTGAAAGGAACCGATCCAAGAGATCATTCAAAGGAGAGTTTCAGTTCAACAGGTTTTTGTTTTACTTCTTTGAGCCAACATTGTAAACCTTCCCATCGATCAAATTTTTTTGTTTCAAAATTATAGAGGAGGAGGCCTTCATTGATATCAAATCAGCATTCACTTTTTACTTCTTCTGCTTCAAAAGAATCTGCAGGACTTTGATCAAGAGCTGGAGATTCAGGAGGTTCAATTTCTTGGTTAAACGCTTCAAAAGCTTCTTCTTGGTGAGGAAGAATGGTGTCATCATAATCAGAATTGATGTATCCTACTTCATATCCCTTACTCATATAGCTTGGAATCACAAAATTGGCAAAGCTATTTCTCTCATTTTCGTAAAATTCTTTTCTTCCTTGAGCGAGGTAATTATCTATGATATAAGCGATTCTTTCGTTGATGTCAAAGCCCTCTTTTTGTCACTTTATATCTTTTTGAATCTCATCAGAATAGACTTTAATCTGATTTGTAATGCTTTGGAAATAAAGGAGTTCTGCTATAGTATTAAGCATTTTTTCTCCTCCAATTGCTTCCAAAAATTCTTCATAGGTAAAAGGAGCATAGCTACGTACTCAGCTTTCTAGACTTGGAGTTGCAAGGGGATCTACTTTTTTGACATATTCATAATATTGATCCATTCATTTAGCCTCTCCCTTTTCTTGCATAAGAATCTGATTATATTCCGCAACCTTATTTTTTAGGTAAGTTTTGAGAGATTTGCGCATCTCATCCGGATTTTTTATTTCTAGTACTGCGAGTGATTGAGTATAGGCTTCCACTTTAAAGAGGTCTGGATAGATTAGCTTTATAACATTTTCTCCTACTCCTTGGAAGGAAAGATAGTTTGGAGAATCAATTGGTCTTGCTGGGGTTAAAATATTCATTCCTGAATAATGAATTTCTGGGTTTTCTGGGTCTGGTTCAAATAAAGGAATAAAAAGTTCCTTTTTTGTTTCTTCAATATTTTTGATCATTTCTTGGAGAGGGGAGCTACCATTATTCCCTTCTCAAGTTTCTAATTCTCCACAGCTATCGTTTCTTGGTCAAAAGATTATCTTTTTCTCTTCTTTACCTAGCATACTTCATAAGATACCATGGTTTGAGAAGCAGTCTTCGGAGGTATTAATTTCTTCTATCGTCTTCATGATCACATCCATCTTGGGGAGCAAACTTTGCCGTGCTTCTCTGAGTTCTTTTTCTGTGTCATCTTTTTTTGTGTGCAAGAGTATTTGGGTATCAATAACATTTTTCATGAAAAAGGTGAAAAAGAAAACGTTACGAAAAGCACTAAAAATCTGATCTCCAGTTTTTTCTTTTTCAGCAATAAAGTCTTGAAGTTTTTGAAAGTTTGTTAAAATACTATTGTATCGCTCTTCAAAGATCAGAATTTTCTGTGTCCATACAATCCTTCTGAAGTCAATTCCTTGTATGGTATTTTCTATATCTGCAGCAAAGTCTCTGATAATAATATCATTGAAGTCTACCCAACGTTCTGATTGTCCGCTTGCATATTCTTTAACGGTATTTTGAACAAGTTCTGGAAGTAGGTTTCTAATTTTTTCAGGATCCTCATTTTTTGTAGCTTCATCAAGTGTTTTTTTTACTTCTCCAAGGTAGGCTTTGAGCCCTGTAAGATTCGCAAGGAGTGGTGCTGAAGTAGTATCTTCTGGAATAGCAAAATCATCTTGGATCGCTTGATAATGTCCTCGTACTTCACTTGCTTCAGAATATTTGAGTCCAGAAAATCCTTCAATTTGATTAGGATTTGTTGCATTATGTTTTACCTTGGAATCTATAATTTTGTATTTGTATGTTAATTCTTCATCTAATCTGTTTTTTTTCTTTTTGAAAAGGGTAAATCAGGTTATCCCATGAGGAATAAATTTTTTATCTTCAAGAGGAACATTGAAATACCAGGTTTTTTCAATCATTCCTGTATCATAGGTGATTTCATATTTTGCTCCTTCTAGGTCAGCAATATGGATAGGAGATACGTAAGTTTTTTGTGCTGAATAGTGATGAGCATCCGTTTCTATTTTGGTTAAAGGGACAGAACCAGCGATATCAAGGATATGATTCGTTGCACGTCTTGGGTCATATTCTCATTTAAAGGCATAGACTAGATTCTGAAATTTTTCCATATCAACATTCAGTGGAGTTGCACCTCCCCAAACTCTTTGTCAAAAATCGTTAAAATTTTCACACCCTTTCTGCTTACTTTTTGAGCCTTCTGGATTACAGGTCTTCTTTGGTACTCTTTCTTTTTTTCGGCATGGAATAAGTGGAACCCATCATGGGAGGTTTCCTCGCCTTTTTTTACACTTTAGTTTGTAGTTTTTTGGTCTTTTTGCGACTTTATAGAGTTCATATTCTGCTTCAGTATTTAATACATTGAAACCTCTGTTTGCATCTGCCTGAGTAGAAAGAAGATCATAGGATGATCCAATTCCTTTTTTTGTAAGATCAGTTTTATCTTCTTTTCTTTTGGCTGGATTTTCTTCATCATTAAGGATTTTTGAGTATTCAATGAATCCAGAGAGATTTCTATAGCTTCCTCTGAATGTTGTGAAATCAAAGGCTCCAGTAATGGTTTGTGCATCTTTCCCAAAGTAAAAAAATCTGAATACATCATTCACTTTTGGAATATAGTATGTTTTGAAAAGAATTCTTCTTCTTGTATTTTGTCTCTTTTTGTATAAATAGGGAACGATGGTTTTCATCGGGTAGTTTTCCTGCGCCACCTTTTTATCAACAAATTCTTCAAGTTTATCATTGATACTCTTGATCATTCCATTAGCCTTAGTATTCCCCAAGAGTAGTTGATCTTTTAGCTGTAATTTTTGGTAGTGTCCATCATTTCCGTTTCGTCTATCGCTTGCCTTAACATTTTCGGAAATCGTATTGAGCAGAGGAGTGCTTATGAGTTTAGGGTAGTCTTTGAAATAGGCTTCTAATTTTTTTTCTAAGAGTTTCGTAGGAGTATACTCTTTCTTGTAATTTGCCATCTCTTCGAGTGATTTTTCTACATCTTCTGTTTTCATATCAAATTCTAGGAGGTCTTCAGCTAAACCTGAGAGTACTTCAGCATTTCTTTCTTGAACATTCCCTTTAAAAATATCAAGAAGAGAATTGGTATAACGATGATATATCAGATCTTCAGCAAAAAGGAGTCTATTCTGATAGAGACCATACATTTCATCCAGAAAGTGCTTTTTCAGTGCAATAAAATCGTCATATCGGATCTTTTTCCCTACAAACTTACTTGGTTTTTGGTCATATTTTCTGAGTTTTATAAAAAAAGAATCGTAATCCTGAATTTCTTTTCAAAAGTTAATCAATCCATGTCGGAGTTCTGCTTGTCCATTTTTCTGGTTTTGGATAAAATATCCAGATTCTTCATCTCGAACATATTTCTGTTCTAGAAAATCTACATAAGGATAGATGGAGGGAAAAATATAGTCTTCATACCTTACTACTGGAAGTGGAATTTCACCGAAGATAACGAGTCCAATTAGACGTGAGCTTTGATCTTTTAGCCCATCAAAATAGAGGTTTTCTAGAAGTTTTGTCAGTTCAGGAGCATCGTATTCTTTTGTATTGATTTTCAGGACGATGGCCTTGCTCTGAGGATAATGTTTTTGGATATATGCTGTGGTATATCGCTGAAGATTTTTTTCAAGTTTCTCGTAGATACTTTCTTCAACCATTACAGCGACTAATTGGGTCATTGTATCACGATTTGTATTGTTTGCTTCAGCACGGTCTCGTTGTACGTATCCAAGCATAGAGAGTAGTTGAGAACCAAGGTAACCAAGAAGAATGATTATTCAGAGAATTTTCTTTGATTTCATCAGCGAGGTGAAAATAAAATAGAGAAAGAATATGTGTAAAGTATATGATATTTGTCCTCAAAATAAAGGAAAAATCCGACTTTTGAATCAGATTTCCTTGCTTTTTTAATTTGTAGATATGTTGAGATTGACTTTATACCAAAAAGAATTCTTGTCCTATGTTTTTTTAGTCACCAAGACTTACTCTAATTTAATACATTTTATTTCCCTTCTTACTCCATTACTTCCCAGTCCAGGACTGCTGAACTCTCTGCACTATAGCCTTCATATCCTTCAGTCAAAAAAGAAAATACACGAAAGGTATGTTCCTTACCATCATTCACTAGAGGACGCAGATTTTTCCCTTGCATACCTGCAAAATCTGAAATGGAGTCGCTTCTTTTGGTTCCTGTATTGCTTCGTGTTTCTCGAACCCTTCCCAAAAGTACATCTCCACTCGCTTTTCCTAAAGGTAAACCAAAGGAACAGACCTCAGGTAGGTTTTTATCTGTTGGAACAATTGATCGAATCTCTTCTAAAGCTTGTTTTCAGCATTCTCCTTCCTCAAAACAAATTTGAGTTGTTCGCTCACTAATGTCCCTTTGACAAGATAATTTCCTATTTTATCAAGTTTACAGTCCTTCCAGTCATACCAGAGAGCTTTTTGGCTTAATCCCAGTAATTCTCTCTTTCCAGAACCGTCCATTGTGTCCAAAAAATAGTATTTCTGATCAGGTTCATTCAATCTTTTGAGCAAAAAGGCAGTAAAAACCTGTTTCCTTTTCTCTAGTTCTTCTCTTTGTTCTGGACTTAAATCAAAAATACTTCTCAGCACCTTAATATCTTGTATATCGAGGATTTCATAGTGAAGTTCTTGAGTCCCCTTTTCCTTAGCAGGGGTGCCTTCCTTCACTTCTCCGGTAAATTGTATGAGATTACCTACAAAGAGTTGATTAGGAAAACGCTCTGATATCTCTCTTTTGAGCTGAAAAGGGAGCGTGAGATATACCGTATGAGTTCCAAAATCTCCTCTAAAAACCAAGTCTCTTTCTCGGTCAGTATGCTTCCTTTCGGAGTCAATTTCTACAATCCCGTGAAAAGACAGAAGAATTCCACTTTGTTGTTTAGTAAGCAGAGTATCCTCTTCGATATCAAAGGTAGTATTTAGGTTTGCAGAGTTATTTTCCACTCATTGTGGATTCCTAGGGAGGCAAGCTACCAACAATAAGCTAAACAGGAATAAAAATCAGATTTTTTTCATTGTTTTCTAAGAAAAGATAAATTTCTTTCTGTTTCTTCTCTCTCTTTTTTCCCTGTTTTTATTTCAAAAAGTGGGGCTTAGTATCCTATAATAAGATAAAAAGTCTCAAAGAATAGATCAGGATTAGGCTTCAAAAACCAGTCTTCCTTCTAATTCCATCTCTATATCCTGATGACGCTGAAAATACTCTTCCAAGAGATCAAATTCATTCGTACAGATGAGTTTAGGAGCTTTCCCACTACTGAGTTGGTGAGGATTAATGCCGAGATTCTTTTGTGCGTTATCAAAATGGAATTTTTGGAGTCAGATTGTATAATATTTTTCTGCTTCCAAAGGTTTTCCGTAATAAAGAATGCTCGTAACTTCTTCTTTGCTTCTATTGTAGCTGATGGAAAGTCCTTTACTCCACGCATAAAACTCTTCTCCCCCTCCACCGAATCTGGTCTTGAAAATAAAACGAATCATCTCCTCAACCTCCTTTCCAGTAAGTTCAATCGCATAGACTCCAGAAGCATAAGGATACATTTCCCTAAGTTCTCAGAGCGTAACGATACTTTCTAGCATTTCATTTCTGAGGGAACCAGTTCCAAGACACATTAGATCAACTCCCAACTGCTCTTTCATAGCATCACTGATAAGGTTGCTGACTTCAGTTTCTTCAGTTCTCGTAGGATGTGTCAAATCTTTTCTGAGTTTACAGAGGATTCTATTGTATTTCTGGTCAGTCTGATCCTTGTAGCCTTTCAGAATTTTTTCTATTTTAGGATCTCTTGGACAGTGCTTATCATCAATCGGAATAACCTTCCAAGTATAGGAATGAACACAGTTATTGTCAGTATCAATCACAATATCAAACCTTCCAATTTGATTAGTTCCGACCCCGACCTGCGTGATCAAAATATCTTTTACCTTCGTTGGTTGCTCTAAAAGGGTATGCGAATGTCCTCCAATGATCAAATCTACCCCAAGTTCAGGCTTGAGAAGTTCCGCAAGCTTGAGATCATTTTCATATCCGATATGCGTCAGCAAGATCGTAAAATCAATATCCACAGTTTTGTAGGCGTTACAGATTTTTTCCACTTCTCTAGCAGCTTCTTCAACATCTACAAGGGTAGAAATCAGGTCTTCAGAAATTACTTTAGACAGGACTTCCTCGGTAATCAAGCCAATAAAGAGGATTTTCATCCCATCAATCTCTTTCAAATAATAGGGCTGAAAAAGTCTGGTTCTGCTTGGTTTAATATAGAGATTTGCGTTGATAATCGGAAATCTCGCAATCTTTTCCAAAAAGAGGAGATGAGCGAGTCCATAGTCAATTTCGTGATTACCGAGGGTTACGACATCTGGATTCAGCATATTCATAATATCCATTGTAGATATCCCCTTAAACTCCGCATCAATAACTGACCCCTGAAGCATATCTCCAGAAATCGTGTAGAGGCAGTTTTTTTCTTCTTTTTTGGTTTTCTGAATATAGCCAGAGAGCAAGGAAACCCCTCCTACTAACGCTTCGTTCTGATGCTCTTCAAAGAAATCTCCATGCATATCGTTGGAATGAAGAAGGGTAAGTTTTTTGTAGTTTCACATGATGGTTTGATTTAGAAATTAAAAAATAGGGAGCAGTGGGCTAGGATGAGTCTTTTTTAACAGTCAAAGGCTGTTTGTAGGGCTAGGCTTCCTCTTTTCTGACATTCACAGAGCAGAATGATAGCTTTAGGAGATTTTCTTCTGATTTTCTCTCTTTATGCTTCAATAACTTTATAGCCAGCAATCTCAATAGTTGAATAATACTCAGATTCAAATCGTCCTACATGATAAAATGCGGTAATATCAAGTTCTACTTTAAGTTCCTGACCTCATAGGAGAGCCTGCCTCGTTTGACTGTCAAAACTAGCAAATTCAATGTTTCACTCAAAGAGTTTAATGCTATAGTTGCTCAATTTTCAATCAGAAATGCTTATCGTTTGCGCTGTGTTCTCTGGTATAAAAGTAATCAGCATTTCATCAGTTTCTTCATCTTTGTACATAGAAATAGTTCATGTTACCTTTATTTCCCCTGAAAGATGAAAAGCCGCATGATCTTCGGCAATTTCCTTTGACTGCAAGTTGAGTCCTCAAACCGTATCGCCGATCTTCAAATCAGCTAAATGCTGACTTCCTTTTTCTGGGATTTGCTGATCATTACATGAATCTTCGGTATCGCAAGTTGCTTGTCCTGCATTGAGAGATCATTTTGGGTCTTGATCTGCTGGGATCGGATCGCTTGGCTTGATAAAGAAACAACCGCTCAAAAGAAAGGAAAAGAGCAATAAAAATCAGATTTTTTTCATGAGAATATGATTAAAAGATAAAAAACTTATTTACTCAATACCCTCGTAGACTCTAAAGCCCTCAAGAAGAAAGTAAAGTTTTCAACTAGATCTGGTATCCTATTATGTTCATAGAGATTATCTTCTTGGGTGAAAATCGTAAGAGGATCACTATTTTGCCGTTCCTTACATTCTCCAAAGAGCAATGGATAATTTGGGAACAAAACATATCAGTCATATCCGCATTGTCCAAGAGGAATCCATAATCAATCAACAAAAACTCGCACCAGAAGTATAAATTCTCATGATCATGCTCCGGAGCCTATAATTTGATAGATATAATCCCCATATTCTGTCTTATAATAAAGAACAAAGGGTCAAATCATTGGAGAAGTGCCATATATAATTTCCAGACTTCAGTATGGAAAATGGTATCAGTATTCTTTTTCAACTCGTTTTAACATATGACCATTGAGTACTATTCATGAGCCAATACTTGATATCATTGATCAAAATTGATTTTTTGTGATGTTTCATGCTCAGTAGGTATAAAATCAGCTTCAATTCTTCATAGCCAAATCGCCTCCAGCTTCTTCATCATTTCGATATCATCAATCTGGATTTTTTGTAAGAGGTCATATCAGTGGATATTCCGGTATCTCTCCAATATCTCGTCATTTCTTGAGGATATATCTATACAAATCCACAAAATAACGAACAAAAGGATGATCTCACTGTAAATCCTGATAATACGAGAGCAAGACTGGATCTTTTCAAGCATAGTTCTTTTGTGGATGAGATAATGCAGCTTGTAATTTTTGATAAAGCTTAGAAATATAGCCATCTACACAGACATCTCTTTCATAGTAAGTTCCAGCGGTTGGTTCATAACCGGTTCCGTATTCTTTGCAAGCATCTAAAAGGTCTTGATGAATCGTGTCTATGAACTTATTTACCGCAGAAGAAGTCTTTGTTTGATATTCAAGGATCAGATTTCTATCTTTTTGAAGTTGCTCATACTCCTCTTTTTCAGCTGCTTTGCTTAAGTCTAAGTTTCTATAAAGGTATCATCAAGGAACGATGTTTTGGCTCATCATCGTTGCTCCGATGTTTGTAGGATCAGAGGAAGTTTTATGAGACTCTGAACCTTTCTCACATCAAGGAAGAACTAGAGTAGAGAGAACAATAAGGATCAAAAATCAGATTTTTTTCATAGGAATATTGATAAATATTTAAATATATCTGGATATTAACCGTGGTTTTTTATCAAATTTAACATTAAGGTTTTTACTTTTGGAAAACATCTGTTTACTTGTTTGCAGTAAGTAATATATTCAGATCCAAACAAATCTAACAGTCGCTTTTCTTCGGTATGTTTTAAAAGTATTGTCAAAAAAACTCGGTATATGATAGGCAGTATTATTAGATAGATATTTTGATGTATTAGTATAGCTCATGTACAAACTAACAAAAAAGCTGAATATATTGGATTTCTGACAATGAAATAAATTCCAGTAGTTCTGAGCTGATTTTTATTTATACTTTGGTCTATCTTTTCAATAATAACCGCCCTAATCCGTAAATATATTCAAAATACAATCAATATAATAGCTACTATGATCAAAGGAATTTTAAAAAAATTGATATTTAAGACAGGTATAATATTTATATAACTTAATGTAATTCCGACTACTGTCAAAGAAATTATTATGTATACATATAGTGGTCATATACCATACAGTGGCAATTTGTTTTGTGGTTTAATACTTTTTATATCCATACTAATATCGTTTGCAATTTTTATAAAATAGCTTGAAAGTTATACATTGTTTTATGAGACTCTAAACCTTTCCGCATCAAGGAAGGACTAGAGTAGGGAGAACAATAAGGATCAAAAATCAGATTTTTTTCATCGTTTAAAGGGGTTATAAAGTTTCTATTTTTCAGAAAATAGAGGGAGAATTCTGAAATCTCACTTTGTAATATCTGCTAGAGTCTTTTGCTGGCTCAAAAAACTGAATATGAGCTTCTCCTGCAATACTATAATTATCTTCATCATCAGGAAAACATTTCACAGAACGAGCTTCATAAGAAGTTCAATCCTCAATTCAATCTACAATATAATATCCTGTTCCTTCAAGTCAGTCAAATCCTTTACTAGCAATTCATTTTTCTAGTTTACATCATGGATTTAGATGTCTTACTTTGATAAGTTCTTCTAAGGATTGATCTGGGTTTTTAGCATATATTTTTACATATTCTACCATCTGAGGAGGTCTTCATTCTGTTCAAGTTTTCCTAATTTCTACGCCATTTCTAACAAACAAATTATTAGCATTTGCAGCTGGAAACCAAGATCTCCAACATATTGGAGTACTTATTTTTAATCTTAAATCTTCAAAAACATAGGAATATCCTGTTTCATTTTTTACATGTTTCCCATTATCCAAACTACATTCATGAACTTCATAATTAATTATTGGCTTCTCTTGATATCAAGAATATTGAAGCTCATTGGGAATGTTATTCCTTTTGATAAAATACTTCTCTTTGATAGATCAGATTTTTTTCATTGAAGAAATATGTTGTATTTTAGCGTAAGAACCAGAATTCAGACCTTCAATATTTCAGTCAAAGCTTATCTCTACAAGATCTCCTCTTTCATATCCTTTGTTTTGAATTTTAATCCCCTTATTTTTAGGAAGCCCTGAAGCAAGAGGATCATAAACATAGACAACAGCAGTATAAAATGAAGGATCTTGAATAACTGCTACAAATGTTGGAGATGGTTTAGTAAAAGAGGGAACTTCTCCGCCCATCGCAGTTCTCATCAGCATAAGCATAACATATCATCTTACTTCTTTTAGTGTTGGATCGGTATTTTTTATGACTCATAAGCTATTTAACTTCTCTAGATGCGGAATATAATAAAAATCTTTTCAGTCTGATATTTGATAGGCTAATCTTCCTAGTGCAGTAGCAAATTCAGCTCTTGTTGTTTCTTCATAAGGTCTAAAAGTATCCGTTCCTACTCACATAATCCCCAACTGACAAGCCAACCTCACTCAATAATCATAACTAAGATCCAAAGCATCAGAAACATCAGAGAAACTGCATCTTGCTGAAAGGTTAGGAGTTTTTTTCAAGACTTTAGTCGCATAATTTGCAAGCATCTTTGCCATAGCTATTCTATGTAATGGATCATGCATTTTCGCATTTTCTATTCAGTCCACAGTAGTAATTCAGTAGTGATAAGCGAATTGATATGCATTATTTAGTCCTCTAGAATAGCCATTATTGAGGACTTCTTCTTGATTTCCTACCAAAAATGGAAACCCTTCCGCAGGTTCGTTATGTGCAAGCGTCAAGGCAAATCAAAATCCGCAACAGAACAGACAAAAAAGAGCAGCTTTTCTCTTCATCTTTTCAAAATAAGAAATAAAATTTATTCTTCATATTCATCCAAATTTTTACAGTGCTGAGCAAAGAACTCTGGATACCTTTCATCGTGAGGAATAATCTCATCATAGGAATCTGAAGCAATATCATAAAGTCTGATTTCTCCAGTCTTTTTATCTACCTGAAAACGATGATACTTCAGCACTCTGCTCGGATAGTTTTCAGCTAAAGCGAGCTTATAACTCTCATCATCTACACTTTCTAAATCTAAATAATAACCCAAAAACTGCTCCCTATCACCCTGATTTGGCACAGTCAGAGCCTTATCATAGTTTTTCTTGACTCCTACGAATTCAGGTGAAGCAAAAATCTGCTTTTCAATCTCTGCAAGACAAAGTTCGGTTGGGTTTTCAGGATTTTGATTTTCCTGTTCAGATTTTAGGTACCTATTGGTATTTTGTCCACAACTGAGATGAAGGCTATAAGGCACATGCTCTGGAAAGTGAGCGTCATCGTTGAGTTGCTGGAGCGAGGCGTGAATATGGCTTTCACTTACACAAAGGATTCCTTCTTTTTCAAATCCCATAATATTGACCGATCCTCGTCCCAGACTATTTTCTTCATTTTTCTTCCAGCTATGAAAGAAGGTTTCTACTGCTTCATCAGGATTTTCTTGTAATCATGAAAGCGAGAATCCCCATCATTGAATTGTCCGATTTTCCCCTTCCTCTTGCCACTGAAAATCAGAAGCTTCAATTTTGGGATCTGCGAAATTCTGCTGCTGCGCAAAATCTTGAAGCATTGAAACTTCATAAGGAGGCAAACTAAGCTCCGGTTCTTTACAAGCAACAAGCACTACACTAAGTCATACTAATAAACATCAAAGACTGACTTTTTTCATCATATACTCTGAGAGAAAGTAAAACGATAAAAATTGTTACTTATCCTCTCGGACAAGTTGAAAAGATACCAAAATCCATTAATCCTGGAACATTTACGAATTTTTCACAAGTTTCATCATCTACAGGATTTTCTCCTTGCCAATAGGTTATTCGTCCATCATTCGTTTTCCCAAGCACAAGATATTCAGTTTCTTCACTACCCTCCTGAGTCAAGAAAATCTCTACAAGATCTCCTTGGGTTTGAATCCCTCGGTAAGAAGCTGTTTTGGGATTCATTTTTCAAGTATATTCTTTGTAGTTGATCTTTTTGAGGAGGTTCTCAAGTTTCCCTTGTCTTCCAGGCACAAGAAAATTATCTACCTTATCTGCACAACCTTCAAAGGTTCCTTCTCAGAAAGTCACTCTTGCTTTATATTCGTGAGTATTTCCAATTCCGCCATCAACGCAGGCTTCTTTACTGAGTTCTCCAACGATTTCACCAAAATTATACTTCTCACCAGAAAAAATCAGATTTCTTCCTGATGTTCCCCAAGATCAAATATAAGTACTATCTGTATCAAACTGGTGAGTGTCATTATTTGGAAGGGTATAACTCAAGGAATCTACCCTAAGCTCTGCATCCCAAAATGGCTCTTCTCCAAAAAGATTAAAGGTAAATTCCAAAGGAGAAGGATATTTTTCATTAAACTCAGCACAATGTACTTCAACTAACTGATCACTCTCATTGAAGATTTTATCCAGCTTTTTTTCTTTTTCTTCCTGTTTAACAGGATCTTCTTCCTCTAAATACGTAAGATATCTTACTTCATCTAAATCATGATTAAGTCTGGAATATACAGAACAAATCAGATTATCTTTCAAGTATTCAACATAGTACTCTCCGACGCCATCTCCATCAGATGTTTCCACCCAACTATCAAAGATTTCATAGAGCTTGTCCCAAATTTTTTCATCATTCTTGATCGCATTATTACGAACAAACCATCCAGAAAGTTCTCCATCTATTGATCCTCAGCTAAAAGCTTGAGCAATGATATCCTTGCTGGTTTTTCTGAGTTTTGGTGCTAGGGTTTCAAGGAAAGCTTTTGCAGAGCTTGCTTCTGTTGGTTGTTCTTCCGGTTGAAGAATGTTGGTTTCTTTACAGCCTGTAAGAAAAAGTACTGCCGAAACAATAAGCATAAGGCTGATTCCTGATCGTTTTTTCATGATAAAAAGAAGAAAAGAATAAAAAGAGTAAATTTAGGTTATACAATATATAGAAAAAATCAAGGAAAGATCGGATAAAAAGTTAATTAGAAGTTTTTATTTTTTCTGTATAACATAGTATATATTAATTTTTCCTATGTTCTTTAAAGGAATTTTCAAATAGTACTTTATAGCAGATGTTATAAGTCTTATGAAATCTTTTGTAGCATCAGACGATGGTAGGTAGACTTAGTAGCGTTTTTTTGAGTTGTGGTATAAAATTATTTCACTTCCATCAACCAAAGCTCTAAATTTTCCCCATTCCTATCCCATACAATCAGCTTTCCTTTTTCTTCATCAGCTTTTATATCCAATGCATCTTCTTCATCACAACCACAAGTATTATGAATAATGGCTTTAAATTCAGTTTCATAAACCTTTCAATCATAGAAATACTGAATAGGAGAATCAGTTTTTTCTCTGAAAAAATAGAAGGTTTTCCCTCCAAAATTTTGCAATCCAAAAATCTCGTTATGGCTTATTTCTTTTCCATTGTGGATCAAAATCGGAGTTTCTCTCCGTGGTTGTTCTGGATGTTCTCAGGTCTGGTCAAAGAGTGCTTGAGCTTCTTCGTCTGAATAATTGCTTACTTTATGATACAAAAACCACCATCATTCTTCATTCACGACAAAATTTTTCATCGGTTCTGTCAGGATAAAGTTCCTTGGTAGCTCTAAAATCTGTTTTCCATTTTTTTCTAGAATATAGTGATCTCCATAAGCGGTAATGAGATATTTATCAGCTCAAAAATCCTTTTTTATTGTGAAAACAATCTCAGGATTTTCTGGATGTTCTCTCTCATATTGAGAATAGTCTACGCTTTCAACGATCTGTTTGATCGCAATTGGAGCATCAATCTCATCATAAATATTTTCAATTTCTCTGATTCATTCCAAAAGCTTATCGCTCTTGGTTTCAAAAATTTTAGAGAAACGGATCTTTGAATTTACTTGGTTTTCAGCGACTGTGTTTTTTCCATCTCAAGAAATAGGATTTTTTGATCAAAGAAAAGTGCATCCTGTCAAAAGAATTAGCATCAGTCAGCAGAGGAGAGGGCAGATTTTTTTCATGGGAGGAGTGTAGAAAATATAAAAAAAGTTATGTTTTATTTTTCTTGTTTTTTAAAATTTTCAGAGTATTAGCCTTTAGGGCAAGATTCGAAGACTCCAAAGTCCATGAGCTCTGTTCTATTTGCATATTTTTCACAGGTTGCTGTGTCTACAGGATAAAGACCATCCCAGAGTTTTTCCCAACCATTACTTGTCTTTTCAAGAACGAGGTATTGCCAATTTCCCTGATATTCATCACTTTTTGGTGCATCCCAGCTGATAGTGAAAGCGAGAAGATTCCCTTTGGATTCTATTTGATGATATCTCATTGCTTTAGGATCACGTTTCCCTTGATAACTATAGCCAATTTTTTTGAGAAGATTACTGAATATACCCTCCCTTCCTGTGACAAGGAAGTTATCTACTTGATGAGCACATCCTTCATATTTTTCTTCTCCAATTGTAAGTTCCACTTGGTATGGGTATTCAGCCTCACTCATATCATCACTACAAGGAGCTTTTCTAATACTCCCATTGAATTCACCTTTCTTAAAATGATCGCCGGAAAAAATCAGCTTTCCTCCTTCTTTTTTATAATTAGAGAGAAGCAGGTTTATTTCTTCGGTGGCGTTTCTAAATTTAAGATTATCTAGTCTAAGGGTTGCATCCCAAAAAGGTTCTGTCCCTTGCATATCAAAGGTAAGATCAAGAGGTGAAATTCTTTCTTCAGGGATATCTGCACAGACAAATTCAATTCAAACGGTCATATTTTCCATTGCTTTTTCGTATTCTTCCTCTGAGAGTGGTTCTGCTTCATCACTTTCATCGTTTTCATATTCTTCGGAAATCCTACAAATGATCCTGTCTTTAAGATAGATTCTTACACTCATTCCTGGTCCATCTGCATTTTGGTAGGCAACTCGTCCTTCAAGGTAGTCATCCACATCAGCATTTCGTTCTTTTAAGTTTAGAGTTTCTTCTATTTTCCGTGCTGAAAGTCCTTCAAAATTCACTCGTTCTTCAAAGTTTGTTTTGCTTATATCAGCTGCCGTTTTTCCGAGCTGAGGAGCAAAATTTGCCACCATTTCTTGTGCTGGAGTCATAGGTACAGAAGCGGGTGGAGTTGGAATCGGACTTGGCATTTCTGTTTTTTGTTCACATGCTGTCAAAAAGCTTAGCATCCCTAGCATCATAAGCAGACTTGTAATTTTAAGTTTTTTCATGGGAATGTAGAAAGAGGATAAAAATCAGATTTTGTTTACTTATTCTTTGTTTTAGGGAGAGTCCTATATTTGAGATTCAGTGAATGAGCTACTTTCTCAGAAAAATTGAGATCATCATTAATTTATTCAAGTGGGATATCAATATAGCTTTCACTGAGGCAAACAATTTCGCTTAGCTTATGATAAAATCGGAAATCTTATTTGTTTTGCTCAAGAAGTGTATCAACTTTTTCTTGTACTTTGCTATATTCTTCGTTAAATAGTGCTAAGATTTCATTCATTCCCTCCCAAAATTTTTGGGGGCTATTATTGTAACCATCAGCACGAATACTCTCCCCATTTCAGTAGTAAACTGAAAAGCTTCGACTATCGCCATCCAATACTTGAGGATTGTTGTAGCTCCCTGCTCGTTTTCGGGCTTCATACTTTTTGAGAATTTCTTCTATAGTCTGCACTTTTTGGGGGTCTAGCATAAACTTTTCTGAATAATGGTCTTTCTCTAGTATTCCCGAATAACTCAGATGCTCTTTTGAGTTGATGCTCATGAGCCTAACTTCATATCTTGTTATTGTAAGTAGAGCTTTGCCTTCTTTTATCTCAAGATCAAATTCATCTCCAAAACCTCGACTAGATTTTTTGGAATAATACATTCCTTGGATTCCTCACTCTAATAGAGGAATAGGTGAAGAAGGTGAAAGTCCTCTTTTTTCACGTAGTAAGATAAGTATTGCTAGGATAATGATGATAAGGATATTAAGCCCTCGTAAATAAGGTTTCATGAATATTTTCTAGGAACTAAATATAGAATGCTCTTTTTATCCTCTTGGACAACTTGAAAATATACCAAATTCCATAAGTCATGGAACATTTACGAATTTTTCACAGGTTTCTGGATCTATAGGATAACTGCCTCTTCGATAGCTTTCCCAGCCATGAGGAGTTTTTCCGAGAACGAGATATTCGCCTTTATCAAAATCATTTTGTCTAATATATGTTTCAAATAAATTTCCTTGTATTTGTGGATTGTTATATTGTGCTTTCTCAAGATCAAATTTTCCACTATAATGATAGTTTATTTTTTTGAGAAGGTTTTTTAGTTTTCCTTGTCTTCCAGGTACAAAAAATGGGTCACTTTGATCTGCGCATCATTCATATACCTTGTCTCCAAGTTTAAGTTTTACTTGATAGTTATAATTTCTTTGTTCTTCTCCATGAGTACAAGAAGTTTTTGTAAATTCCCCTTTAAAATTTCCGTATTCAAAGTGATCTCCTTCAAAGATCAGTTTTTGTCCTTCTTTTGCATACTTATAGGCTTGGAGATATATCTCTTCTTCTGGAGTAAAAATCTCTAAGATATCTGTACTCATTTTTCCATTCCAAGATGGGCTAGCATTTGACATTTCAAAGGCAAATTCAAGAGGAGAAGGTTCTTTATCAGTAAATTTTCCACAGGAAATTTCCATTGTATACGTTGATTTTTTAAAGATTTCATCAAGCTTTTTGTTGTTGGCTTCCCATTCATCTTTCTCAGAATATGCAAGCTTTGCCAGCTCGTTTGAATCTGCATTGATTTCTTCGCTCAGATAACAAATCATATCATCTTTAAGGTAGGTAACACCATATCATCAGATCTCATCTCCTTCACTATATTCTACCCATCCGTCAAAATGTTCTATAAGGAGATCCCAGTCAAATTCCTTATATTTAATATTTTTATTTTCTAAGCTGAAGCCATCAAGATCATGTTCACTACGAGAGGGGATTTTTGAACTTTTGACATCACTATCTTTGAGCTTAAAGAGTGGTGCAAGAGTTGTTATAAATGCTTTTACATCATGTATTTCAGAGCTTCAGGTCGTATTGCTAAGAGTAGGTTTCTCTTGTACCCAGCATCCTGTCAAAAGGAGGGTAATTATCACGACTCATAAGCTTGTCAACTGATTTTTTTCATTTTTTTTAGAGAAAAAAAAGTAAAAGACTGATTTCAGAAAAGGGTAGGTATTTTACGCAAAAATGCAAGTATAAAATTCCTAGTTCATTATTGCTAAAACATTAAAGTCCTTTTTTTAAAAATTTCAGTTAGTTATTTTTAATGTGAGTTCTTCTTTTCTTGCTAACTTAAATTCATTAATTTATAAGTCTTTTTTTGCTTTCTCTTGTTTAAAAAAATAGAACTTGCTTAATTCATTAGAATTGGAACTAATAAATGATCAAATTAGGTGTGGAGATCAGATTTTTGAGTGTTTTTTTTGAGGGAACTTTAATTTTATTGTTTAGCAGAATCAGTTTTCAAATTTTTAGTTCTATTTTTTAATTATAAATAAGGGACTTTTTTGATGTTTTTTGTTTTTTGAAAACTTCTTTATTGAACAACTCTTACTCTTAGTTTCCCCTTGCAATCCTTACTCACTTTACTATAAGGAAGTGTTTTATCTCGCACAAAATGACTTAAATATGAGCAAGAAAAAAAATGTGATGGAGAGCTATAAATGGCGAATTTACGGACTTCTTTTTATTGTCCTGATCTCTGTTGGACTAAGACTAATCCAAAATAATAGCCTGATTTCCACTTTTTGAGTCAATACCGGAACGGTTCAGGTAATTGAGGACAATGAAGAACTTTCCCTCAACCAATGGTTAGAGCAGTATCATAAAGGAACTTTTCAGAAGATTTCGCTTACCAATGATGAAGAACTAAAAGGTTTTGAACTAACAAAAAGAGGAAAAGAAAGCTTCTTTACCAAGGAATACGAAACCGAAACCTACAAAAGCTACGAAACCAAGAAATCTCCTTCTCTAAGCTTGATTGATCTTGGTGTGGCTTTGACCTGAGATATTGAGCTTGCGATCGTTCATGAGGAGCCTTCACTGTGGACTAAACTCTTTGAGCAGGTGGGCTATCTGATTTTTTTCCTGATTATTCTGGTGATTGGGATGAAGTTTATTATGCCAAAGGGCGGAGCTGGAGGCATGCTCGGAATCAAAGTAGGAAAAGAAAGCAAAAAATCTGAATCCAAAACAAGATTTACTGACATTGCAGGGATGGATGAGGTCAAGAACGAACTGATTGAAATCGTCGATTACCTCAAAGAGCCTGAAAAATATCAAAAAATCGGTGCCAGACCACCAAAGGGAGTGTTGCTCTATGGAGCTCCAGGATCAGGGAAGACCTTGCTTGCTAGAGCGGTAGCAGGGGAGGCTGGAGTCGCTTTTTTCTCGGCTTCTGGATCTGAATTTATGGAAATGCTCGTTGGAATGGGGGCTGCGAAAGTAAGAAAACTCTTTGAACAAGCCAAATCCGCTGGGAAAGCGATCATTTTTATTGATGAGATTGATGCAATCGGGAAAAAGAGAGGAAGTGGCTACACTGGAGGACATCAGGAACAGGAACAAACCCTCAACCAAATTCTGACGGAAATGGATGGTTTTGATAAAAACACGAATATCATTGTGATGGCTGCGACCAATAGGCCTGATACCTTGGATCCTGCCTTACTCAGAGCCGGAAGATTTGATAGAAAGGTCTTTGTTTCAGTGCCAACTCTGGAGGAAAGAATTCAGATTTTTGAATATTATTTAAAATCAAAAAAGGTAGATGAAAAGGTCAATCTTGAATCGCTTGCGAAAAGGACGAGTGGTTTGGTTGGTGCAGATATTGAAAATGTCGTGAATGAGGCGGCTTTACAGGTCGCAAAATCCAATAGAGAAGTGCTAGAAGCGAAAGATTTTGAATATGCACTTGAGAAAGTCATTATGGGACCTGAGAAAAAAGTGAAATCTATGAAAGAAAAAGAGAAAAAGCTGGTTGCCTACCACGAACTTGGGCATGCGGTGACCGGACATCTCTTGGAAAACGCGGATCCAATTGAGAAAATCTCTATCGTTCGTAGAGGGCATGCTTTGGGAGTCACTTGGACGACTCCAGAAGAGGATAAAAACCTCTATTCCAAGGCGAAATTCCTTGATGAAGTGGTAACTTTGCTCGGAGGAAGGGCAGCAGAGGAGTTGTTTTTTGGGAAAGAGGAGATCACCACTGGTGCTTCTAATGATTTTGAAAGAGCGACCACTATTATCAAAAATATGATCCTCAAATACGGTATGGACGAGGAGTTTGGACCGATCAACTACCTCAAAGAAGGCGAGGATCAGCCTTTTATCAATCCTTATAGTGAACAGACCGCACAGCTCGTAGATGAAAAAATCAAAAACTATCTTGCTGATGCTTATAAAAAAGCAAAAAAAATTCTGAAAGATCACGAAGTTCTGATTCATCAGATGGCAGGAGTCCTTTTTGAGAAAGAATACCTTTCTAGCGAGGAATTTACCGAGATGATGAAAGGTGAAGTTAGTTCTTTTGAAAAATAGTTTATGAGCTCAGAACTTAGTGGAAAGTAATCAAGTTTTGTATTATAGGCATAGCGCTTGATAAGGTAACGCTCATGGCTGAGAAGAAAATATCCTAAAAATCTGGCTCAAATTTTTGAAAAAATAAAAAATAAAGGAATAAGGGTTAAAAATAATGTTCAAAAGTCAGCTTCTTACCTAATAAAACAAAAAATACAAAAAAAGTCATAAAAAATTTGCATTTTTAGAAGTTTCTGAATATAATCATATCGTCATCAAGAAAGAAGGAAAAAAACTTCTGAAATGATGATGCGTACGATGAGGTCATTAAAAGAATAAAGGTAGGGAAAATCTTCTCTTCCATCAACCCTTTTTCTGCTGAACTTAGCTACTCTTTACTTGAGTTTCCTTCGTTCTGACAAGTGGTTTTGAATTTAACAAAGTCCTTGATCTCAGTCTTTTCTTTTTTGGGAGACAGAGGGCAAAAAAAGGAGTTTAGATTTTTTCTTTAGGAGTTTTCGTTAAGAGTAGAACCCTAGGGCTTAGCTGTTTAAAAAACACTAAGAAATGAAAAAAACTTTTGAATATGCTTGAGCATCTGCTCCTTGAGTACTTTCGCTTGAAGTATGAAGAAATATAGAGTCTAACTTGCTTTATTTTCTTTCTGCTAAGGAGTACTTAAGTCCTTTGAAAGTAATATTCAGAGGTGATGGATTTGGGAAATTTTCAGACTAAGTATTGTTGAAAGGAGCTTATTAGTAGGACAGAGTAGTTCTCCTGTTCTCTCTTCTTTCCACTCCTAGAGCTTTGATTTTTCTTTCATTGAAGAGGAATTGCTTTGGATAAAAGATACATGGATCTTGTTATCTCATGGCTCTTATCTTTAGGATAGCCTAAAGCATGAGATACTGTGATGTTTAAGAGATATCATAGCAAGCTTTGGCAGCTACCTTTATTCCTGATCGTAGGCAGTAAGAGGTGGATCTTGTATCTGCTTCTTTTTTTGTATCACTTTTACTTAGTAGAGCTAATATTCATCGTATTAAAACTATGCTCAATAAATTTTTAGAATATTTATTTAATGAATCTGTTTCTATTGTTTTTTTAGGTTTAGATAAGGACTTTTCTATTATATTTTTCCTGAATAAAAAATCTCTTGAAAATCATTGACACTTATGTACATTATCTAGACAATATTTTATTTACTTCATCAACGATGTGGAAGTTGATCAAAGATATTGTGCTTTCAGTGCTTATTAATGCTGCAATTCTCTATGTTCTCAGTTCAGCTCGTTTTTGAATTATGATTACTGCAAAGGCTGAACTCTTTCAGGTTTTTTTCTTGCTAGGGGGAATTTTTTGGCTTGTCAACTTTGGGCTCAAAAGGCTTTTGCATATTGTCAGTTTCCCGCTTAGATTCGTCACTTTAGGGCTCTTTGGAATGCTAATCAATATTGTGGTCTTGTATTTCTTTCAGTGGTTGATCAATACAAGATTTACTGAATTTGCACAGGTGGAACTTTCTTCGGAATGGATTAATCTTTTGATCTTATCTTTTGTAATCTCTTTTGCTTATACTTTACTTAGTAAATTATTGAAATAAAAATGAAAATCTGAACTTGGCGATTTTTGGGAGCTTTTATCCTCTTTACTCTTTTGCTGATGGTGATTCTCCTCCAAAATCTTGGTGCCGCATCGAATGAGCTTTCTCTTTTACGAATGAAATCCGTAGCTCTACCAAAAATCTTGATTTGGACTTCGGTTTTGGGGCTTTTTCAGGGGGTCTTTCTGACTTTATTCTTGAAAAGTTTTTTCACTACGATGAGAACGCCAGAACTCAAAAAATTTGATCTTGACCCTTCTTTATAATTTAGACTTTTAGCCATGAAAAATTATTCTATTACTAGAGAAAAAGCTGCTATTGAACTTGGAGTTTCTACAAGAACGATTGATAGATACGTTAAAGGTGGAAAACTTTCGTATAAAAAGATTGCTAATAAAGTTCTCCTTGCAAAAGATGAAATTGAGTCTTTGAAGAACGAATTTTCTACCTTGCATAATGAGGTAACGAGTGAACTCATCCAAGAGGTATCAGCTAATCATTCTACGAATTCTGCTCAACCTATTGCGGTAAGAGCGGATCTTGATCAAGCGATAGAGGAGAAGATTGATAGATTTTTCTTGATTTTCAAAGAGAAGGATAAGATGATTGAGGAAAAAAATAAAATTATTTTTATGCTTCAGCAAAGAATTGGTGAACTGGAAACTAAAATTCAGACGATGATTGCCTTACCTGACTACAATAGAGAAAAACAAGAGGCAATTATTGAAAAGCAGAAGCTTGAGGAGAGAATTTCTAAGCTCAAAGAAGCGGTAAGAACTGAAAAAGTGAAAAATTTTATTATTATGCTTTTTTCTTTGGTATTTATTGGAATTGCAGTCTTTTTGCTCTTGAAGTATAAGATTATTGCTTAATACTTAATAAGTCTTAGAAGTCTGTATAAGGAGGCTGGCTGGCCTTCCTTTTTTATTCTGAAAATCAATTGCTTTTCTCTTCTCAAAAAGTATAGTGAACTTGTTTTGTTTTCTTTCCATGTCTGATGGTCAAGCTCTTTTGAAATAGCAGTGTTCAGGAACAAGTAAAAAGCTTTTTAGGTCATAATGAAAGCTCAAATAAGCCTCTTTTTTTGATCCTGATCGGACCTGATGGAATTGGGAAAACGAGTTTTCTTCGCCAACTTGCTCAAGAAATTTTAGGTCAGACTTTTTCTAGTGATTTTCTTTGGATAAGAGATCTTAGTACTCAGCTATGAAAACCTCATACTCTTCAAGTAGAAATGCCTTCGACACTAAAAACTATTCCACTAGAGAATGCTACAAGCTACGAAAATAAAGGAGTGAGAGAGCTCAATAGTCGGCTTCAGCAGTCTTCTTTGAGTGGAAAGAAAATCCTCTTGATTGAAAATCTCCAGAGAATGAGTAATGCGGCGATGAACGCTTTTCTCAAAACTTGTGAAGAACCTTTGAGCAAAAGGTTTCTTCTCGCTACAGCAGAACATGAAAGCTGAATCTTACCGACTATTCTTTCTAGAGCAATGGTGATGAGGTTTTCACCACTTTCAGATATGGAAATGAAAAGCTATCTTGAAAATGAGCTCCATTTTGTAGGGAATGATCAAGAAAAGCAACTCCTTATCTCTCTAGCTCTTGGGAAACCTGGTACATTACATCAGCTTTTGGAAAAACGGAAGGTTATGCCTGAACTCTTTGAAGCTCTTCTTCAGCTCAGCTCTCTCTTACACGAAAAAGGACAACGACATACCAAGCTCCAAATTTTTAAAAAAATAGATGAAAACTGACTTCTTGAAACTTTTTTGACGATGCTCATCAAGGATTTCACCGAGGACGGGAAGATTGCTATTGCTGAAACTCGAATTAAAGTGAAGCAACTGATTGCTGCCAATATTTCTCAGGAAAACGCCCTTTGGTATGGAATTTTATCTCAATAGTCCTAATGTCTACCTATCTCTGACAAAACTTTCTCAAAGACCAGAGTGTTATTCGCTTTATTACTCATAGTATTGAGAAACTCTATCTCCAAAGCAGAGCAAAAGCTTTGATTGAAATTGGACCTGGGAAAGGAGCAATTACCAAGAGAATCCATCAACTTTCAGACTGTTTTTTTGTAGTAGAAAAGGATTTGAGAATGCAAGAACCGCTACAAGCACTTGGTTTAGCTGAACAGCAAATTATTTTTTGAGATGTGCTAGAACAGAATCTTGCCGAGCTTTTAAGGGAAAGGGGAATAAATGCTGAAGATGCTATTGTTGTTGGCAATTTACCTTACTATATTACTTCTCCTATCTTCAAGCATCTGTTCTGGAAAGAGGATCCAGATTTTTTGTGAGGTTTTTTTATGATCCAAGATGAAGTAGGTGAAAAGATTAGATCTGATGTTAAGAAGAAGTCTTATCTTTGGTGGCTCGTTAACTGGGCGTATCAAGTAGAGTATGTTAAGATGGTGCCTGCTAAATGTTTCTCTCCTGCCCCAAAAGTAAAAAGTTGCCTCATGAGATTTATAAAAAAAGAAAAAGCTGAATCGATTTCTCCTGTTGTGCTTGAGGAGTTTCTCAATAATTTCGCTCCCTACAGTAGAAAAACTCTCGGAAAAATTAGTAAAATGCTCCAAAAAAAAGGAACTTCTCATTTTCTAATTCCTGAAGCTTTACAAGGGAAAAGACTTGAGGAGCTGGATTGGGCAATGCTTAAACAACTTATAGGGGCTATTTAAAGGCTTACTTACAAAATTAAGGGAAGAATATCAGCTCTTTATCTTGATTCTTTTCTTGAAAAGGCTATATTCGCTTTAGTTTCTTTTATGTCAACTTTATTTTTTTCTTCTTTCATGCTCAAAAAAATTTTCTTGATTGTTCTTATTGTTTTCTGCTCTTCTGGGACAGGATTTGCTTTTGTTTTGGGCTTAAAATCTACAGACAATACTGTTGAGAATTTTCGTTATATTGAAGATACCTATCAGCTTTATCTCCCTTTAGTTGCCTTTATTTACGATCCTTGGGAAGAACAAGATGTCGTTGGTGAACTAGAAAAGATGGCAAAGGAGCTAGGAAATGAGAGAATTTATCATATTTCTCTGTCTCCAAATCAGTTTTCAGCAGAGGAGGTTGCAAAAGGTGCATTTGATGAGCAATATCGTATTTTCTTTGAGACTGTTAAAAACTTGCATCTCAAAGTGATTTTTAGGACTATGCATGAAATGAATGGAGGTCGGTATCCTCGAGCTTCAAATCCAGAACGATTCAAAAAAGCCTGGATTCATGTTTGGGAGCTTTCACGTGAACTTGGATTAGATCAGGAACAACTTCTTTTTGATTTTTCTGTTAATCATTGGGATATGCCGACATTCTGAAAAGCTACTCAAGAAGCGAAACTTATTACTTGTAAAGCTTTAAAGCCTCAGGAGAAGCTTTTAAAAAAACTGGAAAAAGAAAAAAATCTTACTCCTCGTCAAAAATTAGAACTTAAAACTTTGAAAAAAGAACTGAAATTACTCCAAAGCTGTCCTCGTTTTGAAGACTATTTTCCTTGAGAGGATTATGTCGATCTTGTCGGAGTGACTTTTTATAATCGAGGGAAAGCTATGAGTAATAGACGCTGGAAAACGCCTTCCCAAATCCTTAATGACCCAGAATGGAACACCTTATCAAGGCTCCAGTCTCTAGGAAAACCACTCATTATCGATGAGGTTGGGACAACAGCAGTATGGTATTCTGGTGCTTATAATCATGAGAAATCAAGATCAGCTTTTTTATCTTCTTGATCTGATCTTAGAAAAAATAAGTGGTTATTCCAGCTCAGTGAGCTTTTACAGAAAAATCACTTTTTGGCTGCTGTGTATTTTAATGTCGATTATACTCATGGACTCCAGCTTTTCCTCCATGGAGAAGCGGATCGAGCACTTATCAATACCAGTATTGGAAAATTCTATGAGGGATTTTGGGATTTGTATGCCCATTCTCAGTCTGATTTTTGATCTCTTCTTGCTTTATTTAATAAACAGAAGTGAGGAAGCTTCCCTGATCAGCAGAATCAGACTCCCGATATTCAGAAGGCAATTGGGCTAATTTCCTGAACTGTAGCACTTCGTTTTCCTACCCTAGAAGAGAAAAAGATGTTCTATACTCAGCTTCTTAAAAATCCTAGTGGTGAGAGTTCTTTTGATCAAGCAGTACGTTTTTTAGCTAAGGATATCTGACTTTTCCCCTCTGAGGAAAAATAGTTTGACTCGGATAAGAGCTACGATTATTCATCTTATCCCTTCCTTATTTCATTTCTTTTCTTCCAGCTTATGAATCCTAGACATGAATTACAGACTTTTTATAATGCCCAGGCAGAAAAGTATCATCAAACTAGAAAAAAATATCGAGTTGATGGTCAGCGTTTGGTCGTTGCAATTCAGGCACTTGAGCTTGAAAATCCAAAACTTCTAGAGCTTGGTTGTGGAGGGGGAAGGTTTCTTTCCTTTCTGAAGACTGAGTATAAGGGGGAGTTTACTTATACAGGAATTGATATTGCACAAGATTTATTAAACTATGCGCAGAAAGAGCATCATGAACATAGATTTGTTTGTAGTGATATGCTCACTTTTTTGAATGAAGAACAACAGGAATCTCTTGATGCAGTAGTTGCTTGTGCAAGTTTTCAGCATCTTGCTAGCCAAGAAGAAAGAATTGCTGTAATGAAAAATGCCTATAGAGCTTTGAAATATGATGGGATTCTTCTTTTTACGAATCGGGCCTTTTCTCGCTGGTTCTTAGAAAAACATCGACCGATTTTTTTGCGTTCAGCTTTTTCTTCTTTTTTTCATTTTGGGAAGAGGGGCTGGAGAGATGTTTTTATCCCTTGGAAAACATCAAGCTACTCTTATCAGAGATATTATCATCTTTTTTCTCTCAGTGAACTTAAAGAACTTGCAAGTATCTCTGGATTTTCGGTAGAGGAGCTTTTTTATTTGGATCAACAAGGTAAAGTTACTTCGCATTGGCAAGATGCAAATAATTCTTTTTTGCTTGCAAGAAAAAAAGTCTTTTTGTAGTTTTCTGTTTATTCTTTTAGGATTCTTTGAATAATCTTAGTTTCTAACTCGTATTTTTGAGTTCGATTTCTATTTGATTTTTTATCTAACATCTCTATAGTCAAGGCATCTTTATTTTCTTATTCTTTCTACCCATGAAAAAACTACTACTTTCTCTCGGGTTGACAATGTTTGCTTCTCTTGGAACGCTTCAGGTTTCTGCTTGTTTGGACTATAGTCCTAATTGTGTACCAACACCTACCTCAATGTGTGCTGATTCACAGTTAAACGATCAGTCTAATAACCAAACAAATACCCCATCAAACAACCAAGCAAATGATCAGTCAAATACACCATCAAATAACCAAAACTCTCCTATTTCTAGACCAGAAAACGACCCTGTTCCTCCTACAAAACCCATTGACTGACCTGCAGTTTTATATGTTTCATACGAAAGTATAGAAGGGCATAATATTTATGCACAGAGTACTTACAAAGGAAAAGGTGGAGAAGTTGTAGATCTTTCAAATTTTAAAAAAGATCTTACTACCTTTGCTTTTGATCATTATTTACCAAGTGAAGGAACGATTACACTACAGGCTGGAAAATATTTAAGAGCAACGCTTGTCTATCGTAAGGTATTTCGTCCTATCCCTGAACCTCAAAAAACCTCTTCACAGTCTCAAGCTAGTACTCAATCTTCAAAAACTTCTTCACAGGATCAGGTTAGCACTCAATCTTGAAAGCCTTCTTCTACTTCGGTATATAACTCAGATGAGAAGAAGTCTTCAAGTGCTGTATCAGTAGGTATGGAAGATTCGCAAGTAAAGCTGATTACAGGGCTCTTTGATGACTATTTCAGGAAAAACGCTCATATGAGCAGAGAACAGAAACAAGCTTTTTTGCTTGCACTAAAGACAAGTTTTGAATCTGCATCAAGGACTCTTTCTCCTCAAGATACTAAAAACGCAGAAATGTATCGTATCATTCTTATGGTGATAGAAAACTATCGTGTATAGTCAGTTTTAAGTTTTTTTATCTTTATTATAATTGATGATGTCAAATCGTGTGACCACTACTAGAAATACAGGCTATGGAGAACGCCTTGGAAACAGTTTCAAAAAGATTCTCTGAGGTATTATTCTCGTGATTGTGAGTATTGCCTTGCTTGCACGAAATGAAAACAACTTTGTAGAGCAAAAAGCTGCGCTCAAGGAGGGAGAGAAAAATGTTATTTCCACCTCTCCTACTCCTCTTGATAGTTCTCTTGAGGGGAAGCTGGTATATTTTAATGGAGAAACTTCATCTCCTGCAGAAAAGCTCGTTGATCAGGATTTTAATATTCTTACCGATGATCTAAAGCTTATTAGGAGTGTTGAAATGTATCAATGGAAAGAAGATTCCGAAGAAGATTGCCATGATAATTATGGAGGAGGAGAAGAGTGTACAACTACCTATGATTATCGTAAAGTTTGGGAGGATCAGCCTATTGATTCTTCAAGATTTTATCAAGAGGAAGGACATAGAAACCCTACTCATCGAGCATATTCATCAAAAACCTTAGAAAAAAAACCAATTCTGGTTTGAGACTATCAATTGGCTTCAGACTTCACCAGTCAGCTGATTAAGACAGATCCTTTAGCGCTCAAGGGACAAGATATCCGTATTCCTGAGGAGTATCAGACCTGAGCTGTAGCACAAGCAAATCTCGATCTTTTTGATGATGAACTTGCTTTTGAGGATGATGCTAGTCAACCAAAAAAGAGGCTCCATATCTTAGAAAACGAGCTTTATCTCTGATATAATCCAAACGAACCAAGAATCGGCGATCTCAAGATAGGTTTTTCTACAGTTCCTTCTGGGATGGTGAGTGTGGTTGGACAGCAGGCAGGGAAGACTCTCGTTAGTCATACTACTAGTAATGCTAGAAGTATTGCTCTCTTAGAGCTAGGAACAGTTCCAGTGCAAACAATGTTTGCTCATGCTCATGCTGAAAATGCATTGATGACATGGTTCTTTAGATTTTTGGGGCTTATCTTGATGTATGCAGGTTTCTCTATGCTCTTTGAATTTGTAGTAATGCTTCTCAAGGTTATTCCTCCACTAGCTAATGTTGTTGAAGTAGGAACTTCTATTGTTGCTCTTGCTTTGACCTTTGTTGTTGGGCTAGGAACGATTGCTATTGCTTGGATAGTTGTGAGACCAGTCATAGGAATTCCACTTCTTCTTGTTGCTCTTGGAGTCGGGGCTTATCTTCTATGGAATAAAAGAAATAAAAAGACTGATCCTCAAGAATAATTGACTGGTAAAGAAGTGCTGCAAAGGTGGCACTTTTTTTAATAGCTTTGAAATTAGTAGGAAAAGGCTTCGATTATTTTGACTCTTTTCCCTTGAATGAGAATCGAATCTGTTCATCCTAAGAGGAGCTTAGTATCCCAAACTATTGAGCTTTCTAGAAGTAAAAAAAGTTTGCTTTATCTCTTCAAATAACTATAAGTAGGCTCGCGTGAAGCGGTCAGACTTTTATTTTTTTTGAAAACTATAAACGAATGCTTGAATGGATTACGAATTTTATTGGTGGAGACTACAATCAAAAACAGATCAATGCGATTACACCACTTGTGAGAGATATCAATCATTGGTATGCTGAATTTGATGCACTTTCTGATGCTGAAATTCAAGCAAAAACCGAAGAATTTAAACAAAGAATTGAAAACTGAACCACTTTGGATGATTTGCTTCCAGAGGCCTTTGCTGTAGTAAAACAGGCTTGTAAAAGACTTGTTGGAACAACTGCCAAGGTCAAAGGACATGAACTTACTTGGAATATGATTCCTTATGATGTTCAGCTTCTTGGAGGAATTATTCTCCATCAGGGGAAAATTGCTGAAATGAAGACTGGAGAAGGAAAAACGCTCGTTGCGGTTGCTCCTGTTTATCTTAATGCACTTGCTGGGAAAGGAGTGCATGTCGTAACGGTCAATGATTACCTTGCTTCTCGTGATAGTGAATGGATGGCACATGTCTATACTTGGCTTGGACTGACCGTTGGTTCGGTGACCAAAGGAACTCCGCTTCAGACCAGAAGAGAGGAGTATGCTAAGGATATTACTTATGTGGAAAATTCAGAATTAGGATTTGATTATTTGAGAGATAATCTCGTAAAAAGTTTAGCAGAAAGAAGTCTGACTTGGAGACCGCTCAATTTTGCGATTGTGGATGAGATTGATAGTATTTTGATTGATGAGGCGAGAACTCCGCTTATTATCTCACAGCCAAGAGAAGAACCTACTGAAAAATACAGCTACTATGCACAAGTGGTGAATCTGCTTACTCCTTGTTCAGGAAAGAAAAAAGTTTCCAAAGGCTTTATTCAAGAGGTTTTGAATGATGAGTATGGGAAAGAGCAGGAAGAAGATGGAGATTATTACATTGATGAAAAGACCAAGACAGCTCAGCTTTCTGGAAAAGGGATTGCGAAGCTCGAGGAGATTTTGAAAGTAGAGAATATCTATAAGGATATGGGTTATGGAGAAATCCACCATATTGAGAATGCTTTAAAGGCAAAGGCGGTTTATATTAAGGACAAGGATTACATTATCTCCAATGGGGAAGTGTTGATCGTAGATGAGCATACGGGAAGAACGATGCCAGGAAGAAGGTTTTCTGAAGGGCTTCATCAGGCGATTGAGGCAAAAGAGCAGGTGCAAATCCAGAGAGAATCCCAAACCATGGCTACGATCACCTATCAGAACTTTTTCAAGCAATACGCAAAGCTCTGTGGAATGACCGGAACGGCTTCTACTGAAGGAGAGGAATTTAATAAAATCTATGAACTAGAGGTGGTGATTGTTCCTACGAATAAGCCAATTCTCAGAGTAGATATGCATGATAAGGTGTATTTCAATCAGCATACCAAATGGAAGTTTGTGAAGGATTATATCAAATTTTATCATGAAATCGGACAGCCAATTCTGATCGGAACCGCAGATATTGCAACTTCTGAGTATGTCTCTAGGCTTTTGGATAAAGAAGCGATAACTCACTATGTTTTGAATGCAAAGTTTCACGAGCAAGAGGCGAATATCGTTTCTAATGCAGGGAAATATAAATCCGTAGTCGTAGCAACCAATATGGCAGGTCGTGGAACGGATATCAAGCTTGAAGAGGGATTGAACGAGAAGATGGCTCAGAATTATCTTAAATTTTTCCTAAAAAATCTAAAAAACTGAATCGTTTCTTCTGGATACCTGTATTCCGAGCTTGAATTCTGACTTTTCCTTGATGCTTTGAAAGAGGAGCTTTCATTGAATGAAAAGGACCTACAAACTTTAGCATCTCAGCAAACCCTTACTTGTTCTGTTGCCCTAGAATGAGGAAATTTTACGGTGCAATTTAATAGGAAAAGAAAGGCAAATACGGTTCCTTATGCAAAAGTCAGCTTTATTCCTAGTCAAAAAGATACGAGCAAAGAGGCGATAGAAAAAGACCTTTTCTTCTGACTTTTCATCCTTGGAACCGAGAAACACGAATCTAGGAGAATTGATAATCAGCTAAGAGGAAGAGCTGGAAGACAGTGAGATCCTGGAGTTTCTGTATTCTTTGTCGCACTTGATGATTCTTTGATGAGAAAGATGGGAGGAGAGAAAATTCAGGCTTTAGCTGGTATGCTCCTTTCCAAAACGGATCTTGAAAGTCTAGAACTGACTCAAAAACAATTTAGCAAGGCAATTATCAGATCTCAAAAGGAAATTGAAGGACGATATTTTGGTATCAGAAAGCATCTTTTTGACTATGATAGTGTGGTTGATAAGCAGAGAAAGAGAGTCTATCGCACTAGAGATGAAATCCTCGCTGCTGAAAACGATGAAGAGAAGCAAGCAATTTATGTGGCTGATCTGAAAGAAGAATTTTTGAGTGAGGCGAAAAATATTATTATAGCTCAAATTACTAATGCTGAAATTACAGGGCAGTCGGTTGCAGATCTTTTGGTTGTCCTCAATAAAGAGCATGGGCTCAATATTACGCAGCCTGAGTATCATGAACTTTCCAAGCTTGATTATGAGGCCTTGAAAGCGATGCTCCTTGAGAGATTAGATGGATATTTTTCTAGGATCTTTAGCACGCTTGAAACCAAGTTCTTGTTTCAGATTTTTAGAGAAGTGCATTTGCATTTTATTGATAAACTTTGGGTAGATCATATTGATGAGATGCAGAATCTTAGAGAGAAAGTCGGACTTATGTCCTATGCTCAGCTTGATCCTTTGGTGATTTACAAAAAGGAATCTTTTGAAAAGTTCCAAGAATTGCTCGCAAATATTACCAATCAAACCGCTTCTTATTTGATGAAACTTGATTTTGAATTGATCGCACATCAGCAGGGGGTACAGCTTGTTCAAGATGATAGTGATGAAAGTAAAGTAATTGAAATTCTGAGCTCTGCGAGTAAGGATTTACCTCCTCAAGCAAGAAAACCTCAAGCACAGCGTCCAGATGCGAGAGCAACGATTTTTGAAAGCGATGATGATATTGAAGTGTTTGAAGTAGAGGACTGACCAGCTCAAAAAGTAATCAAATCAGAAGGGAAAGTAAGACCAAATGATCCTTGTCCTTGTGGAAGTGGAAAAAAATATAAAAAATGCTGTGGAAAAGAATAAAAGATTAGTAGTTTAACTAAGTTCTTCTTTGATTCTAGAATCTTTCTTTTCTCTTCAGATAAATTTCGTATTTCTAAATGTTTAGCTTTCAGCCTATTTTTAAAATGTTTCGGTAAATTTTTTTGGCATAATTTATTTAATAACAATTATCTATACTAGCCTTATCTATATTTACATCTTTTAAAAAGGTGTCCTTTTTCTCTGCTTTTTATTCTTCTTTCTTTCCTCCTTTTAAATGGCGAGAAAATTCAATTTTTTTAAGAGCCTAGATACTTCTCCACTCCTTCTTCCAAATAGCATAGCTCGATTCCTGCTGCTTCCAAAACTTTTTCGCTCAGGTCTGCATCATGAAATCTCTTTTCACAAACCACCCTTTTTATGCCACAGCTGACGATTAAATGCACACAATGCCTGACGTAGCAAGGAGTCATTTTGGTATACAAACTTGCTCATTCTAGGCTAACTCCTTGGCGAGAAGCATTAGCAATCGCATTCAGTTCTGCACAGCAGTTTCTCATACAGTGCTGAGTCGCTTCTCCGGTATCTTTGATAATTGTCCGCATCTGATGTCCGAGCATATCACAATTTTTACTTCCTACAGGAGCATCTACAAACCCCGTAGCAATAACTTGCCCTTCTTTTACGATTACACAGCCACTTCTTCCGCGATCACAAGTCCCTTTTTCTCCGACGACACGGCAAATATCCATAAAATACTGATCCTCTGGAATCTCATGGGGTTTGAGATGTCAATGATCTTTGATGCTTCCGTTTTCGTTCATTTTTGGGGAGAGAAATAAAAATCTGTAGTCTAAGTATACAGGAAAAGTCAGATTTTTTCAAGTTTTTGATTTTTTTGTCACATTTTGTTATCTCTTTCCGTTTTTTATAACAGAAGTTTTTATTTTTTAATCCACTTCTATCATGAAAACAAAACTTATTGTTACAGGAATGCTCCTTGGGAGTGCCTGCCTGATTACTAATGCTTTCGCGCAGGAAAGTAAACTGCCTTTAGCCAATACCGAATGGGCTTTGACTGCTGTTGATGGGAAAATAGCAAGCGGAGCAAGTCTAAACTTCAAAGAAAAGGAGCTTTTTGGAAAATTTTGTAATCATTTCTCTACCAGCTATGAGGAGAAAAATGGGATACTCAAGACAGAGGTCATTGCGATGACTCAGATGCTTTGTCAGGGTGATATGATGCAATATGAAACCCATTTCGCTCCAGAAGGGGCAAAACTTGAGCTTTCAGAAAAAAACTTAAAGCTGACTCAAACCAATGGTCATACCTATGAATGGAAAAAAATTGAAGCTGAAAAGAAATCTCATTTTGATAAAGGGGAATGGAAACTCGTTGCCTTCAATGGTAAGACTGCTGTGACAGGTGCGACACTCAGTTTTTCTGGAGACTGGCTTTCCGCTAAATTCTGCAATAGAATCTCTGGAAACTATGAACCAAGAGGAGGAAAAATTAAATCAGAAGGCTTGATGACAACTTTAATGCTCTGTCAAGGAGAGCTTGGTGACTACGAAATGGCTTTTACTCTGAAAGATGCAAGCTATGAAATAACCAAAGAAGGTAAACTTCTCATTACGACTACAAAAGGAGATCGCTTCCTCTGGGAAAAGGTAGATGAGAAGCTAGAAAATACTACAATGGATCAAAAAAACCAGGATCAGCAGGCTCTTGTGCATAAAATCCTTGATGATTATTTTCAAAAGAATGCAAAAGTCTTTCCAACTGCAAAGGAAAAAACAGTTTTGCTTTCTCAGATCAAGAAAATTTTTGTAGAAGCAATCGAAAAAGCAGATCCAGCAATGAAGGAATCTTACAGAAACTTTCTTAAGCTGATTGAAAACTATAGAGTGAAATAAACTAAAATACAAACCCTTTCTTGAGAAAAGAGGCTTATTCAGGCTTCTTTTTTTATAATTAAATCAATCTAAAGAATATTATATCATAAAATCCTGAAAATGTGCTAACGAAAGGCTAGAGGATTTTTCCTTTTTACTCTTGTTTTTTTCCCTTGCAAAGTTATTCTCTAGTCGTAATAAAATAAAAAACCAAATAAAAAATCTGATTTCTCTTTTGGTAAGGTGTCCTTACTTATTGAGAAAGGATAAATTGAGTAATCTACCCTGACGAAAAATTATCATTTCACTTGGAACCGATTTTGTTTAATTGTTGTAGAAAGCAGAAGGCTTTTTACTCTTGGTAGCTCATGTTGCTGAGATTAAAAAACCCGCTGTATTCTAAGGGTTTGCTTTCGGTTCCAGGTACTCATCTGGACCAGAAGTATGCTTCTTGGTCTTTTTTTTAACTTGAAATTTCAAGGCAATCCCTTAGAGTTGAGTCAGCTTTATTTTCTTTTTTTTCTTATGACTGAAAATAAAAAAACTGAAGAAAAACTTTCAAAAAATCTTGAGAATCCGCTTTTAGAAGCAGTAAAATCTGATGATTTGAGTACAGCAATCGCTTCTACACCTCAAAAAAAGAAAATACTTCCCAATCAGATCCCTCCTTCTTTGGATAAATTTGAAACCGCTTTGAGTAGAGAAAGGGAAACTGAATAGTTTTTAAGTGATTTGTTTTGATATGATGGAGAATAAATTGGTTGTAAAGCATGAATATTGCATTCATTGCTGAGTTTGTGTAATGCAGTGATATTGTTTCGTAAAAGAGGGGCAAAAATATATTAAAGCTGATCTTCCCAAAGAAAAATGATCAGAAGCTGAGATGAATTGCCCTGTTTGAGCGATCCAGCAAGTAGAGGAAGAGTGTGAAGAATAAGCTTTGTTTACTGCTTTTTCTCTTATAAACGAGAAGATTAGAATGTCAGATTAGATTCTTCACTGCATTCAGAATGATAAAGCAGATTGTCTTCCTGGGCGATAGCGAAGAATATAAAATCATTAGGATATTTCTTCAATTTTTATTGATAATAACTGTATTTTATCTTTTTTATAGAACTAGACAATGTTGACATTAATCCAGCAGATTCAAAGTAAAACCTGAATGGAAACTTGAGTAATTAGCAATATTATTCAGCTTTTAGATGAAGGGAATACGGTTCCTTTTATTGCTCGTTATCGTAAGGAAATGACCAAGGGGGCTACTGATGAGCAACTTCGTGATTTTTTTGAACTCTATAGTTATACGAAAAATCTTGAAGCGAGAAAACAAGATGTGATCCGTTTGATTGATGAGAAAGGTTTGCTTACTGAAGAATTAAAAAATCAGATTTTAGCTGCTGAAACGCTTGCGAGAGTAGAGGATCTCTATAGACCTTTTAAAGAAAAGAAAAATACGAAAGCAACGATAGCAAAGGCAAAAGGACTAGAAGCTCTAGCAAAGATTCTTGCGAAAGCAGAACTTTCAAAAGAAGCATTTGAAGCGAAAGCAGACGAATTTATCAAAGATACAGGAGATGAGAAAACGAGCGTAAAAGACAGAGCAGAAGCGATCCAAGGAGCAAAAGATATTATCGCTGAGGAAGTCTCTGATCATGCAGACTTGAGAGCAGATTTAAAGAGTTTTGAAGAACAGCATGCTCTTTTAGAAACAAAAGCAACGAAGACTTTTGAGGAAAATGGAGTTTATAAAATCTATCAAAATTATAGTAAAAAGCTCTTTGATATGCCTTCGTATGCGTATCTTGCGGTAAGTAGAGCGGAGAAGGAGAAACAACTTTCCGTGAAACTACAGTTTTCTCAGGAGAAAATTTCAGTGTTTTCTGCTCAATATTTTATTCCGAAAAATGCAAATAGTTCGCTTGTTTATTTACAAGAAGCGGTTGATGATGGACTTTCTAGATTGCTTTTGCCTTCACTAGAAAGGGACCTGAGAAGTGATAAAAAAAGATGGGCTGACGAATCTGCAATCAAAGTCTTTGGAGAGAATCTCAAGCAACTTTTGCTTACTCCTCCAGTGCAAGGATTGACGGTCCTCGGTTTTGATCCTGCTTTTAGGACTTGATGTAAACTTGCCATAGTAGACAAAACTTGAAAATTTATAGACAAAAGTGTAATCTATCCAACAGAACCTCAGAAGAAAATCACAGAAGCAGAGCAGACTTTGCTTGATTTGGTGAAGAAATATCAGGTTGATCTCATTGTTATTGGAAATGGGACGGCTTCTAGGGAGTCAGAAAAAGTTGTCGCGGATTTTATTAGAAATCATAAGCTGAAACTTCAATATATGATTACTTCTGAGGCTGGAGCTTCGGTGTATTCTGCTTCAGAACTTGCACAACAAGAATATCCTGATTTAGATGTTACGATTAGAGGGGCGATCAGTATTGCTCATAGAGTGCAGAATCCGCTTGCTGAACTGACAAAAATTGATCCAAAGGCGATCGGAGTGGGGCAGTATCAGCACGATGTAGATCAGAAATTCCTCAAAGAAAAACTCAATGAAAAGGTTGAAGATGTCGTAAATGCCGTTGGAGTGGATGTAAATACGGCGAGTTATACTTTATTGCAATATATCGCTGGGCTTTCTTTGACCGTTGCAAAAAATGTTGTCGCGTATAGAGATGAGAACGGGGCTTTTACTGACAAAAAGCAGATCAAAAAAGTGAAAGGACTTTGACCAAAAGCTTATGAGCAGGCGATCGGTTTTCTGAGGATTAAGGAGGGGAAAGAGCCTTTGGATGCGACGGGGATTCATCCTGATCATTACAAACAGATTTCAGCTTTTATTGAAGAGGAATTAGGGATAAAAAAGAAAAATCTGACGCTTCCTCTGGAGTTTTCTGACTATTCAGAACAAGAGATTCAGCAGTTTGCTCAAAAATATGAACTTGGTTTTGAAACGATGGAAGACTGCTTGAAAGAACTGAAAAGACCGGGGTTGGATCCTAGAGAAGAGCTAGAAAAACCTTGCTTTAAATCAGATGTTTTGGATATAAAAGATGTGCAGATTGGGATGAAATTGCAGGGAATTGTGAGAAATATCACGGATTTTTGAGTATTTGTAGATGTGGGATTGCATAATGATGGACTCGTGCATAAATCGCAAATGGCGGATTATTTCGTTACCAATCCGATTGATGTTGTGAAAGTCGGACAGCAGGTGGAAGTCAGAGTTTTGGATATTGATCTTGAAAAAGAGAAACTTTCACTCTCTATGAAAGGGGAGTGAGGAACTGTGAAAAAACCAAGACAAAAAGCTGAATCCAAAGCCGAAAGAAGAGAGGAGTCAGATTTTTCTCTCAGTGGAAATATTAGTTTTTCATAGCTAAACTTCACTATCCCTCATCAAAGCCTGCTTTTCAATTTCTAAAGTGTTGATCTGCTTTTCGAGCTGAAGGACCTCTTGAGGCATGGTTGCAAGGTTCATCTTCACACTTGCAGCAGCTTCATCTAGTAGATCAATCGCTTTATCAGGGAGCTTACGATCAGAAAGGTATCTTCTAGAAAGATCTACCGCAGCAACGACCGCATCATCAGTGATTTTGACTCCATGATGAGTTTCATAGGCTTTTTTGATTCCACGGAGGATTGCTAAAGCATCTTCTCTACTTGGTTCATTGACCATTACTGGCTGAAATCTTCTTTCAAGTGCGGCATCTTTTTCAATATGGAGGCGATATTCGTTGATGGTGGTTGCTCCAATTACTCTGATCTGTCCTCTGGCAAGTGCAGGTTTGAGCATATTTCCCATATCCATAGAACCTTCGGTTTTCCCTGCTCCTACCACCATATGCAGTTCATCAATAAACAAAATGATCTGACCATCAGCTTTTTCCACCTCTTTCAATATCGCTTTTAATCTTTCTTCAAAATCGCCTCTATACTTACTTCCTGCCATCAAAGCTCCCATATCAAGCTCAATAATCCTTTTCTCTTTCAAAAGTTCAGGCACTTCCCCTTTAACAATCTGCTGAGCAAGTAGCTCAATAATCGCCGTTTTCCCAACTCCTGGATCTCCGACCAAGACCGGATTGTTTTTGGTTCTACGAGAAAGGATTTGAAGCAGCCTTCTAAGTTCTTCATCTCTCCCAATCACAGGATCGAGCTTTCCCTTCTCAGCAAGGAGTGTAATATCTTTTCCATATTTAGAAAGTACTTCAAGACTGACTTCTGGATCATTGGTTTCTACTTTTTCTCCATTTCTCATCTGGAGGATGGTGCTTTTTGTGCTGCTATAGTCGATCATAAGCTTCTCAAGCAGCTTTTTTACCTTTGTTTCACTTTTGAGTAGAGCAAGGAAAAAATGCTCAGTCGTAATGTAAGCATCACCGAGCTCTTTCATCTCTTTTTCACTTTGCTCAAAAATGCGGTTCAACTCTGGACTAATCCCAATCTGACTTGTACCTTGAATCTTAGGGAGCTGATCCAAAAGAAGCATCGTTTCAGCTTTTAGTTGTTCAAGGGATTTCCCAAGTTTTTTGAGGATTGCAGGAAGATAACCATCGGTCTGCTCTAGCATAGCAAAGAAAAGATGTTCTGGAGCAATTTGACTATGATTGCTATTGTTGCAGAGCGTATTGGCTTCCTGAATGGCTTCGCTGGCTTTGATAGTGAGTTTATTGAAGTTCATTTTTTTTTGATGAGAAAATAAATAGCACTAAATACTTACCAGTGCTATATTAGAAAAAAAAGTCTGAATTGCAAGGGAAAGTCAGATTTTTTCAAAGTTTTTTTAATCTTCAAAGAAAAACTCAAGATGAGAACTTTAATCAGAGCCTAAAAATAGAGGATGCTTAATAAAAAAATAAGATACTAGCCCTTGAAGCAAGTAAAAATCTTTTGTGTCATTTTCAGTTGCATTTGGGGTTCAGAATTTTATACTTCTTGCATAGTGCAATTTATTTACTTTTTTTATGATACTAAAAGAATATCCTTATGCCGACTTTATCATTGATCGCAACGGCTGCCGTTTCCCTTGCCATAGGAGGTGCCGCTGGTTTTTATGGCTATAAAAAAACCCTCAACGAAAAACAACTTCGCTTCAAAAAGAAAATGGAAAGAGCGAGAGAACTCGAAGAAGAAATCCTAGAAGAAGCAAAAAAGAAAGCTGAAAAAGTCATCGAACAGGCTGAAGTCAAAGCTCAAAAAATTGAAGACCAAAGACTTGCCAAGATGGAAGAAATCCAAAATAGGCTCCTCATCAGAGAAGAAAAAATGGATCAAAAACTTGAAAAATTAGAAGAAGAAAAAGGAAAACTTCTTGATAAACAAAGAGAAGTAGAAGAAATCATTAGCGAACAAAAGACCAAACTTTCTGAGATTGCAAACATTAAGCCAAAAGAAGCAAAGCAGCAAATCTTGGAGAGAATTGAGGCAGAAAATCAGGAGGAAATCATCAGATTTATCGAGAAATTCAAGACAATCAAAGCAGAAGAAGCAGAGAAAGAAGCTGCTCAGATCCTTGCTCAAGCAATGCCAAAACTTGCAGCAGATACCGTAAATGAATTCACCTCCAAGATGATTGACCTTCCAAATGAAGAATTTAAGGGAAAACTGATTGGTCGTGAAGGAAGAAATATCTCTTTATTTGAAAAACTTACCGGGGTAGAACTCCTTATCGATGATACTCCATTATCAGTCAGAATTTCTTCTTTTGATAGTGAGAAGAGATTTATCGCAGCAAAAACCCTTGAAACGCTGATCAAAGATGGAAGAATCAATCCTTTCTATATCGAAAAGGTTTACAACCAAGTCGTAGCTGACCTTGAAGTGACACTCAAAGAAAAAGGGAAAGAAGCACTTACTCTCCTCAATCTCCCAATGATGAATCCTGAGGTCGTAAGGACGATCGGACAGTTCTTTCTCAGATATAGCTATGGTCAGAATTTATGGATTCATTCTTTAGAAGTAGCAAAAATCTGTGAAAATCTTGCGATTGAGCTTGGGATGGATCCTGTCCTAGCCAAAAAGGCTGGTTTGCTGCACGATATTGGAAAGGTTGCTGCTGGAGCAGGGGAGTCACATACTAAAGTTGGTGCTGATATGCTTCGTAAGTGGGGGATGGATCCTGTGATCATCAATGCTGCGGAGGCTCATCACTATGATGTGGAGATGACAAGTGCTTATTCGTGGATTGTAGCAGCGGCGGATGCGATGTCTGCTTCGAGACCAGGAGCGAGATTTGATACCAAGGATTTCTTTATCGAGAAGATGGGAGAACTTGAAAAACTTATTCATGAGGTAGAAGGTGTAGATAAAGTCTATATTATGCAGGCAGGAAGAGAGATTATGGTTTTTGTTAATCCAAAACTCATCTCTGATACGCAGGTAGAAAGTGTACTAGAAGAAATCTGAAAGAAAATTGAAGAGCAGCTTGATTACCCAGGAATCATTAGAATTACCGCCCTGAGAGAGACCAAGCTCGTTCAATATCTGAGATAGCCTTCGGGCAAACAGTCCTTGAGAAAATTCAGAATTTAGAATGTAAAATGTAAAATTCACTCAGGAACTGATTTATATGCTTACTAATGAGATGTATCCGTATGTGCAACTCTTTGGAATGAAACTGTATATGACTGGGATCGGAATTGTGTTTGCCTCTGTTGTACTCCTAATTACAGCGTGGACTTTGGCAAGGAAGTATCATCAAGAGTTTATGAAGCTCTTTAATTGGCTTCCTCGGCTGCTGATTCCGACCTATGTTTTGGGACTCTATGTGTCATTTGTCTTGGAAAGTGGAAGCTTCCTTCCGACTTCAATCAGCTTTTTGAGCCCTTATGGTTACAATTTCCATTTGGTTGGGGTCGCTTTTGCTGCTTTTGTTTCAATTCTGCTCTTTCTCAAGCAATTTAGGAGGAATGAAACCAAAAAAATCTGGATCGATATTCTGTTTTTCTCCTTTATCAATGCAATTATCGTTTTGGGGGTCTTCCTCGTTTTGGGGGATAACTTCATCGGAAAGCAGTATGGAGGAGCGCTTAGCGTTAGAGCCCTTATCCCAGAGAGTACCTTAGTAAAATATGGAAGTGTCTATCCACTCGGGATCTTCCTATCACTTGGAGCTTTGGTAATCAATGTCATCATCACGCTTTGGAAACTCATAGCTAAGAGAGCAGGGCTTGGACTCTGGGGATTCATCTTCCTCTTTCTCCTCTTCCTCGGACTTTTACCTTTTTGGAACTATCCTGCACATGGGGTTTTCTCCCTCTTTGGAAAATTCTCCTTAGATATTAATCATTATCTCTTTTTCTTCCTAATTGCTTATTGTCTTCTTTGGCAGAGAAAACTGAGAAAACCTTACTAAGAAACCAGACTTCTTCTTTTATTTCCGCAGAAACTGCGTTATTCGCAATGAAGTTTTTTTTCCTCAAGACCGATAGTTTATATAAGATTTTCAAAACCCTCGAGAAAATCCCGCCCCAAAAGGCTGTTCAGATTTTTATAGATCCTGAGCACCCTTTTTTTGAAAATCAACGACGAGGAAAGCAAGTGCAGGAGCTTATCAAGGAAAGAAATCTGAATATTACCTTCCTTGCAGAGAAAGATTCAAATAAAAAATATTTTCAACAGCTTGGACTCCAAGTATATTTCGAAGAGGAAAAGCCAATTGTCAAAATTCTCAAAACCGTTTCGCTCTTTCTCTTTGATATCAAAAGATTCCATCTCCATGCCCTCAATAGCACGGAAACTAAGAAAAAGTATCTCATCTATATGGCCTTCTTCTTTGAGTTACTTGCTGGTCTGGGAGTCATACGATTTCTTGTTTTGCTTGTCCTTCCGAGTGCAAAAATTACGCTCAAAGTAGCACAGCATACCGAAGATATTATCTATAATTTCCGCTACTATCCTGCTAGCGAAAGTATTTATGTAGGAGCAATCAAGCAGATTAGTATTCCTTATTATACTTGAAGTCTGGATTATAACTATCAGTTAGCAATTAGTACTGAAAATATCAAGCATATCATCAATCCTTCCGCAGGTTTCGCAAAAATTTACAATAAAACCTCCAATGAGCTGAATCTCGTAGAAAATACAAGATTTGTAACTTCAGAAGGACTGACCTTCCTCACTAAAGCTCCTATCACCATTCCCGCAGGACTAAAAAATAATCCTTCTGAACTCAAAATCAGACTTTATGCCGCTGAAACCGATGAACAAGGACGTATGATGGGGGTAAGAGGGAATATCCCCAAAGGAACAAAGCTAAGCATCAAAAATATCAAAGATAGTTATCATCTTGGACAGCTTTGGGCTGAGACGATTGAACCTTTTACCTGAGGAAGTGCGACTTCGCTAGGAACGATTTCTGAACGCGATAGGAGCTTACTCTGAGAAAAAATTAGAAAAGGTGTCTATGCTGATAAGCTCAATATCATTGCAAAGGAATTCTCGCTCCAAGATGCGATTATCTTGATGTTTGATAACTTAGTAAAAACTCGCTTTCATGCACTATCTGTAGATGGGAAACTCGGAGAAAGGGCAAGCTCACTGAGAGGAAATGCTCAGGTTTCTTTTGATTTTTTCTACCTGAAGCGAAGCGAAATCGTGCAAGCTTTTACCACCTATGTCCAGGAAAGACAGTCTGATAGTATTCAGCTGATTAGTATCAATCCGAATACCTTGACCTTTATCCCTGATATTAAATGGGAAATCTCAGATCAGGTCTTTACTATCCCTACCAAAGTAACCGTCCTTCAAGGCTATGATTTCCAAAGAGATGTAAAAGGGATTATCCCAGCGATCAAGGCTGCGATTGCAGGAAAAAATGTAGAAGAAGCGAGAAAACTGATCCTCCAATATTCAGAGGTAGCAAGTACCAAAATAGATCTTGGTTTACTTCAGGGGGGAGAGCTTCCTAATGTAAAATCAAGAATCAATGTCAAAGTCGCTTTCTAATACAGGGAAGCCTAAGCAAAGGAGTTTTCTAGTACTTTCTCAAATTGCTGATCAAGTTCCTTATCAAGCTGGGTAAGCTGTTTTTTCTGCTCTTCATCAGCGAGCATCCTATACTTCTCTTTAAAAGTGGGAGAAAAATAAGCTAAATACTTCTCTTGGAAAAGATGATGATCAGGTAATTCTAAGACCTGAGTGAAGAGCGAAAAGTCATTCAGAGAGAGGAGATACTCCGGATCTTGAGGATTGATATGGGGATCATTGAGCGTATTTTTGGTGAAAAGATTCAAAAGACGGATCAGACTTTTTGATCGTTCTTCAATACGAGGGGGCTGGTTCTGTGAGTGATAAAGATCAGAAAGAATCCCTTTGAGGACTGGATGTTTGAGTTTCTCTATTTTTTCAGGATGAGCAAAAAAACTTTGGAATCTCTTGATGCTCGCTCTAAACTGCTGGAGATCAAAACTCGTCGTCATTTCACTCGTACGATCCAAGAGATGGAACAGATTTTTCATCTGAGGGTCCTGATTGATGAGCTTATCATGCGTAAGTTGATTGAAGATCCCTGGAGGAATAAAGGTGGACTGGAATGTTTGTATGGCAAGATTCTTCTCAGTATGCCTACTAATACGTGAAGCGATCCTCTGATCATAGGAAAAGGAGCTTTGTAGAGCATCAGCAATCTTCTCTTTGAGGTGTTCATGATATTCTTCTTTACTTGAGGATTGGCTAATCAATGCTTTACAGACCTCAGGATCACAGAACTTTCCAATATTTTCAGCCAGATTTTTTATACTTGGCATCTGAATATTGAGCTTTGTCCTCGCTCCTGTAGCTTCTCCGAGCTCAAAAAGTCCAGAGGCAATATTGAAATGCAGGCTATCATCACAGCTTAGCGTCGCTTCAGGATCGCTCAAATTATAATAAAAAGTCAGAGCATGCCCATCAATAGTCCCTTTGATATGCATAATCTCTTCACTTTTTCAGCTTAGTCCCTTTCCCTCAGTATGAATGCTGATCGCATCTTGAGGCGCTTTCTCTAGGAGATTAGCAAGGCTTTTCCCACCAAGACTTTCTTTGTCTAAATAATACATCATCATAGGTATGGGGGCATTGATCGTACTTGCCTTCATATCGAGCAAGAGTTCATTCTTCTGCTTGGCTTTCAAATGCTCTAGCTGTTGTTGATAAGTTTGGAGGAGTTGCTGTTCTGAAGGACTTTGTTCTTGAATGTTTTTCTCGAGGAGGGGAGTGCAGAGACGATGAAGCTCTTGTAAATCATGATCACCGAAAAGTGCAATCAGTTTTTCGTTTTCTTCATGTTCTCGCTCATTTCCAAAGTATTCAAGCTTTTCAAGATCAGAAAAATCCTGACTTTTTTGGACGAAGGTCTTGAGATCAGGATTCTCTCTAAAGGTCTTTGTTTTCCATTCAAAGCTGGTAGGGTAGCCTCCTGCCGTTTGTTCAGAGATCCCCAGATTCCTTTCCAAGCGTTCCAAACTTTTGAGAAAGGCTATATTACGAGGATCTTGATAATCTTTTCCGATTTTTTCTCTTGAAAGAAGGAAGGAAGCATATTCTTGGAGAGGAATGCCACTTTTTTTGAGTTGTCTTTGTAATTTCGGACTGAGAGATTGCAGTTTCTCCTGTTTTTCTGCATCGGTATGAGTGGTATATTGAGCTTTAATCAAGCTATATGCATCTCTCGTCTTCTGAAGATGTTCTTGTATTTCAATTTGCCTATCATTTACTTCTTGATCATTGATTTCTACTTTATTATACTTAGATTTTTTTTCTTTGCTATAGTCTATATATGCAGAAATTCTTGGATTTTGCGCTAAATCTAACTGCTCTTCTTTATATTGAACTTCTTTTTCTACAAGTTGCTTTATATGAAGAAAAGCCTCCTCTTCACTCATATTTTCGACTAAACGAGAAAGCTTTCTTAAGAAAAGATTTTTATTGGTAATACCAATATTATGCTGATCAATAAGGTTAAGAGTTTTATTTTTGAGCTCAGGAGAAAACTTTTCAAGCGATTTTGCAACTTTATCTTTGAAACTTAAGCTCGTTTGCACTTCTTCTTTGCTTTTTTCTCTAGTAGAAGGAAGGGCAATATTTTTTTCTCCTTCTAAAGCCATAGATGAGAAATTTTAAAGTAAAATTCTTATTTTTTCTTTTGATTCTCTGGTAGTTGATCGATAAGTTTTTGAGCTTTTTCCGTAGGAGTTCTTCCATTCTTTTCACAAAGCTTTCCATAGTGTCTGACAAGTTCTGCAATTTCGGGTTGCTCCTTTATTGTTCCTATTTCAATTTCTCTGAAGAGCTCTTCAGTATTTTGCATCATTTCTTCTCGTTCTTTTTTTACTTTTTCTAGTCTTTTTTCACTTTCTTGAAGAGCCAGTTCAGCTTTTTTATCCTCCCTTACAAAGTAAATTGTCATCGCATTTAAAGCTTCTTTTGCCGCAGTCTCTCTGATATCAATTCAAAATTCATCAAGTTTTTCTAGTTTTTTGGTGAAGACATCAGCTGGATAGCTAAGTTCACAGAACATAAATACCGCAGTCCATTTCTCTTTTTCATCAACGAAGTCTTCTGCAAACTCTTTAAATTGCTCTTCAAGTTTAAGATTTGCAATACTGGTAATTTCAGGTCAAGCACTTTCTAAAAGTTCAAAAAATTTCTGAAAATAGGCTTCTTCTTCAGGATAGTATTCTTTCAGTTTCGCTGGAGCCTGAGAAATGTAATCAGGTGCTTCCATTTTTTCTACCTGTTCTGTTTGAGTGGATTTTTTTGTGGTTTCAGCTTGAGTAGGACTCGGATTTCCTGTAATGAGAGCACTTGCAAGCGCAATACTTGTTCAGAGTTGCTTCAATTCATTAGAAAAGTGAGATAAAGGATTCGCTTCTTTGTTGTGCTCAGGAGTAAAATTGAGATTCTTCATGGTTATATTATTAGAAGAATAAAAAACGAAATTATATATCTTGTTTATTAAACATTTGAAGTTAAAAGTCAATAATAAGGATTTTTTTAAGATATTTTTTTATTGAAAAAATTATTTTTTATTTTCTAAGATTTTAAAAAATTCTTCTGCTTTAGGGAGTACAGGAAGTTCATACTTTCTACTATATCTAACATAAGCTTTCACATATCCTTGTTTTACCTCATCTTTAAGAAAATCTTCTAGTTCAAAGGTAATAATCATTTCTTCTGCCAATCTTCTCTCTTCTAGAAATCATTCCATGCTTTTTTCAAGTTCTTTAAGAGTTTCAGCAATTTGTTGATCTTTTTCAGCAATTGCCAGCTTTTTTTGTTCAATTTGTTTATCCACTTCTAAAATTTTTTTGTCAAGTTCTTCTATTTTTCTTCTACTTTCTGCAACTTTTTGATTACTTTCTGCAACTTTTTGATTACTTTCTGCAACTAGTACATCTAAAAATTCATTTTTTGCTCTCATTTCATCGCTTAGCTCTTTAAAGAAATCTTTAACCATATCTTTTAATTCCTCAGAAAAAAAAAGCTGTTCTTGATGGAATTTTCATGTCCCTGTAATAGCTTCACAGAATCCTAAAAGAGCAATCATTCTCTCCTCTTCATTGGTAATAACAATTTCATTATAGTCGGAGAGAAACTCATGAATCTTTCTATTCATCAAAGCTTTATCGCTAGCGTTAATACTTGCAATTTTTCTAAAGACTTCATCAAAATGCTTCTGATAGTTAGGATAGTATTTATACATAATATCTTCCGCCTCTGCAAAATGATCTGGAATCTCCTCTTTCTCGGCTTTTTCTTTCGTATCAGATCTATAATCACTAAAATTAGCCGTTTTGGCTTGTGGTTTTGCTGAAGGGGTAGTCACTACTTCGGTAGTATGAGCTTCATGATTTCAAGGATTTTGTGCATTAGTTGTTTGAGGGCTTGTCACTGCTAAACTAGCGACTAATGCAGCCATTGCAGCCTTTGATCCAGCGAGAACCTTTTTTGAGCTAGAAACTTGCGTAGTAAGCTTGCTTTCTGGTGCTTGATGAAGTGTACTCATAGTGATTAAATAAGAAAATAAAATTCATATACCTAGATTATAAGATTTTTATTTATCTTGTCAAGATTTGATGAAAAAAAATGAGTTTATTTTGTCTTGCTTAGGAAGATCGCTCTGCTTTATCCCTCTAGGAAAAAACTTTGCGAGCATTGTAAGCGATTCTCTTTGACTAGGAATAAAGAAAATCTGACTTTCTTGACCTTTAGAGAGGAGATTTTAGATTGTTTCCTTATTTAAGTAGTTCTAACATCCTTGCTTTTTTTACAGAAAAAGCCTGAGGTAGATAACCTCAGGCTTTCCGGTCATCGTAAGATGACCTTGCGGCTCCAACCCGTGGAACCTTGGAGAATCAGAATCCCCTTTTGAGAGGGGAGGAGCATATGAGCTCCTTCTCCTAAGTGATATACACCTAGGAGACTCCCACTAAGGGAGTAGATTCTGATTATTTCCTTTGCCGGCAACGAGAGATACACGATCTCTCCCGAGGCATACGCCTCAAATCCGGGTATTAACTCATTGGACACCGTCCCGAATGTAATCGAGACGGCGACAGCCTCGTTCGGCATAGTAAAGCTGCTATCCTTGCTGATAGACAGCTCCTTACCGGAGGCTGTTTTAATTATTAATTTTTTTATCTCCCAGCCAGCGGCGGGAGTGGGCGTGATCTTCACGATCTTTCCCTGTTCCACAAGGTCACCACTTTTGATGGTGATCCCGTTTGCCGAAAGAGTTAGGTTACCTTCTCCAGTCTTGGAGAGGGTAAGTTGGTGTCTCTTTGGCTGAGGAGTGGGAGTAGAAATTCTTTCAAATACAGCCACAAGATTACGGTTACCCGTAATTGTAAAGGTATAAGAAGATGAGGTGGAAACCTGTGATCCTCCTTCGGTCCAACGAACGAACTTCCAGCCAGAGGCTGGAGTTGCAACAACGGTCACTTGTGAGTTTTCGTTGAATGTTCCGCCACCAGTAACTTGTCCACCCTCAGCTGGTTGAGCAGAGAGAGTAACGTCGTACTCGGTAACTGGAATTCTTTCAAATACAGCCACAAGATTACGGTTACCCGTAATTGTAAAGGTATAA
>CAUTND010000007.1:0-50489 GCA_963540355.1 uncultured bacterium
TGACTATCTTCCTCAGCCAAGCAGGACAATGATTCTTCCTTCTCCGCTTGATAAGAGCGTAGCTGAAGCTATTGCCGAGGCGGTTAAAAAAACCTAAGAAGCTTTAATCTTGTTTCATATAGCTCATTGAGGAAAGCTGTATCAAAGGTAATGAAGGGGTAGGAGAAAGCCTTGAACATCTCCTCAAAAACTCTACAAGGAAGAAGACTTGGGTAAGGAAAATTTTATCTTTCTAGCTGAATTTTATGCTTGATCTCACTCCAAGACAGCTAACGTATCTGAGTATTGCGATGGGGATTTTTGTCCTTCTTGCGACCGTAGCTATGCTCCTTTTCCCCAAACAGCTCACCAAGCGAGATCGTTTTTTCTTTCGTAAGAGTAAGGATCAAAACTGGAAACTTCAGATTGCTCGCTTCATCAATAATGCGATTACGCCACTTAAAGTCAGTCTTTTTTATCTTATTGTAGGCTTACTTCTTTTATGGCTCAAGGAATATAGAATCCTTGGAATCGGATCTTTTAGCTTGGTGATTGGAGTTTTAGCATTTTGGTCACTCAAGAGGATCACGCAGAGACCAAGACCTCAAGAAGCCTTAATCAAATTCTCCGATTTTAGCTTCCCAAGTGGACATACGACAGCAAGTTTCACTTTTTTGCTTAGCTTAGCACTCTCTTTAGCGTGGATTTTTGGGGCTTCATTTCGTGAAGGGCTGTTTCTACTTGCCTTTGTAGGAGGCGGGATCGTAGCCCGAAGTAGGCGGTACCTCAAAGTCCACTGGCTCAGCGATGTCTTGATTGGAGCAGTACTTGGAAGTGGATGTTTTCTCTTTTCTTACCTGCTTTTTTTCTATTTTGGAGATGCACTTATTCAAGCTGTAGAGCAAGTCTTTTTTAGCCTTTAGGGAGCAGGATGTTTGATGAAATTGTGATCGGTGGAGGTGCGAGTGGCTTATTCTGTGCTTCCTTATTACCAAAAGAGCATAAAAAGCTGATCTTAGAAAAGACGAGTCACCTCGGTACGAAAGTCCTTCTTTCAGGGAAAGGGAGATGTAATTTTACTAATCTTCGTGCTAAATCTCAGCATTATCTTGGGGATCAAACCGAGCGTTTGGATCAGCTTTTTGAAACTTTTTGACCTCAAGAGATGATTGCCTACCTCGCAGAAAATGGCATCGCAAGCAAAGAGGAAGACAACGGGAGAATGCTCCTCCAAAGTAATCGTGCGACCCAGCTTGTAGACTTTCTGATTGCAAAAAATCAGGAGCAAGGAACTGAGCTTAGAACTGATGCTGAAGTCTTGAAGCTTGAGAAAAAAGAAGACTGTTTTCTGGTTCATACGGCTGAGAACTCTTATCAGAGTAAAAGGCTGATTCTTGCGACTGGAGGCTGTTCTTTCCCCAAGCTTGGAGCGAGTGATTTTGCTTTTCAGTTTGCTGAGGAATTTCAGCTCCCTACCCATCGTCCAGCTCCTGCACTTTGTGGAATAGAAACTCGTGAATCGCTGACTTCGCTCTCAGGAAGTTCGGTTCAAACTGAGCTTCAGCTTTTTGATGCGGGAAAATTGCTCTGGTCGCAGCAAGGGAATCTCCTTTTTACGCATTGGGGGATTTCTTGACCGCTTGTTTTTAATGCTAGTCTTTACCTTGGTTATCATTACAATAACTTTAAAAATCTGACTCTGAAGCTCAAAATCCCTGCTTCTCAGATCACAAAAAGACTTTTAAGCTACCTCAAAGCTCCTCGTGGACTCAAAAACTATACCCTCACTCTCTATCCTCAGCAGCTGAGAAGCCGAGATGAAGCTAAGGTCATGTCGGGGGGAATTTGCTTTGCGACGGTAGATGAGCATTTTGAGGTTAGAAGCATACAAGGACTTTATCTTTTGGGAGAGGCTCTCAATATCACAGGAGAAACAGGGGGATTTAATCTCCAGCGATGTCGAACTTCAGCTTTTCACTGTGCAAAAAGGATTGCTGGATTGAACTAAAAAAAACTGACCCCAAACGAAAGTCAGCTTTTAAACTTTTTATAATATACTTTTAATTTACACTTCCAGTGAGAGTATTCAAAGTTACCATATCCCCTACCTCCTTGTGGAGTGGTACCTGAATTTCTAGCCCCGTTTCAATGGTAGCAGGCTTGGTTCCAGACTGAACTCTATTTCCCTTAATCCCAGGAACGGTTTCAGTAATCGTATAGCTGATGGTAGAAGGAAGGATCACATTGATAACATTCCCTTTGTATATCTGAATAAACACATCAAGATTATCTTTTAAATATCCCGTAATATCTTCAATCGTCTCAGCTGCGATTTCATGGATTTCGCCAGTATCATTTTCCATAAACGAATAAGTATCTCCAGTATTGTAGAGATAAACTGCATTTTGAGTAGAAATGTCTGCCTGATCCATGGTAGTACCAGACTTTACAGTCACATTTTGTACCCCATTGGTCATCAGATTTCTTACCTTGTAAGTATAGGATCCTTGTCTCTGCTGCATTTGCATAAAGGAAAGATCAAGCACCTTAAAAAGCTGTCCATCCATCTCAAGCACAGTTCCTTTCTTTACTTCTGCTGCATCAATTTTTACCATTGTTTCTCTATCAAAAATTAAAAACTGACCTAAAGATAGGAATTCTCCCCCTATTTTCAAGTCAGACTTGATTTTTTGTCCTTGAAGAGAGAAAAAAGTAAGCTCAGTAGCCAAAAATCTCGTATTCCTCTTCTATGATGAACTTAAGGAAGGGGATCATACCATTCTAGAAATTGCTTGATCATCCCTGTTTGGTTTCTTTGAGCATCTCGCTTGAGATAGTTAGAATTATTCATAGCTGCGAGAGTAGAATTATAGCCTTGAGGGATGAAAATTTTATATAGGTTTGACCAAGCATAGTCATTCAAAAGCTCAGGAAAAGGAGCTTCAGCAATCCTTCATTCAAGAATTTCCGTGAAACTTTGCAAACTAGTACCATCATAATAGGCTAAACAGTTACGAATTTCACAAGTTCTTTGCTCTTTATCTTTGAGGAGATGGACTAAGCCCTCAATACCTATCGTTTCCAAGGTCATTTTGAGATAACTTCCAGGAAAATCATGAAGTGCATGAATATACAGTCAAGAATCAATCGTAAGACAAGGCTGCTGAATCTGAGAAAACACACTCTTTACCTTTTCTTTGGCGACAAGGGTATTGTCCAGTTCTTGGATTTCATTGACTGCAATATCAAGGATTTCCAAGGAAATATGCCTACCGAAAGCTGTAAAATCTTTTTCTAATTTCTTTTTCTTTCCGAGGTTGGTGGTACAAAAGTAGAGTTTTTTCATGGGAATCATATTAATCAAATTAAAATACCATTAAATTTTGATATTTTTCACGAATTTTTTCATAAATAGGAATATTCCCCTTATATGATAGGGGAGATATTGGAGATGGATGATATGTTGGTATTAATACGAATTCTTTTCACTCTATTTTTATATTATACTCAGAACCAACAACATCAGAAAAGTTTTTATAGTCTTTTCCTAGAAGAGATCTAGTAGGGACATCTCCCAATGTAATGATAAGATTTGGTTTTAATAGAGCGATCTGAGATAATAAAATATTATTGCAGCTATATAGCATTGTTTTGATATCACCTCTTTTTCTCGGAAAACATTTTATTGCTTCTGTAAAAGTAACGTCAAATAAGTTGATATCTAAGATATTTAATAGTTTTTGTAAAATAGTTCATGATGGTATAACATGGCTTTTAGAATTAATCCATGCTCTACCTGTAACTCTCCAACCATTTCTAGCAGGAGCTTCTCATACTACTAATAAGGAGCAATTTTTTCATAAATAAGTAGTTCAGTGTACAAAATAATCATCTAAACTACACTTTTTACAATTTTTTGTAAATGATTCAATTTTTTTATACATATCCAAAAAGCAAAAAAATCTTTCTTTTAACAGGGAAAATCTATAAGCAGTATCCTTATTATTGAGTAAAAATACTGGATTTACTATTTTTTTATTTGAAAAAAAAGGAATTTTAGTGTGAGAAAACTGACCATACGTAATATCAATCTCTTTTCAATTTATAATATTCCAATAATGAGAAAATCAATAATTTTCTACATCCGCGCTTATAATTTTTCCTCATAGGAGTTCCTGAACTAATAATGAAGTTATAGCACATTGACCGATAAATCTATTATAAATATTCCGTTCATGTTGAACTTTATAATATGCTGTTGTCTTATCTCGAGATGCCCATAATCAGTGTAATAATAATTCATATTTCATAATTTATATCTAATTATCATAAAATTAACTTTTTAACATCTGATAAAGTTGTAAAAAGATCTTTATTAGTAATATGAAACAATGGGATATTAAAGGTTTTAGATAAATATTCTGCTCTTTCAATTTCTATCGCTTGATGCTTTTCTATAAAATCTTTATTTTTAGCACAAGGCACTCTTTCTTTATCAGGATCTTGAAGAATTCTTGATATAATATCTTCTGTATTTGAAGATATTAGTAATATTTTATGATAAAACTTAATTTTTTCATCTACAAATGCATTTTTTATATGCACATCTCTAACAATTGTAAAATGATTATCAAACAGTATTTTATCGAAATATTCTTCAAGTAAAATCTTTTCTAATTCAATATTCGTTTTTTTTATGATTATATTTCTTTCAGCATCACTTAGTAGATGTAGTCACTGATATCATTTCTCTTTTTGAGCTATTTTTTTCATTGTTTCTCAAAATGAAAAACTTCACATGGTTGGATCACTTTTTACGAGTTCTTTAATTATTGTAGTTTTTCCAACACCTTGAATTCATCAAATAAAAATTTTTTCCATACGCATAAAAAATAATAAATAAATTAACCTTTTACATAATCATCTTTTAAGATTAAGACAATATTATTAATTTGCTTCTCTAAATGAATCTGAGATTTTTTATGTAGTCATCTTGCTAATAAAACAATTGGTAGCATTGCAAGCTTACTATAAGTAATAGAGTTTGAATCTTTGTTTAACAGTCATTTTCTATTTGAATAGATTCAATCTATATAACAATATTCCATCGGACTCAAGCCTATCGGTATATAGCTAGCTCACTTAAAGGAGGATCAAGAAAACCCCAAGTTTTGATTAATATAGGTCATAATATATTTTAAATTAGAATAGTGCTTGCTTATATATTGATAACTTTTATGAAACAATCATCATATTAGATTTGAGGGACTATTATTAATAGCAAAAGCTCTTGTCATATTAATAATTGATTCTTTTTTTGTATTATTTTGAAAGGCTACTAATGGATAGTCTCTGTCTAATAAGCTGAAACTACAATATCACAATACAAATCATCTCTTATTGTAAAATCAAAGATGTAAAAGTGTATCCTTTCTGGGGTGATGAATATAATGTAGCTTGTTTTGAATAAAGTATCATATGTCAGGATCAACAAATCAAAAAAATAATTCATCAATAATATAGTTATTCTTCACAACAAAAATCTTTTCATTGGAAAATATTACTTTAGAGTTTGTATATTCATTTTCAACACCATCATAAAGGTAATTATAATCCTTCATAAGTTCTAATAATTGCGGTTCCAAACTCATAATTAGCTTTTTTATATTATATATATATTCAAATGTAGAGTAGATAAATTATCAATTGTATGATCTGACAACAAATTTTCGTAAAGCTCTTCTATAGATAAAGACGGAATAATGAGATTAAAATGAACTCTAAAATAGGAAATAGGAATTTTTTCTAGAAAAGAAAATTGATTCAATATAGGAGTAACTTTCTTATTAATATCATGAATAACTACATTTGATTTTGGCGATAAATAATTTTTTTCTCATAAAAACCTTTTAAACATTTGTCTTTCTAAATTATGCATAGTGATAACAATAAATAATAAACAATAATAAACAATAACAAACAACTTCCCCTCCTTATTCCATCAAAGCTTTCACTAACCTCATTCCCTCACTAGAAAGCTTAAACTTTTTTTCTCCCAGCATTAGGAGTCTTTCTCCAGGATAGCCTCTAATAATCTTTGCCAAAGCTTCCAAAAGCTGAATATTATCAGGCAATTTCTCATATTTGACCATTTCTTGCTCTTCTAGCTTCTCCCCCAACTGCTGAGCGAAAGTCGGCATCTGCTGAGCATCTTGGACTTCTAGCTCCTCAAGTCTTTTCCTTGCAAATTTAATATCTTCTACCGCTGGAATATCCTCAGGCATCGTTCCTCAGAGCTCTTTGATGGTAGCTCTGATTTTTTGTCCTACTTCAAAATGTGCTTGGCTCGCTTTTTCTTGTCCTCTGATGGCTTCTCTTTTGATTTTGGCTTCAGCTTGAGTCGCACGAAAAAGATTCGCAGCCAGCTCTTCACTATTCATATGGTCCAGAATATTGTCATCAGGATTCAGCTTTTTCTTTTCAATGATCTCTTTCTTTTTGAGCCCATAAAGCCCTTGATAGCCTGAATCGTAAAAAGTCGCATAATCATGCACCCCAGCACCTCTCGCCGTGCTAAAAAGCTTCTTATTGTGCTTGGTGACCTCCTCTCTGAGCTCTAACCTCTTCTGATCCTCTAGGTACTGAGCGGAAAGTTCCTGCTTCCTCGTTTGGAGTGCGAAATAGCTCTGCCCAAGGGCAACAATTTCCTTGTTCGGATCTGCATTTTGAATAATCAGATAGCAAGCATAACGGCTCAGCTTTCGGCTTTTGAGGGCCCTCGTAGCTCCGGAGCCGATTTTCACCTTCTCGGTGAATTCACTGAAATGGTTTGTTGTGGCTTGACCACTCTTTTTACACGCGGTCTCGGCTTTTTTGACTACTTTCGCAAAATTTGTAAAGTCTGAATATTCCAAAGTTTTGGCGAGTTCTCTGGCATGCCAATACTCTTTTCCATATTCGTTTACTCTCTTGATCTGCTCAAAAACCTGTTCATCCATCACCAAGCAAAAAGAAGATAAAAATCTGACTTTTCCTTTTTTTCAGTCTAGGAAAAGCTGGAAGTTTTGCAAGAGGAAAAAAGATCGGACTTTTTTGACAAAAAAGAAATTTTTCTGTATACTTAGTGGAGTTTGTATTTGCTTTGAACTGATGATTACTAATAGCATTACTACCAATAAAGAACAGGAGAGCGAGCTTCTCCAAGCTCAAGCTTTTTTAGAAAATTTAAGAAACAATCCAGATCAAGTAATAAATTCTGCGATTAAGAAAGAGTATTTAGAACTCCTTAACTTGGCTTTTGAAAAGGCTAAAACTGATCGCAGGTGGGCAAAATATGTCATTCCTGAACTTTTGAAACTCGGAATCGTAGAGAAAGAAGAGATTAAAGAACAATATCTAGAGCTGCTTAACTTGGCTTTTGAAAAGGCTAAAACTAATAGTGATTGGGCAAAAGATATCATTCCTGAACTTTTGAAACTCGGAATCTTAGGAAAAGAAGATAAAGAACAATATCTAGAGCTACTTAACTTGGCTTTTGAAGAGGCTAAAACTGATGAGGATTGGGCAAAATATGTCATTCCTGAACTCTTGAGTCTCGGAATCTTAGAAAAAGAAGAGCTCCCAAAAGCTCTGGTTACTGAAGAACAAGCTTACCATCTTTTTGAACTCATATTCTTACAAAAACATAGTCAGAAATTGTCAGCTCAAGATCTGATAAATTTTTGAAATTTAGATACCTTTTTGACTTGAGAAGAAAAGCAGTTTTTATGTAAACAAAATTATGATGACTTTTTCACCTTACAGAAAGAAGTTGAAAAAAAGAACTATCAAGCACTTTGGCAGCTCAAATGCAACCTTTATCCTAAAGAAGAACAGAGCAAACTCGCAAGATTAAAAGATTGCTTTTGAGATGAAGTCTGGATTTATTTTTTTGACAAGGTGAATACCGAGAAAGAGCTAAAAAATCGCTTTAGAGATCCGCATAATGCCCTCTTACATACAGATGCAATAATTCAGCTTGCCCAAGAGTTGGAGAAGAAAGGACTTTCTAAACCAGATTTTATCAAAAATTATCTCGGAGTCGCAGGAGATAGAAATAGTGGATATCAACAGTTAAATGATTTTTTGACAAAATACGTCGCTAATTGGCAAGATCTCATCATAAAAGAACTGAATGATTCTCAAGGTCTCAGAGATCCAGCCTTTGTAGCCTGTGCACAGAGAATATTAGATCAAGACAAGAACTGAGCACTCTATCAAAATTTGGATACTTTAGAACAAATTCTCTCTGTCCTAAATATGTTGAAACAAAAAGAATCGCTCATCAAACTCCAAAAGCTCGCAGTTAGTAATAATCCTCAAGACCAAGTTCGCTACAATTATTTCAAAGACGCGATCTATCATCCGAGGACCAAACCCCTCATTATGCAGATGTATGAACAGCCAAAGAAGTTTTTAGGACTAGATGATACGACTTTTTCTGATCTCCAGGATCTCCATCAAGCGAAAAAGCCAAGTAATATGGTAGAAAACTTCCCTGAACTTGATTTTAGTGCTGAGGATCTCGTAAATTGTCTTCCACTCTGAGTTTATGATGAGCTCAGTTATTTTAAACCGTATGAAAAGCAGTATCTCGTCAATTGATCTTCTGTCTACTCAATACAAGAAGTCAAAAACCAGATTTCAGACTTTCTTTCCTCTTCAGATCAAAAGAGGATTTCTGTGATTATTTCAAAGTATAATGCTCTATCCCCAGACACTCCGCTGAGTTTTAAGGCTTGGAAAGAAAACCCTCAGAGCTTCGTAGAAAAATTGCTTGAAAAATCAGACTTTTCGCTTTGGATAGAGCTCTTTACTCAGCTCGGTTATCAAGAATTCAATAAGTACAAAAATCTGAGACTGATGACGGCTAAAATCAGTCCAAAATCCGATCCAAACAACCGATTTAATGGTTTTAACTGTGATTCCTTGGCTGAAGGGCATGGAAAAAAAGTCGTAGCAATGTTTAATCCTTACTGTAGCGATTTCTGTATCTATGAAGGAGAGCCTGATCCTAAAGTGGATAATCTTAAGGTAACGAGCCGAGTTACCCTCAATAGAGCCATTCCTCATAATTTCAATAGCCTCTTGGAGAAAGCAAAGACCAGTACTACCTATGATATTGCGAAACTTTTTGGAAAAGACTTTGAAGACTACAAAGATCCTAACGAATATGTGATCACGATGGATAATATCGAAGCAGATGCGAACTTTGGAAATAAGCACGCTATAGCTATTAGAAAAATCTACGAAGATTTCTTTTCCGAGTATATCAAGCAATACCCTGTTTCTCCAAACGGAATCCCTTTGAATACTTCAAAATTTTATTCAGGAACAAGCTATAATGAAATTGATATTTTGACCAAAGAAGAGGAGAATCAGAGCTTGCCAGTTTTCGTGAATGCCTATACCGACAATGCAGGATCTCAATCTCTTGTAGGAGAGCTGAATGCTTGACCTCAAGCAGAAAAAGTGAAAAAAATCTGAATCCATCCTCTTTCTATCGAAGATGTCGTTCAGATTTCCTATTTGGAATGAAAGATCTATCCTGAAACGATGAAACACCACCTCGGAAATCTCCAGCATGAAATTACTGCCTCTTCCCTCAATAATCAACTCAAAGGGAGAGCTAATCTTTCTTTTGCATGGTATGATGAGATGTGAAAGGTAAGAGGCTATTTACTCGCTTATCAAGGGAAAATGGAGGATGGAAGAGCTTGAATTTACCTTTCAGATTTTGCGATTGATGAACAAGCAAGAGGGCGTTCAGGTCTAGAGATGATTCGTCACTGGATCCAGCAGGTCAAGGAACATTATCCAAGAATGCCAGTCTTTACCAGGGCTAGAGAAGGAACGAGTTATCGTATGCTCACGGCTCTTGTAGAGAAATATGGTTATCAAATCACAGAAAGCGAGAAAGTCCGTGATGCAGGAGAAAATTTCTATTGGATCACCATGGAAGAAAAGAACTCTTAAAAAAAGAAAAGAATAAGTCGTTGATACACGAGAAATTTTATAAAAAATCTCTTCAATCTTTAAAATCATAATTTATACAAAATCATTAGAAAATGAAATCAAACTTCAACACCCACTGCATCTCAGAAACTCTTGAACAAAGCCCTTTTATAGATATTGCTGATCAAGAATTTTTTGCTGAACGATGCAAAATCAAAGATTCCATTATACCTCAATTTTTACCTAGAAAGCAGCGGGAAAAACTTGATAAGAAGCAAATTTTAGAGAAAAAGAAAGGAAAACTCCTCCTCTCGCTTCCAGAGGACATCAAGCTTTGGGAAATGATTGATATTATCAGGAAAATTGACCAAGATACTCTCAAGAGAAAGCCTGGAAAACAAAATGAAAGAGCAGACCAACTCCTTGAGCTTGGAAAAAAATTTGATATATCTTGCAAATTTCTTCCCCTTAGATGATAAAAGTGAAGAAGGAAAGCTCGCAAAATTCCTCGCTCAACAGTTTTATTCTTATGGATGCTCTCTTCAGCAAAAAACAAAAAAGTCTGATGCACTTCCTCACAATACCTCGCTTTCTGAAGAGGAAATGAATAAAGTTGATCAGCGATTATTAGGCAAACAGGCTTATGCAACAAGACTCACAAGACTCTGAGAAAATCCTAGTAAGGAGCAACTTGATAGTCTTAGGAAAGAACTCTTAACCACTGCATTCAAGGCTCTCAAAAGAGATAGCTCCAAAGAACAATGAGAAAAGCCACGAGAACTCAAAAAGGGTCCTATGTATCAACTCCAAGAAAAGACACAAAATCAACTCGTAAAAACGATCCAAACTCCTGAAACCGAGCTCTATACTGCAATATTTCGTAGAGGAAAAGAAAAGCTTTTCAATAAAATGCCTGCTCCTAGAGGAGACAATCATATGCGAAATTTTTTAAGAAAAAATTTAGGCGTTGATTTGCCATTTTTAAAGACAAAGCTAAGTAATGTACTTAGACTTCCTACACTAAAAGCTGAACTTGAAAAAGTTAGACAAACAGGAGATAAAAAATTGATTTCAGAAAAAGAATTAGCAATTGCTAAAAAAATTCAAAAAAAAATAAGTAGTTGTAATTACAGAGATTTTGGGAATAATCCATTCGAAATGCTTCAAACTTGAGAAATGAATTGTCTGGGGGCCGCTTTATTAGGAGGGACTTTTCTAGAAGAGTTGGATATCCAATATATTGCTGTTGATTTACCTGACCACGCAAGTACGATTCTCATTACTTCAGATGGTAAACGGTACCGACAAGATTTTACCTCTTGAGCTGGAAGGAGAACGTGAAATTATACAGAAATTACCCAAGAGATCGTTGATAATGAGCAAGAGCGAATAAAAATTCAAGATAAAAAAGAAGGTAGTTTAGTATTAAATTGGAACCCATATTCAAAAATTAGCGATCAGTTGTCCATTTATATTGCCAGTCCAGAAAAAACATTTCAGAGCTGTATTTATCTTAATCAAGGAGCCATTTTTTCTAATAGAAAAGATACCTTTAAAGCAAAAAAAAGTTATAAAAAATCTCTTCAAATTCAGGGAAACAGCGCAAAGGCATATAATAATCTAGGAGTTGATTTATTAAAGCTATGAAGATACGATGAGGCAATCCAGTATTATCAAAAAGCAATTGAACTAGATTCAAAATGTAAAATTCCTTGTTATAATCTAGGGATTATTTTATCTGGATTAGAAAGATGTGAGGAAGCAATCCAGTGTTACAAAAAAGTAATTGAACTAGATCCAAATGATGTAAAAGCTTATTATAACTTAGGAGAAGCTTTTTGAAAGCTAAAAAAATACGCTGAAGCTATTTATGCATATCAAAATTTTATCCAACTTGCAGATCAAAAAGATAGGGATTTGATTGAAAAAGCTAAAAAAGAAGTAGAAGAACTAGCAAAAGAGGAAAATACTAAATCTGAATAGTGGAGTAAACCGCAACCTTCACTCTCTCGCCCTCCAAATCCTCAAACTCCAACTGATACGCAGTAAGTTGGATCGCTTCCTCACTTTCCTTCCCATAGAGATAATCTCCTACAATCGGTAAACCATGATTGCTCAGGTGGACTCTAATCTGATGGGTTCTTCCCGTAAAAATCTGGAGAAAAATCTGAATCCTCCCATCAGTTTTTTTTTCTATGTTTTCAATCTGCGTGATTCCAAGCTTTGCAACGGCATTTGGAACTTTAGCTCTCACTTCCTCACTGATGATAAAAGGTAAATTCCCTTCTATTTCTTCCAAAAACTGCTTCCCCTTTACCGTAAGTTCACAGGTTGCACGATATCGCTTCTTCAGTGGCACTTGAGCTTTGGCTTCTAGGCTTTCAGATTCAGATTTCGCTTTGAAAAGGGCTTTGAAATGCTGGAGTCAGGCTTCAGTCTTTGCAATAATCATCAGTCCATCAGTATCCTTATCCAGCCTATGTAGCAGTCCAGCTCTGATAAAATTCCCAATACTTGGCAATTCCTTGTAGTGGTGATAAAGAAAGCCAACGACACTCGGCTTGCTAACCTCCCAAATACTGTTGGGATGAGATAAAACTCATTTCGGCTTGTTGATGATCAGATAATCAGCGGTTTCTCTCACGATCGGAATCTCAATCGCAGGTGCTTCCTCCAAAATCACCGGAGAAAGATATCTTTGCAAATCATCAATAAAAATCTGATCTCCGTTTTTGAGTTTTGCCGATTTCTTGGCTGCTTTCCCATTCAAGAGGATTCAGTTTCTACTGATGATATGATGAAAAAAATTTCTGGAATAAGAAAACTGCTTGGTCAGCCAAGTATCAATTCTTTCTGGATTTCATTCAAAGAGCAGAGTTTGCATAGATAGCAATCAAAATAAAAGAATTCTCTACTGAATAGCTCTTGTCATTGCGAGCAGAGCGATTTGATCCTGAATAATCATCGGAAAGCAAATAAGTATCAGATCCGATTTTAAGTGGATTCTACACGGCTTGTTTGCTCATAATGAAAGCTTTTTATAAATTATTTACGCTAAAGAAAAAAACCGATTAGCCGTAACAAAGCGTATCATCTCTCCTTACGGAAAGGTGGGTAGCTCCTCCATGCCACACGGACAGGATTTTCGGCTCCCAAGAATAAGTTGAGAATTTTGATAGTAAGCCTCGCTACGAGATAATCAGTCTCTTTTCTTTGTAATCATTCGCTCACGCTTTTCAAATAAAAATCAGATTTTTTCTTGCTCTTGTATTTCAAAAGGATTTTCTTAGTTTCAATGACGTTTATTCTCTGTTGATCCTATGCCTCTTCTATGGAAAAAAATCCTGAGAACAACCCTTTTGAGCTGAATTCTTAGTTTTATTCTACTTTTACTTTTCTCAGCAGGATTTCCGAGGACTTGGCTAATCTTAGATCAAGTGAGACTCTATTTCCAAAGGTATGTGATCACGCGTTTTGCAGATTTTCGTTATCGTAGGAATCTTAGCAAAGAGGTTCAGCTTTCTGATTTGCTTTCTACCAAAAAACTTGCACCATGAGATATTATTTTTACTGCAGAGGAGTCTTCATTAGGGAGTGCTTTTATCGGCGGAAAATGGAAACATATGCTGCTCTATTTAGGTACGAAAAAACAACTGAAACGCCTTCTCGGTCAGCATTCTCCTTTTTATCAAAAAGTAAAAAGTCTGGATCTTGGAGAGCGTACGCCTCTGGTTATTGAAAGTACGTTTGATGGCGTTCAGATTAAGTCTCTTGAAGCTCTTAAACCAAGTGAAGCTTTAGCAGCTCTGAGGATAGAGGCTCCCAAAAAGACCTTAGCTAGGGGGATAGAGATCTTGAGCTCTCATCTTGGAAAGGCTTATGATTTTGACTTTGATATGACAAATGATGAAAGTTTCTATTGTTCAGAGCTGCTGTATCCTGTATTTTTGGCTTGGGGGCTTCATCCAATCCTTGAAGAGGGGAGTCTAAGGACATTGATCTCTCCAAATGCAATGCTGAAGTCACTCTTTGATCCAAAACTTCCTCCTCGTTTCGTACATTTCATTTTTTATGTGGAAAGCAAGGATGGATCTGCTCATACTATGAGTAAGGAAGAGCTTATAGCAAGCTTACTTTAAGCAATAGCGGATACGTATTCCAGGGCTAAGTTCTTCCCCATCAAAACTCTCTAAAATTTGATCCAAACCGATTTCATCTTCACGATCAATCTCTGGACAGTGGAGGAAAGGACGAACCGCAAATCTCCAATTCCCTTGAGCATCCTCCCAAATATCGGAAATCGTTCAGATTTTTTCTTTTTCTTCTTTTGCAAGTCTCGCATTTTGAAGCTCATCTACAAGTTTTTTCGCCTGCAGAAATCTGGTTCTGATCGTCTTTTCATCAACTTTGTTGGGAAACTTACTAGAAGGAGCAAGCGGTTCGTCATGATACTCAAAAAGCGCAATATTATCAAACCAATCCTGCCTAATAAACTCCATTAAAAGCTGAAAATCCTCCTCCGTTTCGCCTGGAAACCCGATAATAAAATTCGTCCTGACAAAACGCTCTGGGAACTTCTGTTTGATAAAATCCAAAAGCTCAAGCGTCATCTCGTGATTGTAAAATCTCCCCATGGCTTTCAAGAGCCTTGCTGAAGCATGCTGTAAAGGCAGGTCAAAATACGGAATAAATTTCTCCAGCTTAGTCAGCCTTTCTAGATGTTTTTTGGTCAAAAGATCAGGATAAAGATACAGCACCCTATAATGGAAATCTCACTCCAGCTCATCAATTGCTTCCAAAAGCTCAAAAAGCTGACTTTTCCCATAGAGATCCACTCCATATCTCGTGCTATCTTGCGCGATGAGAATAAGCTCCTTGACTCCGCTTGCAATAAGGTTTTTGGCCTCTTGAGCGATTATTTCTATAGGAAGAGAAGTCTGTTTCCCTCTAATCTTTGGAATAATGCAGAAAGAACACTGATTATTACAGCCCTCAGCGATCTTGAGATATTCAAATCCAAGGTCAAGATTCGTATAAGCCCTCGCATTCTCTGGTCGCTGAAATTGAAGTGTTCCCCCTTTGATAAGTGGGGTAGGGGGGATAGTATCTTTCAAGTTGAAAAATCCCTCCGCCTCGCTACGCTCAGCACCTCCCTTCATAAGGGAGACCTCATGAGTTGAAGTCCTTTCTTTGACAAGTGGAGTAGGGGGGATAGTATCTTTCAAGTTGAAAAATCCCTCCGCCTCGCTACGCTCAGCACCTCCCTTCATAAGGGAGACCTCATGAGTTGAAGTCCTTTCTTTGACAAGTGGAGTAGGGGGGATAGTATCTTTCAAGTTGAAAAATCCCTCCGCCTCGCTGTGCTCGGCACCTCCCTTCATAAGGGAGGCTTCATGAGTTGAAGTCCCCCCTTTGGTAAGGGGGGTAGGGGGGATGGTATCTTTCAAGTTGGAAAATCCCTCCGCTTCGCTATGCTCAGCATCTCCCTTCATAAGGGAGGACTTTTTATCCAACATAGAAGGTTCAAATTTCGCAAAATCTCCCCAAGAAAGGAAAAAAAGATCAGGATGATTTTTCAAATTTGCCCATTCCTCAGTTTCCTGATCCGTAAGCTGAACGGAATCTGCAAGATTCTCAAAATAGGCAACCGCACAGCCAAGGAGACAGACTTTTTTCTTTTTTCTCAAAAGCTTTTTGATCGTCTGAAACATCTCGTTTCTCCCAGAGGAAATAAAACCACAAGTATTGAGGAAAACCAGCTCCACCTCTTCAGAAAAGGGATCAACATCATAAAAAAACTGATCCGACCAATGTTCCAAAATTCTCCCTAGCAAAAACTGAGTATCAACCAGATTTTTGGTGCAACCAAGGTTTATAAACGAAAAAAACATCATAACAAAAAAATTAAAGCTGAATCAGTATAACAACTTGCTTTTCAGATGCAAGCCATCAAAAAAAGCCCCAAAGGAGCTCTTTTCAATACCGAAATATTTGATGATTTTATTTAGTTCTTCTCTGAGAAAGTAAAGACTTCTTCTTTCCCATCAAAACCAAATTCGTAGACTTTTTGAGCTTCTGCCTGCACTTCATGCTTAAGCGGACCAAAGACCGTAGAAACGCTCTTGTGAAGGACTCCTGCTCTAGTTTTGGTTGCAGTAGCTTCTAGGGTGTGCTTCCCTGGCAAAACATAAAACCCTGTTTTCATTCCTTCTATAAAGGTCAAAGGCTTTTCCCCATCAACGCTCTGAAGGCTGACACTTACAGCATGCACTCCGCTCATCCCAAGCACAGGGAGATAGACTTTTACAGCATCAGGATGTTGCTCAAGAAAGGCTTGAACTTTTTTGTCTGAGGCTTGCTTGCTCAAAAAGTAAAAAGCCGCAGGAAGTACCACAATAAAAATCACAAGTACAAGAATAACTCCGATAGACATGATAGTATATGATAAAAAAATAAAAACAAAATCAGATTTCTCTATTTCATTTGGGTATCAAGTTTTTGAACTGAAGCAGTATCTCCTAACATTCCAAGATCCTCCAAAAGCTCCTCAAACTGCCCAATTCCGATAAGTTCACAATCAATGAGATGCTCTTTCCCTTCAGAATCAGTAATATAGAGTTTACATTCAGTATCTCAGCTTCTCGTGATGGTTTTTGCGCGAAAATTGCATTGAGCAAGTTCAAAGTATCTTTCCTCTTTTCCCTTTTTTATGATCAGGTGAGTAGTATCTAGTTTAATTGTGATGAGGGTATTGATAACTACTAGCCAAATATAAAGAATAAGGACTACAATCCCAGCAATAAGAGCATAAACTACATTATCAGAGATATAGCCTACAAGCACAGTAACGAATATCGCTGCACAGATGCCATAAAATCCATTCAGCATAATCCTATAAAGCTTTGGCTTAAAGATCCTCTCCATCCCAATGATAATTGTTGATAAAAGTTGCCTAAACAAGATATACACAAAGAAGAGAAAAAATCAAGACTATAAAATCAGAATTTGTTCCAGCAGAGTTAAAATGTGAGTGCTAAGCAAAAATAGAAATGTTAGTAGAATGATTAAAGGTTTTAGTCTGAATCATCCAATATAATATTTCTCTACGATGAAAAATTTTTCTCCGGCTAGAATTTATCTCTTAAATACAAGGTATCCGAAAAAATACGGGATGATCGCCAAAGAATTCCAAACTTTTTTGATGTTCCTCTTAGGATCAGTAAAGAATCTATAAAGCCATTCAAGTTTGAGACTTCTCATAAACTTTGGAGCTCTTTTTTGAACTCAAGCAATGAAATCCAGTAAGCCTCCAGTATTAAAGACTAAGAGCTTCTGCTGCTGGATTTTTTGATAATTCCTACTGGTTCGAAGCTCTTGAAGCGGAATTTTTGGAGTAGATCTCGCTACAAGGAGGATATTGATAGTATCCTGATACTCTTGAAGAGCCTCTTGTGCAGCATTTCGATCAAAATCGGAATAACCATCCTGAGCATAAATCACATTATAGCCTTGAAGCTTAAGCTTTTCAACAGCTTTGAGAAGATGCTGTTCCTTGGCTCCATACAGGAGAAGGCAAAGCTTTTGATTCCCATACTTTTTTTTCGTTTCAGAGAGGAAATATGGCACAAAATCAGTTCCATTCAGATTATTTAGCCAAGAACGAGTGCTCTGAATACGCCTAAACAGTTTTGCAAAACTATAGAAAAGCTGAAGCGCAATTCCATCTGGAAGTAAAAAGTCTGATTTTAGAAGAATTTTTTTATACTCCCTTTCTTTTTCAGTTTTCTCCTTATCTTCAAAGAGTCTCTGTCCAACGATATTTGCAAAATAGATAAAATTGACTACACTAAACTCCTCCTGCTGATAGGTTGCAAGGATTGCGTTTATCGCCTCATCAGCATTTCCGATAAAAATTTTTTCTAAGATCTGCTTCATGATAGGAGAGTAAGTAAATCAACACAGACACCTAATTGTAGCTCAAGTATAAGGAATTGCTCAAGACTTGCAAGTACTTGATTATTTCCAAGTTTTAGGGAAGATACCTTGATTTTCTTTCTTCAAATCATATACCAAGGAAGGTTTTAGAATTCGATTTTTATATGATGAATAAAGCTTTTGACACTAAATGCTATCTTCAGGAACAATCTCAGCAGATTTTGAGAAAAGTTGAGAACACCAAAAAACTTTATCTTGAATTTGGAGGGAAGCTTTTTTCTGATCTCCATGCTCAAAGGGTGCTCCCTGGGTTTGATCCTGATGCAAAGGTTAAAATGTTAAGCTGTATCAAGGAGCAGATAGAAGTTATTATCTGTGTTTATGCTGGAGATATTGAAAAAAATAAGGTTAGAGCTGATTTTTGAATTACTTATGATCAAGAGGTATTCAAGCTTATTGATGATCTGAGAGCAGAGGGTTTAGAAGTGAATAGTGTCGTAATTACTAGATATGAAGAAACGCCTGCCACCTTACATTTTCGTAATCTTCTACAAAAAAGATGAATACAGACCTATACTCATAGTCGTATCAGGAACTATCCAAGCGATATTGATTTTATTGTAAGCGAAGAAGGCTATGGGAAAAACTGCTTTATCCCCACCAAAAAACCCATTGTTGTCGTGACAGGAGCTGGTGCAGGAAGTGGAAAACTAGCGACTTGTCTTAACCAACTTTATCACGAACATCAGCAAGGAAAAACAGCTGATTATGCTAAATTTGAAACCTTTCCTGTCCGAAATCTTCCACTCAAACATCCCCTCAATATCGCTTATGAAGCAGCGACTCTTGATCTCAATGATGTAAATATGATTGATCCTTTCCATTTGGAGCACTATGGAAAAATTACGACAAATTATAATAGAGACATTGAAGCCTTTCCTCTCCTCAAAAAGATTCTTGAGAAAATTACTTGAGGGAAAGCACAATATGCCTCTCCAACCGATATGGGCGTGAATGCTATTGCTACAGGGATAAAAGATGAAAAACTGATCATTGAGGCAGCTTCGCAAGAGGTTATTAGAAGGTATTTCAATACGGCTTGTTCCTACAAAAAAGGACAGTGTTCACAGGAACTGCTCCAAAAAGCAAAACTCCTCATGCAGCAGCTCAATCTCAAAGAAGAAGACAGGGCTTCTGTTCCTTGTGCAAGAGCAAAACTTCAGAAACTTGAGGGTCAAGAACATTCTGAAGATGCTTCAGTTCTTGCTTTTCAGCTTACAAATGGCAAACTCATCACTGGGAAAAAATCCAGTCTCATGGATGCCCCCTCAGCCGCTTTGCTTAATACACTGAAAATTCTTTCCAACTGTGATGATGAGTTTCATCTCCTCTCACCTGAAATTCTTCAGCCCATCATTACTCTCAAAAAACAGATGCTGAAAAGGGATTCCGTTCATTTGGAATTAGATGAAGTCCTTATCGCACTCAGTATCTCCGCTGTAACTAATCCCCTTGCCAAAAAAGCTCTTACGCAGATTGAAAACCTTGCAGGAATCCAAGCTCATTCAACCCATATTCTCAGTAGAGTGACTGAACAAATGCTCAAAAAACTTGGCATTGATGCCACTTCAGATCCTGTCTTTCTGAATACGACCCTCTACTACGGTACTTAAAGCTTCTTTTGGATAATTGAAAATATTAAACTTTATAAAAATATTCCTTTACCTGTTGCAAAATCTCTTGCACATCTTTTTCTAAATAGCCAGAACCCTGAATTTTAAATCCAGCAGCATTGAAATGTCCCCCTCCTCCTAGAGCACGTGCCAAAGCAGAACAGTCGATCTGTCCTCTTCCTCTGAGTGAGGTTTTCACAAAAATTCCAACCTTCTTGATAAGCAAAACGAGCTGATTATGTCTAATATCCTGCATAATATAAAGCCCGTAGTCCGCCTCATCATGATCAATCCCAAATTGTTTCAATTCTTCATCTTCATAAAAAGAATAAATCAGATTGAACGACTCATTTTCGGAAGTCTGAATTTTGATTTTTTGCATCCTTGAAAGAAGAAGCTGCATAAACTGCACTGAACGATAGGTCTTACTACGAAAAATTTCATCAATAATCAGTTTTTTTTTTGCTCCAAGCTCTAAAAGTTGCATCGCTACACGAAAAGTCCTGATCGACTGCTGTCCCTCATCGTAGCGAAAATTTCCACTATCAGTCGAAAGCCCCATATACAGTCGTGTTGCAATCTCCTCATCGATAAGTTCAGGTCGCCATTCCTGTGTGAGCTCAAAAAGAAGACTACAGGTACTAATACTCTCCACATCGCGATAGATCAGAGTCGCTTTGGGTTCAGCCTCTGGTTGATGATGATCAATAATCACTTTTGGTAAAGCATCAAAATACTCTTCATGCCCAAACGTAAAAAGTCAGATTCTCGCATACTGATTAAAATCAAGGAAAACGAGCAAATCATAGTCCTCATAGTCAAATTCAGTTTGGACTTTCTCTTCTCGTTTTAGAAAATCAAAGATGCAACTCGGCTGATGTGGCGTAAAATAGCTAACCTCTTTACCTTGTTTCTCAAGTAATTTTCCCATTGCAAGGATTGCTCCAAGAGCATCACCATCAATATGTTCATGCCCAAAAACAGCTATTTTCTTTGCTTGTTCTAAAGCTTGTTTAATCTGCTTTTTTATCATCTTATGTTTTGGATTTAAAAATTTATAAGGAAACAGCTTATCGGTTTACAAGAGAAATGCAAGGAGAAAAGACCTTTTTTATTGCGGAAGAGCTAAAATGTGAGTGCTAGACAAAAAGAGAAATGTCAGTAAAATGATTAAAGGTTTTGAGATCTAATTCTCGGATATGACCTTTATTTATATCGCTTCTATGTTACTCTAATCTGAATAGAGGAAATCAAAGTAGAAATATGTGTTTATTTTTTTGTTCTAATAAAAAATCCCCGGCATTTCGTCATAACTAGGGATTTTTATCAAGTTTTACTTACTTTATAAAGTCTGCTCTCTGCTTGAGGACATAAGAGAAATAATCAATTTCTTTCCAGTCAAAAGCCTGCTGTTTATAAGCTCTAAAGAGCATGAGAGCGACATGATTTCTTGCAACTGGTTCAAGTCCAGCATCTTGAGTAATGATATTTAAATTACTAGAAGCCTGATTGTATGGTGTATATCGGAGCATTCCTGTTTCATCAAGATAGGACTTGAGAAGCATTCTAATCAAAACCGCATTTACCTCAGCCTTAGAGATAAATTCAAATGGTCTGAATACACCATCTCCTTGTCCGCTTCCTTTCATGATTCCGAGTTGATAAGCGAGTTCAATATAGGGTTTGAGACTTGGATCGCTCTCCTGAGTATCACTGTAGTTTACGGTCAGCTTTTTATTTGGCTGTCTACAGAGCACATTGATCGCAAAGTTAGAGAAGATTTTTGCAGCTTCCTGTCTAGAAAGATTTCTATAAGGATCATAGCCATCTACGCTATCAAACTTCGTCATCTCATAGCTCCAGAGGAAACTTTGAGCCTTATTGTATTCATCATTTGTCGGGATAAGCTGAGAAGTGAGGATTCCGAGATGAGGTCTTCTCGTGTAGCATTTCCCATCTTCTATGGTAGGATTGAAAAGGTCATGATCTTCATACTTTTGCTTTTCTGGAGATTTGGACTTATGCTCATTTTCTTGGGAATCTTTACCACAGCTTCCATCATAGTAGCTAGTAGAGTGATCTCCATTTGGACAGTAGTCTTTTTTGAGAGAGGAACTTCCTCCACCTCCTGAATAACTAGATTGCGAATGGTTAGGGTGGTTTGGAACAGGACTTGGAGTAGGCGTTGGAATAGGACTCGGAGCAGGAAAATCAAGTCTTCCAAGAGTCACAAGAGTTTGCCTTCAAACTTTATCTTTTGCTTGGATACAGAGATATTTCCCATTTTCGGAATCATACAGGTCTCTAGAAAGGTCAAAGTGAGCATTAATCTCTCGAGCAGTTCAGAAAGGAAGTGCACTACTTGATTGATAATCACTACAGTCTGCTTGGCTTGCAAATCCATAGGTTAGACTATTCCAATCAAAACCATCCTCGTTTTCCTCTGCTTGAGTTCGGAATCCTAATCCTTGATCGCGAGTTTTGAGTGAAACTTTTGCTACAGTTCAATTACTTTCATAAGTAATTTGTCCGTTAGTGACACTTGGGTCTTGAGTATCAATACTGAATCCTTCACTTTGAATACTACTTTCATGTCCTACACTATCAGCAGCAGTAAGGGTTATTTTTTTATCAGTAATCGGACCAGAAAGAACATAAGTACAAACTAATCTAGTAGTGGTATTTTCACTACACCTAGTAAGATCTATAGGACTTCCATCTACCTTGACCGTATGAGGATCAAGCTTGAGATTATCTGTCACGGTAATGGTAAGTTCAATATTTCCAGATGAAATTGCTTGAAGTGGAGCAATACTCAGAGCTGGAGGAATAGTATCTGTACTAAATGACTGACCATTCTGCCCTTGAGCTCCATGTTCATCAATTACTTGAAGCTTCAGACTTCCATTTTGTTTCCCTATCCCCTCATAGCTACAGGTGATTTTATGAGTGTTATCATTTTTTCCTCAAATATTATTTGTCTGCCAATTTCCTTGAGTAAATTCCCATGACTGAATAGGTGCTACAGCCCCAGTACAACTAATTTTTGTTATCCCAATCACATCAGGAGAAAGGACAGAAAAAGTATCAATATCTTTTCCATTTGGAGAGTAGATGGTAAATGCCCCTGTGAATATTGTATCTTTTTTGACAATTGTTTTATTCCCAGTTAAAAATTCAATAATTGGAGGAAATTTAATTTCGTTAATGTCTCCCAAATTTTCTAACATATCTTTACACTGTACCTTGATGGTGTGTATTTTATGAAGACCAGATAGTGGTTTTAAGTCTAAAAGCTGAACCTGCTCTCCAGATCCAATATTACGAGTTTTAGGAGTTCCATCAGCGCCTGTATAGGAGAGTGTACAGTTTTTGATTCCAGCACCTCCTCTATCTAGTGGAAACTGGGTCAGAGTAATAAGTGGTTTGTTAATATCTGAACTATCTACATGAACTTGTGGTAATTCAGGACCTTCACCATCAACAAGGTATTCAGTTGTGTCTGTGATAGTCTCAACGCCATCAGTAATTTCTAGTTTGATATCTTGACCGTTTTCAGTAGAAGTCACATCAAAAGTACATTTTATCTTTCATGGAGATAAGGCATTTTCTACACTACACTGCCAATTGCTATAGGAAGCAGTACTCCCAGTTGCTACAATTCTTGCTTTAATTTGATCTGCAGGGAGAAGGCTCCCTATTGTAAGGGTACTGCTAATTGTAGTTCTTGAACCGGTTTGATATTCTAATTCTGGTTCTAATTCACAGTCTCTTCTGTCTCAGTGGATATTATAGCCTTTAGTTTTTAGGCTTTCTCTTGCTTCTTTTTCAAAGCAATAAGGAGCTTCAATGGTAAGAATAAAGTTAGGCTTATTAGTTTTTAACTTTTCATTCCATCCAGTTAAAAGTTTATCATAATTTTCCCTAGAAAAGCTTAATCAGGTACCATTTTGGTTTCTACGGTAGATAAAGTTTTGAGCGTGTTTTAAAGATTGAGGATTCCACTTTGAAATATCTGCATTAAAAGAGAAGGCATTTTGAAAAGCATGTCCCATATTTTCTACCTTTTCAACATTCCAGTTCTCAAGTCCCTTTCCTTCAAAGGCTTCAGCATCACCAAAGATTACTTCCATCGTGGTTGCCTTGGAAGTATCAAAGTTTCCTAGATCTTGATTGAAAACTTTATTATACTGAAACATACTCCTCATATCAGTCAGGCTTTTAGTTTTTCGCTTTGATAAATCACCATTAAATTCAGATCCGGCAAACATATTATTCATCGTTACAACTTTTCTTACATCCCACCCTGAAATATTACCTGCAAATTTAGAATAGGCAAAAGTACTTCTCATGCTTGTCACATTACCGACATCCCAGTTTGAAATATCTCCATTGAAAGCTGAATAAGCAAAAGTTCCATCAAGATTAGTTACATTTTTGGTCACAAAATGAGAAATGTCTTGATTAAAGGTTTTTGCTCAATTAAACATGTTACTTATATCTTGGAGTTTCTCAGAAGTTCTCCAATTTGTCAAAGGCTGGTTGAATTTTGTTGCACCAGTAAACATTTGAGAAAGATTCGTAGCATTGGAAAGATCCCAATTACTTACATCAGCATTAAAGTTCTCTGCATTACAGAACATCCTAATCGTATTTCTCACACTTTGAGTATTCCAATTTGTCAAAGGCTGGTTGAACTTTGTTGCTCCATTGAACATATCACGCATATTCTGTACTTTACTGGTATCCCATCAAGTAATCGGAGTATTGAAGTTTTTAGCCCCCATAAACATTTCCCTCATATCATAGACATTATCAGTTTTCATCCCTTCTTCAAAAGTAATATATGCAGACTGAATATTTTTGAAAAAAGCTGAAGCACTATCAGGGAAACGAACCTGCTTTCAAAAATGGATTTTCACGTCCTCAGTCCCTACTTGAGTTAAACGAAGAGTTCCGACTATACCATTCCATTTTTCCTTGATAATTTTTCCTTGACCAGTCATAGCTAGAGTCTGGGTGTTTTTGTCCCATTTCCCTATTATTCCATTTCCAAGATCGAAATCCTGAGTGGCTACAGTAATGTTTTCTGCTAAAGTGAATAAACTGCCCCCCCCTATAAGGAAAGTCAGCATAAGTACTCATAAAACTCGTTTTTTCATATTTTTTTAAAGTAGGATAAAAAAGAACGCTGACAGTTTACGACTTTTCTCCCTCTTTTCAAGCGGTATTTTGAGAAAAATTCTCTTTATTTTATACTAGTCTAGGATTCTCCTAATTCCCTTATCAAGCCTAATCAAAACCTCATAAGGAATGGTTTCTGAATGTTTTGCGATTTCTTCAATGCTATGAGGAGCTCCGATTTCAGGGCTGATGAGCTCAATCTCTTCTCCGATCTGCATACTTCCTTCAGCGAGGCAGGAACTGAGATTCATACAAATGGTTCCTAGCTGAGGCAGAATTTTCCCTTGATAGGAATATTTGAGTTTTCCACTCGCTTTTCTCATTCGCCCTTCGTAGTAGCCAAAAGGAATCGTAGCTACTTTGCAGGGCAGGCTTGCTTTCCATTTTTGGTTATAGCTCACCCCATCTCAAGGTTCAAGCTTCTGAAGTGAGATAATCGTTGAGGTCAGGCGAAGTGCTGGAAGGAGTCAGCTTTCTTTTTGTTTTCCGAGAGGGGAGTAGCCATAGAGTGCAAGTCCTGGTCTCCAAGCGTTAAAAAATTCATCCTGAAGCTGAAAAATCCCTGCTGAAGCTCCAATATGTCTTCGTTTAGCTTCAAAACCCGCCTCCTCAAGCTGGGCATAAAGAGCCTTAAATTTTGTGATTTGTTCTTGAGTACTTGTCAGATTTTCCTCATCAGCACTATGGAGATGCGACATTACCCCTTCTAGTTTCAGCTGAGGATTGGCTTGTAAGCAGTCCATCACTGCACTCAGATCTCCGCTTTGAAAGCCCTCTCTATTCATTCCTGTATTTAAAAAAAGATGAATTCTGATGCTTTTCTTCAGTTTTGCGAGGGTCTCTAGTGTTCCTAAGGTCGCAACTGCGAAAGCTGTCCTCTTGAAGTCAAAATAATGATAGTTCTCATGTAAGGTCTCGCCAATGAGGAGGATTTGAAAATCTGAATGCTTGTGGATCAGCTGATATTCTGGGTAGCTATCTACCGCTAGATAAGGGAAGTCCTTTCCTTTCAAGATTTCTAGCAGAGGAAGGATGCCGTGTCCATAGGCATTTGATTTCAAAACAGGAAAAAAAGCTGATTTTGGCTGGAGTTTTCTGAGTATTTTCAGATTGTGAAGGATCGCAGCTTTGGAAATCGTAATAGTATTGAGGGTTTTGAGGTCTGGATTGAGTTTTTTTCTAAGTCGTGAAAGCATATTTAGAATGTAGAATGTAGAATTTGTAGTCTAGCGTTTGTCTTCCTGAGCGATAGTGAAGGATATAATTTAGATTCTTCGTTCCGCTTTGCTCCACTCAGAATGACAAGTAGTCGGTCTTCCTGAGCGATAGCGAAGGGTATAAATGGTTTGTTGTAATTATAAGCTAAGGTTTGTTATTTTTTACAGAAAGGGAAAGGTATTTTCATTCTGGAAGAGTATCAAGTTTATACTCGCCAATACTGATTCTTTGTAAATCAAGCACTTCGTAGCCTAAAGCTTTGAAAATTCTCCTGATATGTCTTTTTTTCCCTTCATTAAGCGTGATTTTCAAAAGTCAAAAGTCTGATTTTTCAAGTTTTTTGGTTCTCAAGAGCTCTCCTCCTTCTTCAATTCCTTTCAAAATTCTTGCCTTGAGCTGCCAGTCAAAAGGGTGATCAAGTTTCACAAGATAAGTTTTCAAAATTTCTTTGCTGGGATGTTCAAAGGCGTTCACCATATGAGGATCGCTGGTTAGGAGCATAAGTCCACGACTTTCTTTATCTAATCTCCCAATATAGTAATACTCTTGCCTAAATTCAGGAGGAAGAAGCTCATAAAAAGTCGGATTATGCGGATCAGATTTGGAACAGGTATAGCCCTTGGGTTTATTAAAAGCGAGCAGAGAAGGGGAGTCAGATTTTTCTTCTTTTACTTGAAATTGGAGGTGTAAACTAGGAATTCTGACCTTATCTCAGATCTGGACTTCCGCTTTATAGTTTTCCACTTTTTTTTCATTTACAAAAAGCTGATCCTGATCAATCAGGCTTGTAATGCTTCTTCTCGGGAGTCCATATTGTGTTTGGAGGAGATTCCTTAGGAGCATTCAGCTTTTTTCTAGTAAACAAAAAGAGTACCTTTTCGGATACCCTCTTTATATTATCTTGCGATTAAGTTGCAAGGAATTATTCAGCAGCTACTACTTCAGTTTCTTCAACTGGCTGTGCTACCGCTACAGGAGCTTCTTCTTCAGCTTCAGTAGCTTCATTTTCAACTGGCATTGTTTCTTCATCAACATTTACTGACATTACTTCTTCATCACCTGTAATTTCTTCCATGTTTGGAGTAATAACAACTTCTGGTTCAGTAGGAGTTTTGTTACATCCAGCAAGTACAAGTACAGAACTAGCCATAAGAGCAACTGCCAACATCTTCTTCATCATCTTTACAATTCATAATAAAATAAAAAAATATGAACGTCCCCCTATATATGAAAACAAGGTGTAAATGCAAGTGTTTTTCTAGATTTTTTTAAATAGGCTTTAGGAGCTTGTTTTCTTCTAATTTTTGGATAAAAAGGACTATTGAAAGCGAAAAAAAGGCTTATCAAGCAGAAAGAAAAAAGATCTATGCGATTAGAAGTCTTGATATTTCTTGGATTTTCCTTTGAGCTTTCTTTTGATTTTCAGGCTGAATTCTGTATGATAAGTCAGATTTATTTCCTGCTGTGATGATGAAATTGATTAGCAAAAATAAGAGAGCCTATTTTGACTATGAAATAGAAAAAACCTATGAAGCCTGAATCGTGCTGAAGGGATATGAAGTTAAGTCGGTCAAAACTTCCCATGTTAATATCCAGAATGCAGCGGTAGTTATTGAGCATGGTGAATGTTGGCTTTACAATATGGATATTCCACTCTATGAAAAAACGGCTCCTATCCTTGCTCCTGGTTATCAAGCTAAAGCAAAAAGAAAGCTCCTTTTAAACAAGAGAGAAATCGCTAAAATTGCCGCAGCTTTGGATAAGCCATGAATGGTGCTTTTAGCTTTGGAAGTAGGGATTGCTAAAGGGGGCTTTATCAAACTTAGACTTGGACTCGGAAAACTTTACAAAAAAGTAGAAAAAAAGCAGATTCTCAAAGAAAAAGATATTAAAAAACAGATGGATAGAGAAATAAAAATGAACAATTAACAATTTAGAGACTGCTTTTCTTTATCATCAATGATTCATCGTCAATTACTACATCTATGGAAATAGTTTACAAAAAAGGCATTTATCGCGGAACAGCAAAAATAAGTAAAGGGAAAGTACTTCTCACGATTCCTTTTGCTGCTAAGTGAAATCAAGCCTTTCTCTCTCAAATGGAAGAGCTTGGGAAAAAACTCCAAAAGAAGCTTGATCATAAGGAAAAAAATCAGATTTTTTCTTCTGAAGGAGTGCTCCTTTTTGGCGAAAGAGTCCCTTTCAGTGAATTACCTCCCTATCAAGATATCCAGTCCCGAAATGTATTTTTCAGAGCAGAGCTTTTTGCTTATGCTAATCCACTCTTGCAGAAACTTGCTATAAAACTTGGATTTGATGCTATTCCTCTCAATATTAGACAGGTAAAAACAAGACGAGGTTCCTGCACACATGACAACCGTATTATGCTCAATCAGCAGCTCATTCATTTACCAACGAGGTTAATTCAGTATGTAATCATCCATGAAGTCTGCCATTTGATCGAAAAAAACCATGGACCTCATTTCCGAAAACTGGTCTCAGAATATTGTCCTGCATTCAAAGCACTAAGAAAAGAACTCAAAAATCAGATTTTTCTTTCTTAGTTATTTTTTTTCATAACTGTTTCACTGAGTTTATCTCGCCAAGTTTGTCTGTATTCTGAGGTCCAAACTGAATAAAGATTTCCAAAGATAAAGATAAAATATCCCAGTCCTCAGAGTGCAGTCCCTAGACTAGCAAGCCAAGTTATTCCTAAACTCATTCCAAGTGCTTGAAAAACTCCGATGATGAGCAAAGGAGTCAAGAAAAGTCCCCATTTCCAGAGGCTTCTTTTGCAAAGTTGGCGGCTAGTTACCGCTTCTCATTTGAGATTTACTAGTTGGAGATTGAGGAAAGTTTGAATGAATCCGCTTTCATTTTTTTTGTTACATTGAAAACCATATCGACTGAGGAGGAGTATGCCTGTCAGTATAAATGCTAAACTAAAAGGCTGAGCAAGTTCGCTTGAAAAGAGAGGAATATGAAAGAGTGTACAAAAGATTCGAATTGCTCCAAGTCCCAGGCTAGGGATAAGAAGTTTCAAAAGTGGCTTGAGGATCCGCCTTGCAATGAGGTATTTGATCAGCTCTTCATCTTGATATAGTGCAGGAATCACAAAGAGTGTCATCAGGGTTGCAACACTCAGTCCAAAGATAATGGTCCATGCTAAAGGAGCAAAGAATCCATCAGTGGTGAGCGTTGCAAGTCCGATCACAGTTGTAAGAGTTGTGCTAAGGATCGGTTTAAGCCTAGATTTTGCACTTTCTTTCATCGCTTGTGCTCTACTTTCTCCTTGTTTGCAGTTTTCATTTGCTGTATCAATGAGGATAATCGCATTATTTACTACAATTCCAGTCAATGCAATAAACCCAATCAAAAAGAGCATCCCGTAAGGATTTCCAGTGATTCGCATACCGTAGGTTGCACCTAGGAAGCCCATGACCACGCTATAGAGAATGATTCCTGGCTGAGTATAGCTATTGAACTGAAGGACAAGAATCGCAAAAATACAGATAATCGCAAAGATAAACGCTGTAAGCATCGCAATCAAAAGGTCAGCATTTTTTTCGGTTTCTCCGCTTCTTTTATAGCTAATGCCTTCTGGAAAGTCGTAGTTCTCTGCGTATTTCATGAGGGCTTGCATGATAGGTTCAGCTTTCATTCCCTTCTGAAGATTGGACTCTATATTGATAGTGATCTCTCCATTTTCTCTAAAAATTTTACTAGTTGCTGGGAGGAACTCATACTCTCCGACACTTCCAAGTGAAATTTGTCCATTTTTGGTAGCGATTCTTGTACTAAGTAATTCTTCTGGGCTAATTTCTCCAGAAAAATCGGCATATTTGATTTTGAGGTCATGATTTTCTTCTTTTCCTTTAAGTTGGCCTGCTTTTAAACCATTCAAGGCAAAATAAAGTTCAGGTCCAAGTTCTCTTTGTGTGATTCCTAAGAGGGCAAGTTTCTGCTTATCAAGCTGAAAAACAAATTCTCCAGGACTCTCTTCTGAACTGCTTTTTACATTTTTTGTCCCTGGAAGAGTTGATAAAAACTCTTTAAAATCAGTGACTACTTCAGTTAAACTCCTGAGTTGTGAAGTATTTTCAGCCAAAAGTTGAATTCAGATTTCAGCCGATGGAGGAGGTCAATCTTGCATGATCTTAGTTTCTACGAGGATTCCGCGTGCACTCAGATGATCCAATTGCTGCTGCAAGTCGCGCTCAATAGCAAAACTATCCCTTGTTCTCTCTTCTCTTGGAACAATACGGAGTAGCACCGTTGCAATATGGTCTTTGATACTCAGGGTATAGTTTTTGAGTTCAGGGAGCTGTCCTAAAATCTGGTGAGTTTCAGCGATTCTCTCGGCAAGTTCGCTACTGTGCATTCCATTTTTTGCCCTTAAGCTGAGGTTTAAATACTCATAATCAGTAGCTGGCATCATCAAAAATCCAAGTCTTGGGCTAACAAATACTACTGTAAGGACTAAAAGAATCAAAGGAAGCAGAATTGTTATAATTCTCGTCTTGCTCGTTGCTAAGAGGGGAGTGAGATTCTCTTCATAAAGCTCCAAAAGCCAGTTGAGTATGCGTTCACGATGGCTTGAGTCTTCTCTGCTATTGCGTTCAGTTTTTTCTTTTCTTTCTTCTGCAAGGAGTGCTTGTTCACCTTCACTGAGAAGTGGCTCTTGTTCAGGATTCTTTTCATAAAATTTTGGGTTCTTGCTGAGCTTAAAAAAGAGGGCAGGCGTGATTGTAAGTGAAATAAAGAGTGAAGCAAGCAAGGTAATAAAAATCGTTGTAGGGATATATGCAAGGAATTTTCCCATAATTCCTGGTAAGGTGAGCATTGGCAAAAAAACTACTACGGTTGTTGCTGTTCCTGAGATAAGTGAATTTTTATAGGTTTTGACTGAAAGGAGGGCAGCGTTCATTGGACTGTAGCCAGCTTTTATATTTTCACTTGCTCCTTGGATGATCACGGTAGCAGTATCGATTGCAATTCCAAGACAGATGATAAGCGAGAAGTTTGTCAGAAAATTCAGACTTAAGCCCATCGCTTTGAGTACAAAGAAGGTTACAAAAAAAGCAAGCGGAATCGAAAGTGTGGCAATAAAGGACTCTTTGGCTCCTACGAAAGCAAGTACAATCAGGAAAACGATCAAGAGGGTTGACAATCCATTTACTGCCAGCTGATCATAATCCTCAGCAATATATTCTCCAATATCAACCGTATAAAAACTTCCCAGTTCTTCATATTCAGGCTTACTGAGCTCTTCTTCAATAGCTTTTTTTGCAGAGCGGCTTGCTTTGAGGACACTAGAGCCGCTCTTTTTGGTAAAGGTCAGATTTACAGCTAGTTTTCCAACTCCAGCTCCAGCTTCTCCGATATTTAGGAGCTGATCCTGATCTTGATACACTTTTTGAAAACGAACAAGTTGTCCTAGAGGAAGCGTTTTTCCATTACCAAGTAGGAGCGGAATTTGTGCAAGTTCTGCTTCAGAAGCAACTTCTCCCTGAATTCTAAAGTCATAGTTCATCGTTCCGAGCTGATGATTTCCTAAGGCTTGATTGCTTGTTGCTGATTGAATCATCCCTGCAAGCTGAGGGAGACTGAGCCCAATTTGCTTAAGTTTCTGTTGATCAACCAAGAGTTCAAGGTCATAGCGATTTCCTCCTTCTACCTCAATCGTATCAATACCAAATTTCCCTTCAAGACGCTGTTTAATGAGGTCTGCTTTACTTTTTAGGTAGTTTTTATCCATAGCAGGATTTTCAGCATAGAGAATGAGGTTAAAAAGCTGATTTCTCCTCATATCCACCTCAATTACATTAGCTTTCTCAACATTTTCAGGAAAATTGATTTGACTGACTGCATCTCTAATTTTTGAACTAAGACTAGTAGAATCTGCATCATCTTTGAGCTCAACTGTAATAGAGGAAAGATTTTTTATAGAAGTCGAGCTGACTTTTTTTACCCCTTCCAGATTTTTGATCTTTTTTTCAATTTTCTCAGTAATGAGCTGGTCAATATCGATTGGAGTTCCTCCAGGATAGACTGTATTAACAAGGATAACTCCAAGTTGTACCTCAGGACTTGATTCTTTAGGAATAGTAATTACCGCAGAAATCCCGATCAAAATCATCAGTCCAAGTACCAAATAGGTCATTCTCCATTGCCTAATCCAAAAGCCAAAAAAACCTGAATGCAACTTCTGTTTAAAAGCTTGAAGGGGGTTCATCATTATTAAGAGAGTAGCAAAGATAAAGTCGTCCCTCATTATGAGAAACTGCTTGATAAAAGCAAGAGAGAGTTATCAAGAGAATAGATATTTTGAAATCGTTTTGGTCTTGATTATTTTTTTTGCTGTTTAAGGGGGGTACTGAGATTTTTCGGATAATATTGAGAAAAATTTTACTCGTTTTTGCTTGCATTTCTTTCTATTTCCGCTACAATGCTCAGGATAAACTTACTTTTTTTAATTCATAAGGATCAATGCTCAATTCAGTTTTCCTCTTTTACGGAGAAAATATGTATGCTTTGAGGCGGGAACTGCAAAGATGGAAAGCATCCTTTCTTGAAAAATACGGTCAAGATGCACTTTTTCATTTCTCGAGTCAAAACTGGGATCTTGGAGCAGTCAAGCAAGCACTCTATGCGGGAGGGCTTTTTGTATCAAAAAAACTGATTGTCATTGAGGGAATCCCCAAAGATAGTGCAGATCCCCAAAGCATTCCGACAGAGAAAATAGATCAATTTTTTACGGAATTTCAGGAGCAGGTTGCACTTCTTAGTCCAGATACAATCGTGATTTTTCTCTCCTATAAACCAGACAAGAGGACAAAAGCCTTTAAACGATGCTCTGAAAATGTGCAGATGAAAGCCTTTGATCCTTACAAAGAACCTCAACTCAAAGCTTTTATTGCTGAGCAGATTGCACCTTTCACGCTTGCTCCTACGGAAATGGACTATCTTTTACTCAAGGTTGGGAATGACTGCTATCGCCTTGCTCATGAGATAGAAAAATTAAAATTCTGAATTCCTCAGGGAACGATTACAATTTCAAAGGAAATGATTGATCATTTTTGTTTCGGCTTGGTGGAGGGTGATGCTTTTGCAATCTTTGATCAGCTTTTTTCCTACCCAGAAACAGCAGTCCAGACCCTTGCAAAAATGGAAAATGATGGGAAATCTCGAAATGAAGTGAATGGATTGCTTACTCGAGGACTCAAAATTTACCTTACTTTGCTGGATTTTCATCAGCAGGGTATCACTTCAGCAAAAGAAATCATTGCTCAGACCAAACTCCATCCCTTTGTTATCAATAAAAACCTGAAACAGTTGCCAGTTTTGCTTCAGCATCAGGATTTTATTCAGAGTTTTTTCAGAGAACTCATTGAGCTTGAATTAGCGATCAAGAAAGGGAACTATCCTGATAGCTATTACCGGCTTGCTGTCAAAAGGCAGCTTTTATCCTTGAAATCAGCTTAGTATTTACTTTATAGAAAAAAAAGTCTCTTTCTATTTCAAACTTCTAAACTATAAATTCTAAACTCTTTCATTTTATTTCTTAAGGTCTCCTAATGAAAAAAATCAGTCTTTTTGTTCTTCTTCTTGGAATCTTGCTTCCTGTAGGAGTTTTTGCACAGCAGTCGGATTTTCAGAAAAGGCTTTCGTGTAGAGTGACAGAAAAGTCCGTAAGAGTGTATTTAGTGCAGGAAGAAGGGACTTTGAAGTGTAAAGAGTATCTCTCAGTCCTCAACAGCCATTTGAAAACGGAATATCATACGATTTTGCAAATTCTAAAAAATCTGAATCGTGGGGATGACAAGGACTATCGAAAAGAGCTCTATCACCAGAAAAAGGAACAGTTTTTGAAACTTTTTGCTCAAAGGAAAATGATCCAAACAGCAATGCAGGACTTTGAATCTGAACTTCTCAATAAAAGTAAACTTTTTTTGCAGCTGGATTTGCTCGAAAAACAGGAAGCTTTAGAAACAGCAATTGCTCAAACCTTAAGCTGTTTAGATGAAGAATCGCATGATATACACCTTCATAAGGCACTTGTTGAACTCAAGCAGAAACAAGAAGTGATTGACCAGCTTTTGACCGCAGATACGATGGATCTTTTTATGAAAAATTTCTCCCTCTATCTGAATTTATTTCCTGTAGAGAAGGTATGAAAATAGGAATCCTTTCAAGTGGAATGGAAACACTGGCTCTATTCAGCTTTTTATCTCGTTATGATCACGAATATCTCGTATATTACGATACTTTGCACGCTCCTTATGGAGAAAAGTATTTTCAGACTTCTCTCAAAGCAGTCAAGGAAGGAGTTTCCTGGCTTCTTGAGCAGGGAGCTGAGGTGCTTATTCTTCCTCCTGTATATGAACTCTTTTTGCTTCAAGATGAATATTTTCAAAAAGAAAAAAAGCTGATTCTTCCCCTCTTCCAGCACTATCTTCTTCAGGAAGTTTTTCCTCATTCTCTTGTTGGGAAAATTTGACTCTTTGGGGAAGCAGCTGATCTAGAAGTAGCTCAAAAACTCATTATTCAGCTTACAAAAGACTATCAAGCGACAGAAAATCAGCTCCAAACGAAATCTTTCAGTTTTCCTTTCCATTTTTGGAGCAAGGAATGCGGGATTTTAAATCCGCTTTTGAGCAGGCTTTCTCGAAAAAGTCTTTTGACTAATACATTACTCAAGCATGAACTGCGTTATTTCAAAGACGCCCATGTTGATACTGTAATTCCGCTTAATTACCTTTATTTCAATGCCGAGAAAACGATTGCTAAATTTTTTAATTTCAGAAAAATTAGATTTCATCGTTTAGCTAAACTTGAACAAATATTTCTCAAGTTAACCGCCAAAAAAGTAAATTCTGACTATGCAATTTCAATTTTTCCTACAGATCAAAAAGCTTTCTTGCTCAGAGAAAAGAGAATGCTTCGAAAACTTCAGAGAGGAAAACAAGTTACAATCAACCGGCTTGAGTAGGAGAAAAAATATCAATTTCTAAAATAAAGAGAAGAGCGACAAAAAATAAACTTGCATCCTATGACTTTTCGCAGCAAAATTGTCTTTTTCTATAGCCAAAAACATTTCCTAGAATGAAGTCAGACTTTTCTTACTTCACGAGGTTTCCCTGATCTAGCCTAATAATATGATCTGCAAACTGCAAAATATCCTCATCATGCTCAATCATTAGGATCGTATCTCCTTTCTCCAAAAATCTTTTCAGCACCTTCAAAAGCCTTTCAATATCCGCAGGATGTAGTCCAACCGTCGGCTCGTCAAGGAAATACACCGTATTCCCTCTGTATTCTTTCAAAAGATGCTTCACGAGCTTCAATCTCTGCGATTCTCCACCAGAAAGGGTATGTGCAGGTTGTCCCATCTTGAGATAGCCAAGTCCGATTTCTACCATGAGTTCTAGTTCCTGTTTGATATGATCCATCTCATGGAAGAAATCCAAAGCTTCGTAGATATACATATCCAAAATCTGACTAATCGTCTTCCCTCTCCAAGTGATGGCAAGAATTTCAGGTTTATACCTCTTTCCTTGACACAGCTCACAAGGAACATAGGTATCAGGCAGAAACTGCAACTCAATCTTTTTGTAGCCATACCCATTACAAGCAGGGCAGGCACCTTTTTCAGAATTAAAGCTGAAATGAGAGTTCGTAAAGCCTAAATACTTCGCTTCGGTCGTTCCTGCATAGAGCAGTCTGATTTTGTCAAAGACACTCACAAAAGTTGCAGGGCAGCTTCTCGGAGTTTTTCCAATGCTAGACTGGTCTACGTAGATCGTGTTTTTGATCTGTTCGTGTCCGGTGATTTTTTCAACTCCGATATCTTGGTAAAATTCTTGCAATGCGAGGTTTTCAAAATGGGCATATTCTTCAGCTCTCATCACTGGTGCTGCTAAGATTTCCTCCCAGCTCAAACCCTTTTTCAAAAGTTGAAGTCTGATATAACTTTGAACAAATTTCTGCTTATCATTCAGGAATCTATACAATGTCGTGTACATCAAGGTCGTTTTCCCAGCTCCAGAAGGTCCAGTAATTACCGTGAAACTTCAGAGATTCAGCTTAACATCAATGTTCTTGAGATTATATTTACTTGCGTGCTTGATCTGCACTCGGTCGTGGCTTGGACTGTGCTCAAAATCAACTTTCACTTTCTTTTTCCCAGTAATATAGTCGGAAGTCAGCGTTTTAGCTTTTAGAAAATCATCATAACTTCCGTTAAAAATCAGCTCTCCACCAAAATCTCCAGCCCCAGGACCGATTTCCACTACCCAATCCGAAGCCTTGATAAATTCCTCGTTATGCTCCACGACGATGATGGTATTTCCCATCGCCTTGAGTTTCTGAATAGAGGCGATCGTCTTCTTGATTTCTCAGGTATCAAGCCCAATCGTCGGCTCATCAAGCACATAAATAATCCCGGTTAGTTTGTTTCCGAGCTGTTTTGCTAGTCTTAACCTCTGAATTTCCCCTCCAGAAATTGTATCTACCCCTCTTTTGAGCATTAAATAGCCGAGTCCAAGCTCCTGAATTGTTTTTGCTCTATCCAGAAGCGGATTAAGAATCCTATCAAGCAGATTTCAGGGCTTATTACTTGCTTGTTTGAAAAGGTCTAAAAAGCTGATCAGATGATTCAGTTCCATCCTTTGCAAATCTCGGATATTTACCTTCAAAAGCTGTTCATCCGCTGGTCTTGCAAAAGGTAAGCCTTCTTGATTGATAAAAAGTGTAGGGAATCTGTTTTTGTCATTCTGAGGCGAAGCCGAAGAATCTAAATTATTTCCTTCGCTTTGCTCAGGAAGACAAACAGGACTTTGCTCAGGAAGACAAGTTCTACACCGGAAAATTGAGGATTTTTTGTTCAGTTTATCTTCATCCAAACACAAAAAGCAGTGCAAACTCTCCTTTTTAAGCCTAGAACCGAAACAATGCGGACAGCTCTTCATACTAAGCATCGCCTGAAAATCAACCGTCAAAAGCCCTTTTGCATATTGATCTTTGATGATTTCTTCAATTCCGTGATATTTGATGCTGGTTCGTTTTCCTCAGCTATTGACTCTCAAAAGCTCATCATCTCCCTCAATAATCACATTCAAAAACCATTCTGGTTGATCCGCTCGTTTTTTCTCGCCATCCATGCTGTATTTCTCGCAGAGCTTTTTCAAAACAGACTGCCCAAGATTACTTTCTCTCCATGGCAGAATCGCCTCCAAAAGCGGACTTTGAGGATCAATGATTTTGTCATATTCCACCTGCAAAATCTCCCCCAGTCCCAAACAATGTGGACAAGCTCCCTCCTGCCTATTAGGAGAAAAATGCTGAGTCGTAAATTCAGGATAGGTGATATTACAGTTTGGACAATACATTTTGTCGGTAAACCGCTGAATAACTGGCTTTACCTTGCTTTCGCTCATCGGAGTAGAGGAGTCAGCTTTTTTCTTTTTTTTCGTAGAAATTTCAATATTCGCTCAAAAGTCAGAAGAAACCTGCTTTTCTGAAGTCTGATTTTCTAGTTCTTTACTGCTTTCTGTGCTATAGATTCAGAATTTCTTGGTCTCAGCAAGGATTTTGATGATGTCTTCTTTCAATCTGCCCAGTTTCTGCTCTTCCAAAGTTAAACGATCAAAGATTCCATAGCTCTGAAGCGGAAAATAGCTCTCAGGAATATTCGGCTCTTCTAGGTAAAAATATTCAATCGGATCTTGCTTTTCGGGATTTTGAGAAAGGAGGAGATACCTCGTAAAACCTCAGCCTTTTTCTACTTTTTGTTTATTATTTTTGACAAATTTCAATAATTCTGACTTTTCTGAAAACTTTCCGCTTTCTTTCAAAAGATAGATTTTCTGCCCTTGATAGTCAGTTTTGATCGTATCCATGATCTGATCAATGGTCTTCGGCTCAATCTTCGCACCGCAGTGATAACAGTAGGTATCACCGAGCTTTGCAAACAGCAGTCTGATATAATCATCAATCTCCGTAAGCGTTCCCACGGTAGACCTTGAATTTCCGCTTCTTTTGTTCTGCTCAATCGCAATTGCAGGAGAAAGTCCGCTACAGTAGTCAATCTCTGGTCTATCTCCAAGGTTGAAAAACTGCCTAAGATAGCTTGAAAGCGACTCAATATACCTGTATTGCCCCTCTTTATAAATAGTTTCAAAAGCCAGAGAGGATTTCCCAGATCCACTCACTCAAGTGATGGTAATAAGCTTATTTTTTGGCAAAGTGAGGTCAATATCTTTGAGGTTGTGGGTTCTGATCCCTTGGAAAACGATTTCTTCTTCGGAAAGAGCGAAGTTTTGGTTTCCTATTGGGCTATTCAAAATGTCAGTTTTGAGACCAGTTTTTTTTGCTTTTGGCATCTGCTTTTATTTCAGAGATAAATCCTAACTTTAAGCATAGCTAAATTGGCGAGCTTTGCAAGCCTGATTACAAAAAAGTTGCAAAAATCAGATTTTTAGAGTATAATTGGTTCACCTTTTATTTATTCTTGTTTTGGAAATATGGCAATAAAGGCGGTGTTGTTTGATCTTGATGATACCCTTTTTGACTATGAATCTTGTCATCAAGAAGCGACAAAAGAGATTTTTTAAAGAAATTCATAAGTTGACTAAGACTCCTTTAGAGCTTATCCCAATTTTATTTGAGATTGCACAGAAAGAGGTAAAAATGCAACTTTTGTGAACGGCTGCTTCACACAATAAGGATCTGTATTTTCAGAAAATTTTTGAGAAAATGAACAGCCAAATGAAGAATAAAATTCTGCCAAAAGATATTCTTCACATTTTTGATCGTTATTGGAAAGTTTTTTATACAACAATTAAGAGAGAAAGAGCAACTACAGAGCTTCTAAAATATCTCAAAAGAAAAGGGATAAAAACCTGAATCGTCACAGAGATTCGTCCAATTATACTCAGCTCAAAAAACTTGTTCATCTCGGAATTGATGATAAGATTGATATTATGGTCAGTTCAGAAGAGGCATGAATGGATAAACCTCATTCTTCTCCTTTCCTGCTTGCAGCACATAAACTTGAGGTGCTTACGAAAGAGTGTATTATGGTCGGAGACAATATTCAGAAAGATATTGATGGAGCCCAATGGCTTGGAATGCAAGGCATCTGGATCAATAGGTATCACAAAGAAGCTAAGGGAGTTTGTGCAAGATTTACTGTCTATTCTACAGTAGAGCTCTTTGAGCTCCTCAAAAAACTCATTTCTTAAGATTTATCGGATAGCTTTTCCACTAAAGGATTTCATTAAATCTTGGGAAAAAGAGGTAAACAATATTATAGAAGGATTCTATGACTTTATCAAGCCCCTTTTCTTGCTTAAGCATCTTTTCAGTTAGAATTCCCTCAAGTTTAAACATTTCTGTCTCTACGAGCTTCCCAAGTTCCTGAAACTCTTTATTTTCAGTCTGAGGATCGTTTAGCTTACGAAATTTCCAAAAAAGTTCAGACTGTGATTCTACAAACCTATTGAAGAGCTGTCAGCCTTTAGTCTTTTTGATAGCCTGAAGCTTCTCTTCAAGATATTCATCAATAATCTGCTGAACTTCTTCTTTTTCTTGAGGATTCAAAGAAGAAAAAACGGTTCAAAAAACAGGATGCTGTTCAAGGTCGCTTAGAAAAGGAATCTTTTTACTACTCGTTTCAAGGTTGCTAAGAATATTTTTGATCTGTTCGATTTCTTGTGCCTGCATGAAGAGTAAATGTGGGGATATAAAAAATCTCCCTAAAAGAGAGAAAGACATTCAGCTTGGAGTATGTACATCTCCGGATGAAAATCAAGGGTTTTTGCTGAGATCCTATTCTCCAATGAATTTCTCTAAAGGCAGAATATTCAGATCAGACCTTGTAGCATAAAGATCCTCTAAAGTCGCATCATGGAGTTCCCTTGAGAATGTTGCGGTCACATCATCAAGCAAAGCAATCCTATATTCTCTATCATAAGCCTCTTCTACAAACATCCTTACACAAAGGTTGGTCAACGCTCAGCAGACCACCAAATTTTTGATACCAGCAAGCTCTAGTTCAAGTTTGGTATTGTAAAAGCTACTAATCTTATATTTAGGAATAATTATATCATATTTCTCCACTGCAAGTTCTGGGATAAAGTCTGAAAGTGGATTATCGACTGCAAAAGAACCTTCAGCTTCGTGATGCTTGATAAAGATAATTTTATAGCCAAGCTCTCTAGCATAAGCGATCAAATAATTGATTTTCTCGACCATCGTATCAAGATTTCCAAGATAATATTCAGATTTTTTATCGATTCGCACATTTTGCATATTGATAATCACTAAGGCAGTTTCTGGCATACTGAGAGGAAAGTCAAAAGCTAAAAAAAACTTTACGCTCCCTATCATACGAAATCCTCAAGTACTTTCAATTTAAAATCAAAAAAAGCTGACTCCTCTTTTTATTCTTCTTTGAAAAACGCTTTACTTTCGGTTTGCTTTCTACAATAAAATCGCTATCTTTAGACCAGTTTTTATCTCTAATTTCGCTATGTACGGTCTATATCAAAGCGCTGTCCGAGAAACTTTACAAACCGAGATTTATCAGAAACCTTACGGCTTTGTGAGACTTTTTAGGAAAGAATACTTCTACTTGATTAAAAGCAAAAAAATCTGACCTTTTGAATTCAAAGAATTCCAGATTATGGGACTTCAGCTTCCTGATGATTGGGATCAGGTAAGAGCAGAGCTTAAAAGACTCAAGAAAACCTTTGGAAGATCGCGAAGAAATATTTTTTTTCAGCTAGGAATTGTAAATGAAATTACGAGCTTTGATAATGCCCGAGCAAGAGAGCAAAACATTGTTGGTAAGGTGAAATCTATGAGAATGCATTTGAGAAAACTCATCAAAAAAGAAACTCCACTCAAGCTAGCTTTCAAGGAAAATATGCCCCAAACGACGATTATGATCAATCTTAAAAAGACTGATGAACAGCTCTTAGAGGAGATGAATAGTGGTTGTGCCCAAAGAATCAAAAAAGCAATCAAAAAAGGGATCCAAGTCAGACTTTGAACTCCTGAAGATTATGAAATTTTCTTTCAAAAGCGACAAATTACCGCAGGAGGAAAAGGTTTCTATACTATTAGTAAAGCTCAGTATGATAGATTACTCCAGATACTAGAGGAGAAAAAATATGGAAAAATGTTTGTTTCTGAGCTCAATGGAGAAGTTATTGCTGGAAGTATTTGCCTTTTTTCAAACAAAACAATCATCTATCTCTACGGCTTTACCGACAGACAATATACAAATATTGGAGGGCACCATTACCTCAAATACGGCATGTTTGAACGAGCAAGAGATCATGGCTTTGAATATTGTGATTTGATGGGGGGAGCACCAACAGGTTTTCCTGAGCACCCTCTTGCAGGAGTCAGTAAATTTAAGGAATCACTCTGAGGGATGAAGTGGGAATTTTATGGAAATTATGATTTAGTTTTAAATCCTTTACTGTATTATCCTTTTAAGTGGCTTATTTTATTGAAAAGAAAATTTACTCACTAAGTTATTTTATTTTTTTATCTCATGCAGAAAACAATCTTCTCTCCTTTTACCAACCTCTATCCTATCCAAAAAACCCTTCGTCGAGAGCTTAAACCGCTCAACGAAAATTTTGAATACGATCCAGCTCTTACTGCACTCCGAAACTCAGAAATTCCTCAGAGGGATGAACAAAGAGAAAAAGACTATCAAGCAATCAAACCGCTCTTGGATGAGCTTCACAATCAATTTATTACAGAAAGCCTCCAGTCGCTAGAAATTCAGAATCGATCAGATTTTATCCTTTTTTATCAAACTTACCAAAAAAAGAAAAAAAATAAAGCTGACTTCTCCGAAAAAGAGCTAAAAAGCCTTGATGAAGAATTTGAAAGCCGCACAAAAGCCTTGAGAAATGCGATTGGAACGAGTTTCTCTGTTACCGCAGAACTCCGAAAAAGCAATCCAGACTATGTCAATGAAAAGGGAAAGCCCTTTCTGACTCAAAAAAGTTATAAAATCCTGACTGAAGCTGGGGTGCTCTGACTTTTGGAAAAGAAATACGCCTCTGATCCCGAGAACCTTGCACTGATCCGCCGTTTTGGAAATTTCTTTACCTATTTCACAGGTTTCAATCAAAACCGCGAGAATTACTATACTACGGATGAAAAAGCTACAGCGGTTGCCTATCGTGCGATCAACGAAAATCTTCTTACTTTCGTGAATAATTGTGAGCTTTTTGAGAAACTTTCCGTGCTTTCACTTTCAGAACTAGAGAAAAAAATTTTCAATCCTGCCTCTTACAGCGAATACCTTACTCAGTCAGGAATTGATTTTTACAATGAAATGCTTGCAAATATCAGATCAAAAGCAAATCTTTATACCCAAGAACACAAAACCAAACTTCCTCAGCCAAAACTCCTTTATAAACAAATTTGATCTCCAGGGGGAAATACCATTCCTTTTGATTTGATTGCTTCAGAAGAGGAATTCCAAGAGATGCTTCACACGATGATTAGAGAAACAGATCAAAGAATCCCAGAATTTAAGAAGCTTTTAGAGCCAATTTTTGAGGGAAAAGCCGATCTTTCTCAGATTTTTTTGTCAAAAACAGCTCTAAACATTATTTCTAACCGCTACTTTTCATCTTGGCGTACTTTACTAGAAAAGGGAGTTGAGCTTAAGCTTTTTAAGTTCAAAAAAAATGATGAAGAAGGTTTCAAGCTTCCTGCCTATCTTTCACTTGCTGAACTCAAAGAGCTCTTGGAAGCTGTGCCTTTTCAAACAGCAGAAAAGTCTGATACAACCGAAGAAAAGCATCATCAAGTCTCTCTCCTTAAACTCCAACGAGAAAATCTTCATTGAGAAAATTCACATTCTAACTGGGAACTTCTGCTCAAAAGTATGAAATCTGACTTTGAATCTTTTTGGACTTGAGAGGGCGAATTTTGATCTTATACTTTAGCAAAAAAAGCCCTTCAATCGCTTTCAACTCTAGAATCCAACAATCAAGAACACAAAAATCTGATTAAAATGCTTTTGGACAACGCTTTGTATGCGTATAGGATGCTCAAGTGGTTCAAAGTAGATACGAGTAAACTTGGATTTGTTCCAGAAGGGGAGTTTCATCCGAGTCTTGATCAGCTTTTGCAGGACTATCCTTTGCCAAAGTGGTATGATATGATCAGGAATTATCTCACGAGAAAACCCTATTCACAAGCAAAATTAAAGCTGAATTTTGATTGTTCTACCTTGCTGAACGGACGAGATAAAAATAAAGAAACTCAGAACTTATCGGTGATTTTGAGAAAAGATGGGAAATTTTATCTCGCAATTATGAAAAAGGATCAGAATAAATTTTTTGAAAAATCGGCTCTCTACGAGAGAAATCTTGGAACGATGGAAAAGATGGATTATAAGCTCCTTCCCTGAGCCAATAAAATGCTTCCAAAGTGCCTGATGCCAGGTTCTGATAAGAAAAAATACGGAGCTTCTGATCATGTTTTAGACCTGTATGCCAAAGGAAGTTTCAAAAAGTCCGAAAAGAGCTTCAATCTCCCAGATCTCCATACTTTGATTGATTTTTACAAGTCAGCATTGCCAAAATATGAGGATTGGAAAGTTTTCAATTTCCAGTTTCAAGCGACAGAAAATTATCAAGATATTTCTCAGTTTTATAGAGAAGTTGAGCAACAAGGCTATCTGCTCAATCGGAGAAAAGTAAATGAAGAACTGATTAAACAAGGAATAAAAGACTGATCCCTCTTTCTCTTTCAGATTTCTTCCAAAGATTTTGAAGGAAAGTCAAAGACTCCTGACTTGCAAACGCTTTACTGGCAACAGCTTTTTGAAAGTCCGACCAATATAAAACTCAATGGAGAAGCGGAAATTTTCTTCAGACCATGAAGCATGAAAAAGGAGAAGAAAAAGTTGACCGTAGATAACTACGATGTTTTCAAGCACAAAAGATATACAGAAGATAAAATCCTTTTTCATGTGCCGATTACCTTGTGATTTTGAAATAATGAAGTCACCTCAAAGTTTAATCAGAAACTCAATCAAGAGCTGATTATCCCTCATTTTGATGATCTCCATGTGATTGGGGTAGACCGTTGAGAAAAACATCTGGCTTTTTATTCTGTTGTTTCGGTGAAAACTGGGAAAATTGTCAAACAAGGGACGCTCAACCTCCTCAATGGCACTGATTATGAAGCAAAACTCTCTGAAAAAGCTGAAAACAGACTCCATGCTCGTCAAAACCGAGATACGATTGAGAAAATCGCTGATCTCAAAAATGGTTATATTTCACAGGTCGTAAATAAACTTGTAGAACTAGTTTTGGAATACAATGCAGTGATCGTTTTTGAAGACTTAAACGCTGGTTTCAAAAGAGGTCGTCAAAAGATTGAGCAATCTGTTTACCAAAAATTAGAGCTTGCCCTTGCTAAAAAGCTCAATTTTATCGTAAAAAAGGAGAAAGCGGTTGGTGAGCCATGAAGCGTGACTTCTGCCTACCAGCTTGCCCCTCAGATCAATACTTTCTGAGATATTAAGTGAAAACAGCGAGGAATCATGCTTTATACGCGTGCAAATTATACTTCTGTGACGGATCCGCTTACTGGCTGGAGAAAACAGCATTATTTCAAAAAAGGCTCTTCTGAAGAGATGAAAGCCCAGTTTTTCAAAAGCTTTAAAAATCTGACTCGAGATGCTGGTCAAGAAGCCTATATCTTTGATGATGGAACTTGGAAACTTTATTCAAATGTAGAGAGACGAAGAGGAAAAAGAGGTGATCACCGAGAGCGAACGCAAATCAAATATGATCCAAGTTTAGAACTTGATACTCTTTTCTCCAAATACCAAATAGAAAAATCTGAATCCCTCTTTGATCAGCTCAAAAATCGCGAACTTCCTCAGACTTTTTGGACTTCATTTTTCCGAATTCTTGACTTGATTATGCAGATCAGAAATACTGATGATAAAGGCAGGGATATTATCCTCTCTCCAATCGGAAATGCCCAGGAGAGATTTGACTCTCGTAAGCGATATGACCAGCTTCCTTGTGATGAAAAAGGGTTTATTATTGAGGAAAGTGCGTTTGAATATCCGACTTCTGGAGATGCTAATGGAGCCTATAATATCGCCAGAAAAGGAGTGATGATGCTTCAGAGAATTAAAAAAAATCCAGAAAAGCCTGATCTTTTGATTAGAGATGCTGAGTGGGATAGTTGGGTTATGTCGCATTAAAGTTGACTTCTATCTATAAAATAATATATTTACACAAGGAAAATATTCTTTATGGTTTAATGTAAAAGAATGATTATTAAAAAAATTCATATCCAAAAATTTAGAGGATTTAATGATGTAGACCTTGAGTTATGATCTCATATCACAGCAATCTCCTGACAAAATGGAACACAAAAAACGACTATATTGGGAATTATTTCTCAGCCATTTTCCATAAATGCAATAGGAGAAATAAAAGATGAAATGTATAAGGAAAAGCCTTTATCTGGAGGAAATTTTGTATCTAGTTTTGCTGAAAAGTTTAAAATATCTAAAAAATTTGATAAGCCTAGGGAGCATAGGTGGACGATTTTTTTTAGAGACAATGCTGAAGGTGAATTTACAGTTTGAAGTATAGATAGAGGATGACAAAAGGCTTGAGAACTCCGTTTTTGGAAAGTAGATAAAAAAACAGGGAATGCTGATAGATCTAAGTGAGCTTGATTCAAGGCTTATCCAACTATTTATCTTAGTTTAAAAAGATTATATCCAATTGGAGAGGATTCAGAAATTAAAGAAGTTGATGTGCAGTTATCTGATGCCGAAAAAGAGTTTTATGCAGAGTGGCATAATAAGATTTTAATTTTAACTAGGGATAATGAAAAAATACTTGCTCCTAGTGTTATTAAAAGTAATAACAAGGATACTATAGGTGCAAACACTAGTTATTATGATTGGTTGACTAATTCAGCTTGACAAGACAATATATGAAAAATTTTATTGGCAATCTTATCCTTTAAAAGATTAAAAGAACAATATCCTAATAGTTATAAGGGGTGAATATTGGTGATTGATGAGTTGGATGTAACTTTGTATCCTGGATCTCAAATTAAAATGCTTGAATTTTTGCATCAGATGGCAGAACAGTATCGCATTCAAATTGTATTCACAACTCATTCTTTGACAGCATTGGAAAAAATAGAAGAAATGAAAAATAAGAATGAACACAATAGAAACACTATAAAATCATTATTTTTAGAAAAAGTTGATGATACAATTAACATTAAAGAAAAGTGATTCCTATATATAAAGCATAAGTTAGAGGTTAGTTTAAATGATGCACCTAGAAATATTGATAAAATTGATATATATTGTGAAGATAAAGAGTGAATTATATTAGCTAAAAAATTTTTATGAAGAGCTATTACAAAAAACTTAAACTTTGTTCAAGTAAGCATGGGGTGCGAGAACTATTTAAATTTGATCACCAATAAAATACCAGCATTTTTATACCCAAATTCAATTATCATTTTAGATGGAGATGCAAGACAAAGAATTGAAAGAAAAAATGAAAAAAATAGAAAAAATATTGTGTGTTTACCTTAAGATAAATCCCCAGAAAGAATATTAGCAGAATTTTTAAACAATTTAAAAGATAGTAATACTTTTTGGAAGGATGGTTTTTCTCACCAGTTATGTTTTAGAGATCATCCTTTTTGTGAAATCAATAATAGTAGAAAAAGTGCTAAAGAACGATTTAATTCAGTCATTATAAAAAGATATCATTCTCAAATATTCAAATATTGGAAAAAGAACAATCAAGAACAAGTAGAGCAATTTAAGGCAGATTTTCAAAAGATTTATAATGAAATTATAGAAGAAAAATGACTTTCTATTCTCCACTAAGATATCCCTGAGGTAAAAATAAGTTAGCTAAGTTCCTAGCCAAAATTTGTATTAATAATAAGATTTCGGGGCACTATGTAGAACCCTATGCTTGAGGAGCTAGTGTAGCACTTTTCTTGCTAATGGAAAAGTATGTAAAACAGATAACCATAAATGATAAAGATCTTGCCATTTATGCTTTTTGGTATTCTGTTTTGCATGATACGAAGAATTTGATAAAAAAAATTAGAGAAACCGAGATTACAATTGAAAATTGGAGAGTTCAAAAGAATATACAAAAACAGAAAGAGACCGCTTCACTTTTAGATTTGGGTTTTTCTACCTTTTTCTTGAATAGAACGAATATATCAGGAATTATTAATGCTGGTCCTATTTGATGAATTAATCAGGCGGGAAAGTACAAATTATCTTGTAGATATAATAAAGAGGAGTTGATCAAAAGAATTCAATTGATAGCTAAATATAAAAAGCATATTACTTTAGAAAACTTAGATGCTCTTGATCTGATTAAAAAGATAAAAAAAACAAAGAATACAATATTCTATTTTGATCCTCCCTACTACTTAAAGTGACAATCTCTTTATTTGAATGCTTATAGTAATGGAGATCATAAAAAAGTTGCTGATGAAATTAGAAAAATTAGAAATGTAAAATGGATTGTTTCTTATGATAATACTCCAGAAATTACTAAGTTATATGATGGTTTTAATAAGATAGAATATTCATTTAAACACACTGCTTATAGAGCAAAAGAAGGATTAGAAGTATTGTTTTTTAGTAATAATTTGATAAATATAGATTATAAAACAAATCCTATTTTGACGAAGTTTTAATGATATAACCAAAGATATCATGCAAAACAAAAGAATTTGAGAAAGAAGCAATAGAGAATTAAAAAGAAATCTTGCAATTGGCTTTGTCTGATGATTAATGGGGTATATTATTACCGAATTATGAGATACTTTAATTAAAATGCTGTGATTAGAAAAAAATAATTATTGCTTGTTGTTGTCTTTTTTCATAAAACTGGTTATAGTTTTCGTATGAACATATTATGGATTAAGGGAAATAGGGAAAATGGACTTTAAAGAATAATATTTTATCTTTTTAGACTTTTCCCATGGACCAATACATCCGCATCTCCTCTCTCAATGACTTCATCTTCTGCCCATACTCCATCTACTTCCACAACCTCTACGAGAACTACGAGAAGCAGCTCTATCAAGATACTCCGCAAATCAACGGAACACTCAATCATAGCCTCATTGATAGTGGGAATTATTCAACTTCCAAAGACATTCTTCAGTGAACTGCGGTGTTCTCAGAAAAGTATGGTTTGATCGGAAAGATAGATTGTTTCCATGTTGGCAAAAAGTCGCTCATTGAGAGAAAGTCGCATATTTCAGAGGTGTATCAATGACAGATTTATCAGCTCTATGCTCAATACTTCTGCCTCACAGAAATGGGCTATGAAGTGGAGAAACTCAAGCTGTATTCCCTAGATGATAATAAAGTTTATGAAATTCCACTTCCAAACGAGGAAGAAATTCAGACTTTTGAAGCTTTTTTAGAGGAATATAAGCGTTTTGATCCCAGAACCTCAGACTTCAAACCTCAATTGGATAAATGCCAAAACTGCATTTATGCAGAACTTTGTGATCATTCTCTGGCGTAAAACTTGCAAAATCAAAAATCAGGACTATACTTAGGTGTCTTTAATTTCTAAAATGAGAAAGATGCTTTCGGCTCCTGATTTTTTAGAAAAGCAAATCGTAGTTATCACCTCGGAACAAGTCAAAGACCTGATGCTGAGAAACGATAATCTTCTGATCAAAGAAAATGATAAAATCCTAAATCAGATTTCATGTTTCAAGATTTTCTGTATTTTTATCATCGGGGAGTATACCATCAGTTCAAAACTGATTGATCGTTTGGCGAAGTATCAGATTTGCCTTTTTTGTCTTGGCTATAATCTCAAGCCCAAATGCATGATCGGTGATGCTCTGCAGGGGAATTATCTTCTCAGAGAGAAACAATATACTCAGCTTCCAGAGCTAGAAATCGCGAAGAAAATTGTCAAAAATAAGGTCCAAAACCAGCTTTCTCTACTTCAAGAAATAAGAGAAAAATCTGACACTTTCAAGGAAAATATCCTCCGTATCAAGGAACTTCTCTCCAAGATAGAGGAGGTTGAAAGCGATGATTCGCTCAGAGGGCTTGAATGAAACGCTTCAAAACTCTTTTTTGCTTCGTATTTTGAGGAGATGAAGCGGTATAAGAGGATGCCAAGGACAAGAAATGATGTCATCAATTTCCTGATGGATATCGGCTATTCTTTTCTCTATAACTTCATAGAGGCGAACTTGTGTTTGTATGGTTTTGATGTTTATAAGGGCGTTTATCATAAGCTTTTTTATGAAAGGAAGTCGCTCGCTTGTGATCTGGTTGAACCCTTTAGATGTATCATTGACAAAAAGATCAGAAAAATGCACAATCTCGGGCAAATCAATGAGCAGGATTTTAAGTTCAAAAACGGAGAATATACCATTGAATGGGAAAAACAGAAGAAATATATTCAGAATTTTTTGTCTGCTTTATTAGAGCAGAAAATGCAGGTCTTCTCTTATGTTAAAGAGTATTATAGGTATTGCATGGATCCGAATAGAGAATTTCCCCTTTTTACCTTTACAGAACAATAAAAAATATCGTTTTTCGTTATTCAATTTTATAAATAAAGTTAAAAAATGCTGATTGTATCCTACGATATCTCCTCAAATAAGCTCAGATTTAGATTTTCTAAATTTTTGGAAAAATACGGTCGTAGACTCCAGTATTCTGTCCGAGAGCTTAAAAATTCAGATCGTATCTTGGCAATCGTTTTGCTAGAAATTGAGAAAAAATTTGCAAAAAGATTTGAAAATACTGACAGTATCCTTATATTTGAAGTGTGTGAATGATGTAAAAAGAAAATTCACAGATATGGATATGCAGTGCATGAAGAGGAAGAACTCGTCTTTATGTAGTGGCTTGATCATTAACATTATTCATGTTGAAAGTAAAAATCATGATATTGTTTCTAAAAAATGTAAACCTATGGTCTTCATAAAACTGGAAGATGGTCTCAAGCGGATTTAGAGCTATTGAGCAAAAAACTTAATAGCTCTAAAAAGGCTTAAATAAGCCAAAAGTGGACTTTAGAAACTATATAAGATTTCTACTTTTGTAGATTTCTTGGAAACAACATTGACTGATGCTTTAGAAACTATATAAGATTTCTACTTTTGTAGATATATCTTGATCTGTACGATAGAAGGTCCAACTTTAGAAACTATATAAGATTTCTACTTTTGTAGATTCCAAATGATCCAGACTGAATCACTCTACTTTAGAAACTATATAAGATTTCTACTTTTGTAGATCAGTTGCAGGAGTAGCTCCGACAAATCTCTTTAGAAACTATATAAGATTTCTACTTTTGTAGATTAAAGTGATTTAAGACTTGAGGATGACTTTAGAAACTATATAAGATTTCTACTTTTGTAGATCATAGTTCTTTCATTTTATGATGAATACTTTAG
>CAUTND010000008.1:0-48374 GCA_963540355.1 uncultured bacterium
AAGTTATCTACTACTATTTCCTTATATTTTAGCCACCCCTTTTTTTAATTATGCCGAATAGGAATATACATACTCCAGTGAAAATTATTTCACTTATTCCTAAGTATACATTTATCCTTATTGTGGCTGCTATCGTCAGCCCTGAAACAATAAAGAAAAACGCAAACAGCACCTCTCTCTTTTTGCCCGCAATTAGTGCAATGTATAGAATAGAGTTTAGAAAAAAAAAGAATACTCCCATAAGTGCGATGGAGTCCTCCCAGTTAGATGATGCCAAGCGAGAGTTTTGGTTAAAACCCTTTCCTGTTCCCATCACTAGGAGCAGAATGAAAAAAATAATTTTGTTTTCATAATTTTTTTGCACTCCTATTAAATCCCTTTCGGAACCAGACTTTGAGTGCTTCGGTCTGTTTTGTTATTATTCGTTTTTTTATTTCTATCTTGACTATACTTATTTCAGAGAGAGAGTCAAGTTAAAATATTTTTTTAGAAAATGAGTGGAAGGTTGCGATTTTTCTTGATTCTGTTTGATTTCAGAAATGGCTTGAGTATCGTTTTTTTCTTTATGAGAAAGAAATTTTTTAGTAAAGAGGGAGTTTTCAAGATAAGAATTGATGTTTCTTTTTTTCTTTCTATATCCTCTTTTTTTGTTTATGAAAAATAATAGATAAAGCTAATTACCTATTATCTTTTCTCATCTTTTTTGTCTCTTATGTCGATAGTTCTAATCGTAGGTAGTATCAAAAAGTTGACCTTTATTTTTGATCAGCTTTTTTCTCTTAGATATTTTTAAAGTTATAGAGCTCGATCCCGTTGATCATGTCATTTTTCTCGCTTTTTAGGCTTTCATTTGCTTGGAGGATCAAAATTTTATCATCAAGTGAAATGTTCCCTTTGAAGATCATTCTAATCATTTCTTTTCCGATTTTTTTAAGATTTTCATAGTTGAAAGATTGTGAGATCTTGTAGCCTTTTACTCCCCAAACGAGACTGAGATATCTATAAGTATCTTTAGACTGAGTAAAGGTAATGATCGGAATCTTTGGAGTAAGAGAAGAAAATCTTGAAGCGGTATATCCATTTTCTGTAAAGCAAATCACAGTCTTGACCCCAAGTTCCTCAATAGTCCTAAATCCATTATAGATGATATAATCTCTCACCTCAAAATCAGGCTCATCATCAAATCTTTTGAGAGCCTTTTCATGAGCTTTAAGCTCGCTATCATTGAGGAGTTCTCCTGTTTTTTCAATGGTTTCAAAGACCTCATCTTCTACCAAAAAGGTTTCAAGCATCACACCATCTACTCCTTCTTGACTTAGTTTTTGGAGCTGTTCTCCAAAGCTTTTGTTGAAGTTTTTCCCATATTCACTATCGGTACGCGTGATAAGAACTGGTTTTCCGAGAGATTTTATCGTTTCAATCGTTGTGATCAGTTTTTTTTCATCTTCAAAAGCTGAAAGTTCATCAAGTACGAGAATAATTCCATCGGCTGTTTCGGCGATTTCAGTGAGATTTTTGAGTCCTGTTGTAGTTTCGATCTTTGCAAAGATTTTCATCTCTTTTGCATTACTTATTTCAAGGAAATCTCTTAAACTCTGTACATGATCAGCACTATTGGTACAGGCAAGCCCAATCACATGAGCCCCATATTCCAATCCTCGGAGAATGTCTTTTTTGTCTCTTTCGCTAATCTCTTCATCATCGTTATCCAAGGCATCAAAACGGATTCTATCATACTGAAAAATCTCTCCTTTCCCTGTTTCTACTACTTCTACTTCGGCAAGATCTTCTTCGGTGCTTTTTACTTTCAAAATGATCTCACTCTGTTGACAGCGAATCAAAGTTCCCGCTTTCAAATCCTCCAAATGTGCATAATCAATATAGATTTTGGTATTTCCTTCTTGAGCGTATTCAGAGTATTCAATTGTCCATTTCTGTCCCTTTTTCACTGGGAGATTGCAGGTATTCTTGATTCTAATATCAATCCCTTTAGTCTCCAAGATAATCGTTTTGCTATTGTCTAGTTTCATAAGGGTATCAATATATTTTTTGTTATTATCATCATAGCCTTTTGAAAGGGTAATTCTGAAGGCATCTACCATATTGATAATCTTTGAAAGCACGGTTTCCTTAGCTAAAACGGGACTTACCCCTGCAATAATTTTCGTAAATCTGAAGTTATTCATACTTGAGAAAAAAAGATAAAAATCTGGAGTAATATTGGGGTTTGATTTCAGCTTTTTGTTTATTTATCTTTGCAATGGTTAATATTTAGAAATGAGATTCAGGAGTAAGGGCTTTTTTAGTAATCCAAATTCCACTTTTGAAGAAAAGGGTTGTCATCGGCTTTTTCTAAATATCCCCCACCCTTCGGGCACCCCCTTAAGAAAGGGGAGACTTCTCTGTATCGTCTTTCTAAAGATGGAGTGGAGATCTACTCTTTCTCACTTTTAATTTTTTATTCTGAATTGATTTATTCTGCATTTACCACGACAAAGCCTTTTCTCTTGATGAGGATTGAGGTTTCTTTATTTTTGATGACAATGTTTGCTTGATTGTCTGCTTTTGCATAGACTAATCCATCATCAACGAGTAGCGGAACCGTTTTATTTCTAAACTCTTCTGGAAGCGAAATCACCAAAGGATCGCCTTTCCTATCGCCTCCTGCAATATCTACTTTCACCTCAAGTAAAGGCAACTCATTAAAGGTTCTGACATGGATTCTGAGTCCGATATCTTTTTCAAGGTTCGTGATTGCGATTCAGCCTTTTCCGATAATTTTCCCTTTGTAATATTCAGGAATATAAAGCTCAAGCTCGCTTCCTTTGATCGCAATATGGAAATCACAAGGAAGCAACTGCTGTAATTTTCTCTGAATTCCCTCTTTTGCATATTGAGAAACAACCTGGGTTTTGGTTGGGACTTTTGGATTCCCATTTTCATCGGTAGCAATTGGCATTACCACGACTTGCTCTCCAAAGGTATAGATTTCATAGAGGGGCTTTTTCTGAAGGAAGCTAGAAACGACAATGACTGGTCTCGCAAGCTCTTCTGAAAGCATTCCATCTGGGACTTTTGCAGTAAGTTCTAGGGTAAGGACTTCGCTTACCTGCCCTTTATCAATAAAGATAACGGTATCTACGACCTGAGGGATGATTCCCATCTCAATACTTCCGATGAATCTCTGAATACTATCCACAGGCTTCGTCGCATGGATGACTCCAACGAGTCCAATTCCTGTGAGTCTGAGATCTTTATAGAGTTCAAAGTCAGGTTTATTTCTTACTTCATCATAAATCGTATAATCAGGTCTAGAAAGCAGGAGAATATCCCTTACTTCATCGTGGCTTCCGTAAGTAAAGGAATACTGTACGATATCATCATTCAGCATCAAATCTCTCGGCGACTCAATCGTCTTGATGATATGCTGATCTTTGTGATACAGCTCAATCAACGCCCCAGTAAAAGTAGATTTTCCGCTTCCAGGAGCTCCAGAAACGAGAATTCCTTTGGATTTATTCCTCAGAAGTTCAAAGAGTTCTGGTTGGAGATTGTACTCTTCAATGCTCATTTTCTTTACCGGCTTCACTGCAGTAAGTTCTAGTCCATCGGAAAGCGCAGGATAGACGATTACGATTCTATAAGGTCAGATTTGAAGGACTTTTGAGAGTTCTCTATTGATCTCTAAAAAAGCATCTTCTCTGCTTTCTACCTCTTTAAAAAGCTGATCAATCAGTTCATTAAAGGCTTCTTTGGTAATAATTTCATTGGGATCCACGACAGGTTGCCAATTCCCTGGGAATCCTTTTTTCCTGAGAATCGGTCTATTCACTTTCAAATGGAGAGACATTGTCGTTTCATCAAAATACTTGTCCAAGACTGAGTTTCCAATAATTGTTTGTGTCATATTTTTGTTTAGAAGAGATAAAAAGCCGAAGTTCAGCTTCTCTTTAAGTATACTCAATAGGGGGAGAAAATACAAAAAAAGTCAGACTTTTTCTCTTTGGGTGAATAAAAACGGCGGACTATATATTGATTTTTTTGTTTTTTTCAATATAAAGTGCAGAAGTGGAAAATTTTTCCTAGGTTTTACCTTTGTTTTTGCTCAATGTTTTTTCATCTCACAGGAATTAAAGATATTTTTGAGAAGAATTATAGCTTAGAACTCTTGATAGAAGGGCAGGATTCAACACAGGTCAAGAGTTTTCTTACCGATCAAAAAGTGATTGTCCTTTGACTGGAACATTATCATGGAGAACCTCAGGAATTTGGAGGGGTGTATCTTGATATCAAAGGTGTAGAGGGGATTTTTAGAGTGGTTGGGAAGTTTGATCATCTTGAAGAATTCCTTTCCTATGTCGTAAAACTTAAGCTGAAAGTCGTAGATGCCAATAGTTACCATGACCCACTCAGCCCAGAACAAGTACAAGAACTTCTTTCTCATGCTTATCAAAAAGCTGAAGAACAAGAACGTGCACTTCAGCTTGCCAAAGAAAAAGCTGCACAAAAAGAAAAACTGAACTTTCAAGACAAAAAACTCGTGAAAGCTTATGAAGCCATTGATCAAATTATCAACCAAATTGATCAAGTTTTGGAGATTGGGGGAAGAAATATCCCTCCGGTGACTCAGAAAAAATTTGATGATATGAGAGGAGAAATCAGTAAACTCCGTCTTGCTACCAACTATGATAAAATTATTGAAGAGCTTCACAGGGCGATGAATCTTATCGTTGAAACTCAGGATCTCCTACTTACTAAGCTTGAAGAAGATAAAATCTTTACGATTGCTCCTAAAAGTAAGGTTACGAATGTTGAAGTGATTAGGGAACAGACTAGACTTGCAAAAGCAAACTTGCTATCTGCGCTAGGGGCTCAACTTTCAAGAGCTGAAACGATGTATGTTTCTCTTGGCTATCTCAAACTTTTTACTCAATATTTGCATAAAGATATTCAGTTTGCTCTTGAAAATAAGCTTGCTTTTTGCCGTCAACTTTTTCGTGGAGCTGAACTAATGATGCTCTTCTTTCTTCTAGAACTTGCACTTCTTGCTGTGTTTGGGGGGCAAATAGGAATTGAGCTCAGTCTTCAAAGATTTGGCATCCTTTTTATTTATGGTGCTTTGGCAGCTTTACTCTTTAGGGCTGCGAATGAATATTTCAAGCCTCAGCAGTTGATACACTATCTTTGGCTTGCGATTGGTATTGTGGCTGCTTATTTGATCGGTATTTCTCTCCTCAAAATTCTTTTAGTTTTCTAGTCCCAATCTCGTGCTCTATGTGATTATGCTTGCAGTGTGTACGGTCTTTATCGCTTTCTTTGTTCAGCTAGAATTGCGGTATTTTGGACTCTTTCCTTTTTTCTTTTTGCTTATCTTTTTTACTCAGGGAGTGCAGGATCTTAAACTGAAATTTTCTGAGGGGATCTTCCTTGAAAAATATGGGCTCTATGCTCTTGCTTTACTGATGTTTTTGGGGATTTTAGGGGTCTTAAACTTTATAGGATTGAGTTATCAGTCAGCTTTTTTTGTACTTTTAACGGTGATTTGGGGATTGCGATATTTAGCTTACTTCCTAGAGTATCAGGATGGGAAAACACTTTTCAAACACGGCTTTCTTTTTGTTCTTTTTCTCTTGCTAGGAAATGCTTTTATCCAAAGTGGATTTTCTGGGCTCTCGGCAATGTTCGGACTGACGCTCCTCTTTGCTGTTTTGGGATTTTGAGGCTTACGATATGTTGTTGGGGTTTTCAAGAAAGTAGAAACGGAGTTGCATTATGCTTTTTTCTTCTCTGTGCTCCTTGCTTTTGCCGATCTTCTTTTTCTTAGTTTTTCAGTTCCGCTTTTAGCACTTAATCTTGACCTTTTCTTTTGTGGGATACTGCTTTTGATGCTGAGTTTTGCTGAGCGTTTTTTACCCCTTCCTGAGCCAAGTTTGAGGAGAGAACTTTCTCTTCGTAGAATTCTTGCAGGGGAAAGGATTTTGAGTCCAGAAAAAAAAGAAAAAAAGCAAATCTTCCGCTCTTGGTTTGCCTTTCTTCATCAGATGCCTCTTTTTGCCAGAGCTCTCCTTGAATACCTTAATGTTGCTCTCTTAATTGGTGTTTTGATTGCTTATTTAGTTCCGATGTTTCAAGGGATTCAGCTTCAACAATGGCGATACTGGCTTGGAATTGGATTCTTTCTTTGGAATGCTTTCCTTCTCAAGAAAAGTCAGATTTTTTCTTTTGTGAGTAGATTTGCGGTGGCTTTGATTATCAATTTTTCGCTCTATATCAGTCTTATTGGGCTTGGGGATGGAATTCAAACGATGCTTCCTTGGCTGATTGCTTGGAATGTCCTCTGTGGGGTGCTGATTTTTTATGCAAGATTTCCGGCATTGAAGGCTTACCTTAAAAAGATTGATCTTATGTTTTGGCTTCTAACAACAGGAGTTGCAATGCTTCTCAATATTGTGCTTCTTATGAGACTTTCGCTTTCGGGGCAGTTGATTTTTTCGCTTATTTTTTTCTATCTTGGGATCCAAGGAACAATCGCTTATTATGCTCTTCAGCTTATCAAAAGCTACGATTTTACTGCTCAAGAGGAAAAGGCTGAAGGGAAAGATCCTCTCAATATCCTTTTGGAAAAAGAAATTCAGCTTTAATGTTCTTCAATTTCTAGCTCAGGAATCTCAATTGTAATCAGATTTTTTTGAAGATCAAAATTTCTTGGGGTATAGAGATTATCTCGGTTTTCTCTTTTTTTTCTAATAACTTCCAATTTTACGATATCACTTTTAGCTTTGATATTCTCAAGTTTTCGGGTTTCAATCTTCATAAAATAGCCTCTTGTGGATGCGAGATTGATATAATAAAGGAAAATCCCCCCAAAGAGAAGTACTCCAAGTGAAAGAACACCTATCTTCACACTATCCCAGAGTCCTTTTTTGTTTCTATAGGTGGTGAGCCAGCTTTTATAGGATTTATGAAAAGAGTTGAGGGATTGATAGGCAAAAGTTTTGATCTTATGCTGTGTGGTTTGAAGAGGAGTATCTGGCATGGAAAAGGAAAAGGTACTAAAGCTATTTGGAAAAAAACGAAATAAGTGATTTTTCTAGAGACTTTGATTGCCACGGCTTCGCCTCGCGATGACGGTCATTGCGAGCAAAGCGAAGCAATCCATTTCACAATAAAGATCATTGAGCTATACTTTTTCAATAATTCTAAGTTTTGCACTTCTGGCAGCTTTGTTTCTTTGGACTTCAGTATAGTGAGGAACGATCACTTTTTTGTTTACGAGCTGGAAGGATCAGCTTTCTGCTAGTGCTTTGAAGGCGTTTTTAGTGATTCTGTCTTCAATGCTATGATAAGTAATAATCAAGCATCTTCAACCCTTTTTCAAAGTCTGAGGAAAGTCTTTCAAAAACTGTTCTAACTGTTCAAGTTCACGATTGACCATGATCCTGATGACCTGGAAAATGACGGCAATCTTTTTCTGATTGAAATGATGAGTGGTCAGAAAGTCTTTGAACTGAAAAGTAGTTGAAAATTCAGATTTTTTTCTCTGTTCGCAGAGGAGTTTCGTGAGCCATTCAGCAGTTTTGGGGGAGAAGTCGCCGTAGCTTTGGAGGGCTTGTTCAATGGTTTCAGCTTTGGTCTTTTGGAGTCGCTCTTTCGCGGTGGTCGGATTCTTTTCCTGATCAAATCTCATATCTAGCGGAGCATCGGTCTTGATAGAAAATCAGCGACTTCCATCCTTGAAATGTTCAAGATTCACTCCAAGATCAAGCAGTTCATAATCAAAAAGTCAGATTTTTTGACTAATATTCTCAATTTTCGCATAGGAACTATGGAGAATCTGGATCTGTTGGGCATAATTTTTCGTGAGTTCAGTGGCTTTCTGGATCATCTGCTGGTCAATGTCCGTTCCGATGATTTTGAGGGGTTCAATGCTCCTTTTTTGCTCCTCGTGGCTAAGGAAAAACTCCGCATGTCCCCCATGCCCAAAAGTCCCATCAAAGCCAAGTTGTCGGTCTTGAGGGAGCTGATCGTAGATTTCTTGAGCGAGGACAGGAATATGGCGGAGCATAGCAAAGCAGAAATATAAACAAGCCTGAGCATACGGAAACCGAGGAGAAAAACAATCAGATTTTTTCTTCTTGATCTGATTAGGGCTGCTTCTTTTATCTGCTTAGCTTTGCCAGAGAGGAGAAAGAGGTCTTTTTTGTCCTCAGACTGGATTCTAGGTATCATCTAGAGGTCTTTTTTTACTATTCTCACTGATACTGGTAGGAAAGAATATTATATTCCTCGGTGTCATAAGCGACGATTCCTTCCGCATGCCAGAGATGAAAGTTCTTGATCCCTACTTCCAAGGCCATTTTGCTACAAATTGTGCAATAGGGCTCTCCAGCTTTAGTAATTTTCCCTTCTTGATCTAGGCGAATAAAATATAAATCTGAACCTGGAAGTTGATCTGAAGCGGATTTCAAAGCATCAAGAATGGCTCTTTGTTCAGCATGGATACAGCAGGTTTTATCAGTAACTTTTCTATGATACTGTGCCTTATCGCAGTGGCATCTTCTTTGAGATTCTAAGTTCTGTGCTGGTGAATTGAAGCCTTTTCCGATAATGTCTCCATCTTTCACGATGATACATCAGCATTTTGATCTTTCACAAGTTGCTTTTTGTGCGATTTCTGCCGCTTGTTGCATAAAAAGTTCTGCTTGTGTGTGTTCTGGTCCGATCAAAAGTTTCATATTTACGGTGCTAAAGATAAAAGTTGCTCCAAAAGAGTTGTATAGTCAATATGCTCTGCAAGCATTTGGCAAGCCTTTTCTCTATCAAAAGTTTTCGTTTCCTCGCCGACACGATCAAAGGGAACTTTCAAAAATAAACGAGGAAGTCTGAATTTATCCGCAACGAGTTCAATCCCTCGGCTTTCCATCTCTCCAAATCCATATGCTCCTTTCCCTTCCAAAATCGGCTTTTCACTAGACCGAATACTTTCAATCTTGGCGAAGCGGATCGGAAGCGGAGGGAGGAGTTCTTTTTCTGTCGTTCGGTTTTTGATTCTCCCAATTTGGATCAGTTTTTCTGGCTGTTCTCCACCATTCCAATAGCCACAAATCCCAATATTCACCAGGAAAAAATCTGAATCTTCTTGTTCAGTCAGAAATTTCGTCAAAGTAAAAATCGTTTCGTAGTTTCCAATCCCTGTGCAGAGGTAATGAATTGCGAGTTTTTGTTTGAGCTTGAGGTTTTTGATCTGAGTTTTTACGGTTTTGAGTTCTCAAGGAGTTCCACAGCAGATGAGGAGGCGCATGGTGAGAGAGTAGAATTAAAGATTTCGATATTTAGCAAGCTGTTTGCTAGTTGTGGTTGGATGGATACGAACGGTCGGAAATTGTCGCCTTTTTTTGAGCTTCAAAACTGCTCCAGGCTGCGTCGTACGAGCGAAAAGGTAATGTTTCTGCACTTCTTTCAAAACCTTTACATTAAATCTCCCTGATGGATAGCAGAAACTAATTACAGGTTTTCAGGTTTTAGCTTCTAAAGTAGCTTTTGATCCACTGAGCTCCTCGATCAATGCTGGAGTGCTGAGTGAAGTGAGATTGAAATGAGAAGCGGAATGAGACCCGATTTCAAATCCTGCATCTGCAAGCTCTTTGACCTGTGCTCGATTAGCGAATTTTGGGTCTTGATCAGGCTTCCCTGAAATAATGAAAAAAACCGCTTTAGCACCATGCTTTTTCAAGATAGGATATGCATTGCTATAATGATCAGCATGCCCATCATCAAAGGCGAGAATTACTGCTTTCTCAGGTGCTTTTTGTCTGTCTTCAATGATTGCTTTTAAATCCCAAAAAGTCAGCGTTGTAATGTCCTGTTCCTCAAAGAAAGTCAGTAGCTCATCTAGTTTTTGCGGAGCATAGGAGAGCCTATAGCCGAGCTGATCTTTCGTATTCGAAGGAATATCTTGAATATAATGAAACATGAGCACCGGAATATTGAAGCTGAGATTTTCCTGTTCTGGACTAAGGTTAAGCTCAGGATTTAGAAAATCTGATTCCTCCTGAGAAAGATGGTTCAATGAAGGGGATTTTTCCTCCAAAGAGAGCTTTACTTCTTCGGAAGTTCAGACTTTTTTTTCTTTTTCCTGTTCTTGAAAGGCGCTTGGAGTGCTATTGAGGAGGAAATGTAGTCCAAGTCACAAAAAAATACAGCTGAGCACAAGCATAAAAAAACGGCGAATCATCAGACATCGGAAAAGTAAAATTATTGCAGCATAAACCAAAAAGAGGTTGTTTGCTCAGTATTGAAGCCGATTTCTCCGGTATTGAGATGATGCTCTATCCTAAAAGGGACTTTCTTTTGCGGTAAAAGTTCGCTTAGTAGCTTCAAAGCAGGGAAATCGTGGCTTTCATCAGGATTCATTTTTTTCTTTTCTATATGAGAAAGGAGCTTTGAAGACTGACTTTTGCAACTTTCTAAGGACAATCCTTCATAGCAATTACTCAGCACAACGAGCCCATAGTCTTTTTCAAGGAGCTTTTTGAGGAGAGAAGCCAATTCTGCTTGAGAAGCTCCCTTTTTGATAAAAAGCACAAGATGCTCAGGATGAGGGTTGATAACTGCGAGATAGGAAAAGAGTTTATCAAGGTAAGGATAGGGAGAAGTTTTAGTGCTTCAAATTGCACTGCTTTCGAGGAGTTTTTCTCCAGCTTTTTTGCTTTCCCAGCTTCTTCCAAAGTGGGGTCAAATTTTCCCTTGATAGTAAAGGCAGTCGCTTTCCAAATCTTCGCATTGGATGAGGAAAATGAGGGGGTTTTCTTGATCTAGAGCGAGTAAGATGCTTGCGAGGAAAATGCTGGTATGAAATTCAAGGTTCCAAGGGCAAACGGCATATTTGAGGGGGATTTGTGGCGTTCCGATCAGTTCTTTTGCAGAGAGGGTATTGACCATGATTTCATCTAAGAGGCTTTCGTAGTTCATTGATGATAGTAAAGGTAAAGGAATAGTAGGTTTTTTTCGTAAAAATCCCCCTGCCCTTCGGGCATCCCCCTTTGATAAAGGGAGACTTTGATCATTATTTCTTACTCTATTGATAATGACGATAGTAATTTCTTAATTCTGAATTCTTAATTTTTTTATTTTCTTCCAAAAGTATTGTAATATCTCATTACTTGTAAAACAAATCTATCTGCCAGTCTATACCTCTTTTCTCGTTCCTCGCTACTCATAAATACGATAGAGGCACTTTCTATCCGATAGGTCCTAAAAATCTCGCTAATCGCAGTTTTGAGCTCCTCAATCGCTTCTTTGCCAATATCCTGATAAATCAAAATCAAATCCATCCCAATTGGTTTCCCAAATTTATCTCCCCAAAAATAAGAGGAAATCTGACCCTGATGCTGTTCAAAGCAGCTTATGAGGTTTTGTTTTAAACTTTCAAAAAAGAGTTCCTTGAAGATGGGGAGCAAGTCTGCCTTGATTTTAATCGCTCGGCTGGTGTTTTCTTTGTCCACCTCCAAAATCATCGCTTCTTCAAGACTGTCTACCTGTTTTTTGATCGCCGGAAAAGTCCATCAGAGTTCAGTTTCTAATGCTCTCATAGAGACTCCCTGTCTTCTGAAAATCAGATATTTGAGGATGTCTACCTTGGTTTTGCTTCCAAAGAGTTTTTCAAGATTCATACTGAGCGAAATACAGGACTAAGAGGAGAAAAAATCATAATGAGATAAAAGTCTGAGCTTCAACTGCGAGTATTCTCCTACTGACACTTTGAATCCCAAACTCTGAACTCATCATTCAACATTGAATGTAGTTTTTTTGAGGGAGAATGCAAGAGAGATTCAGCTTTTTTGTGTTTACTTTGATGGAAATGTTTTTATTTTTGGACTAAGCACAGAATAGGGATTTGATACGTTCAAGTTCAGCTAGATATTCAAGATCGCTAAAAAATTTACGATCAGGCTGACTATGTTTGGTATCTACGCTTAATGTAGGAAGAAGATGAAAATGGAGATGATCTACGCTTTTTCCAATTTTACCTTCAATAGTGCTATCTCTCAGGAGGAGATTGATCGCTTCATGGCGAGTATGAAGTTTTGCGCTCCGGCGTTGCATTACTATCATAAATTCTTCTAGCTCTTCGGGAGAAAGTTCATGAAAAAAGATGAGATGTCTCTTAGGAATAATCAGAAGGTGGTCCTCAGTGTACGGAGCACGTGCTGGAGCAACGAAACAGAATTTTCCCTCTTCTAGAACAGCTTCTCTCTGTTCAGGGCAAAAAGGACAAGGGCGGTTATTAACCATGTTATAGCTAATCATTTTTTTGAAAAAGATAAAATTCTGAAAATGTAACAGAGACTATAAAGGATGAAGAAACTTGTATTGATTTTTCTTGATATTGCAAGTATGAAAAAAATCCCAAAGCCTGAGTAGACTCTAGGATTCTTTTGGGATTTGAAAAAGTTTATCATTAACTCAACTTGTGAATAACGAGTCCACTTCTCAGTTTTGGTTCAAACCAAGTGGTCTTTGGTGGCATAATATTTCCGGTATCAGCAATATCAATGAGTTGCTGCATACTTACTGGATAGAGTGCAAAAGCAACTTTCATTTCTCCATTATCTACTCTTTTTTTGAGTTCTCCAAGTCCTCTAAGTCCTCCTACAAAGTCAATTCTCTTGTCGGTTCTGAGGTCTTTGATTCCGAAAAGTTGATCCAAAACGAGATTGGAAAGGATCGTCACATCAAGCACTCCAATCGGATCTTTATCATCATAGGTTCCTTCTTTCGCAGTAAGGGAGTATCGTTTATTTCCTAGATACATACTAAAGTTATGAAGTGCTGTAGGTCTATATTCAGCTTCCCCTTTTTCTTTTACTGTGAAATCAGTCTGAAGTTTCTCAAGGAGTTCCGTTTCACTCATTCCGTTGAGGTCTTTCAAAACTCTATTGTAATCCATGATTTTGAGTTGATTGTCTGGGAAAATTACTGCCATAAAGTAGTTGAATTCTTCTTCTCCAGTATAATCAGGTTTTGCGGTTCTTCTCTCAAGTCCAACCCTTGCAGCAGCAGCGGTTCTGTGGTGTCCATCAGCAATATAGAGTGCAGGAACTTTCGCAAAAAGTTCGGTAATTTTAGCAATCAAAGCCTGATCATTGATCACTCGGAAATGATGTCCAAATCCGTCATCTGCCACGAAATCATATTCAGGTTTCTGATTTTTTACAACCTCCTCAATGATTCCATCAAGTTCTGCCTGTGCTGGATAGGCAAAAAACACCGGTTCTACATTCGCATCAGTAATGTTCACATGGATCATTCTATCATCCTCCTTGTCTCTACGAGTGAGTTCGTGCTTTTTAATGCTCTCATTGAAGTAATCATCAATGCTCGTGCAGGCTACGAATCCGTATTGGGTTCTTTCACCCATCGTCTGTCCGTAGATATAGATTTTTGGTTCAGCATCTTGAACAAGCCATCCTTTGTCCTGGAATGCTTTGAAATTCTCTACGACCTTGTCATATACCGCTTGAGAGTGCTCATCAGTCCCTTCTGGAAGGTCAATTTCTGCTTTAGTAACATGAAGGAGAGAATACTGATTTCCTGCAGCTTCTTGTCTTGCTTCAGCTGAATTCATCACATCATAAGGGCGAGATGCAAGCTGTGCTACGATCTCTTGTGGAGGGCGAAGCCCTTTAAACGGTCTTACTACTACCATAATTTATTTGATAAGAAAATAAAAATCTGATTTAAGCTTAGGATTTTGCGAACTGAAAGCAAGTATAAGTCAAACTTTTATCGGCAGAAGCTACTAGAGTCTCTCAAATGCTTGATCGATCTTTTGATTGACTCCAGATTTTATCTGATTTTTTGTATCCGTTTTGAGCTGATCATACTGATTTTGGACTTCAGTTTTTAGCTGTTCTACGACCTGTCCTGCTTGTTCTTTGGTTTGGTCAAAGACTTGAGTTGCAGTATTTACGGCTTGCTGAGCATAGGCATTATTCTGGATCAGCTCAGTGGTTTTTTCAGAAACCGTAGCAAAACCAGATAAGGTTTTCTGTTTTGCCTGCTGATAGTCCCTATTCTGTTCAAGTTCAGAAAGCTGATTACATCCTGCAAGGAAAAGAAAGACCCCTCAAGTAAGCAAAAAGAAAGGAAATTTCATCATTTCAAGAAAAAAAATAAAAACTCAAAGGGAGTATGGTATTTTCCGATTGAAAATCAAGGGAGAATGACTAGGCTCAAAGTATTCTTATTTTCCTATATAGACACCATGCACCTTCATCTTGTCAGTCTTTTCCCTTCTCTTTTTGATAGTTTTCTCCATACTTCCTTGATTGAGAAAGCAAGAGAAAAAGGCATTCTTGAATTTACAACTTGGAATCCAAGGGACTTTTGTAGTGATAAGCATCAGCAAGTCGATGATGAGATTTATGGAGGAGGAGAAGGTATGTTAATCAAGGCAAAACCCATTGTAAGCTGCGTAGAAACGATCATCAAATGCCATAAACTGAAAAAATCTGACTTTTCGATTCTTTTTCCTTCGCCTGCAAAGGAAGTATTCACTCAAAAGATTGCTCATGGACTTAGCAAGAAAGAGCATCTTATCTTTATCTGTGGAAGGTATGAAGGTATTGATTATAGAGCAGAAGTTTATTTACAAAAAAAATATCCAGAAGCTTTTAGGAAGCTTTCACTCGGACAATTTATCGTTTTGGGAGGAGAAGTCCCAAGTATGCTGATGATCGAAGCGATTGTAAGGCTCATTCCTGGAGTCATCAAAGAAAAGGGCAGTTGGATCGAAGAAAGCTATGCTCTCAAAGAAGGAATGGCAAATCTTGAAGCTCCTAATTATACTAGACCTGTTGAAATTTACGGTATGTCTGTTCCAGAAGCTCTTCTTAGCGGAGATGATAGCACTGTTGCTGAGCGAAGAACATCTCATCAAGAACGATACAAAAATTAAAAAAACCTGACTTTTTAGTTCTTTTTACTTATCCTCATGCATCATCTCAAAGAAAAAGGAAAGATTGGAGAACAACTTGCTCGGGAACGGTACCTTGCAAGAGGCTATCAGCTCAGGGCAAAAAATTTCACTATTCGTGGAGGAGAAATTGATCTCGTCATGCAGAAGTGAGAGGAGCTCGCCTTCGTAGAAGTAAAGGTCGTGGATGGGATTCAAGATTGGAGCTCCTATCTCTCAGCAAGAAAATTTCAAGCATTAGAGAGAAGTATTGAAGCCTATTGTTTTCGTGAAGGATGGGAGAGAAATGTCAGACTTGATGTCGTTTTTGTAGCAGAGGGAAGTGTCCTCGAAGTCTATGAAAATGTGAGTAATAGCTAAGTTTTATTTTTGTATCTTGAATAGTCATGAAAGTAAATTATGTGGAATGAGACGTTATGAAAGAATCAGAATTTCAGCTTCTTCTGAGAGATTATCCTCGTACCTTGCTCTATTTCTATCCTAAGGATAATACTCCAGGATGTACTTTGGAGGCAAGGGATTTTTCGCAGTATCTTCAAAGATTTTATGATCAAGAGATTGGGGTGGTCGGTGTCAGTAAGGACTCTCCTGCTTGTCATAGAGAATTTATTGCACAGCGAGAGCTTAAGATACCTCTTATTAGTGATGAAAGCTGAATATTGCATGAACAATTTGGTGTCCGAGCTGAGAAAAAGAATTATGGTCAAAGTTTTATGGGTACTGTGAGATCGACCTTTTTGCTTGATCAGCAGGGAAAAATCCTCAGGGAGCGAAGAAATGTGAAAGCTACGGGTCATGTTGCAAGACTTCTCAAAGAACTTACTGCTTAATATGCGATAAAATCAGTCTTTTCTTTTTAACTTTTTCCTAGAGATCCAAGAAAAAATAAAAAAACTCATAAAAAATTTGCAAAAAAGAAAATTTTAAGTACACTTAGTGCAGTTAAGAGAAAAAAATGCTCTTTGTACTATCTTTTTTACTCTTTTATACAAGAAGATGAAAACAAAATTGCTTACGATGACAGTAGCTGGACTCGCATTCTTTGGCGGGCTAACAGGAATCACCCTTGCTCAAGGAGGCGGAGCGCCAGGTGGTCCTGTATATGATACCATTAATGGATTTTGATCTACGGTAGGAGTGCAGGGTGTTCAAGGTGTTGTCGGGACGAAAGATGCTGGAAATAATGCTGCTAATGATGGACTTTTGAGAACGATAAATAGGGCAATTAACTGGATTCTAGGAATGCTTGCAGTGGTTGCTTTGGCAATTTGTCTCCGAGGAGGATTTCAAATGGTGACAGCTGCTGGGGATGATGGAAAATACAAAAAAGGACTTACCATTCTCAAGCAAGCAGCTATTGGATTGATCATCGTTGGTATCTCATGGATTATCGTATCCTTTATCTTCTGGGTGATTGGAGCATTGGCTACTTCTGGGCAAGCTCCTCAGAGTAATTCAGTATGATAAGGTCAATAAAATCAGAGATCATTTACGAAAAACTTCCTTTCATCAGGGGGTTTTTTCTTTTTTTTAGAAAGAGGGATCGGCTTTTCTTGCTTTTTCAAGTCAAAACCCTACACTGAGAAGCGATATTTATTCTCAAGATATGCTGGATGAGGACAATGGATTTGCATGAATTTGAACTTCGCTATTTGGCTTATAAAGGACTAAAAACCAGACTTAGACTGAATTGGGATACAGAAACGCTTATTAATCTCGTAAAAATTACCGATAAAGGAATCCTAGAAAAATCAGTTCCTGAAACTTCACCAGCAGATTTGAAGAGATTTACTCACGAAACCTATACCACTTTCAAAAAAAAGCTGATCGCTGAAACTAGTCAGACTTTCCCTCTTGAAAACTCAAAATATTCCCTAGCTCAGTATATTGAGAGGCTTGAATATGAGCTTAAAGTAATCAAGGAAATGGGCTTCAACTCTTACTTTTTGATCGTTTCTGATTATGTGAGATGGGCGAAAAGGCAGATGATTGTCGTAGGGCCAGGAAGAGGTTCAGGAGCGTGATCCTTGCTTGCTTGGGCGATTGAAATTACCGATATTGATCCTTTGCCTTTTGATCTGCTTTTTGAGAGGTTTCTCAATCCTGCGAGAATTTCTATGCCCGATTTTGATATTGATTTTGAGGATACGCAGAGGCAGAGAGTGATTGATTATTGCACGGAAAAATACGGTCAGGAAAAGGTCTGTTCTATTGGAACTTTTATGAAAATGGCGACCAAAGCGGCGTTCAAAGATTCTGCGAGAGCGGTAGGAGTCCCTTTTGAAAAGGCGAATCAGATTTCTAATCTTATTCCTGAGAAAAGCTCGCTCACAGCGATTATTTCCAGTCCTGAGGAATTTGAGGAGATTCACAGCTTTTACAATAGTGATGAAAAGGTCAAAGAGGCTTTTGATCTGGCATCAGGGCTAGAAGGGAATCTAAGACAGCTTGGGGTGCATGCTTGTGGAATTATTATCGCTCCAGAGGCGGTTTCTACCTATACTCCGGTGCAGTATGCGAAAGAAAATGATCACGCGGTCGTGAGTCAGTATGATGGACCAACATTAGAACAAATCTGACTTTTGAAGATGGATTTCCTCGGCCTTAGGAACCTTTCTATCATCAAAACCTGCATCAAAATTATCAAAGCCAGACATGAAAAGGAAAATAAGGAACTGCCTCAGATTTTTCAGCATTTTCTGGAAACGACCTCTTTTCAGCCAGATATCAATGATGCTTTCACTTACGAATCAGTTTTCAAAGCTGGTGATACGACAGGGATTTTCCAGTTTGAATCGCAGGGAATGAGGAAATTTTTGATCCAGCTTGAGCCAAACTCTATCAATGATCTCGTAGCGATGAATGCGCTTTATCGTCCAGGACCGATGGAGTTTATTCCGAGATATATTGAGAGAAAACACGGTCGTGAGCCAATTTCCTATATGACTGATGAACTTAGAGCAGAGTTGACCAAAAAATATGGAGCTGAAGTTGCTGAAGAAGAAAATCAAAAGCTGATTGAAGATCTCTCTCCGATTATGAGTTTGACCTATGGAATTGCGGTCTATCAAGAGCAGTTGATGTTTTTGGTGCAGGCGATGGCAGGATTTTCGCTTGGTGAAGCAGATATGCTCAGAAGAGGAGTCGGAAAAAAGAAAAAAGAAGTGATTGAAAAGCTCAAAAAAGAGTTTATCACGAGAGGGGCAAGCTTTAGAAACTACAAAGAGGAAACCACGACTACGATCTACGAAAAGATGATTGAGCCTGCGGCTTCCTATTCTTTCAATAAATCGCATTCGGTCTGCTATGCCATGATTGCGTATCAAACTGCTTATCTCAAGGCTCATTTTCCAGTGGAATTTTCCGCAGCCCTGATCCGTTCTGTGGAGGAAGATACCGATACGCAGAGCTTCTATATTTCGGAGATTCAGAACAAGGGAATCCCAGTCCTACGGCCAGATATCAATGTTTCCTTCAATCATGTAGCAGCGATTGATGAGCATATCAGACTTTGATTTTTTAGTGCGAAAGGAATCGGTGAGGAGATTGGAGAGGTGATTCAGCAAGAAAGGCAAAAAGGCTGACTTTTTCAGAGTTTGGAAGATTTCCTCAAGAGATGTGCGAGTATCGTCAATAAAAAATCTTTAGAAAGCCTAATCAAGGTCTGAGCTTTAGATGCTTTTGGTGATAGGAAAATCCTACTTGAGAATGTGCAAAACCTGATTGATTGGACTAAAAATATCGCCAATGCAGATTTTGGGCTTTTTGGAGGGCTGGGAGTAGATACCAGTATCCAGCTCAAAATGACCGAGAAGGCGACCCATATGGAGAAGCTGATGATGGAGCAAGAAGTTCTAAAAGCCTTTGTCTCTGGACATCCGCTAGATGGGCTGTATCTGTATATCAAAAAGTTTTCTTTCCTCAATCAAGTGCTAGAGCAGCATGAGGTGCCGAAATTCGTTATCATCGGCTATATCAAAGAGGTGCAAAGAGCGAAGAAAAAGGGCTTTTTCATCAAGATTGAGGATATTTCCGCTTCTTGGGAGTTTTTTATCAAAGATGCTGTGGATTTTCAGAAGTTTGATTTGGTCGTGATCTATGGAGCGAAAATTTTCCAGGAAAGCAGAGGAGAAGGGAGGATTTTCCTTGATAAAATCGTAAAAACTGACTATACGACCCTGATGAAGCTCGCTGGAGGGAAATTTGACCCCGAATGGACGGTCGCAAGGGCAAAAAAGGAAAGATATGGCGATCAAAAGAAGCAAGAAATTGAAAAAATCAAATCCGAGAAGCCTGCAAATCCTGTCGCTGCTCCCAAGCTTGCTGATGAGGAAGAGGAAAGAGAAATGCCTGTAGCTGAAGAGCTTTTCATAGAAGAAGATTTGCAAGAAGAAAACTTTTCAGAAGAGGAGCTTGCTTGAGAAACGATAAATGCTTCTCTTGGAGCAGAAACTCCTGAAACCGAGGAAGTCTTTACTTTGACGCAGCTTCCTGATGATCTAGAAAAGATTCAGCTTTTAGCCGAGATTTTGAAGCAAGAGCTCGGAGAAATCCCTGTTTTAATCATGGGAAAGGAATATCAAGTGAATGAGAAAGGGCTAGAACGTTTGAAACTCAATTTTAATCCTTAGCTCCTTTCTTTCAAAAAGAAAAGGCTGATTCTTCTGATGGGAATCAGTTTTTTTAATAGATTTCAAATCCTAGTGATCAAACTTTTTCAAGCTAAGAACAAGCATTTTTCTAGGATTCTCGGTTCAAACCCCCATTTACTCCAAAAAGTTTCATCAAAAATAAAATAACTTGACTCTCTCTGAAATAAGTATAGTCGAGATAGAAATAAAAAAACGAATAATAACAAAACAGACCGAAGCACTCAAAGTCTGGTTCCGAAATGGATTTAATAGGAGTGCAAAAATAAAATGAAAACAAAATTATTTTTCATTCTGCTCCTAGTGATGGGAGTGGGAAACGGATTTGCGCAGAGTGTGAGTATAAATTCTGTCTTGCAAGAGATAAAAAATGCTCGAACTTTTGCAAAAAACTGGGATACAATCCCAGGAAGTGATAATGATAAGCTTCTTGCTGCCCTAACAAAGGGGTCTATCCAGGTTGAAGATTCAATAAGATATGTGAAGGAGCGCTTATTTGGGGTTCTATTAGAACAAAAAGTTTATTATACTCGTCATATTTATTATGATGAGACAAATAAGCTTCTCAAACAAGAGATAAAGTTCTCTCAAAAAAAATACAATATTAAAAATTGTATTAGAAATTCATTTATTCAGGTAAGCTTGTTGGTTCTCGTATGCGTACTTACATACATGTTGTATAGAGAGTATCGCACAACTTCTGACTGGATACCATAGTGTACGTTTCTAAGCGTATTTATATATTTCTCCTATTATCTAGGGACTCTGTGTGCTATTATTTCTCTAATTTATATTTTCAAAGATAAAATCAGAGAATGCCTAGAAAGATTCCTCCAAAAAAGGAAAGAAAAGAGCAAAAAATAAAAAAAAGATTAACCCCCTTTATAAATGTCAGCTTGTCATCAGCTATTTTCTGTATGAGAGGCTGGCATTTTCTCTTTTTTCAAAAAAAAACTGACTCCTTGAGGGAAATCAGTCTTTTTTCTTATTTTGAAATCTTAGTATTCCACCTGTACTCCAGGACTCATAGTCGTAGCTACTACTACTTTCTTTACGAGCTTTCCTTTTACTCCAGTAGGTTTATTTTCTTCAATCGCTTTCATCAAAGATTCAATATTCTCTACGAGCTTTGCACTGTCAAAAGAGAGTTTTCCTACCAAAGCGTGAATATTCCCTGTTTTATCAAGTCTGAATTCAATTTTACCTTTTTTGGTCTCCTCTACGGCTTGAGCGATGTTCATCGTTACGGTTCCAGCTTTTGGAGAAGGCATCAATCCCTTAGGTCCGAGCTGTTTTGCTACAGGAGCAAGCTCTCTGATAAGTTCTGGAGTCGTGATCAAGACATCAAAATCAGTCTTTCCATCTTTGATATCTTTGAGCAAGCTTTCGTATCCAGCAAGATCAGCTCCTGCTTTTTTCGCTTCCTCTACTTTATCATCAGTAGTGAATACTGCAACTTTCTTGGTCTTTCCTGTCCCATGAGGAAGGATGGTCGTTGCTCTGAGCATTTGATCATTGTACTTTGGATTTGCATTCGTCTTGACTGCGAGTTCAATTCCAGCGTCAAACTTTGCATAGTTCACTTTTTTGAGGAGTTCTACTGCCTCAGCCAAAGGATAGGCTTTTGTCTTTTCAACGAGCTTTTTCACTTCGTTGTACTTTTTTCCGTGTTTCATACGAATAAGAATAAGAAGAATAAAAGTGGTGCAAGCGATCAGAAATCTGACCTCCCACAACAAGTGATATTATAATTCAACATCAACTCCCATATTTCTTGCCGTTCCTGCAATAATTCTGTATCCTTCCTCAGGAGAATTTGCATTCAAGTCGGCTTTTTTGAGCTCATAAATCGCTTCAAGATCGGCTTTGGTAAGTTTTCCGATCTTTTTCTTGTTTGGTTCTCCAGAACCGAGGTTTTGGTTGATTCTCCATTTGATGAGTCCTGAAGTGATTGGAGCACCGATCTCCATTTTGAAGGTTCTATCAACATAAACTGTCAGCTTTACCTTAATTTTTACTTCAATTCCACCAAACTGCTTCATCAAATCCGCAGTCTTTTCGTTAAATTCTTTGGTGAATTGTCCGATATTTACACCATTCGCACCGAGCATAGGTCCAAGCGGTGGAGTTGGAGTTGCCTTTCCAGCAGGAACTTCAATGTTTAGAATTTTCTGTACTTTTGCCATGATATTAAGAATTATTGAGTAAATAAAGTTTTTAAGTAGGATTTTGCGTGATGGTACTTGCTATATTCCATTTGAATCAACCAATGCTGATCCTCAAGACTAAGTAGCATCAAGACAAGTTTGTTTTTGTATTCTGGAAGGTTGATAAAGCTGATACGATCGCCAAAGAGTTGGTTTTTGAGGAGTTCAGCCTCAGAGCTCATCGTATAAAGATTTCCGCCAAGGTCTTGGACTGTCTTTTTGAGCTCAGGCAACTCTTGAAACTTAGCATAGTAAAAGCCTTTTTTATCCTTCAAGAGATAATCAGGTTCAAGTCCAAGCAATTCTACCCCTTCCACGACCCCAAAGTAAAGATCGGTTCCAGAGAGCATAATTGGATTTTCGCCTTCAAAAGAGAGATGAGTTTCAGGTGAAGCAGTCTGGACTCATCCACTCGCCCCTTGCACGGCATCATTTCAAGGAACAATATCTGAGAGGTTTTCTCATTCATAAATAGGATTTTCCTCAAGCATTCCTGTCACTGAAAGGTTAAGCGATTCAGAAGCTGCAGCCGTTCAAGAAAGCTGATTCGTCTGAGCAGGAGAATTGAGAAGGGAGATCAGTTTTTGTCCTTTGATCTGATACAACAAGGAATACACCACAATAAGGGCAAAGAACAATATGATCATTGATAAGCTAACAAGCTTCTTGTCTTTTTCCATACCCATAAGAGAAGGAATAAAGCTTAGTTGGTGAGTTCGATTTGATCAATCGCAATCGCAACAGGAGTCAATCTACCGAGCATCTCAATATTTACCACCACCATACTTTTCTCGGCATCAACTTCTTTGATATTTCCTTTCATTCCCTTGAAATCTCCATGCTTCAAAAGAACGATATCACCTACTTTATAAGGAACTGTCAATTCAGATCTTTCCTGAGATTGAGTGATTTGTTCCATCATCTGCTGATATTCTGCATCTGATAGAGGAATCGGCTTAGTCTCAGCTCCAACAATGAGTCTTACTCCTGGAGTATTTCTCACGACATACCAAATTTTATCATTCATCCTTGACTTGAAGAACACATAACCAGGATAGAGCTTTTTTTGTTTGATCACTTTTTCACCTTTTTTGATAGAGGCTTCATTGATCATTGGGCAGAGATAGTCTACTACATCCTCAGCGAGTCCTTGCTTATTGATCCTTTCTTGGAGGTTTTCAATCACAAGTGCTTCTTGACCTGAAGTCACACTCAAGACATATCGCCTAAAATGAGTATCTTCAATCTGTTTTTTTATTTCATTCGTATTCGCTTCTTTTTGCATAGTGCTCAAAGGAAGGGATAAAAAAAGCTGATCTTATTCAGCACTTGGAGTCGCTACTGGAGTTTCACTGGATTCTGAAGCTTCAACTGGTGTTTCAGTAGCAGTTTCAACAGGCTGCATTTCTAGATTTCCAAAATCAAGAGCTGCTGGGAGTTTCTCAGTATCTCCACTCATTGCTGCTGAACTCGGAGTCTGCCCCTCAGTCATTGCACTATAAAATATCTTGTAAGCACCTGAAAACAGAGTATCAGCAAAGATAAAATAAGCTCCTGCTACGATCACCAAAGCAAAAATTGCGATCGTCATCTGAACAATCTGTTTCACGGTAGGAAACTTGAGCTTTTTGATCGTATCCAAGCTATCATAAATAAAATCTAGCATCACCGCATCAAGCAAAAAATAAAACTAAAATGAAAGATACCGATTTCCTTCCCAAATGCAAGCTCAAGCAACAAAAAAAGCTCCCCTTGAGGAGTGACTCTTTTGAAAAAATATAAAGTTAGGAAGAACTAATACGACCTGAGCTTGCAGATGTCAACTTTGGAGGTGCAACATTGATTCTCTTGAGATGCTTCTCCATATCTACTAATCCTCTATTGATAAAAGGATCCAGCTTGTAGTATCTTCTTTTCCAAGCTTTAATTCTCTTTTCTTCCTCCTTTGCATCTTTTGATTTTTGAGTAGAGTCTAACTCTTCTGTAGGAAGAGAAAAAACATTATCATCCTTTCCAATAACACTATTATATTCCTTCCAATTTACAAAACTTCCTGCTTTAGCATCATCTGCCTCCAAAGCTCCAGTATCAAAGACTTTTTTCATTACCTCATCAGAGCTAATTTCTTCCAAATGCTTGGTAAAATAGTTTACAAAGAAATCAAGTATCTTCTTAAACTCTACAGGGGGTTGACAAGAGCCTTGTTTCAAAACCTTCCCTTCAAAGAGATACCAAATCAGTTTTTTTACATCTTCTTGTGTATGAGTTTTTACCTTAAATTCAACATCATACTCGTTATCTTTGAAGGTAATGCTTTCTTTTCACACATCTTTTGATGCCTTGGCAATCGTTCTCAGCATAGAAATATTTTCTACATCATTTGCATCAGAGAAACCATCTCTTGAAAACCAGGTTTTAAACTGTTTTAAGAAAAACTCTGGCTTCACATCAGGATCTTTTTCTACATTTTCAAGACTTCCAAGTAAAGTCTTCCAAAAAGCTGCCTTATCATTCCTTTCATCTTCATCTTTCCCATCAAATCCGGATTTATTGTAGCTTTTATTTTGTTCAATGGTTGCAGGGGTTTGATTGAGGGCGTAATGTCAAGTAATTTTTGGCTTTCCTCTCCAAGAACTATCAAGGTTATCAGGATTTTGTTCCCATAGGACTTCTTTTACCTTATTGAGAATCGGATCATTAGGGTGTTCTTTTGTCTTGAGAGAGAGAAAGTAATCATCAATTGCCTTTGCATTTTTTGTTCGCCAAGGGATAAGATGTTTGAAAAAGTCTCAATAAGGTACTTTACTTGAAGTCTTGCTAAACTGAGCCTCTGTAAGACCTTTTCCTTTCATCGCTATAGAAAACTTTGGCTCAACCGGTACTTGATCTAAAATATGCCAAGCGTAGTGCTGATGATGAGGTTTATCTGCAAAAAATGCTGTAGGAAGCATAAAAGACCTTGCTAAACCATCAAACCAAGTCATCGTTTCTTTTCCTGCATATTTATTGAGGATTCCACTCATCGTTACATAGGACATAGAAGCTGCCAAAATATGCCTTTGTTCTGCTTCTTTGGCAAGTTCTCCCATCCTTTTTAAGGTTCCAAGTCCGCTTTCTATTCTTCCTGATTTGATACATTTTTCAAATTCTTTCTCTGCAATATTGAAGGTATACATTTTTTTTGCTTTAAAATAGCTATTTTCTATTGCTCCTTGTCCTGTTATTTCTTCGGCAGCATCATTAAGCTGCCCTGCAAATTTATCAGAGTAGATTTTTTTCAGAGCCTGTCTATTTTTATCTTTAACAGAGCCAAAATATTTATCATTTCCATGAGAATTCTGAACATTCCATACAATATAGTTGATTTCTGATTTTACCAAGAGATCTCTCAGCTGATCAGCATCACCAACTCCTCTATCAATATCTTCCTGAATGTTTTTTCTATATTGAAGATATCTCTGATAGTGATCAGGACCAAGTAAACACTGAATCCAAAGCCCTTTATTATCTTCTTCAGGCATTCCACGATAGAGTCCTTTCCCTTTTTTGAGGTTGGAGATCATAGCTGCTGCCATAATTGGTCTTAGGGTATCATCATTGATGACACAGGTACGAGAAAGCAGAAGCTCTTTCATTGTCTTTCGCTTTCCAAGAGCACGATCAAGTTTTGCTAATCTTTGACCTGTAGCAGGGTCCTTTCCATCCGAGAAAATATCTGGAAATTCACAAGCCCCAAAAATACCGATCCATTCTTCAATACTTTTCCAATTATTCTTCTCTTTTTCGGCAATTGCTTTATCATGCAAATCGGTGAACGCATCTGAAAGTGAAGGAGCAATCCATCCAAGCCCTTTATTAAGTAAATTATAGATTCCGACATCTTGAGTAAGCCAATTGAGGCAAGCTTCATCTTGAGCTTTTTGATAATTATCAAGTCCTTCATTGATTTTTTTCCAGATGTTTTTTACAGAAAAGACTAGAGAATGAATACTGATCCAGCTTAGATTCTTGTGAGAACTGGATTCGATTTCTTTAATTTTTTCCTGTTCTTTTTTGGCGATACTTTCCGTTTTGGGAGTCAGTTTTTTTTCATTGAGAAAAAGGAGAAAATCTGGGATACTCATCTTTTTTTCGTAGCATCTAGGATTCCCCTTACTATCAAGAAAATGCGATGATTTGACTCTGACGGTATGATCAGGTTCCCACTCTACCTGATAGAGGATATTATCTTTACTTTCAGTATGATTCGTACTTCAAAAATACTTTACTGGTTCAGTTTTTTCTTTTCCTTCTAAATCTAATTCTGTTAGCATTAATTTCCCATTTTCAAAGAATGCATCTTTCAAAAGATTTTCTTCACAGACTCCAAGATTAAGTAGTTGTTTATAGCTTTTTTCGAGTTCTTGTCAGGAATTTAGGAGTTTAAAAGGTTTTCCGCTGTTAGAAAAATTATCATCTTTGAGGAAGAACTCTTTGAATTTTTCAAAAGTAAAATTTACTTCTTTCCCTTCATTAGATGGATGAAGCTTTAACTCTGTTCCATAAAGTCTTGCTTTAAATGTCCCTTTTGCCCAATCTATATCAGTAATTTTAAATTTTTCCCAGGAATTCCCTGGGTCGCTATGTGGGGGAAGTTTGCTTTCAGTGTGAGAAAAATAAACTTCTGCTCCGGGTTTAAACCCTTTGTCCTCAGCTTCTGATTTTTCTCCTCTCATACTTTCCCATACTTCCAAAAAAGCTTTTCTTTTCATTTCTGGAGTTTGGATTGTTTCTTCAGAATCAGGATTCTCCTCCTCGGGATCTGTTTGTTCAAGTTGTCTTCTAAGCTTGTTTTCTTCGTCCTGATTTCCGAGTTGTTCCTCTAAGTTTTTCCAGTTTTTTGTTGAAGGATCTTCAGTGCTCAGTTCTTCCAAAGCAATAGGATCTCCCATCAAAAAAAGAAGCAGCAATTTTCCAAATTCATTACTAGAGAGTTCAATTTCATCATACTTTCATGGACAATTCTTTTTCCCTTTCGCATGGTTAAGGAAAAGTTTATCAAATTTTTCACGATCCTTCCCTTTTAGTCCACAATCATTGATCCCTGAAAGGGTAATTTTAAGAGGGAGTTCATGGGGATGTTTCCATTCACTCAAATGTTTAAGATCAGGATTAGGTTGAGATACAAGTTCCTTTTTGATTTTAAAATTTAGCCCATTTATACTAATCTCCTCCTGAGAAAAATCAAATAGTGCAATCCAAAAATCCTTAAAGCGATCTGCATTCTGACCAAAAAATTTTAAAGTCTGATCTTTTTTCAGCTGTTCAAACCTTATTTTTGCAAGCTGAGAGAAAAAATACTGCTTGAGATCAGGATTTGTTTCTAAACTGGTATAATCAAAATTATGCTCGTATAAAACTTTTAAAGCCTGAGTAAGTTTGGGATCTTGCTGCTCAATACGACTTAGATAAAGTTCCCAATAACATTCATCAAGCTCACGAGAAAGGGTATCAAACTCGGAAGCAGAGTTTTCATCATTGTTATCTAAATCATCTGTCTTCTTTTCAAGTGCCACAATACGAGCTGCGAGTTCTGGATTCTTCTGCTGAGCAAAAGTTCTAAGCTGCTCATAATCAAATGGATATTTAGCAGTTAGAGCATTAAAAGGTAAAAGCGGCTTAGAAAGGAGATTCCCAATCCCTTCCGTCAGTGTTTTAACCTGATTGATTTTAGTTCTCAGTCTCTGAGCGACAAGTTTCGTAAACAGCGTATCAAAGGTCTTCTGCTGTGCTTCGCTCCATTTAGAAAAAGGTTTCGTATTGAGATTATCAAGGTTAATAGGTGGAGTATTTTGCTCAAGAGCTGTTTTAAGCTCAGCAAAAGAAAGAGAAAACTGATCTTTAAATCTCAAGTATTCTTCCTGAAAATCCGCATATTTTTTTTTGATCACTTTCCACTGTCTTTTGAGTTCTGGATATTGCTCCAAAGCTTCTTCATGTTGTTCTCCGAGAAGCTTAGTCTTTTCTTCTTCTTGAATCGCCTCTAAAATCTGGGGAAATTGCTTTATTGCGACCAAAAGTTCACTTAGAGAACCAGTATTTGGGAAAAGTTCATGTTCTAAGAGCTGCGAAAGTGGCTTAGAAACTTGAGCAAGGAAACTTTGTTTGATTTGCCTGACTAAAGTCTGTTCAAGTCCTTTCCTTATCTTGACCGATTTAGGTAGAAAGAAGAGTTTTTCAAGCTGTAGTTCATCAAGTTCTTGCAAGGAAAATACTTCCTCAGCAATCCAATCAAAATCGAGTTTTTGATTACTATCAGAAAGTTTTCTTAGGAGTCCTTCTCCATTAGAATGCTGTAAATGTTGCTCTATTTCATCTAGGAATTCAAGAGGGGAGGCGTCAGGACGCTCATTTTTAAATATGGAAAAAAGCTTATTCGTACTACGAGAAAGTTTGGGATTTTTGATGACCTCAGTGATATCTTTTGCCTGTAAAGGATTGTTTTTTGAGCCTTTGAGACCTTGGTATCATGGTTTTTTTCAGCCTTTTGACATTGTCCTTTTCCTTTAATATAAAAGCTTAGTTCAAGTATAGTCAAAATTTTCAGAAAATCCTAAAAACCACATATTTTATAGTAAAAATAATTGCCATTTCAATATTTTATGTCATAATATGTTCTCTTTCAAGATTTTTTTTAGAAATGAGAAAAATAAAAAAAACTGACCCTGAGAGCGTGATCAGCTTTTTTCTCTTGCTTTTACAAAGAAGTATTGGATTCTGATCCAAAGTTATAATATAAGGTTCCATTATATTCATTGGTTTTTTGAGATTCTTTGATCACATTTCCCAGTCCACCAATCTTGGAAAGAATTTTTCCCATATAAACGAAAATGGCTTTAGGTGTATATTTATCTGCACCTTGGACATGCATAAACTTGAGTAGGGTCGGCGAAACAAATAGAAGCATCACTGTAAAGAAAAGCCCTAAAATCATGTATCTGATACTACTCCAAGCAGCTTTGATCTCTTTTTCATCACCTTTGGAAAAAATGAAGAGAAAAATTGCTCTAAAAAAGGCATAAACACAACCTCAACAAATCACGAGCACTACTGCACCTAAGGCATAAAGTACAATTTCTTCAAAGCCTCCATGCTGATAGATATCTGGCATAAGTCCTTTTAAATCTTAGGAAATAAAGAAAAAATCCGTAACGGATTCTCTCAGAAACAACTATTTATCAGCATTTTTTGGTAAACTCTTTTTCTCTCTCATTTCAAAGAATTTCTGGAAAAGAGCATCATTCGTTTCTTTGTAGAGGAGTTTCGCAGCTCTTTCAGACATCTGAGAACCTTTTGCTACCCATGCTTTGATCGTTTCTACATCAGCCTCAAGCTTGTGATGTAGAGGATCATAGGAACCAAGAACCTCTTTAAATCCAAATTTTGCTGGTTTGGTATGCTCTGTCAAAACAATTCTATAAAAAGGTCTTTTGCTCCTTCCGTGTCTTGATAATCTAATCGTTAACATCCTAGGAATGTAATAAATAAACTAAAAAAATCTGACTTTTACTTTAATTTCTCCTTTGAAGTGTGTTCGGTATGTTTTCTGCAGTGTGGACAATACTTACTTTGAGTAAGCTTTGGAGTTACTGCCTTGTTGATACTTGTAAAATAGTTGGTAGCTTTACATTCACTACATACCATCGCTACTTTTACCACTCCACCTTTCTTTTTTGCTGCCATAATACGCTACTCATCAAATGAAATAAAATATTTGAATGACTGTTTGAGATGATCTGTTTAAGATTCCTGTCTTGCTAAATAAAGCAAAATCCAATAAAGGATATCTAATTCTATTCTTTGCTTTTGTTCAGAAAGACAAATAAGAATAATCTTGGCACTAGGTAGATTTGAACCACCGACCTCGCCCTTATGAGAGGCGCGCTCTAACCAACTGAGCTATAGTGCCATAAAGTTTCAATAGAAGCTTATTCTAAGCTCTACTACTATACTTCCACAATCGGTGAGGGAGGGATTCGAACCCTCGAGGCGATCTCTCGCCTGACTCGTTAGCAGTGAGCTGATTTCGACCACTCATCCACCTCACCTGAGATGCGATACCGCTTTATATAATGAATTGGATTTGAATTTCAAGGGAAAAACCATACATTATCTCTGAGTGAAAAAAAAGGACAAAAATCAGACTTTTTAGTTTTTTTGAAGCCATGAGTGAGATTTTGAATAGTGTAGAGGACCTTGGAAGTGTCAGGAGCGATATCAATCAAGTCACTGAAGAAGCGGTTCAGCGTGTGCAAGCCCAGAGCAAAGAAGCTAAACAGATCGCTCAACAAATCAAAAAGGATAAAACGATCAATACTCAGCTCGCAAACTTTCTCAGCTTCTTGATGAAAACTATAGAAAGTGAGGAAATTATCCAAGGGATCGTGAATACTTTTTTTAAAACTACAAATCCCAAAAACCAGATTACTTACCTCAGAAAAGATATTAATAGCTATGTGGTGGTCGGATTTTTTATTCCTTTTTTTCTAGAAGAGGCTGGGAAGGCAAAAATTATGCCATTGTATGAGAAACTTGGTACTTCTGAAGCTGCAAATTCGCTCAAAAACTATATCAGCTATCTCGGTAAAGTTTCAGAGATCTATCATGATAATGTACCTATAGACCAAACTCAGCTTTTAAACCTGATTATTTTGATTGTACAGCATTATCTTTCAGCTGCTCAAGCTTCTAGTAATGATGCATTGAAAGAGGAGGTTCTTCAAGTTCTTTATACTTCAAGCTAAATTATAGCATCTTCTCAAAATATGAATTTTTACAAGAGTTGTACACTTCTTTCCAATAAAGCAGTAGCATTGAAATCAGCTTGTTCTGCTTGATATTCAGGGGAAATACTGGTAATTTTTTCGTAAGCAGGACTGAGGAGATGGAACGGTTTACCAAACTTTTTAAGCTGGTTTTCTAATGCAGTATTTAGAGTCTGGTCAAGAATAAAGCCAAGAGACTTTGCTTTTTTGATATGTTCTCAGAGAGTGCCTTTTCCCAGAAGTGACCGATTTCCAAGGATTTCTAGTCCGATCTTTTCTGGACGAACGCTAAGGTATTGTGAGAGTTTTACAAGTTCTTCAAGATGGTTTCCTGTCCCAATGAGAAGGAGGTCTGGGGTATCTGGAGAAAGTAAAGTCAGGCAATCTCTCTGATCAATTAGCTGTTTATCAATAAATTGGATTTCTTCCTCTTCAGTAGTTGCATAAAGATTTTCAGGAACTTCTTGATTGTTAAGAGAGAGGAGGAGTGAAGTCTGACTTTTCATTTTTTTCAAAAGCTGGTTGAGATCAAAAGGAAAACAGATTTCAAGTTGAGTTTCCTTGGTTTGTGTCAGGAGTTGGAGTTCGGGACTGAGTTTCTTCTCAAGGCTTGCCATTCCAGTAAAGGCATCCACTACGATCACATGTTCAAAATTTTGCAGATAAGGGGAGAAATCAGAAAAATTGGGCTTTTGCAAGATGATCAAGGCAGAGCGAGCAGGTTTCTGTTGTGCGAAAAAGCTTGAAAGTTCTTGATCAAAGATATGTACTTCCTTTTCTCCTGCTAAAGCTTGAGCATCACTCAAAATCAGATCAAAAGATAGAGATTCTTCACGAAAAAGTTGGATTCCATAGGGACTACATACGAGTTTAGAAAGATTGATACTGTTTTGCATAAGATAAGACTATGAGAATAAATCAGATTTTTTCTTTTTTTACATATCATAGGTGAGAATATAGGAAGCGAGTTTTTTGAAGATAGGACCTGCTGTGAATCCTCACCATTGACTTCTTCTTGGGCGGCGGACCCAGATAAGCACTACATATTTTGGATCATCAATGCTAATTACCCCTGCAAAGGTTCCGTTTGTTCGCCCTTCTCCTCTTTGGTATTTCCCACGGAAAGAGATCTGAGCGGTTCCACTTTTTGCGCCTAACTTCACATCCTTGATATTGGCGCTATTGGAGATTTCAGGATTATTATTTAATACTTCCCAGAGTCCTTCTTTGATCGCGGATGAAGTCTGATTTTTGAAAATTTGTTTTTTTTCCTGATGAGTAATTCCATCCCAAGGGCTTTGCTTCTCACGGGGGGTTTGGTAAACAATATCGGAAATAATAGTTGGTTGGATATAGTATCCGCCGTTGACCAAGGTTGCATAGGCTGCAGCAAGTTGAATTTGAGTCGTAGTAAGTCCTTGTCCAAAAGAATTATTAAGAAATCTGGCTAAGGAGACAATATTCATATCATCAATGAACCCTTCTTTCTCTCCAGCAAGTTGGATTGAAGTAAGTTCTCCAAAGCCGAGTTTTGCAAGATAATTGTAAAAGGCATATTTCTGGATTTTTTGCACAATCCTTACCATTCCAACGTTACAAGAGTGGATTAAAGCATGGAGAAAGGTATTGTTTCCTTGACAAATTTTTGAAGCATTTTTGATGGTATAGTCACCAACTTTAACAGAGCCTTCATCAATATAGCTATTTTGGTAGTTCATTTCATCCATATCAATTCCAATAGCTACCGTGAAAGCTTTGAAAATACTACCTGGCTCAAAGGGAACTGAAATATTTTTATCGATAAATACTTGAGGTCAAAAGACATTCGTATTGAGGAATTTTTGTAGTCCGGTATGTTGTCTTTCTTGGATTGTTGCAAGTTTATATTCATTCCCTGTAAAAATATAGACAGGAATATCAATATAGGTCAGATCATCAATAATATGAGCATATTCTTCTCCAAGGGGCATCAAAGTATAGGCGTCATTATAGTTATTCGGATTGAAACTTGGGGCATTGACTGATGCTTTGACTTCTCAGTTTTTCGTATCTAAGACCAAAATACTGATCGCATCAGCTTTCAGATACTCCAGTTGTTCACGAGCAAGTTGTTCAGCTTCTCTTTGGAGTCCAAGATCAATTGTCAGATGAATATCGCTTCCATCTACCGGTTGAACAATCTCAAATTCATTTGTCCCTACATTTCCAGCCATTCCTGAGCTTCTTCCTTTTACTTCTCCCTTTTTTCCCTTCAAAATATCATCAAAATATTGTTCGATACCGTAGTAAGCGACTCCTTTATTGTTGACATAGCCGAGAATGTTGGACATAAATTCTCCATAGGGATAGTATCTTGTGGTATAAGGTTCTAAAATAAGTCCATAAAGTACAGGTACTGGGACAAGGATACCTGCTTCTCTATCTTTTTTGGATCTTTCGTGTTCATGTTCAGCTTTGAGTGTTCTTACTTCTTGTGCGAGGATTGGGTTTAGTCCAGAGATGAGTTTGATATATCTCCGTTTTTGGACTTCAAAGAGTTTTTCAAAGTTGGGACCAATAGGATATCTTCGCTTTTGAAGTAGGTTTTTGATTTCTTTGATTGCTTTTGCTTTGTTCTCAACTCTCATTGGAATAATGTAGAGATAATTTTCTCTTTCAATACTTAAATAGGGGAGATTAAGTTGTTTGGCTTCTTCAAGGAATCTTGGCTCTACGAAATATCCGAGGTAATTCGAGGTTTTTACTCCGATTTGAATCTTTTCATTAAGTCTCGTCGTGATGAGTTCCATTGCCCTCGTTTTGCTCATTTGTTCGACGGTCTTATTAAAGAGTTCTGTATAGCCTGTAAGATCAAAGCTACCATAGGCAGCTGATTTTTCTCAACTTCCATAATAAAAAAGTTCAGGTTTTTTCGGTAAAAGATCGACTCCAGCAAAAAGTTCTAGATTTTTTACGCATTCAGCTTTAGTAGGGTGTTTCATCCCATTGATTTCGCAGAGGTGCTTGTAGATGATTGGTGCTACGAGTTCAATGAAACGCGGTTTCATCGGTCTTTCCGGATTTATCAGAGCCTTAGTGGTTGGGTCTCTTTCCTCTGGGAAAAGTGTCAAATCTTGAGGGTCAAGGGCAAGATCATAGAGGGTCAGATTTTCTGTTAATTGTACAGGATGTCCTCCTTTATCTAAGGCAAAAATATTTCCTCTTTCTGGAGTAAGCAGCGATTCTTTGTAATGAAGTTTACTGAGTTGAGCGTCATATTCCTCGTGTTTGATAATTTGAAGCCAGAAAAGTCTGATAATAAGTAAGAAAAAAAGAAAACAAAAAAAGCTGATCAAGGCAAACTCTTTGCTTGTCTGTAAACGGTAAAAAAAGGGGAGCCTGAGAAATAAGCTCCACCATGAGCGTTGAGGAGAGGGTTTTTTAGATCCAAGCATCAGCATCAAAAAGAATAGTCCTTTACTTGAGATAAAATCCTTTGGTATCGTAAGTGTTTTGCAGAGTGTATTGGAAACCACTTGTGCTTCCTCCAAGTTTATTTCACCGTAGATGATCAGTTAATTTTGCTGTTAAGGTGATCTTGATAAAAGGGTTGATCTGCTGATGTTCTTCTTTTCGGGCATAATCAGGATTCTTGGTAGGAGAGATCTGGAGGTTCCAATGAAGGATATTGAGATTTGGATCAAAGAGGTCTACCCAGCCATCATCTTTCCCATTAGGAAGTCTATAGCCAGAGTAGTTGGGAATTTCGCTTCCTCAGCAGTTAAAATGTTGTCCGTAATCACATGCCCAAGTATCAATCTGACCATCATACACTTCGTTATCATTTTCTGCATCAAAGCTATGGGTTCTTCCTGCATCAAAGCCTCTGAGTTTGAGGATCTGAAGAGTATATCCGGAGGAAACTTCTCCTTTCATATTAGTATAGTTTTTGAGGGTTTTTTTGAGAAGGAGTCTTCTACTTCCATCATGAGAGATCAAGTAAAGCTCTTGAATATGCTTTGAATCACCGATAGCTTCCGGTCAACTTCCTTCATCTCTATCATCAGAATCTCAGATTTCATAAGCCTTATTTCCTATTTTTTGGTTATTAGTATCGTTTTTCATATCTCGGAAAAGTTGCTGATATTGTCCGTATGAGAGTTTTCCTTCATTCAAGGTTCAAAAAACTTGATCAGTTCCCGGAGTTTCTCATGCTATAAGGCAGTTTTGGTAATGAATTAACCCAGAAGGATTTCCTTCTTTCGGATCAGAAGAGCAGTATTGGAGGAGATGGTCTTTGACATCATTGGTTCCTAGAGCAATTTGTTTTGAGTTTTCGTTACCATAAGCAGTAAAAAAATCACAATGTCCACTTGCATTAACTGCCCATTCAAAGGCTGATCCTTTTTTTTGACCATCACATCCGACCATCTTCCTATTGAAGTATTCTTCATAATCAATTGTATAATCCTGAAAAAGAATAGAAAAATCATTCATTACTTTATTGGTTTGTTCGATGAGGTTCTGTCTTGCATCATTAAAATTTTTTACTCTTGGCAAAACCGTCATAACTCCGTAGATTGTAGTCAAAATAGAGACGGAAATAATGATCACAAGCACCATCTCTACAAGTGTAAATCCTTTTTTTTTCACCATTAGAAAAGATTTAAGAAGTAAGAAAACAATGAGTAAGGGATGAAGGAAAAAACTTTTTATTTTATTCATATCAGGTGATAAGAACCTTAATATCACTTTCCCTTCTGTATTTTATTACATTTTACTATTGAGTTTTGCTCTGGTTTTTGCACCAAATCGACCATAGCCAGATTTTGATTTTTCTTTGCCTGTGATAATACCTTCCTTTAGCTGGAATTGATAGACTGCTTCAATAGTTTCTGCAGAATAGATTCCATTAATTTCTCCTTGATAGTATCCCAAGTTCTTGAGCATAGTTTGCAAGGTTTTAATTTGTTCGTGGTATTGTCCTTTATTGAAGGCTTGGTTGAAAACTACTTTTTGTGTGTTTGGAGCTGGAGTCTCAGTAGAAGTAGCGTTTGTCTTCTCTTCTGTAGGAGCTGTTTTTGCTGCTGGAACTTGTGATTTTTCGCTCTCAAGCATCTTTTTGAAGTTAAGGGTCAGTTTTCTATAGAGTTTGTCTGCACTTTCTTTGAAACTACTTACTCCTGATGCTTCTAGTACTTTTAGATTAAGTTTTCCATTTTTTACTGCATCATTGAGCGTTTTAAGCCCTTTTTGGAGTTTTTCGCTTTTTGCTTCTACGCCATCAGCGTATTTTCCTAAGTTAAAAGTTGTTGTCAAGAGAAGGTTGCAATTTACCGCTCCAGAACTAGTAAGAAACTGTTTTTTGGCTGAAGCTTCTTTTTCCAAAAGTTCAGCATAGTCTGCATATGGGAAAAAGGCTGAGAAGATATAGTACTGAGCTTGGCTGATTTCAGCTTTAAATTTTTTATTGAAATTATCTTTATGAATCAAGAATTTTGCTTCCAGTTCATTATTTGCTTGTATCGTTGCAAGGGTTTGATTGAGGGTATTCTCTAGTTCTTTCTCAAAACTGTTTTCAAGATCAGTTTTTGCTTTTTCTATCGCTTTCATAAAGTCAGAACGGGCATTTACTGAAGCGGTAAAATCGTTCAAAGCACTGCGAGCTCCACTTGCTGCCATCTGGATTGATTTGAGATATTCCATATTTTGGGCAAGCTGGGTAAGAAGCGCTTTATTATTCTCCAAGTAGTCTAAAAAGTCTTTTTTTACCTTGCTGGTTTTGAGATAGTATTCATTCTCAAGCATACTGATCTTGAGTGCATGCTGATTATAGAAGGTATCAAGGTTATTTCCAAAGAGGATCGGATCGCTTTCGGTCATGCCAAAGCTTAGTCTTTTGATATCTCCATCAAGCTTGATATATTCGTTCAAGATTGTGTTTTTGAGTTCGTTCGTAATTTTATCAAAATCCAAATTCTGATTTTCAGGAGGAATTGCTCCGAGACAACTTGCTGCCTTAAATAAGCTTGTATCAGTAAAACTACTTGCTTCTTTTGCAACTTTTTGGAGTTTTATCTTGCTCTCATCAATGGTCTTGAGGAGCTTGCTTTTGTTGTTATCAAGCTTGCTAGAGAAGTCTTTGAGCTGCGTGGAGCTGAGCTTCGCTGCGAAGGTATTGGTACTCAGTGCTAAAAGCATCCCTCCCAAAAGGAAAATTCAGATTTTTTTCATTATGTGGTATAGGAAATAAAGTAGTCTGTATTCTTTGGTATGGTTTTAGAAACGAATTTCAAGTTGAAATCTGATTTTTTACTAAAAAAACTCCTTTTGAGAGGAGCGTTTCCTTGTTTGAAATGCTTTAAATAATTGGCTCAGCAAATTCTTCAATCGTTTTCATCACATCTTGTTGCTGCTCGGCTACGACTTGTTTTGCCTCAGAAAGGGATCTCGTATATTGTTTTCTAGATCGGCGATAGAGTTCTTCAATCAGCTGTTTGTCCACTTTTACATCTGGGGTTCGGCAAGCTTTCAGACTAAATGGGTCTTTCACCTGTCCTTTTACGAGCAGTTTACAGTAAAATTCTCTCATATTGAGGTTTGCAAGGTCATAAATGATATCTATGATACCACGATTAAGCATCAGTATTTAGTGATTAAATTTTTTGCGACCAATACCTTTGAAGCTCAAGTTTCTGTCGGTAAAAAGCTCAAAGATTACTACGAAAACATCTTTGCTAGGCTCCAAAAGCAGAAAGTCCTCGTGGAAGCCTATCTTGGGAATGGGGTGATGATTATGGAGCAGATTTCCAAAACGACCAATATCCAAAACCTGAGTGAGCTTCCTGCAGGAAATTCTACGATGAATATTTTTGTGGTTGGGGAGGTCGTGTATTTGGTTATTTTTAAAGAGCTTCCGTTTGGAATCAAGATTGATAGTAGAGATTTCTCAAGTGTGATGCACTTTCTCTTTGAAAAGCTTCAATCAAACTAGAAGATAAAGCCGTTTTAGGAATTTTTACTCTAAACTATCTTTATATTCGAAAATTTGCAAAATAAAAAATTCTGACTATGATTGGGGAGTATGATTTTAGTTACTTTTTTATAAAAGAATGAAAATGGATGAGATTACAAAAACTTCTTCTCTGGAAGGAAATTTAGCTCTACCTTTCGAAATAAATTCTATTTTAGAAGGATATAAATCTTCTATACTCGGAATTTTAGACTATCCCAAGCAAGGGACTGAAAAAACAGAAAAAAGAAACCAGTATGAACTTGAGATGCTCTCTAGATTAGCTTATGAATATGAAAACCTTGAAAAAATAGAGCAAAACGAGTTTAAAATAGCTATTAAAGAACTTTTAAAAATGAGTTGAGAAAGGGATAAGATCAAAGAGCCTCGAAAAGAATTCTTAGAAGATCGAAAAAAAGAGTTACCATTTACTTTTGAATATCAAAATAATGATTATAGACAGTCTTGTCTTCCAAGAAAAGTCTCTTTACAAAGCTTTTATGATGAATACTTAGATAATTGAGATGAAGAATCCCTTTCCCGAGAAAAAGAAACTCGAAATTATAGTGACTACAACTAATCCTACACTTTAATCAGTTTTTATTCTTTATACTTATAATACACAAATGACAAACACAAAAGAACTCTTGGCAACGCTAAATGATCATCAGCTTGCCTATGTAAACCTTGATCTCGCAAATCCAAAGAATGGACAATATATGCTTTGCGCCTTTCATCTCATTCCTGGGAAAAAGCTCAATATGCTTCAAGCAGCCTGTGAAGTCGCAGCTGAATCCTCTACCGGAACGAATTTCCTCGTAGAAACTGAAACTGCATTCTCAAAGGAAATGAATGCTCTTGTCTATAAAATTGATGTAGAAAAAGAACTGGTATGGATTGCCTATCCGTGGAGGCTCTTTGATAGAGGGGGAAATGTTCAGAATATTCTGACTTATGTCGCAGGAAATGTTTTTGGAATGAAGGAAGTAAAGGCTTTGAAGTTGCTTGATGTATGGTTTCCACCTGCAATGCTTGAGCAGTATGATGGACCAAGTTATACGCTTGCAGATATGAGAAACTATCTAGGAGTTCACAATAGACCGATCCTTGGAACGATTATCAAGCCGAAGATGGGGCTTACCTCTGCTGAATATGCCGAAGTCTGCTATGATTTCTGGGTAGGTGGAGGAGACTTCGTGAAGAATGACGAACCGCAGGCGAATCAGGATTTTTGTCCTTATGATAAAATGGTGAAACATGTAAAAGAAGCCATGGACAAAGCAGTAAAAGAAACCTGACAAAAAAAGGTGCATTCCTTCAATGTTTCAGCGGCGGATTATGATACGATGCTTGAAAGATGCGAAATGATCGTGAATGCAGGATTTGAACCAGGATCTTATGCCTTCTTGATTGATGGAACGACCGCAGGTTGGATGGCAGTACAGACTTTAAGAAGAAAATATCCTGATGTATTCATTCACTTCCATAGAGCTGGACACGGTGCATTTACCAGATCAGAAAACCCTATTGGATATTCAGTACTAGTGCTTTCAAAGTTCGCAAGACTTGCTGGAGCCTCTGGAATCCATACTGGAACCGCAGGAGTAGGGAAAATGGCAGGAGATAAAGCTGAAGATATCACGGCTGCAGAAGGAATCAGATATATGAAAAAGTCTGGTCATATCTTTGAGCAGTCTTGGGGAACGATTCCTGAGACAGATAAAGATTTCATTGAACTCGTGCAGAGAGATGAAGATAATGAAGAGGTTTTGAGAGATGATAGCTGGAGAGCAGTAAAGACTTGTTGTCCTATCATTTCTGGAGGACTCAATCCTACGCTTTTGAAGCCGTTTATTGACCTTATGGGAAATGTAGACTTCATCACGACCATGGGAGCTGGTTGTCATGCTCATCCGAAAGGAACGCAGGCAGGAGCTAGAGCTTTAGTTCAAGCTTGTGAAGCGTATCAGAAAGGCATTGAACTTCATGAATATGCAAAGAATAAAGCTGAACTCGCAGAAGCGATCGCCTTCTTTGAAAAACCTGAAACAAAGGAGAAAATGAGCACTTTGAGAATCGCAGCTTAGTATTTATTTCTTGATGATAAGAAGATGGCTCTCTCTGATCTTTTACTTTCCTCAGCATTAGAAAAGGCGATACAAACCTTGCTGATTCATTTTCAGGAGCAATATGGAAAAGCAATATTTGTCCCTCTAGGAGTAAAGAAAGATAAGACTCCAGCTTGTATTGCTCTTCAGCTTGCTTCTACTTTTCGTACTTATCTTATCGAGGAACTTGAAGAGAGGAGGGGAGTTCTCATGATTGAAGAAGAGAGGATTGCTAAGGTTTTTGATCGCTTCATGGACTCTTTCTTTGCTTCTCTGAATATCTTTTCTAGAAAGATACTTGTTGCACTTAAGATGAAAATGTATCGATCAGAGCTTGTCTACCAGATAAAGATAAAGAATATTCAAGCCCCTCAAACTGCAATTAAACGAAAAAAAAATCTGATCCTTATTCTGGAAACGCTTTTTGTGACCGTAATTCAAGATCTGAATGCAAATAATTATTCTTTAGAACTTAGTTGAGCAAGTTCTCTTCAAGAACAGCTTCATCAACTCAAGATCTTTGAATAAGTCCTTAAATAAGCCGAGAAATAAATATCTCGGTTTTTTATATATTTTTTCTCAAAGTTTTTGTAGAGATTGTTATTTTGAGTAAATAGATTGGAATAGCATCATCCTATTTTTGGTAATAAAGATGATAAAATAGTAGAAATCTTATATAACTTCTAAACACATAGTTTACTATAGGATCAAAGCTATCTACAAAAGCAGAAATCTTATATAACTTCTAAACTAGAAATCACTCCTGAGTGAGATTGGGGATCTACAAAAGTAGAAATCTTATATAACTTCTAAACCAGGTCCTAAAGACGTAAGACTTGCTTATCTACAAAAGTAGAAATCTTATATAACTTCTAAACACCTTAGGCTTAAGTCAGAGGCAGACATCTACAAAAGTAGAAATCTTATATAACTTCTAAACTTTCTCAAATGCTAAGCTTGTTGTCAAAATCTACAAAAGTAGAAATCTTATATAACTTCTAAACTGATCTTGCCCTTGACCCTCAAGATTTATCTACAAAAGTAGAAATCTTATATAACTTCTAAACTGAAAAAGTCAGATTTTCTCCTTTGTTTAGAAGTTATATCTACAAAAGTAGAAATCTTATATAACTTCTAAACACCACTTTTGGCTTTCCAAAGCCTTTTTTGAAGCCTTTGGCTTTTTTGCCGCAAGCCTCAAAATCCGCTTTAGACCATCTTTCAATTTTATGAAGACCGTAGGTTTACATTTTCTAGAAGCAATATCATGATTTTTACTTTCTTAAGAATCAGATTTCTATTTTTTTCTGTTAATGACCTGTGCTCACCTATCAAGACAAACTTTCCAAGCATCACACATTCTCATCTATAAAGCTTAACGACTTCATACATCATCTATATAATGATATTCTCGCCCTTTTCAAATCTTTTTATATTATAAACCTACTCATCATTTTAGAAAAAACTTATAAAATCTTCAATTCTTTCAAGGTCGCTTCATACTGCTCAAAATTCTCTGGATATTGCTTCTCTAAAAAGGCTTTCAAGAGCTCTTTCCAACCTCCAAAGGTCTGAAGCTGGTCTTGATTAGGCTTTTCTAGCTGAGTAAGCAAATCTTTGACTTGAGCAGAGCTTTTTTTTAGTCTAAAATCCAAAAGCTGGGTTCTTAGTTCAGGACTAATCCATTGATCTACTTTTTCGTAATCAAGCTGATTGACTTTCAAGGTAAGAATAGTTTTTTTGATGTTGATCTCTGGGTATTCGCAGTATATCCCATCATAAAAAGTGGTGGAAACTAGATTTTTTTTGGTTTGTTGTATAAGAGTCTCAAAGAAGTTAGATAGAAGCTGTTCATTTACGAGCTCTTTCGTTTCTAGTTCAAAATAATTGATCAGCTGCTGTCCAAAAAAACAGAGCTTGCTCTGCTTGAGTGAGAAAAATCCTTTTAACTGATTGGTTTCTAGAGGTGAGGTCGCCCAAGCACTCCCCACACAGAGATAATTCTTATGCTGGAAAGGCAAGTGCAAATGCCCAGAAATCATTTTCAAATCCGCCTCCTCCAAAAGCTGCTCAGAAAGCGCAATATCTTTATAGGAAAAACTTGAACGATAGCCTGGAAACTGGACTTTATTGAGATAGTAATGATGAATAATGGTCAGTTTTTTTTCTTGCTTGAGAAAGCCATTGACGAGTTGATTGAGTTTTCCGGAGAATTGCTCGTTTTTGTCTTTGGATTTTAAGAGTTCTTCGGTGAGCGGAGTCTTTCAGAGTGGAAAAGCTGAATATTCTTCTTCGTGCAGATCCAAACAGAACGGAAGAAACAAAATTTTCTCGCCCTCAAGCTCGGTAAGCCAAGGTTTCGTGATGAAATGGAGTTTCCCTGAATTTTGCTGGTGCTGAAGAAGATCAAACACCTGTTTCCCCTCTTCATACACGAAAGAGTTTCCGAGCCGATCGTGGTTTCCTGCGAGAATATAGAGATTTTTACCTTGCGAATAGAATTCTAAGAATAGTTCAAAGAGTGCGAGCAAGGCTCCTCTATCATAGCTGAAATGATAGACGAAATCCCCAAGAAAAATCAGATTTTTTTCTTCTGGCTGTGAAGCAACAAAGGCTCTGATCTGCTCAAGCAATTCCGTTTTGATTTTAGAAGTAATGTGAAGGTCTCAGATGAGGAGCATTTAGGCTTAAAGGAAGAAAAGATAAAAGTCAGAATGAGTTTTGACGCCTCTTGTTGTAAAGAATTGGTGGCTTTTTGCAAATTAAAACGGAGGGAAAGAGCATAGCAGCACAAGAGGAGAACCTTGAGGCTTTGAATGATGAAACTCCCCCTGTAATTTGGAGTAAAATGGTATTTTTTTTGAAAATACACCCTGCAGTTGAGAGTAAAATCACGTTTTTCTTGGAAATACACCCTGTAGTTGAGAGTAAAATCACGTTTTGCTCCCTTGCTATTTTGGGAATTGAGCTAGATTAAGTGGTTGCGTGAAGTTTTGAGTGGAACCTGTGAAAAAAGACGGACTGGAAGCCGCCTTCAGATTTTTTTGACTTTTAAAAAATTATTCGCTTGCAGGTGATTGAAGGTTTGTTTTGAGTTGTTGAGTAGTTGCTGGATTGAGCTGAAAATCTGCCATTAGCGATCAGTTTTCAAAGATGAATGGTCTTGACCCCTCTCCAGAATAATCAACGTCGTATTTCCCCATTAAATAGCTATTGAGTTCTGCTCTATTTTTGAATTTAACTGCTTGGTAGGGCTGATCAAAAGCTATTTTTTCAATAAACAGGAGTTCGCCGTTTTCAGAAGGTACGAGGACTCCAATATGACCGATAAAAAGGTTTGCCGTGCTTGGATCAATCACATCGTGGAAAAGTACTGAGATCAAATTTGCTTTAGTATTGAGGAACTCAACGCCTTTTTGAGCGAGCGTGTCTTTTACTTTTTGGATATTTTCTGTTTGGGTCGCAGTAGCGGTTGTTGGGATTTGAGCGAAAAGGTTTACAAATTTACGATCCTTTTCTTTTGTGTAGGACTGTATAGAGCGAAATCCCAGCATATCAAACATTAGATTTTCAGGGATTCCCGTCTCTGGTGCGTCTTTTATCTTGATCGCATCTTGTAAAAGCGAGAATGCTGTTATTCTACAATTGTAGCCCATAAAATCTTGGTGTATATTATTTCGTTGCTGCTGATAAAAGTCGCTATCATACTCTGGTGTTAAGGTTTCTGCCCGTGTAAATCCATGATTGAGTCCTTTTCACTCTACGATCTTGGTAAAATCATCTACCATCGCAAAAAAAGCTTGGACAGCTGTTTGGCTCACATCAGCCTTGAGGAGTGCGTTTTTGACCTTTGCTTGAGATTGAGTATCCGTCATATTTGAGTATCGGATTCCCGTGAGCTGAACGTAGGATTGGGTTCAGGTTTCGGTAGCTATGATTCAGCTTTGTGTTTGAGTAGTATCGGTCGTAGTGGCCGCATGGTCAATTTGAGTGCTGCATCCTGCGATGATGATTCAGAGGGAGCAGAGAAGTGCGAGTTTTTTCATCGTGCTGATTGAAATAATTTGAGTAAAAGTGCTTGATAATCTCTCAGTAGTCTCTCTTGTAATCTGGAAAGGCTACCTTTTGAGGACTGATTTTGTAAATTTTTGAAGCTCTTTTGCAAGCTGATATTCACAAACAAAGGCATTCCAAGCCCCATCTTCACTCAACACTCCATGTGGCATATCTTCTGGAAGTTCTCCTCTATTACTCGCCTCAGCATCTCTAAACCGAGCTTTACTTTCGTAATACTTGAGCAGTTCTTTGATCTGTGGTTTTAGGGCTTTTCGCTTCTCAAATGCAGCATTGACTTCTTCCAAAGTTTGATTCATTTCATTGAGGATGGCTTCCATTTTTTGGATTTTTTGAAGCTGTCTTTGATGCATTTTGAGGTAAAAGCAGGGTAAAAGTCTGATTTTATTTTTTTGGCTGTCAAGCGACAAAGGCTTTGATCTGATCCAAGAGATCACTCTTAATTTTTGAAGTAATATGGATATCTCAGATAAGGAGCATGTTTTTTTGATAAATGAAAGAAATTGAGTTGTCTTTATGTCACTAGTATCAAGATTATTAAAAATTAAAAAATGAAATACTGGGGAATTGCAAATACTGATATTTATTTTATTTTTTCAAATAAAAATCACATTCCATCTCCGATGATTACCTGATTCATAATAATTCCTAAGTAAAGTTCTTGATCGGTTTGATTGTAATACGAGAAGTTCCCATCTTGAGCATAATGTTCTCATGGAGCTAAACGATAAAAGTTACTGTAAGCTTTGAGATAGTGAAATTGTTCTGTCTTGGGAAAAATTTCTTGAAAAAACTTGAAAACTGAATGAGGAGATTTGATTTTTTCCCTATCTTCTAAAATTGGTACCATTTGAGCATATCTCAATACTGCAAGTATTATTTCTAAAGCTTTTTTTGAAGCAGATTGATCCTGATGTGATCCACACTCAACTCCGAAACCAATTCCTCCACGACCTGTAACATAAGAAGTAATAGATCCTTCACTACAAAAATCGTCATTGACGAGGAGAATGTCAACATCCAATATTTGTTCTGCGATATTTTGATATTTAGTTGCGGTGATCCCTATCGTATCAGAAATCGGAGTTGACATACTATGAATATCTAGTATAATATCAAGTTGATCCAAATATGGTTTCAATTCTTTAACTCTTTCGATCTCATATCCCTTATGTGTAGCAAGATATTTTCCTATTCTATTCATATTCACATCAATAAACCTCTGATTTCTATAATAAGCAAGCGGATTGATTTGCAATAAAAATACCTTTCCTCTTTGTAAGGCTTTGATTCCAAATAGTTGTAAAAACTGTTCCTGTGCATGAAGTCCTGCTGGTTCATTTCCATGTGTTAGAGATAGGATACCTACATTAGGTCCCGCCTTTTCCGTATCGAGGACAATTCCTATACCCGGTAAAATATTAGTTTTCATGTAAGTTGTTAGAAGATAAAGTCATTAGTAACCCCTCCCTTTGCTCTGGAGTAACATGTGCATTACAATAGAGTCAACAGGTTGCTTCTCTCTTAAATTTTTCGATCCCTACTTTTGGTCAAAGATGTTTTAATCCTTGTTCGTACAGATCTCATGGGAAGGGAATAAAACTATAATTATGATCTCACCGTATTGCTTTCATTTTAGGATTAATTGTTCCTCCTATTACAGCATCAAATTTTTTCTCTACAATATCAAGTTGTAACAAACAAAATAACCTACTTCAAATACGTAATCCCTGTCGTTTGGGACTTAAAACCACAGAGGAGATTTCTCAAATCTTTAAGTCTTCCCCCCCTTTTTTTGATCTACTTTTAGTAATTTGGGAACCATCTCAGCTGGATGAGCGGTAGCATTCCCAATAATATTATTTTTGAATACTGCAATTATAGAATAATCATAATATTCCCTAAGATCATCAAGAGAACGTAACACTACAGACTGATCCTGTTCATTACTTATACGTAGTAAATTATCAATTTGTGTGACATATTTATCCTTTGTAAAAAAAACGGAGGGTTTTCCGTATTGGATCTCATCTTTGTATTTTTTTATTTCTGCATTCATTTTTTAGTAAGATCTGAAATAAAATTACGACCTCTCGGTGAGAGTCATTTTGATATATAATTTTGGCTCTATCCAATCACTTCTTTCCCCATATACGCTTGCAAAACTTTCGGAATTCTGATCTTTCTATCAGCAGTCTGATTGTTTTCTATAATTGCAATCAAGACCCTTGGAGTCGCAATCGCCGTATTATTCATCGTGTAGCAATACTGGATTTTCCCGTCTTTGTCACGATATTTGAGATTCAGTCTTCTTGCTTGAAAATCCAGAAAAGCAGTCACAGAATGCGTCTCTCCATAAGCGTTTCTAGAAGGCATTCGGCATTCAAGGTCATGAGAATTATACTTTCCAATCGCCAAATCCCCACTACAAAGCTGAAGCAAACGATGAGGAAGCTCCAAATCTGCGAGAATATCCATAGAATTTTGCAAAATCTGGCGATAATACTGCTCAGACATTTTCTCATCAGCAGGCAAAACCACGACTTGCTCTACCTTTTGGAATTGATGCACTCTATAGAGTCCTGCGGTATCTTTTCCATAGGTTCCTGCCTCACGGCGATAGCAGGCTGAATATCCACAGTATTTTTTTGGCAAGTCATCTTCGTTGAGGATTTCATTCATATGGTAAGCTGTCACTGGAATCTCTGAAGTCCCGATCAATCGCTGATCATCTCTCTCCATTCGGTATGCGTCTTCTTCTCCTCCTGGAAAGTAACCGGTTCCCTGTAAACATTCAGGATTCACGATATTTGGCACCTGCATTGGAGTAAACCCTCTCTCTACGATCTTTTTCAAGGTATATTGCAAAACAGCCTGTTCAAGAAGCATTCCATCTCCCTTGAGAAAATAGCTTCTCGCACCACCAAGCTTCACTCCCCTCTCAATATCAATCATATCGTGCTTTTTCATCAGTTCAACATGATCCAAAGGATGAAAATCGAACTGCGGAATCGTTCAAAAATTCTGAACGACCACATTTTCACTGTCATCTTTCCCCTCTGGAACTTCAGGATGCAAAGCGGTATTCGGCATTTTGAGGAGCCAGCTTTTAAGTTCAGTATCTACCTGCGTATGTTGAGATTCCAACTCTTGAATCTGTATTTTGAGACTTTTTGCGCCTTCATAATCCTTTTGAGCAGCGAGTTGCTTTTGCTGAGCCTTGGTTTGATCAATTTCAAGCTGGAGAGCCTTTCTTTTGTCATCTAAAGCAAGAATCGCATCAATATCAAAATGCTTTCCTTTCTTTTGGCAAATCAGCTTATATCCTGCAATATCTTCACGAACTTTCTTAAGATCAATCATTATTTTGAGTCAAAAAATAAAAAAACTGAGTTTAGTGTATGGTTTTTCATTACAAGTTCAAATGAAAAATTTATAGTGGAAAATATTCGGTCTGATTTCCATTAGTGACAAGGATTCCTTTCTTTCCACTTTGTGTTTCTACTTCAAAGAATATTGCTTCTTGTCAATGAAAACCGTGCTTTGCTTCTTGAGGGGGATAAATTTTCTTTCAGTGTCCTAGAGGAGAGAGATGGCACTCGCTATCTTGGAGAAAGAGAAATTCTTCTTCCCTTTGAAATTTTGCAAGATTAAAGCGAGAAAAAAGCAGGGGAAGTTCATCTAGTATTGTTTTCAAAGGACTTCAAAAAGATACTTCTAATCTGCTTTCTGCTATTTGCTGTACAAGAGAACTCGGCATCAATGTCCTCAAAAATGTTTCTAAACAGGCTTTAGGATTCTCAGCTAACAAATGTATTGCCCTTGATTTGATGGTTTCTATCTTTCGGAGAACCTTTCTAACAAATTTATAAACCTTATTTTTTCAAAAATTATAGTCATTAAGCTGCTTTCCAGCATAGGAAACTCCTGTAACAGAATCTATGAAATAGAAATAATGTTTTGGAGATTCAATAAGGAAAAGGCTCTTTTCTCTTGAATTTCGTTTATAATGGATTGTAAAACCATTTTTTCAAAGGAGTTCTTCTAGTTGTTGTACAGGTTTTTTAAAAATAGGTAGTCCTAGTATTTTGAAAAGATTTTTTTTTGTTGGTCGAGCAACGAGTTGTTCAATTTTTCTTTTTTCAATTTCATCTCGAATCAGATCAAGTTTTTCTTCAACTTTTATAAGAAAAAGGTACTCAGATTTTGGCAAAGATCATTTAGAAATCTTCAAGTAACAATCGAGAAAAAATCCTGAAACGGAAAAGGATAGAAGCATGAAAAATTCCTTCTCATCCAGATCTTTCAAACTTCAGAGGAGGAGTTTCCTAAGTCCTATATAGAGTTGTTTTAGATCGTGAATTCAGCGTTTGGAAGGATGATCTTGAAAAAAATTCTCTATCTTTCAAAATAAACTTTCAAGTTCCTGATTCTGTTTTTCAGCTGTTTTTGCTGTATTCATAGTATTATACTAGAAAGATACAAATTTGTTTATAGAATATAGGTATTTATATTAGAATGTCAATATTTTATGAAAAAATCTGACTTTGGGGATCAGACTTTC
>CAUTND010000009.1:0-37085 GCA_963540355.1 uncultured bacterium
TAAGATTGATAGACGATTTTCTTTCAAAATAGCCACACAAAACTTTAATTATACCAGTGTTTTAAAGATCAGAATAATACGATTAAAAAGTTTCACCAACAAGAAGCTATAAAACTTATAAACAAAATTTTCCCTATTTTAAGAATAAAGGCTCATAATTATACTTTGAAAGCGAGGACTGAATATCTTCATATTTTTTACCTGCAATCATTCCTCAAGCAATAAAATCATCTTGAGTAATATCCGCTCCACACCATTCCGGTTTTTTAAAATGAGCCTTTTTATTTATATTTGAGAATTCAAAATCAACAACAACCAATCACAAAAGCTCTCATTGAAAAACATCAATTTCTGCAACTTCTCAAGATGTATATTCATAAAGATATCTTGTCTTGTGAACTTTCTTACCTTTTAGTTGAGAGAAAAAAGTAAATTCACTTTCTGTTAAAGAAATTGTTTGCTCTTGCTGAATAGAAGCATCCTCTGCTGATAAAGGCTCTTTTTTTGTTAATTCAAATTTCTTTCCATTTTGCCTTAATCTGATTTTTGGGTGTGTAATTTCAGGTGGGAAATAACAATCAATCATTTCTTTTTTTGCTTTAATTTTCTGATAATGTTCACTTTTAAGTTCTTCCAAAAAGGTAGGAGGAAAAGCTTTAAGTAAAAAGGTGAATTCAAGTTCAAGCATGTTTTATTTAATTTAGGGAATAAAAACTTTTAATTTTTTTATAATTATTATTAATATGATATATCACTTTTCTAAATCAAATAAGGTATTTCTCCATTTTATCAACATCTTCATTTGTTGCTCATACAGGCATTTTCAAAACACTTTGATTAAAAAATAGCGCATTTTTATAGTTATCATTACTTTGCAAAACCCTTCAATATAAAAAAGGTTTTAATTTATGTAAATGACAAAAAAGTGGGAGTAAATGAATTGGCTGAGTAGATGTTGGTATATCAACTTCAACTAATCATTCACTATGTAATATATCTACAAAAATTTCTAAAGGAATATTATTAGCTTCTTCTTTATGATATCTAATTATAAAAGAATACCAACTAGGGAATCTGTTTTCAATTTTTGGACAAGACAAAAAACTTACACTAGATAATTCTTTTTCAATTTTTTTTGCATATTTATTTTTAAAAGATAGAAAAGAATCTAAATGTTCTAAGTGGTAATTAGCAATCGTTATTGCTAAAGGATGTGCTCTAAATTTTTGTCCGAATCCAGTAGTAGAATATTGAAAAAGAGGAGAATTTTCTGGAATTTCTTGTTTACATCTTTTGTTATAATGACCAAGCAGAAGTGCTCTATAATAATATTCATCATTATTTGAAGCAAAAACTCATCATTCTCATCAACTGATAATCTTTGCTCATTGAATACTCCAAGCTGCCATATCTCAAAAAGTTCAAACTAACTTTCACTTATATTTAGCACCATGAGCATGAGAACAATCCTCTAATAATTTTAAATTATATTTTTTACATAGGAATAATATAGGTTCCATTTCACAAGGAATTCATCGCATATGTGTTATTAAAATAGCTTTTGTTTTATTAGAAATCTGTTTTTCTATATCTAAAACATTTATATTTCCATGTTCATCACAATCACAAAAAACAGGGACTACTCCTGTATATAGGATAGGAGAAACTGAAGCAAAAAAAGTATAAGTTGGACAGATAACTTCATCACCTGGATGTAAATTTAAAGCCTCAAACATTGCAAAAATTGCACTTGTTCAAGAGTTGAATAGCAATGAATGTTTGAGGGAATGATACTCCGAAAAACTTTTTTCAAACTCAAAAAAAATACCACTTCTATCATAGATAGAGACAGTTTTATCCAATTGTTCTAAAACTCTTTTTTTAACCTCATTGTTTATTAATGGCCAATGAAAAAGACCTTCATTTTTTTTTAGAACAGGATTTCATCAAAAAATAGCCAATTCTTCCATAAGATTCAATTAAATATAAATAATTTTTTTGAAATGTGCAGATGTATATAATTTATCAATTAATTGAGAGTGAAAGTAGAAGTTTTCATAATTCTGTTTTCCACAATATAGTCAAGAATCTAGTTGTTTTGCTATCAGAGAAAGTTGTTCCTTATAAATTTCAATTTTTTCTAACTCGAAACTATAAAAATCAACCAACTCTCCACTAATACCAAACAGCTTTATGCTATCTTTTTCAAGTAAAATATAGCCATACTCCCCATATATAGTTATAGACTCCTGTTTTTTATATCAAATTCTTGAGATAAAAAATCTACATAACATATTATTATCATAAGACATGTGCAATATAACAGAATCTTCAACATCATAATATTGTCATATTCTATTTCAAGACATTGTGCTACAAAATACTTGTTTTGGCATTCAAAAAAACCGTATTAAAATATCTATCATATGATATCACATATCCAAGAGAGCTCAACCTCCTGCCTTTTCATGGTTGGCTCTCCACCCAACAGATAAATCACTAATATTTAAAGTATAGACTCCATCCACAAAAAAAATTCTTCCAAGTTTAGTCTTCCATAAGTGAAAATATTGAAAATTAGGATATAACCTCCTTTGTAAGGATACCCAAAAATTACAGTTCTTATCTAAGAACAATTTAATATTATCCTTATAATTTTGCATATTAAAAGCACATGGCTTCTCTTGAATAATTGCAATATTGTTTTTTAAAATTTTTTTTTAAAATTCAAGAATATTCGTTATGTGGAACACTAACTATTAAAACATCTAGATGTCTACTTCTTAAAAGAGAATCAACATCAGTATATCAAAAAACATCATATTTTTTAGAGATAGAATCTCTAGTCTGCTTATTTATTTCAACAAAAGAATCAAAACAAAATCTTTGATGTTCTAAAACAGCTGGTAAATGAACTTCTAATGTTTGATTCCCCATACCCACGAATCCAACTTTATATACTTTCTCCATTATCATAATATCTATAATAAATAAAATTTAATTCTATAATCAAATAAATGAAACATACCCTAAACTCATTCCATACAGCACAAAAAACAGATAATTCACCATGCTATCCTCAAACACATGGAGAAAAAGCCCCATCACCAAGAAAGCTACAAACCCCATATGCAAAGCCAAAAAGAACTTTCGCACTTCAGCATCACGAGCTTCAGTAAAAGACTGCTGAAGCTTTTTCTGCTTAAGACCGAGCAAAAACATCACTCCACACCAGAGCAAAAACCCCACCGTTCCGAGATCAAGCATCAATTGAAGATAATAATTTTCTGGCAATAAGTTTCCGCTATGATGCACAGCAGGCCCAGAACTTCCCAGTCCATACCCAAAAGGATGCTCAATCACCTGCATCACTCCTCCCCATTTCGCTGCAAGGTGAGCAAGGCTGGATTCTCGCTTCAGCACTGAGAATGCGAGCACAGCTAAAACAGCAAAAATCCCCAGTCACCAAGCCAGCTTTTTATGTTTTTTCAAAAAAGAAAATTGACTCAAAACAAGGGCAATCCCCCCACCCACAAGAGCAGACCTTGAAAGCGTTGCCCCCAAAGTCAGGATCCAAAGTAAAATAAGGACCAAAGAAAGCCAATTCTTCTTGAGAGAAAGAGCGAAAGTTTCCTGCTTCCTCAAAGGAAAAAAGAGCAAGAATAGGGGCAGAAACAAGACAAGAAAGTAGCCATAATTATTGGGTCAAGCAAAGAGCCCTTGCCATCTCAAAGTCCCTTGAAAACCGGTCAAATAGTAGATCGGAGGCTTTGCCCCAAAATGAAAATCATCTAAAGGTCCATAGCCAAAACTCGCGAAAAAATCTGGGAAAATCAACTTTGCTCCTTGCCAAAATCGCCCTCAGATGAGGATGATGACCAAACTTCGTTGAATCCATTTGAAGATCGGAGTCAGCTTTCCCCCCTTTTTTGCTAAGAAAAATCCAATTCCTGTCGCAGAAAATAGAATCATCATCCACCACAATCCATATTTGATACCGATCAGCAGATCACTTGGACTTTTATGAAAAAGAAAAAAAGAAGTCAGAAGCGCAAAAAGCAGCAGGACTCCGAAAGCAAGCCAGCATTTCCACCACCTTTTGAAATAGTCACCTCGGAACTTCCAATGGAAGAGAAAAATTAGTCCACAAAAGGAAATTCGTAGCCCATCTCTCACAAGAGCAATCATCGTTGGAGAAATTCGCTCGCCTCCATAAGCAACGAAAGTCACGATCAAATGATAGAGCACTTGTAGAACGAGAAATCCACCGATAAAGCTGAGCATCCTGTTCTTGAAAACTAAAATAATGAGTTAACTATGCAGAACTGAAACAAAAATGCAAGAAGAAACACTTTTGTTTGGTGCTCAAAAGATTTCTACTTCAATTTACTATAAGACTTCTTAATAATAGTTCTTGAGAGACAACAAAGCTTTGTTTATACAGTCGTATATATACTCCGAAAAACATATGTTTGATAGAGACATGATTATAAAGAAAGGCCTTATCAAGTCTTCCTCTTAAAATCAAGGAATTTTATTAAATAAGGAGATATAGTAAACTTTAGAAGGGATTGAAAAAAGGAGATTGCATGTATGATAAGAAAACGGATATTTTTAGGAGTGTTTTTTGAATTATAATTTTTCTTCTCTCAAAATTCCTTGCAATCAGGAGTCCAATCCTTACCTTATTTCTGATTTATTCTCCTTATAAATGCCGAATGCAATTTTATGATGAAGTGACGATTTCCGTAGAATCTGGAAAAGGTGGTGATGGGATCGCTAGTGGAAGAAGAGAAAGCGGAATTCCTTTTGGTGGTCCCTCTTGAGGAGATGGTTGAGATGGGGGATCAGTTTTTTTTCTTGCTTCAAAAGATGAAAATACGCTTATTGACTATAAATACAAGAAACATTTTAAAGCCAAGCCTGGAGAGCCAGGAAGGACCAAGGATCAATATGGGGCTCATGGAGAGGATTTGGAGCTGATTGTGCCGGTAGGAACGATGATCAAAGATACTGAAAGCTGAAAGCTCCTTGCACAGCTCGAATATGATGGACAGAGGATTGAACTTTTACCTGGTGGGGAGTGAGGTTTTGGAAATATTCATTTTAAAGATTCTGTAAATCAATATCCCAACTATTATCTTCTCGGTGAACCTGGACAAAAGAAAAATTTGACTTTGGAACTTCAGCTTTTAGCAGATGTTGGTTTGATTGGAAGTCCGAGTGTTGGGAAATCTTCTCTTATCAACTGTATGGCAGATGTGAAGGCAAAGGTTGCTGATTATCCTTTTACGACTTTAGTGCCTAATCTTGGATCAGTTTCAGTAGGTGATTATCGCTTTAATGTGATTGATATTCCAGGGCTGATTGCTGGTGCGAGCGAGGGAAAGGGACTTGGAAACGCTTTCCTCAGGCATGTTTTGAAAGCAAGAGTGTTTGCGTTTGTAGCTGATCTTTCAAGATTTGAAAGCGGAATTGAGGAAACGATTGGGCTTTTTGGTGAAATTATGGCATATATTGAGATGAAATTTGCTGCTGAAGGAGAGCTGAATTTTATGCTTAGAGAGGAGCAAGGTATGTTGATTTTTGAGGCGGAAAAGGATGATGAACTCTTGCTTAGTAAAAAAATTCTGATCGTTCTCAACAAATGGGATCTTCTCAACGATGAAGAAATTCTCAAAGAATACAAGAAAACACTCTTTGCAGAAATCCAGGAGTTTTTGAAAGACTGAAATTTTGGAAAGCTCAGTATTGAAGCTTTAGAAAACAATACTTTCACGACCTCAGCAGGAAGCTTTTTTGGAGTAGGAGAACTTCTCAGAAAATTTGCTGAGCTTCTGCAGAAAACCACTGATACTGGCTATCATCCTGAAGCACTTTTTGATGAAACGAATTATTTTGAAGAATTAGAAGAGGAAGAACTAACCATGATTACTGAAATTACCGAAGACGAAAAACCTCACTTGATTGAAGAGGGCTATATTGAAGAGTTGGAAAGCAGATTTGCAAAAGTTTGGTTTATTCAAAATCCTGAAATCAGCAAAATGACCTTTATGCTTCCACGAGGAAATGATCAGGCAGAGCAATATTTTTGGCAGCAGATGCAGAGTAAGGGATTCCTGAGTCTTTTAGAAGCAGAAGGAGTGATGAAAGGTGATATTTTGAGGATAAAAAGCTATTATGAGGGGCTAGAGGACAAGTATCTTTTGTATTAAGTTTAGGGTGATGTTTACGATTTTAGCTGTTTCTGATACTGATAAACATTTCTTAGGGGCGATTCAAGAGTATGAAAAAAGGCTCTGAAAGCTGATTTCTTTTGACAACCTCAAACCCTTTAAGGATGAGAATCAGACTTTTGTGATTGAAAAAGAAACCGATAAGCTTATAGAGCAGCTCCACAAAAAATATTCTCAGCATCAAAAAATTCTTTTGATCAAGGAAGGTAATCAGTATGATAGTCCTTGATTTGCAAAGATGCTTCAGGGTAAGCCTACCGTTTTTATCATCTGAGGTCCTTATGGAGTAGATGAAAAAAAGCTAAAAACTGAATTTCCAAGTTTGAAAGAGCTTTCTTTCGGAGCAATCACCCTTCCTCATGGGTTGGCAAAGTTGACTTTAATTGAGCAAATCTATAGAGCAACAACGCTTTGGTCTGGAAAGAAGTATCACTACTAAAACTTGACATTTTGAATATAAACAACTATAATGAGTCAAATTTTTTAAATTTTTGATTTTACAAATAATGTCAGGTCAATCACTATCTCAAGCTCAAGAATCTCTTCATACTGAAGAAGTAAAAAGAAAATATAGCAAGCTTGAAAGAGAGATCAAAAGAAAGCTTACTGAATGTTTTCTTTGGGATCATCTCTGAGAGGAATCCTTTTCCTGGAAAGAAGTAGTTTCTACAGAAGAGCTAAAAGAAGATTCTAGTTGCAGGGGGTTATCCTTTACTAAAGATTTTGAGATTAGAATTCTTGGAAAAGATGAAAACAGCAAACATATTATGAATGTTGCAAATATCAAGGAGGATACGACACGAAAGACGAGAAAAATTTTTGAAGCAGAAATTATTGATCTTATTGAAAGGAATGTAGATGCCGAGGATCAAGCAATAAAAACTAAATATATCAACGGAGTGAAAAACTTTATAGCGAATAATCAGCAAAGAATGCTCGATTATCTAAGAAATAATAAAACCTACCTTGCCTTCATTTCTCAATATCATTTTTTGCAAAAAAGTGAGAAAAAAGAAGAGAGAATTAAATTTAATGTCATATCTCAGGTAGGGAAACTAATGAATGAAAAATTTTGAGAAAAAGCGTTTGTAAAATCTCGTTCAGAAGAAGGAAAAGAAACTATAGAACTTTCCGAACTTTGTAGGGATTATCTCTATGTCCTCTTTTGCAATGCCAATGCTGTCCGAAAGGACTGGGGAAGAAATTTAGGGCAAGTTTTTCATGATAGTGATTATATTTTTATTACAAATAATGAAAAAAGAAGTATAAAAAAATATTTAGAAGCTCTTCAGTACCTTGTTTCTAGGGATAAGCATAATCCTTATGGGAAAAGAGATAAAGAATGAATCAAAGAATGGGCAAAAAAAACAACGCAGTATACGGATGTTTTATGGGCTTTGACCAATAGTCAGCTTCAACTAGAACATATAAGTTATTTTGCCCCTCAAGAAGAATTTTGAAAAAAGAAAGATCCTTGATTTGCATGGGATTATCCTACTCAACAAATTGCCAGGATTGGAGGATGAATTTTTAACAATACCGTAAAAACCCACAATAAATTTGAAAGAAAAGAGAATACGCCTTTTGAATTTAGTCAAAGGAATAAAAATCTGGCTTCTTGTGTGGAAAAAATTATTGAAGGGAAAAAATTAAATGATGTAATTGGATTTCGTATTTCAATGAAGGATGCAAATACTGATCACTTTGAGGAGATAAAACAAATTAGTAAACAACGAATCAAGGAATTTGCCACAAGTTTAGAGGCTTATCCAGAAAAATATTTAAAAGATTGAGATTTGAAAATCAAAAATATCGTTATAGATAATAAAGGTGTTCTCTCAAAAGATCAGGTTCAGAATTTTATTTCTGAATTAAAAACACTTGAAGTGGGAGAGATAAAAGAAAGGGAAAAGCCAGAGCCAAGTTTTATCCCTACTTCAAAACGAGAAGAAAGAATGAAAACCTTCTACAAGGAAGACTGGCAAGATACCAAAAAATGGGATACTTATAAAACTTTTTTTACTCAACTTTCAGGAAACACAAAAAGAGGTTCTAATGGAAATTATAAAGATTTTAAGTTTAATATCACAGTTTGAATCTATGATGAGAATGGGAAAGAAGTCTGAGAGAAGCCAATAGAAGTACAATTTGATGATATTAACAATGCTGAAGGTTTAGCAAATTTCCACATTAGGAATATTGAGAGGGAAATTAATACGCAAAGCAACCTCAGTTTTAGTCTTTCTCTTTGAGAGCTCAGAAAAATAGCTGAAAAAAGCCTCAAAAAAATGTCAGATCGATCTGAAGATAAAGATCAAAAATTTTCAAAAATTGATTTTGGAAATGGAGTAATAATAGATATTTCAGATTTCTACGAGAGAACTCCTGAAAACACTGATAGGATTGATAAGGCTATTGTTGAAATTATTAATTATTTTCTCAAGAAAGGGACTTTTTTCCTCTATTATCAAGGGAACGAAGAAGGAAACAAAGAAGAAAATCCTGAAAATACCATTCATCTTACTAATGGACTATTAACTACAAAAGACCTCATACCTGATTGTCTTAATCTCATTAGGATTTGTTCAGGACTAGAAGTCTGAAACCAGCAATACTCCTACCTCGGAAGTAAAGCAAACGCCTTTGTCTGAATTTATGATGCTCAAGCCGAACAAATTCGTTGGGCAAAAATTGGAGATCTTATTGATCGTATGAACCTTGGGAAAAAGAAAAAAGAAGAATATTATGTTAGTTAAAGGAGAAAAAACAGCTTAAATCTCTTCCAAAAGCTCGGTAACGATCGCATTAAATACATCCATTCCCTCATCGGTGAGGACTACACTTTCCTCTTCCCATATGAGAAATCCTTGTTCTGAATAGGATTTAAGCTTCTCTTGGTAATTCTTCACTAAAACAGCTTCAAAACGAGAAAGCTGATCAATCCCCCTATCCGTTCTTAATCCAAGGAAAAAAGCCTCAATCAAGCAATCTTTTTGAGAAAGAATTTGATGTTCCGAAAGATTGAGCCAGTTCCCAGCGAGATACTCATCCATATTGAGCGTATTTTTGAATCTGAGTCAGGCTTCAGCTTTTTCTATTTTGAGTGCTGCACAAAGTTCTGGACTCAGCAGTCTCGTATCCAAAAAAGAGGAAGAATTCAGCCCCAAACCGAGATAATTTTCCATCTCCCAGTAAGTTCTATTATGGATACTGGATTTCCCAGCGAGGGAAAAGTTAGAGAGCTCATACCTACGGTATCCTGCATCCAAAAGAATACTTTTCAAGAGGGAAAACTCCTCATAAATTTGCTCATCAGTTCCAAAATAGGCTCCTGAAATCAAGGCATCAGGCTCTTTTTTTTTCCAGACCTGATTTTCAAAGAGCTCCAAAGTATAAAGCGAGAAACTGTCCGCGAAACGCGATTCCACGAAATTTGTAAAAAATTCTAAAGCTGAAGGTGTCCACAGGTAGGGATTGCCTTTTTTGCTCTGATTCCATTTCCCGAAAGCGATGAAATCAAAATTAAAAACGGAACTTTCCTGCTTCAAAGGCTGCAATCAACGGAGAAAATCCACGAGTCAAAGGAAAGAACTTTTTCTCCCTGCGAGCTGAAGCACTTCATTATCAAAGCTCTGAATTCCAAAGGAGAACCTAATTCTTGGATATTTTTTCCCATACTTAGCTTGTAATCCGCGAACGAGAGCAAAAATTTCTTCCTCAGGATAAGGGTTGAATTCAAAACTAAGTTCAGCAAGCTCACTACAGTCAAAATGCTGCTCTAGCTGCGTAATCAGCTCACAAAGTTGCTCAAGCCCCAGAAGATTTGGCGTTCCTCCACCGAAATAGAGGGTTTTGATTTGTTCATTTGGGAAAAGCTGACCATAATGCTGGATTTCAGCCTTAAGAGCGGAGAGGTATGCTGGAATAAGATCAGCTTTTTTTTCTAGTGGAAAAGAAGAAAAGGCACAATACTTGCACTTTGACTGACAAAAGGGAATATGCAGATAGAGAGAAAGCATTCAAAGAGACAGAAACTAAAAAAAACTTTCAGAGAAAAATCTATAACTTGTAAAGAAGTATATTAAACTGAGATATTCAATCAAGCTTAATTCACATGCTAGGCTGATTTTATTACCGTTAAAAAAATACTCCACATTAGACTATGGAATATTTCTTTTTGACTAAAGCATACTAATGAGCATGATGATGTGCTTCCAAGAAAAGAAGTCCAAACATAACTCCTACTCCTAGGATAAACATAAAAATCTGAATGAGCGAAGCAGTCAGCTTTTGATTATGCTTATTGACTTCTGGAATAAGGTCAGAACCTGCAATATAGATAAACATTCCCATTGCAATTGGAAGCAAGTATCGATGTAAATTTTCTACCCACTGTCCCAAGAAAAACGTCATTCCAAGTCCAAGTAAAGCACTCAAAGCCGTGAGAAAGTTCATCAAGAGCGCTTTCCCTTTCTTAAAGCCTCCATGGATAAGGACCGCAAAATCACCGATCTCCTGTGGAATTTCATGGAAAAGTACTGCAAGACTTGTAGAAATCCCTGTGGGAATGCTCACCAAAAAGCTTGCTCCGATAATGAGTCCATCAATAAAATTATGTACAAAATCTCCGATCAAATTCATCACTGCGAGTGGATGTGGATGTTCCTTATTTGTTGTATGATGACAGTGGTTTCGATGGATCACTTTTTCTACAAAGAGTCCCAGCACAATTCCTCCAAGGATTAAGGATCAGATAAGATGCCAATTTCCATGTTCATTTTCTTCAATCATTTCAGGAAGCAGGTGAAAAAATCCATCTCCGAGCAAAGCTCCTGCTGAAAAAGCAACAAGATAAATCAGAATCTTTTGAAGCTTTTCGGTTTTAATTCCAAGAGTAAAGACTCCAATAAGTGATGTAAAACTTACGAGAAGTACCGCAATAATCGCATACCAAAGCATTGGATTATTCATAGTTTTTGGATATGAAAAAAAATAAAAATATTTTACTTGTGTTGTTTATAAAAAAAGTAAGAGAAAATACAAGAGAAAATCAAAGAAATTCTTTTACTTATTTTTCTCAAGCTTCTCCCTAATGCGTTCAGAAATCAACTTTCTATCTCGTTTTTTTGCAAGAAAGTGCTGCATATCTAGTTCTAGACTGCTCAATTCTTTTTTCTTTGCTAAAATTCCACAGTCTTTATCAACAAGCTCAGCTGTCGCTCCTTCAGCAAATCAAAACACTGGAACCCCCATCAAAAGTGCTTCTACCGTTCATATCCCAAAGCTTTCCTTTGTAAGATTAACTAATCCAGCAGCATCTCTGATGATTTCAGCCATTCATCCAGGATTTCGCCCTGTAAAAATAACGGTTTTACCAGCAAGTTGCTTGAGTTCTTCTTCATCAGGTCCAGAACCAATGACAATCAAAGGTAGCTGCAGACGATTGAAAAGCTGGATAATCAGACCCGTTTCCCTCACAAAATTAACCAATCTTCCCACATAAACAAAATAGGGCATAGGACGAGCACTTATTCCCGCATATCGATACTGATCAGCGATTTTAGGATAGGAAACCGTGCTTTTCAAACCATAAATCTTTTCCGCTTCTTTCTGAGTAAAGTGACTATTGCACACCACGCTATCAAAGGAATGAAAACGCTGATCCCATTTTCTCAATCTCGGAACGATGAAATTGAAGAACCGATTTCTTCGCCCTGTGAGTTTGCGATGATATTCTTCATAGTGACTCCAAATATACTGCATCGGAGAATGAAGATAAAGCTGAGTCGGAACTCCTGGAATCGGAGTAATATTTTTCGCAATCGCAAAAGATGAAATTTGGATTTCTTCAGGCTTCCATTTTTTTATTTTGTAGGAAAGTCGCTTCATCAGCTCAGGATAAAATACCATCAAATTACGATAATCAAAAATTCCGGAGAAGAACTTAATTTTCCTTTGAGTAAAAAAAAGAAAAAGCTGATTGATCCATTGAGGAAGAGTTTGGGTAATCGGGATTTTGACTATTTTTTCAGGTTTTCCCGGCATCGGAAGTTCCAAAAACTCACGATCTGCAATCAAGGTAAAGAGTCTGATTTCAGTGTTTTCTCCCTGTTTTCTCAAAGTTTTGCTCACTAAGTCTTCAAGGACTTTTAAAACACCTCATGGCATTGTTCGGCAGTTTACAAAAGCGATTTTCATTCCTAAGCAAGGAGGGGATAAAGAGAGCTTTACTATAGAGGAAGGACAGGTATTTTCAAGTCTATTTCTCTTCGCTACAAAAACAAAAAAAGACACCGCATTATCTCAACGAAGTGCCTCCAAGTTGTTTACAATAAAAAACATCACAAGTTACCTTATAGTGAAAGTGCCCCTCAAAGTCAAGTTGATTTTCTGAGAAAAAGATATTGACAATAAGATATTGATATTGAATAATAAATGCTTAAACTTGGAGAGTTTATTTTTTTTGAACTTAGCAATGTATCATAAAGCTTATGGACTTGATTCTGATGGAAATATCTTACATACTCGTTGTGAGATGATTATAGAAAGGGGCAGAGGAGCGGAGAAAGAAATAAAAACAATTCTGGAGTCGGAAATCCCAAGCTATTTTAATAAGGGGTGGAACTATCTGAATGAAAGCTTCAAAGCAGCAGCTCATCATATGAGAGTAGGAAAAGGAAAATATGCTCAAAATCTGCTAGAAGCCTTTGAGGCTAAGGCATATTGACCGATTTGGAAGACCTTTCAAAAAATAAATGTTCAAGCAAGTCCTACAGCTATCATTACTGCTCGCGGACATGATGCAGAAGAAATCAAAGCAGGACATAGAACTCTTTTTCATGAAACCCTTTCTGAAGCACAGAAGGAGGAATTTTTTGAAAATATGCAGCATCGCCTTTGATGTGTCGTAAGCAATACCAATACTCTTCTTCAAAACTATCTTGATATGAATTATTATGCTCCCTGTTCCAATGAAGCTTATTCGGCTACGCTCGGTGTGCCTTTTGATACTCCAATACCTGAGAAAAAAGTGCTTGCTTTTCATAAGTTTATTGAGCATATTATTTCGCTTAATCAGAAGAAACTTATGAATCCTTATCGCAAAGCTTTAAAAATCTGATTTAGTGATGATAGTTTAGAAAATCTCTCAGCAATAGAGGAGGCAATTCAAAATCGTTTTGTGCTTAGCTATCCAGAGATCACTTTTGCACTTTACAATACCAATAATCCCGCATTCGTGAAAAAGACACTCTATGCATCCAAGCAAAATCAAGAGCCAGAATTTTAGTTCCTCTTGTTTCTTCGGAAAGAATTATTATCCTCACCTTTCGTACTCAAAAAATAGCGAACTTTATTTTCAATTATACTTATGGAAGTAGAAACAAAACAACTCTGAACGCAAACTATTGGAAAGCTTTTACTCAAGCAGTCGGCTCCAGCTGTGATTGGGATGCTCGTCCTTGCGTTATATAACTTTGTGGATTCCATCTTTATCGGAAAATATGTCGGAATGGAAGGACTTGCTGCGACAAGTATCGTATTCCCGATTCAGATGATTATTGGGGCATTTGCGATGGCGTTCGGTGTGGGAGCAGCGTCTATTATTTCTAGGAGTATCGGTGCAAAAGCATATGAGAGAGTTTGACAAGTATTTGGGACGCTTCAGCTCATGACGTTCGGCTTTTTGGTGATTTTGAGTGTGGTTTGACTTTGTTTCGTGCCCCAGCTCTTGGATCTTTTTGGAGCAACGCCTGAGAGTATGGAGTTTGCGAGTGCTTATATGGTGCCTCTCTTATTAGGAGCGGTCTTTTTGGGATTTGAGATGTCCAACAACAATATTATTAGGTCGGTCGGGCATGCGATGGTGAGTATGAAGATCATGCTTACGAGTGCGATCACCAATTTGATTCTGGATTTTGTCTTTATAAAGATATTTGGCTGGGGAATGGCTGGGGCTGCTTGGGCGACGGTGATTTCTTGGGCGGTTTCTTGCGCGATGATGCTGTGGTATTATTTGAGTCCAAAGAATGTGATCCCGATCGCGATCAAGCATTTCCGTATTCATTTGCAGAGTGTAAAAGAAATAATCCTGATTGGACTGCCGAGTTTTTTTAGGCAGATTGTGACAAGTTTAACGACGGCGTTGATCAATAATTATCTCAGGAAGTATGGGGGAACCGAAGCGATCGCGATTTATGGGATTGTATACAAAGTGTTGCAGCTCTATATGATGCCGATGTTTGGAATCGTGCAGGGAATGCAACCGATTATCGGCTATAATTATGGGGCGAAAAGTCTTGATCGTGTGAAAAAAGTTGTTCTGCTTGGGATTCAGATTTTGACGCTTTTTACGACAGCGATTTCTTTGATTTATCGGGTGTTCCCGACCTTTTTGGTGTCGTTTTTTTCTGAAGATCCTCAACTGATTGTCAATACGGGAAAGGTGCTTCAGATGGTCGTAGCGTGCTTTGCAGTAGTAGGATTTCAGGTGGTTTCCTCTTCGATGTATCAGGCTTTGGGGATTGTGAAAAAGGCGTTTCTTTTGACCTTACTCAGGCAACTTATCGTTTTTATTCCGGTGCTTTTCTTGATGCTTTGGCTGCGAGAGGATAAACTCCAAGCGGTTTGGCTCAGCTTCCCAATTACTGATGCGATCGGAGTGGTGTTTACGGTGCTGATTTTTGTGCCTGATTTTAAGAAGATGAAATCAGCGTAGCAGTGGGCTTGCTAGCTAGGTTTCCTTTTCTCATCTCGGTGGAATGAGTATGGCAAGTGATTGCTCTTGTATTTTTGGTAAAGACTCTTACATTTGGATCTGCTTTTATTCTCTTATTTTTTTAGAGTGATGCAAAAAACAGGAAAGCTGATTGTCATTGACGGAACGGATGGAAGCTGAAAGAAAACGCAAACTGAACTCCTTGTTCAGTGTCTCAGATCTGAGGGCTATGAAGTCGAGAAGATTGATTTCCCACAGTATGGGAAGAAATCGGCGGGTCCTACTGAAGAGTATTTGAGCGGGAGTTTTGGGACTGCGGCTGAGGTCTCTCCCTATCAGGCTTCGGTGCTGTATGCGGTAGATAGGTTTTCTGCCTCTTTTCAGATTAGGAAATGGCTTGAAGAAGGGAAGATTGTGATTTCTGATCGTTATGTATCTGCGAATATGGGGCATCAGGCAGGAAAGATTGATGATCTCGCAGAAAGGGATCGCTTTTTGGAATGGTTGGAAGCTTTTGAATACGAGCTTTTGGGGATTCCCCGTCCTGATATTCAGATTTTTCTCTATTTAGATCCAGAAATTAGTAGAAATCTGGCTCTGAAAGTTGAAAAGCCCAATATGGACAAATCAAAAGATATTCACGAAAACGATGCTGAACATATGAGAAAGGCAAGTGAGGCTTTTCGTTATGTGGCAGAGAAGTATGGCTGGATTCAAATTGCTTGTGCTGAGCAGGGCGAGATGAAAAGCAGAGAAATGATTGCGGAGGAGCTTGGAGAGCTTATTTTACCACTTCTTGCTCAAAAGGGAGAATAAGCCTTGCTTTTTGATAGAGAATCCCTAGCTTTAGGATGTTTTATTGTTTAGGAAAGAAATGTCGTTAGAACAGACCTTACATAAAAAGATGGTAAAAATGGTCCTCGGCGGAGTAGCAAAGCTTGAGGATGATGAGATAGAGCAATCTATTTTAGAGTCAGCAAAAGCATCTGCGAAGCCAAAAATCCGTGGTATCAAAGAATTTTTTCTTTCTGGGATTAGAGAAATGAGAAGAGACCTCAAAAAAACACATAGAAAGAAATAATTTTTTATCATAGTTAGGCAAGTTCTCTAGAAATATCTGAAAGACATGATCTTGAATGAACAATTTATCTTGGGATAACGAATCTCTTATTATAATAGGCAATATTTTTGAGCAAACCTCTAAACCACATCAGATCTTCGGCAGAAAATTCCGAAAAAATTTCATGTTCAGCTTTCCCTTTGATAAAGGATTTCCAATTTTTTGCAATTAAATCAAAGAAAGCTGGATTATCATCAAGACCGATTCGGAGCTCCAGAAAAGGAGCAAATTCCCACAAAAGTTCCTCTAAAGCTATCAAGAGCATATCTGCTTTTTTCGTCCTAATGCCTAGAATATCACGGATATAAAGCATCAAAAGCAGTTCATTACTTTCCTTTGGGAGTTTTCTTTTGGGATCTTGGAATGCAGCAAAAAGTAATGCTAGACCGAAAAGACTCTCTCTCATTGTTCCGAGTATACTGAGCACGACCTGATTATCATAGTCTTTTTTGAGATTGAGGCTTTTAATTTTCTCAAAATAGCTTCTTGTAAGCCAAAAATCTAGTCTATACAAAGCATCTTTGAGATGGACAAGTTCCTGATCTTCAAAGCAGAGATGAAGACTCGTAATATGCTTTTTAGGCTGATGAAGAGCACCTAAACTTGGACCATAAACTTGGGAAAGGAAGTCCTCAGCAGGCAATTTCAGCCATTCAGAGATCAGAGGTCCAAACTTCGTTTTAAACATTTCCAAAAGCTGAGCATTTTTGACGGTCAGTTTAGTTTCCTTGGGGAGCAAGTCCTGCAAGAAAGAGGCAATCATCGCTTCGGTATAGAGCTTGATCACTGAGAAATTGCTCAGATTTTTTTGATTTTCTTTTTTGAGGGGAATTGCAAATTTATTATTTCCTGCCCTGATATTCTCATCAATATAGCTGTAATAGAAACTATTGGTCGCATGTTGGATCAGCATATTCCCGAAATAATCCAATTGCAACTCAGAACCGAGTAAACCTTTGAGCGTATCCTTACTAAAAAACTCCAGCAACTCAGGCTTAAAAAACCTCAAATAAAAGCTGTCTCCTCTCGCGGTCGTAAATCCACCAAGCAAGGTAACATAAAAGTTCAGGAGCCTTTCTGTCACCCTTGATTCCCTTTTGATCCTCTCAGGAATGTCAAAATTAGAAATATCATCGCCATTATCAATCGCTGAGAGCATTTCGTCAATATCCTCTAGAATATCTTCTTTCCCTTCGGCTCTAAGAAGCTTAATAATATAGTTCTGAACCCCAGAAAAGAATCAGTATTTATATTTTTTATATTCCAAAAGGTACTCAAAAAGCAGTGGCAAATTCTCATCAGAAGTCAGAAAGGAATTGACAATAGGATCTAGCTCGCTCTTATCAAAAATCCTATTTACGATCGTGTCTACCGCAATCATCGGATCAACATTTCCAAAGAGGTATTTCACCAAAATATCTGCTGGCCACACGAGATTCAAAACCGACTGTTCCAAAGCTGAAGAATGCGGCAAAAATTTCGTCGTTTGATAATTCTCTTTGAATGCTTTGATAAGCTTACTCTGCTTCTCTTTTCCCAGCAGCCAATCTAGAAAATCTTCATCTGAGGACTTCGCAGCCAAAAGGGTATTCAGCTTTTTGTAATAATGAAAAAGTAAAAAAAAGAAAGCTGACTCACGAAGCAGGCTTTTCTTGACCTCCAAAAAGTCTTTCTCGCTGATTTTGGTCTGGAGCTGCTCAAAAGTAATCTTGTAAAAGTCAAAAAACACCTCTACAAACCGATTAAAATTCTCCTGATCATTAGAGGAAGGGAAGACCTTGATCCTCGCAACAAAAGTAAAACTGAGCAAAAATACCGCATACATCAGCTGCAGAAAATAATAATCAGGAAAAGAGCTCATCGCATCCCTAAAATAGAGCGCAGCCAAAAGCGTGATCCCATTGGAAAGATTGGCAGGAGAAAAAAACTGATTTCCATTGAGGTTTGCAGCTACCGCATAAGCAAAATAAGTTTCTAAATCCTTTTGCTTATTGGAGTTGGCTTCCTCTCCAAATCCCATTTTAAATTCCACAGGATCAAGGTTTACATCAAAGAGATTTAGCTTATAGTTTTCTATAATTTTCCTATTGATAATAGAAAAAAATTCTTTTGCAGAAATAAAGCCAACAAACATACTCGCAGGATTGACCGTATTATGAATGCTCGCATTTGGAAATTTGGTAAGCAAAAGCCTTTTGAAAAGATGCATAAAGAGAGAAAGAAAAGTTAAAGCAGAATACAGTTCTATAAGAAAGCAAAAAATTCAAACTATTTAATTTCTGTAATTGTAAAATCCCAAAGTAAAGGCTCACGAGTAAAACGATCATTGCTATCAAGTACTGCAAGTTCAACGCCATTTTCATTCACAATATCTATAATAACCGCTTCTTGTTCTCCAAATGGAACATGCTCTCCTCTCACTAAAGGAATCCCCATTTCCTCAAGGACAACCGTACTTTGCTTGCTTACAACATCAGGATTGTGCTCTAGAAAAGGGTCTTTCAGAATTTCGCTTCTGCTTTCTCCTTTTTGAGCTCCTTGAAGGGTTTGAAAAAGTTCTGATCCCGTAAAATCAAGGATAAAATCTGTTTTTTCTCCACCATGAAGGACTTTGAAAGTTTCAGGATCCATTGCCTTATAGCTAAAAGTGACTTTGGAGTCAAGCTTTACAGTTTTTGGTCCCATGCAGCCGCTCAACAAGAAAAATAAGGCTCAAAGTAGCGAAACAAATCAAAAGAGAGAGGAAAGTTTTACTTTTTTCATGTGTTTTTGTAAAAAAAATTAAAAAGCCAAACTAAGCATACGAAAGAAATCGCCTTTTGCAAGAGTTTTTTCAAGCAAGAGGGAGAAGGGAACTGGAAAAGTTATAATTTTTAGGTGAGAAGTTATTTGCTATTCAAAATCATCTCTTCAAAGTTAGTTTTGAAAGGCTTTATGATTTTTAAAAAGTCAAAAAAGGCGAAAATTGATCTCCAAGTCAGTTTTTTCTTTTGATTTTTTTGACAAAAAAAGAAATCTGACTATAATAAGGTCAATCCTTTTATTTCTTTATCAACGAATGACCAAAAAAGAGTTTATGCTCCAAATCATTAGCTTCCTGCCGGACTGGAAAATGGGACGAGGACTCAAGGCGCTCATTGAGAATAATCAACTTTCTCCTGAAGTTTTTGAGAAATTATACGAAATTTTCAGAGAGAGCATCCATGAAACCTACAATGAAGTCCAGAAAGCAGAATTCAAAGAAAAGCTCCTCAAAATTGAAGCCATGAAACAGCAAGAAATCCAGAAAAATGAGGCGGAACTTGTTGATTTAAATGCAATGCTTGATGCCTTGTAGTTTTATTTCCTATCAAAAAAATCAGATGACAACGAACACTCAGCAGGTAGGGAATAAAGTCCCAAATCAACTGCTCAACCAAGAAATCCTGAAACTTATCCAAGAGCAAGGATCAGGAACCGGACTTGAAGGACTCTTAAGTTTTGAAGAAAGACTAGAAAAAAGCGATAAAAAGCTGACTCCTTCCGAACTAACCACCGCTCTTGAACAGGTAAAAACCGATATCCAAAACCCAGACTTCCTTTCCTTTGAAAGTGGGAAAAAAGAGGACAAAGACTTTGGATTTGAGGGCTTGGGAACTGATGTAATCCCGACCCTTAGTCCACAGGGCGATTGTATTATTCCGGTGAACTTCCGATATGATGGGCAAAGGAGAACGATTCTTTTGATTCTCCAGGTCAGTCCTGAAGGAACGATGAATGTCTATCGCTTGCCAGAGGGCGATAATCGCTATACGATGAAAATCAATGAAGTAGAATTTACCTATCAGCTCGTTGCTGAGGGTGAAAAATTTAAAATGCAACTAGAGAAGTAGAAACTTTTATTCTTTAAATAGATTACCATGGGAGGATTTACCGTAGAAAACATGGATTTCAATGCTGAAACTGTTGATGCTATGAATACATGACCTGAGTCTCTTGCATCTCCTGAAGCTGTAAAGGAACTTTCAGAAGCTATGCAAGCCATAAAGGCTCATGAAGACGCAAAAAGAACTGTTGAATCTACAGGAAGACTCGCTGAAAAGGAGATGAAAGAAGCAGGGATCCCTCTAGATCCAAGAGATAGATGATGATTGGAGATCAGTGATACTCCCGATCCACTTTCGTTCAAAGCCTTAGAACACAGACTTGATGGAAAAATATTTTCCGTAGCTTCAAAAGATTCTACTTTTAATAATGGAATAGCCTACGCCTTCACTCCAGTAGAAAGAGTTAAAATGCTGAATAAAGCCCCTGAAAGTGCAAAACAAATCCAATTTGAAACTGGAGCAAATGCAGCTTAACTTTTCCTTGCTTCCTTTGAGCATTTCACTAGAAAAAGACTGACCGAAGTTTTGAGTCAGTTTTTTTTGTCATTGCAAGCACTGTCTTCCTGAGGCAAAGCCGAAGGATATAAAGTAGATTCTTCCTCGCTTCGCTCCTCAGAATGACAACCAACTTTTATATTCTTATCATCTTAACCCATGAAAGATATTATCCTCGCTGGAATCCAAGCTTCAGGAAAAGGAACTCAAGCTCAAAAACTTTTAGAAAAATATGGAAATCAGATTGCTTACTTTGAAACAGGAAACATTCTGAGAGCTTTGATGAGTAACGAAAATGTAATTGGGAATTACCTCAGAGAAACGGTAAATTCCGGTCGCCTTGTAAAAGATGAGATTATCATCGGACTTTTTAAAGTTTTCCTAGAAACCCTTGATGAAAAACACTTACTCGGCGATGGAAACCTGAGAAGAATTGGACAAACCAAAGGAATCCTTGATGCATTATTAGAAAAAGGCAGAAAACCCTTGGTCATTCAGCTTGAAATCCCTGAGGAAGAAGTCTATAAAAGGCTTGCTGCTCGTAAAATGTGCAAAAGCTGTGGAAAAATCCATTCTACGCTGCTTGATGGCGAAGTGGGGAAGTGCATCAAATGCTGAGGGGAGCTCTATATTCGTACAGATGATGCTGATCAAAATGCTATCGCTAATAGAATTGCTGAATATCAAAAAGAAACTCTTCCAGCGCTTGAATATGTAGATTCGCTCTGATTATTGGTAAAAATAGATGGAATGCAGAGCATTGATGCCATTTTCGCTCAGATTGAAGAGTTAATGAAAGACAAAGAGTAAAAGGAATACTTTTTCAAAGCAGAATAAAAAAATCCTCTCTTGGTAAGAGAAGCATCCTAACCCATAAGGAAGAGCAAGAAGTATAACAATAAAAATCCCCCTTATAAAGGGGGAGAAAGGGGGTTCTAAAAAAGGATTCCTTTTGGAGGAACAAAGGATTCTCACAAAAGAACCTCCCTCCGCTCACTCTGTTCGCTCCTCCCTCCTTCTAAGGAGGGCAGCTTTCCCCTATGCTTTTTTAATTACCCTACTCTCTGCTTTTAAATACTCTCCTTTAGCTATTTTTTACCTTAAAACTCAGCTTCTCTCATTCAAGACCAACAGAAATCTGACTTCAATTTTTTATTTTTCCTTCAATGATTTGGAGGGCAAGCTCATCAAGAAGGTAATTCTGCAAAGCTTTTTTGAGTGGTCTAGCTCAGAATTCAGGATTCCAGCCCTTTTGTGCAAGGAAAGTTTTAGCTTCCTCACTGAGTTCTAGCTCAAGTTCTCTACTTTTTAAGAGTTCCTGAAGGTAATTCTGAAGCTGAATATCCACGATACCACGGATTTCTTTCTCAGAAAGCGGATTAAACAGCACAATATCATCAATTCTATTGAGAAATTCAGGTCTAAACTGCTGAAGCAAAAGAGGCATCATTTCATCAAGCGAAACCAAAGGTCAAGATTCAGATTTCTTTTTTTCTTGAGTTTTCATCTTTTCAAGAAGCAGCTGAGAACCGATATTTGAAGTCAAAATTATGAGGGTATTTTTAAAATCCACGGTCTTCCCCTTACTATCGGTCAATCTTCCCTCATCTAGCACCTGAAGCAGTAGATTAAAGACCTCCGGATGTGCCTTTTCCACCTCATCAAAAAGCACGACTGCATAGGGTTTTCTCCTTACGGCTTCCGTTAATTGTCCGCCTTCTTCATGCCCAATATAACCTGGAGGCGAACCAATCAGCCTTGCAACCGTATGTTTCTCCATATATTCAGACATATCAATTCTGATCAAAGCTTTCTCATCATCAAAAAGAAAAGAAGCCAGAGCCTTGGTGAGTTCGGTCTTTCCTACCCCTGTTGGTCATAGAAAAAGGAAGGAACCGATCGGTCTTTTCGGATCTTTTAACCCGGCTCTTGCACGGCGAATCGCATTCGCAACAAGAGTTAAAGCCTGCTCTTGACCAACAACTCTCTTTCTAAGAAAGCCCTCCAAATCTACTAATTTCTCCATCTCACTCGCAACAAGCTTCTCAAGTGGAATCCCTGTCCATTTAGAAATAATTGCTGCGATATCCTCAGTATCAACGGTATCTTTGTGAGCTGTACTGCTGGCAGCTTGAGCCTCAAGTTCGCTTAATGCCTTTTGAACTTTAGGCAAATCGCCATAGCGAATCTGAGCTACCGTATTGTAATCAGTTTGCTTTTCAGCAATTTCAGCTTGGTGTTCTAGGCTTTTGATCTGCTCTTTGAGCTGTTTAATCTGTTCTCCTTGGGCTTTCTGAGCTTCCCAGTCAGCTCTTTTGCTTTGATAAGCTTCTTTGAGCTCTGCAAGCTCTTTTTCTATCTGCTGGATACGATCAGTTTTTGTTTGTTTTGCCATCAGTTTTTTCTAAGAAATAAAATAGCACCTAAAATTATCAAGTGCTATAGTAGAGAAAAAAATCTGAATTGCAAGAGGAAATAGAGAAAATTTCAAAATAATTTGCTTAAGTTCAAAAGATATGAAAGGGGGGTATTAAATATAAAAAATCAGAAAAGTCAAATTAAAGAGAAGGAAAGGATCAGATTTTTTTGATTTATTTTTTTTTTGCGCTATACTTAAGTCAACATCATCACTTAAGACAAGGTTTCTACTACACACCCTTGCAAAATAGGTGGCGATGTTGGTGGTATTCCACCTTAAATGGCTCTCCAGACCCACTACCCAATACGGTCGGACAGCATGATACTGGAGGTCTTGATTTTGTTTATATGCTCGGTAAGAAGGAATTGAAACTTGAATTTCTTCCTACCGATTGTATGAAATCGGCATCAAGGCTTCCAGTGAGAAGCTCTGTTGGTATTTCCTTCAGAGTTTTTTTATTTTCTTATCAATAGAAACTGCTATTTATAAGGATTTTTCTTCATCAAGACAAGAAATACTTAAGCAGTGTAGCCTGTTTTCAAAAGCTTATTACAACCAAAAAAACTTATCAGCTTTTTGACTTTTGGAGGACTTTTGATTACAATTAGAAAGCTTTTACTTCTTTGTAGCTCAGATGCCGATTGATACGAATGCTCCAAGACTTGGGCTTCAATATAGCAATAGCAATGACTTTTTCCCAGAAAGCATTGATTTTTTGCAGAAAATCGGCTTTATCAGTATCTTGAGTATTGATATGGATGTAAAATATTCCTTTCAGAAAGCGAACTGGGCTACGATCATTCAAGGAGCAGAGATTGATACTTATGATAATGATCATATGCGTAATGATACTTTTTTTAGCTATAAAATTACGATCCCGAGAGAAACAACACTGACTCGTTCTTTACTCTATATTAAACTTAATCAAAAGAAAACAGTTGCACTTAAGGATATCATCGGATTTGTGAGGTCATTTCCTATGGTTTCACTCTTCATTTTTATGTTTTTAGCGATGTTTATTCCTGGGAAAGTGGGAAAAGTTATTCAAATTATCAACGGAATTACTTTACTGATCTTTATACTCTTCTTTGCCTACAAATTTTTAAGATACTTTTTTGAGCTTACCAAGACGAAAAGTATGCCAATGCAAGACCATATGGTCACTTATACGAACCCCTATGACCTTAGAATTTTTACTAAAACTGTAAAAGAAAAAATCTGATTTCTCCAGCAGTTTGGAGTCTCTGATATTGCAATCAATAGAAATACTATATATATCAAACAAGATCTTATTGATGAGCAGCAAACGAGTATCTTTTGAGAACTCCTCGGAAAGAATAAGGTTTTTAGCGAACAAAAAAAAGAATCTGCGATGAAAAATATGATAGATAGTCTCAGTACTTTAGATTTTTTAGCCTTATTTAAAGATGGAGAAGTTTAGTCAGCGACGAGAGGGGCGATGAGAGAAACTTCTCCACAAGGGAAGGGATTTTTTTTCTGATATCTTCCCAAAAAAAAGTGAAATGCAGAGCCTCCAAACCACCATTAACTCACTTTCTCCTTCTACCCAAAAAGCACTCTTGACTCTCATCAAAAATAGTAAAGTAGAAAGGACAATTACACTGCCACTCCAAGATGAACTTTGTGCTCAAATTACGGGATTTGCTTACCTTGCTCCTGAGAAAAGACCCTATCAGATCGGTGATTTCTATCTTGAACCGAGTTATAATACACTTTTTCACTGTATTTATCTCAATCATCAAGAAAAAATCTGTATTATTGGTTATAGAGGAACCGATGCAAAAGAAAAATCTGATCTCCTCTCTGATGCTCAGATTATTTTGGGTGTGAATGCTATTGACCCAAGAGTGAGTGGGAGTCTTCAGCTTTTCGATCAAGTTAGAAAGACACATCCAGCTTATCAGAAACGAATCTGTGGACATTCTCTTGGAGGAACACTTTGTTATATTGTCGCAAAGCATAGAAAAGTGGATTATTGCTGCACTTTCAATCCTGGATCTGCCCCAAATAAAATCTTTATCTTGATGCTCAAAGATACCTTGCTCAAAAAGGAACGAACTCAAAAAATTCAAACTTACAAGATTTTAGGTGATCCTGTCTCACTTTGTAGCTATGTCGGAAAAACTATTAGCTTTTTTATTCCTGAACGAAACCCTTTGAAACTTCATACAATGGACAATTTTCTAGGGAAGCCACTTCCCTCTGAGCAGAAAGAGAATGTTCCATCAGAAGAGGAAAAAGAGAAAGCTTCTTAAATTTTTTATATATTTACCCAACCTTTATCCTTCATAGTTGAGTCCCAGAAATAACTTCCTAAAGAGAGAAAAGAAGATTGAAGGATGGGGGAGTTTTTCTCTATTTCCCCTTGATAGTCTAAACCGAATAGCTATCATCAGCTTTGGATTTTTTTTACTCTTTCTAAAATAAACTCTTTATGAAAACATCACTAGAAACAGTCGTAGCTTGGGCGAAAAGAAAAGGTTTCGTCTATCCTAATTCAGAAATTTATGGAGGGCTTGCGAATGCTTGGGATTTCGGTCCTTATGGAGCCTTGCTCAAGAAAAATATTGCTGATCTCTGGGTAAAACATTTCACGCAGGAGAGAGAAGATATGGTTTTTATGGATACGGCGATCATCGCACATCCAACGACTTGGCAAGCGAGTGGGCATTTGGCTTCTTTCGCTGATGCGTTGATTGATGACAAGAAAACTGGACAGAGATTTAGAGCGGATAAGCTGATTGAGGATTTTATTGAAAAGAAAAGAAACTGACTTTCCGATGAGGAATTGGCTCAAAAATTAGAGGTTCCAAACCTTTCTCCAGAATCGCGAGGGAATGAAGGAATGAGAGACTTCATCGTAAAGCATCTCCCAAATAACCCTGAAACTTGAAACCCAGCCGATTGGACGGAATGTAGAAACTTCAATCTCATGCTCAGCTCTCATCTTGGACCGGTAGCGAACGAGAGTTCCAAAGTCTATATGAGACCTGAAACCTGTCAGTCTTTGTTTACAGATTTCAAGGCGGTTTTGGATACCACGAGAATGAGGATTCCTTTTGGATTAGCTCAGGTTTGAAAAGCTTTTAGAAATGAGATTACTCCAGGGCAGTTCCTCTATAGAACCAGAGAATTTGAGCAGATGGAGATTGAATATTTCGTGCCTGCTGATGCAGAGAAGGCGATGGAGATTTACAATCAATGGAAAGCTGACTGTATGCACTATTGGACTGAAGTGATTGGAATTAGTCCAGAGCATTTGAGATTCAAAGATCATGAAAAGCTGGCTCACTATGCCGCAGCAGCAGTAGATATAGAATACCTCTATCCACGAGGATTTGGAGAGATTCAGGGAATCCACAACAGAACGAATTTTGATCTTTCTCAGCATCAAGAGTTTAGTAAAAAAGATATGCAATATTCTGATCCTTATACTGGAGAGAGATACATCCCACGATGTGTTGAAGCATCCTTTGGGCTTGGTCGTCAAGTGATGGTTACGATGCTTGAGTTCTATGATGAGGAAACTCTGGAAGATGGTTCTAGCCGCGTGGTGATCCGTTTCCCTAAGCAGCTTGCTCCTGTGAAGTTTGCGATCCTTCCGCTCGTAAAGAAAGATCAAAAGCAGGTTGAAACCGCAGAAAAAATCTTCCGCGATCTCAGTAAGGCTTTCAAATGTGAATATGATGATGGAGGAGCAATCGGAAAAAGATATAGAAGACAAGATGAAATCTGAACACCTTACTGCATTACCATTGATCCAGAGACTGTTGATGAAAGTTCTCCAAACTTCGGAACAGTAACGGTCAGAGAAAGGGATTCTATGCAGCAGAGAAGGGTGAAGATTGAAGAATTGAGTCAGTGTTTTTAGTTTTTTTTAGGAGCCGTAAGGCTCTTTTTACTTCATAGTTTTTCCCTATGCAGATTGCAGAACTTCAAGCCTTTATCAAAGCATTCAAAGCTCAACCCCTTTATCAAGGGATTTTAGAAGGGGTAAAAACGGAGCAAGAGCTGATTTATGCAGATGGCTTAAAACTCAGTGAGGAAATTGGAGAACTCAATGAACAATTGCTTGGAAAGTTTCATTATCAAAGAAAGGATAAATCAGATCGTTTCTCAGATGAAAAGCTCGGACTAGAGATAGCAGATGTGATCTTGTCCGCTGCAATGCTTACTGATTCACTTAATTTTGATTTAGAAGAGCTTCTGAAGCAGAAAATGACAATCTTGAGAGAAAAGGCTTTTAAGAATTAGATTTGAATCATGAAAAAGTCGGTTTTTTATCTTGTTTTTATTCTCTTATTGTTTGTAGGAGGACTCCATACTTTCCGAGTAGCTTGGGATTTGGCACATTGCTGGGCTTGTTCTGCTCCTTGGATGGTTGCTTTGTATTTGCCTGGGTTGCTGTATGTAGCGGGACTCTTGCTTCTTTCCTGTCTCTTCGCCTTGTTCCAAAAGAAAATCCAGATCGGGATTCTGCTTTTATTTTTTTTCTTTGGAGTGTTGGCTTTTCCTTTTGTAGAGGAGGGGATTAAACTACAAGATTTCTTGAATTCATCAAGTGCAGTATCAGAACAGCAGGAAAGGAACTCAATCATAGAGAATTATTTAGAAGAAAAGGAAAATCAGCAACTACATTATCCTCATTTCCAAGAGCACTATTTCTGTGCTTATGAAGAATTTGATAAAGAAGAAAAGTGAAATCAGATTATTTCTTATGGTCGGCAATTGTGTGAGAGTTTTTTTATACAAGATGAGCTTATTACCTGTCCTGAGGATGAAGAAATTCAAAAAGCTTGTTTCTGAAATCAAGAGTGTTCTCAGTGTGAAATAAAGGCCCTTCCAAAGCAGCTGGTTAAGTGAAGTGGTGGTTCTTATCCGATGAAATTTGTCCTTCAAAATGGGAAAGTCCAAGAAGACCGAATGCCAGAAGATGGAGAGTCAGATGAAAATGGTGAAGGTAGCTACTATGGTTCAATCAAATCTGCTTTTTCCAAAAAGGCTTTTAGAAAGTTTAAATCATATGATTTAAGCTCAGAACTTGAAAAGAGGATCATACAGAAAGCTAGGCAATATTTTTTAATAAAAAAGGAGTGATAAAAGGCTAAAGATCCGAAGGAAATTGATCAAGGAAGCTAGCCTCTCTTAGCAGGAAAATGATTTTTAAACGATATTCGTACCATTTCCTCTTGAATATTATTTTCCAATCCCTATACTGATCCGCAGTCATTTTTATCTTGTTTGAAAAGCTATGGCACACAAAAAAGCCGCAGGGTCGGTTAAAAATCTTAAGGACTCACAACCAAAATATCGTGGGGTCAAGGTCTTCGGTGGACAGCCTGTTCTCGCAGGAAATATCATCATCAGACAGAAAGGAACAAAGTATGAATGCGGAAGAAATACTTATGAAACCGCTGATTTTACAGTACATGCAGCAGTAGATGGAGTAGTTGCTTTCAAAAAGAAGAATTTTAAAAAATTCAACGGAAGGACTTATCTTAAGACAGTAGTAGAAGTATTTACTCCAGAAGAGCTTCCTGTAAAGGATTCTACGAAAAAAGCAGCTCCTAAAGCTGAATCTACAGAAGTAAAGACTCCTGCAAAGAAAGCTCCTGCAAAAAAAACAGCTTCTAAGGTTGAAAAAACAGAAAAAGCAGTGAAAGCTCCTACAAAGAAAGCTCCTGCAAAAAAAGCAGCTCCTAAAGCTGAATAGTGCTTTTAATTTACTAATGGTATCAGACAATGACAATCGGTCCAAAGAAAAAGATTAGTAAGACTCAAACTCATAAAAGACATTCTACTTGGAAAACTATCAATCTCAAGAGATTGGCAAATACTTACCAGACTGCAAAATGTCCAAACTGTGGGGCAAATAGGCTCAATCATAGAGTATGTCCTGCTTGTGGGTACTACAATGGGAAACAGGTATTGACCATCAAGTCCAAAAAAGATGCAACCGTAGTGGAGGCATAATTTTTGGGAGTCAATCAAGAAAGACGATCAGAAGTAGCTTCCCTGCTGGGAAATTAGCTTTGTTTTATCTTCTCAGGAGGGGCAAAAATGGATATTAGGAAAAGAATCAATGCTAGAAAAATCGTGTTGTCGTATTTCTATCAGCATTGTTTTTTTTCAGCTTTACAAAAAAAGCCTTTGATTGAGCAAAAAGCTACTTCAGAAGCTGTAGAAACTAGTTCTGATATTTGAGAAACTCTTCCCTCAGAAAATTCTTTATTAGTAGAACAAAAATCTGACTTTCTTGATGCAGATTTTCTCAAGATTGTTGCCCAAAAAAAAGAAGCTGAAGCTCAGCGAGATGAAATCGTGCAAGCAAAAATCAAGGACTATGCAAATGATTATGCTATTGAAGAGGATTTTAGCTATATCTTACGCTATTTTTTTGATCAGTGGAGTGCGGAAGAAGTGGAAGTAGATTATGTTTTACAGGTTGGGAATGCTCTTCCTCGTTATCAGGAGGAACTGATCGAAAAGGTTAATCACTATGCTCAAAGTTTCGGTTATGAGCAGATGGATCCGATGGATCAGGTGCTTCTCCTGCTTGGCTACTGTGAGCATAAAGTCTTACAAACTCCAAAAGAAGTGATCATCAATGAAATGATAGAGCTTGCCAAGAGGTATTCTGATGAAGGAGCTCCAAAACTTATCAATGGACTTCTTAATGCTATTTTTCAGGAAGGATAATTACCTCTCTTATGTAGAAAACTGGTCTTGCTGAGATTAGTTTTTATTTTTATAAACTAAGCCAAAATAGCTTTTGGAGGCTTAAAAGAGGAAGCTTCTCTCCTCCCTCAACGACTTGTTCTTGTTTTGGAAAGAGATTTTCTTATACTTCAACACTGAAATTTATCTTTTTTCATAATCATGCTTTGAATTATTCTTTGAATTCTGACTTTTATTCTTTTAGTTTTGCTTCATGAGCTCGGGCATTTTATCGCTGCTAAAAAATCTGGAGTACAGGTAAAAGAATTCTGACTTGGAATGCCACCAAGATTGATGACATTACGAAGCGACAAATCTGGGACAAAATACACGCTAAACTGGATTCCCCTCTGAGGTTTTGTCTCTCTTAAAGGCGAAGATGGAGCTGATGGCAAGGAAAATAAAGATCCAGATAGCTTTGTAAAGGCTAAACTGCGAAAAAAACTTATCATTGTAATGGCAGGAGTTGCGATGAACTTCCTTATTGCATGGATAGTTTTTAGTATCTTATTTTTTATTGGGACAAAACCAATGACGGTGATCCCAGATGATGCTCAGGGAATGTATTCTGAGAGTTATTTAATGCCAAGTATGAGTTTTATCAAGAATGAGGGATTTCTGAGTGGAGAACTCCAAGATGGGATAGTTACTATTGAGCACCTTGTAGAATGAGGACTTGCTGAGGAGATGGGACTTCAGACAGGAGCGACTCTTCTTCGTCTCAACGGACAGGAAATCTCCAGTCTTACTCTAAGCAAACAGCTTTCAAAACTTGCTACTACCCAAAATAATACTTTGGAATATACTCCTCATGATGCCGAGTCTTGAGTCAAAACGCTTACTTTTGATTGTCCAACAGATTGTAAGCTTGGGATTATCTATGCTCAGTCTGGAGATTTAGAACTTTTGCCGGTAAAATTCGGACTTGGAAGGGCGATGCTTGCATGACTTAAAGAGATAAAAGCTGAATGGAATCTCACAATGTCAGCCCTAGGAACGATTGGGAAAAAGCTCTTCTCCTTTGAGGCAGGACAAACCAAAGACGCACTGAAACAACTCACATGACCTGTGGGAGCAGTAAAATTTGGAGAGAAACTGTTGGAAGAATTCTGATTTTTGATTTTTCTCGGATTTGGAGGGATGTTGTCTATTGCCCTAGCGATTTTCAATGTTTTACCGATTCCTGCACTAGATGGAGGGAGATTCCGAGCCCTTATCCTCCAAAAACTCTTCCGCCTAAAAGATGAAAAATTTGCCATAGTAGAAGGCTGAGTAAATACGGTCTTTTTCTGGGTATTGATGCTCCTTGGAATCATAATTATTCTGAAAGATTTAGTCGTATGGCGAGGAATTAAGTTGCCATTTATTGCTTAATTTTACTTTTTTCTGAAAGATGAAAAAAATCTGATTTTTAGTACTTTTAAGTGGGGTTTTATGCTTAGGAATACAAGTTTCTGCCTATAGTGCTTGGACAGATCAATTTATTCATTCTTTTGATAAGACTTTACAAACAAAAACTGCTAAAGAACAAGAAGAGTATCTACAGCTCATTTCAACAATTCTCTCTGCCTCCCAAGTCCAATCAAGTAATAAAACAGAAATCAAACTCCTTATCAAAGAGCTTACCCATTGGCTCTGAACCAAGGGAATCAACAATATCCCAGCACTTCAACTCAGACTTTCTGATGGGAAATCCTATCAAACCTTAGAGAAAGTAGATTTTGATCAGGTCAGAAGTGCTTGGCTTAGCTGGCATAATGAGTTAAGGGCTGTGGAAGGACTAGAACCGTATAGTTATCATAGTGATTTAGAGAAAAGCGCAAAAAGTTGGTCAGATCAGCTTGCAAGTCTCGCAATAAAAAGTTGAACCCACAAAAGAAAAGAAACTGATGGCTATTATAGCTATACTTCTATTAAAGAACGATTTTCAGATTTGGGGATTTTCTTCCCAAAAGAAACAGGAGGGAAAAGTGCTTTTTCTGAAAGTGTAGGCTATAGGTCTTTTAACTGTGCTTCTAATGATTGTACTGAAGCATTCATCACAACAACTAAAAGAGTTTTTGATACTTTCGCAGCCGAGGGGAAAAATGGTCCTCACTACAAAGCGATCGTGATGCCTCATTTTACGCAGCTCGGACTTGGATTCCAGTTGGATGAAGTGAAAAAAACAATCTATGTGGTGATTCATTATGCATGAGACCTTTTAGAAAGCTCATAATTATTTTTTCTTCTCTTTCCAAATCTTCCCTAAAATCCATTCTTCAAAGCGAATGATCGGCTTTAAAAGCCACTTTTCAATTTTCTTAAAGCAGAAAGGCAACATCAAGACAATCGGTACCAGGATTCCCATAATCGTTCCTGCGAGAATATCGGTCGTTCGGTGGACAGTCGTTCCGATTCTACAAAGTCCTGTGATAATAGCAAAGAAAAACAAGAATCCTGACCAGATTTTTAATTTTTTATTATGATGTTTATGAGCGATAAGCCAGGTAGCCATTGCGATAGAAAAGGTCACAACAGCATGATCAGAAGGGAAAGAGGTGGAAGGCAGAAATTGGTGGAGGAGTGTCTCCTGATCAATATTCTGAATCCCAAAGGCATAAATCGGTCTTTGCTTATCAAAAAATTGCTGAGAAAGAATGTTCGTAAGCACTGAAAAAAGGCAGGCAAAAAAGATAAAAAGAGCTTCTTTCTTGGCTTCTACTTCCTTTTTTATCATCCCATAAAGATAAACTGCAGTCAAAAAAATCGGATATACAAATACGAAAACATCCGCTCCGATCGGATAAAAAGCAGCAAGTTGTGGATATTTCTCCCCAAGTTCTACAAGAAAACGGAGGAATTCATAGCCTCGTTGCGGTTCATTCATAATGATTTTGAACATCCTTTATGGCTGAGATCTAAAATAAAGACAAAGTTTTTGAAGCTGACATTCGGAGCATTTCGGCTTTCTTGCTGTGCAATAATACCTTCCGAAGAGAATCATACAATGATGAGCAATGCTCTTATATTCATTTGGTATGGTTCTTTCAAGGAGTTTTGAAGTCTGAAGGGGAGTGGTCGTTTTGACAATTCCGAGCCTATTGCAGATTCTGTGTACATGCGTATCTACGGCGATTACCGGTTTTTTGTAGAGGACATGAAGCACAACTTTTGCGGTTTTTTCTCAGACTCCAGGGAGTTTCATGAGTTCGGATTCAGTTTTTGGGATTTTCCCTTTTTTTGCAAGCAAAAGTTCAGAAGTCTGATAGATATTTTTGGCTTTGCCTTTGTAGAGTCCGATGGATTTGATCGCCTGCTCAAAAGCTGGATGCCCTAAATTCAGCACATCTTCTGGTTGTTTAATCGTTTGAAAGAGCGTTGCTGTGACTTTATTGACTTGTTTATCGGTCGTTTGAGCAGAAAGGATCACGGCAATGAGCAGCTGAAAAGGCGTTTCGTAGTTGAGCTCAGTATCGGCATTTGGAAAAAGCTGCTCTAAGTAAGAGAAAATAATTTTGAAATCAGATTTTTTGAGTTTAGGCATAAGAGAATGAAAACTAAAAGACTTGACTTTTGATTAATGAATGATTATGTTATTTAGCAACAGTTTATTTTATTACCTTTTGTTATGTGAGGAATCAATCAAGCTAAAGAATCTCAAAACACACTCTCAGATCTTGATCTTACGCAACTTATTGACAATCTATTTTGAAAGCTTAAAAAGGTTAAATGGACTAATGAAAGAATTCAGAATGAGCTTGGGAGAAGAACGATAGAAACCATTATAAGTTCTTGAGAAAGCTGTTATATGGGAGCTTGTGTAGATTTTTCTTTAGCTTTCCTCATGGAGCTTAAAAAGCTTCTTCCTCAAGATAAGCTTGCAATCGGATGTGAACTCCTGCGTCGAAAATCCACTTGAAATTATGGATTCCATCTTTTTCTCAAAGATAACTCAGTTCAGCCTTCAAGAATTATTGATTTTGTAAGGAAGAATGAGGTTGAAATCTATCAAGGAGCATATACAAATTCTTTAAATGGAACTGAAATAGATCAGCTCGCTCTTTATGAACTTTCAGCTCAAGAAGTAAGTGCTCAAGATAGTTTCCTATCCCTTGCTCAAAAGATGAATATCAATCTTCCACCAGAACTTTTTCAAGCCTATCTTTCTAAACTTCAAGAAGATAATACTGATGAACAATTTCAGAAGTTTCAAGCTAATTCTCCAAGACTGGTTAAAATCCATTGAAATACGCAAGGACAAACGAAACATGAGCTTCTTTCAAGCTTAATGGAACAGCCTTCTTAAAATCCTTCTTTCCTTATCTGCTCCATCAGTTCTCTTCCACCAATTGCTTTAATCTGCCCCTGTTCAAGGATCAGAATTTTTTCTAGTGGAAGCTCTTGAAGCATTTCAAAAAGATGCGTGATCACGATAAAGGAATTTTCCTCCGTATTTACCGCTTTCAAAAGCTCAGCAACCTGCCTCACAGCATTCACATCAAGTCCGCTATCTATCTCATCAAGAATGATAACTTTCGGCTTGAGAAGTTTGATCTGAAGGACTTCAATTTTCCTCTTTTCTCCACCACTAAACCCGACATTCAAATCTCTCCAGAGAAAAGCTTTTTCAATCTCTAGCTCCGCCATCAGTGGCTCAATAATCTTTTTAAACCGCAAAAAAGTGCTTGGTTTCTCAGCTCTCGCATCATAAATTGTCTTGAGAAATTCAAACAGCTTCACCCCAGGAACCTCAGGAATATTTTGAAAAGTCAGGAAAATTCCAGCTTTATTCCTCTCGTCAGGAGTCATTTCTGTGAGATTCTGTCCATCAAGAAGGAGTTCGCCTTCGCTGATTTCATATTTGGGATTTCCAGCAAGGGTCATCGCAAGTGAAGACTTCCCAGAGCCATTTTTCCCAAGGATACAGTAGTTTTTCCCAGTTTTAAAGTCAAAAGAAATCTGATTCAGAATTTGTTTTTCTCCGACCTTCACGGAAAGATTTTTGATTTGAAGCATAGATAGTAGTTAGCAAAGATAAATCACAAAAAGAGAAAACAAGTAAAGAAACCCCTCCTAGCACTGAGGAGGGATACAAGAAGAGAGAAGAAAAAAGTTTTTATTTCGCATACTTTTCATACTTTAGTGTAGCAAGCATATCTCTAAGATCTGTTCAAGGGCGGAACTGAATCTTATTCCCTATAATATGGCTCGCTGTGAATTTCTCTGCACTTTCTGCTCATTCGCTTTTGAGTGTTACTTGAAAGTTTCCGAAATCTCCAAACCTTACAATCTTTCCCTCTGAAAGATGCTTGATCAAAAGTTTATTGAGATCATTAAGCACCGCAAGCATATCACTATCTGAAACGGTAGAGCCAGCAGTTGCGATTTCCTTGGCAAGAGCTTTGAAGCTCACTTCTCCATCAGCCTTTGCTGAGGCATAGAATTTTGGAGCTTCAGTAGGTTTGAGGAGATTCTTTCTTTCAATAACATTATACTTTACAGCCATGATAGTAGTTGGTTAGAGAATAAAGCTATTGGAAGTCTAGGAATATCTGCGAGCTTTGCAAGAGGAAGTTAAAGATTTTTGAGAAAAGAGATGATAAGAATCATCCCTTTCCTAGCTCTACTTATAAACGATAACTAATGACATCAAGTTTTTTTATCTGATCTTATACAACGATTGTTCACACAACTGCAACTCAAAGTGGAATCTTTCAAGCAAAGATAATACCCTGTTTTTGCAGAAGCAAAATACTCCTTATTCACACAAATTTGAAAGTCCTCAGGGTCAGTAAAAGACATGACGCAATCTTCATCAGACTCACAAGTATATTTAAAATGTCTGAAATAAGAATACATTCCAAAAAGGAGTAGCAGAAATACGATAAGAATCGCAATGAACAGTATATTCTTTTTCATTTTAATTAAGTATTTTAAAAGTTCAATCTTCCAAATATGTTACAATAGATAACCCATTTTTATCTTCATAACTAACCTCCCATGCTTTCAATGGAGTTGTATAATTTTCCGTTAAAAGAACCTTTTCTATTGATATAATATTTTTTGCATCTACAAGAGAACGAGTAATATCCCTATCTGAACTGCTAAATATATATCTATTGTCTAAATTCGGTGTCTGAACTTTCCTATACATATAAGGATCGCCTCCATTTTTATTGAGATATACCATATAAGTATCCGAAGGAATCTTTATATCATCAATGTATCTTGCGAATACAAAACCGTATCAATAAGACTTTTCCTCTTCATTTATCAAACGATAATCTTGAGGAATGTTTAAGGCATTTTTTGCTTTTGTTAGAGCTGTATCTCTAGAGATTTCTTTAGATACATTTCATTTAGAAGTGTTAGGATACGAAATAAACAATTCTCCATTTTTAATTCTTTGAAGTCCTACTTTTACAGGATCTGTTCCAATGCCAGTTTTTGAATTCATAGAAAAGTCATTACAATTCCCCTTAGTCGATGATCACCATAAATTAGATTGAATGCTTGCATAATCTTCACAATAGTCTGGATCATGCCATCCTGCACAAGTATAAAATTTCTTTGGTCGAGTTAACATTTTAGTGGTATTTCAAGGATAGAGAAAATCATTCCATCCCACAACACATTCTACTCCGTTATCAATAAGTCTTTGTCCAAAATTTTGTAAAGATTTACATGACATCATAGTAACTACTTTTGACTCCAGATTAGTATCCAATTCATTTAGAGTCATTACATTATCACTAAAATTATTACTCACATTTCATCAAATTAAATCTGGATTTCCGTGTCATACAAAAAATAAAAACTCTTTGTTCTTTAAATAGTCATTAAATAGCCACTCTGTAGGATTATAGAAAATAGCTTCTCCATTGATATAAGAACTATCTTCCATTCCTTGTTGAGCTCCAATACACCCATAAAAAATATATTGTCCGTTATCACTTACACAAGTAGGTCTTCCTGCATTATTATTAATATAAGCAAAAGTTGCTGGAATAAGAGATCAAATAGCTAGAATACCTAGAACTTTCTTTAGAAATCATTTTTTTCCCATTATAATTGTTGGTAAAAAATTAAAAGAAATTTATAAGTAGAGCTTGATTCAATAAGAAACAAAAAAGAGCACAACGGCTTTATAATTCCAATTAAGATATAAAAAATTTCTTATTAAATCACTAGTTGACTTATACTCTAAATTTCAAAAATTTCAAGTCTATTCCCAATTTTTTTTATTCGTTGCAAAGGAATTGCTAGTTATCAAATGATTTCTCTTTATCTTCCTGATAAAAAAAAGCTTTTGCATTAGCCTCTCTACGAGAAAAAAGCTGATAATTTTTCTCTAAAAGGGTAAGGAGTGATCAAATCATTCTCCCTTAAACAAAAGAAAAAAAAGCACAGCTTCTCCCTTCCTTAAAAGAAATCTCATTACAGGTATACTGAGAAATGATTACAGGTATACTGAGAAATGATTACAGGTATACTGAGAAATGATTACAGGTAT
>CAUTND010000010.1:0-26589 GCA_963540355.1 uncultured bacterium
TTCCAAGCATATCTATTTTCAATAGGGTTGCACAATACACATTGTGCAAAGTTCGTACTTATTTTTTTTATCAAAAAAGCTCCTGAAATGCCTTTCAAGAACTTCTTTTTTTGATTTTTTTTACTTAGTTCACGATAGCATAAGTATCTTTTGCAATCATCAGCTCTTCATCTGTAGGAATCACCCAGAGCTGAACTTTACTGTCCTCTTTGGTCAGCTTTCTTTCTTCTCCTCTGAAGTTATTGGTACTTTCATCAAAGTCTACTCCAAGCCAAGCCAATCTCTCCGCCAAAAGCTTTCTCTGCACACTAGAATTTTCCAGCACCCCAGCAGTGAAAACAATTGCATCCACTCCACCAAGCAAAGCAGCATAACTTCCGATATATTTCAAGATGCTATTGGTATACATTTCCATAATCATGGTTTCTTTCTTTTTTCCTGCAAGATAGCCATCCTCTACTTCTCTATGATCGCTAGAAGTTCAGAGCAAACCAAGGATTCCTGATTCTTTATTCATCACAGTATCCATCGCCTCAGCAGTCAGCTTTTCTTTTTTCATCATAAAAGGGATAATCGCTGGATCAATATTTCCGCATCTGGTTCCCATCATAAGTCCCTCAAGAGGAGTAAGTCCCATAGAAGTTTCTACGACTTCACCGTTTCTGATCGCAGTGATGCTGGCACCATTTCCGACATGACAGGTAATAATTTTTAAATCTGATCTTCCCATCAGTTCAGCCATTCTCTGAGAAACATATTTATGAGAAGTCCCATGGAAACCATATCTTCTCACTTTATGCTCTTCATACCATCTATAAGGCAAAGCATAGAGGAAATGTTCAGGTTTCATGGTCTGATGAAATGCGGTATCAAAGACTCCAACATTCGGCACCTGAGGCAAGATTTTCTCACAGGCTTCTACCCCCATGAGATTGGCTGGATTGTGGAGTGGAGCAAGCTCAGTAAGCCTCCTAAATTCAGCTTTTACCTCTTCAGTAATCAACACTGAGGACTTAAAACTTTCCCCTCCATGCACCATTCTATGTCCGATTGCATTGATCTCCTCAAGACTTTTTAAAGCTCCAAAATCTGGATGCACCAAAAGGTCCAAAACCTGATGAAGAGCGATTTCATGATTGGCGAGATACCCCTCAATATCGTGCTTTTCTCCAGAAGCGGTTTTGTGTTTGATTTTGCTCCCCTCAATTCCGATTCTTTCTACAAGTCCTTTGGCAAGCACTTCTTGATTTTTCATATTAAAAAGCTGATACTTCAGTGATGAACTACCGCTATTGAGTACGAGAATTTTCATCTTTTTTCTCCTAAAAAATAAAAGTTCGGCTCTATATGTAGTCAAATAAAGAAAAATTACAAGTGTTTTTCTAAGGTTTTTTATTTTCTAAATTTTTATTTGAAATAATTACTTGACATTTGATATATATATAGCTATACTGAACTTGAAAATAAAAAACTTAAATTATTAATCAGATCTTTTTTGTTTCGTTTCTAATAGAGATGCAACAGAGAGGTTAAAAAAATTAAAAATTATGAAAGCTTGGTATTTTGTTTTGGTTGCAATATTGATTATTTTGGTCTGTATTGCCGTAGGAGGCTGAATTGTCCAGCTCCTATGGAATTGGCTTATGCCATATTTATTCCAGTTGCCCACAATCACTTACTGGCAAGCTCTTGGTATTAGTTTCCTTTGTGGCTTGCTCTTTGGAGGAGGACGCTATAGTTCCTCCAAAAAATAACTTTTGTTATCATTCTCTAAGCTCTTGTGGGGTTCCGCAGGAGCTTTTTGTTTATTAGTAAAATTTTTCTCACTCACTTCAAGTGGACTGTGCTTGCAATTCAAGGCTGAGTTTGTATACTTCTCATAAGTGAAAAGTCAGATTTTAGATTTTTTTAAATTATTATGCAGGTAGAACAGCAGCCAGAACTCCGCGTTTTCCTCGCAGATATTGTAGATAAACAAACTCCGAAAGCACTCCTTGAAGATAGGATGAAAGAGCTTGAAAACCTCGTGAATACCTATGGTGGAGTGGTCGTTTTGCAGAAATATCAGAAAAAAGATTTCCCAGACCTCAAAACCTATGTCGGGAAAGGGAAACTAGAAGAAATTATTGCAGATATGCTCCGCTTAAACGCAAATTTGCTGATCATTGGAAATGCGCTTAAACCCTCACAAATCTATCAGATCAACGAACAACTCCGCCTCGTGAGTGAGGAACATAATCTCAAAGACAAAATGGTCGCTTGGGACAGGATTGATCTGATTTTGAAAATTTTTGAGAAACATGCAGAGGGAGGAGAAGCGAGATTGCAGATTGAGCTTGCGGCGATTAAGCATATGGGACCGAGGATTTATGGAATGGGAATGGAGCTGAGTAGGCAGGGAGGAAGCTCTGGAAGCGGAGGCGGAGCAACCAGAGGAATCGGAGAAACCAATACTGAGAGGATGAAAAGGCACCTGAAAGAGAAAGTAGGGAAAATAGAAAAAAAGCTGATTGAATACGAACAGATGAGAAAACTCCATCGTGATGCTCGTAAAAAGAAGGGAATGCCTACGATTGGGATCGTTTGATATACCAATGCTGGAAAGTCTTCTCTCCTCAATGCGATGACCAAAAAAGGCGTTTTAGCAGAAAATAAGCTCTTTGCAACACTTGGAACGAATGTTGGGAAATGCTATTTGATTACCAATCCTGAAACCTGACTCGGAAAGGAGATTTTGCTCAATGATACGATCGGTTTCATCCGTGATCTACCTCCAAAATTGATTAAGTCCTTTTCTTCTACGCTGGAGGATAGTATTGAATCAGATTTGTTGCTTCATGTGGTTGATGCGAGCGATCCTTTTGTAGAGGAGAGGATTGAAGTTGTGCATCAGGTTTTGTCTGATATTTGAGCGAATCAGGAAAAGATTTTGGTGTTTAATAAGATTGATTTGATCAATGAAGAAAAAAAAACTGAATTAGCTCAGAGATTCGCTGCTTTCCCAGTGGTTTTTGTTTCGGTCAAAGAAGCCGTCGGATTTGAGGAGTTGAGAGGAAGGTTGGTAGAGAAACTGAAGTAAGTGATTTCCTCTTGAAAAGCAGGAGAGCTTTTCTTATACTCAAATTTAGTAATTTTTACTTAGTGTCTGTTTTTTATGTGGTGTAGAAAATTTGTTCATACCCTTCATAAATTGAAGTCTTGGTGATTCAGGCAGTTGGAAAAACTGGATCGTATCCCTCCTATGATCAGACTTCCTCTTTGATTTTTTTCTTTGGTGCTTGGTATTATTTTTTTCTATATTCCGTTTATCAATGGGCTAATTTTTATGATTATTGGGGCGAGGATGCTAGGCAAGAGGTTTGCTAATACGGTTTTTCGTTTTATTGGGGTTGGAAATAAGTCTTATCCTTCGATCCGTGAGGCTCTTCTTGCAAATCTCAAAAAGTAATTTCTTTTTTTTATCATTTTTAGGTTTTTTTAGAAGTTGTTTAGGCTTCTTTTTGTTTTAATAAAAAAGTCTTTGAAAATTTGACATTTTTTGCTTTTGTGTATAAAATTAGTTTTGTATTTTATACCACAGCCTATCATTATGAGAAAAGAATGGAAACAAATGGAAGCTCTTCAAGCGAGATTTCACAAGAAATTTGGAAATAGAATCTTGAAGAAACAGCACAAGGGAAGGAGAATTGACAAAGCCTTCAATACTTCGAAATTCCTTCATCGTAATTGGCTCTATATCGGAGAACTTTGCCTCGCGGTCGTACTCAGCTTTTCTACTTTGATTTTTGGGAATGGAAATGGAACGCCAAACAACCAAGAGCTCGTTTATCCTTTACAAGAGGTTTCTACTTTAGAGTGTAGAACGCAAGAGCGAAATGTGCTTTCTAGTAGCTGTAAAAAAACGCTTCCGATTATCAAAGGTGCGAACTATGCAAACTATGAGAATAATCCTGAATATACTGATATTTATACGGTGCTTTTTGGAGGAAGTTATAATAGTGGATGGAAAACTGAGCTTGGAAGCCATTACGGAGTCGATATTGCAACTGCTAAGGGAACTCCACTCTATGCGATTGCTGATGGTAAGGTGTATTTCGCTGGTCAGCAAGCTGGTTATGGGAATGTGGTTAAAATTGAGTTTGTGTATCAAGGGATCAGGTATTTTGCAGTCTATGGACATATGGATACTTTGAGTGTAAAAACTGGAGAAACGGTCAGCAAAGGTCAAAAAGTCTGAACGGTTGGAAATAGTGGATTAACAATGGGTGGACTTGGTGGTTATCATGTGCATTTTGAGATAGATAAGGGAGATAAAGGAAGACCTGTCTACGCTTTTTATGGCTGTGAGGATCTCAAAAAAGGAAGCATCCAAGTTATCAATGAGGGGCTTTGTAGAGCAGAAATGTTTAATGCAACGCTTGATCCGATTGCTCTTCTTGAGGGGGCAAACGCTAAATTACCTCACCCACAAAACAACAATTCTGACTCCCTCGAGCATGCAGCTCCTGAATCAAAAGTCAATCTCGCAGATCGTGATCAGCTTTTGAAACTTGCAAAACTCTACCTCGATAGTCCTTATCAGCTCGGAGCAACGGGAAGCCTTCCAGGTAATCCAACAGACTGTAGTAAATTTACTCAGAATGTCTTTGGAAATGCAGGTATTGAGCTTGAAAGAAGCTCGGCAGATCAGGCTCATCAATTCTCAAATGGAGGATATTGGTATGATCGTCTTGAACAGGCTGAAATCGGAGATCTCCTTTTTTTCAAGGACACTTATGATACAGGAGATGGTAGGGAAATTACTCATGTGGGAATCTATGCTGGAAATAATAGCATGATCCATGCAGGAACTAAAAAAGTGGAAATCAGCATCTTAGATAGCTATTGGAAAGGGCATTTCAAAGGGGTTGGTTCTTTCAAATACTTTGCTAATACCTTTAATCCAGAGAAAGCCAAGAAAAATTATCTCGCTTTGAATGGAACTCCGCAAAGTCAGGGACTTCCAAGCACCCAAAATCTCCCTCCAGTCCCTCAAATCCCTCCTGTTGTAGAAGAAACTCAACATAGCAGTGCTTCTCAGCTCATTAGCCTTGATTCCAGCAGATTGGATGCGGTTGGTAAAAAGTTTTTTGAGGAGTGGCAGCTGCAGCTTCAGTGAGATAGTAGCACTCAGCTTAAAAAAGGAGAAAGCAGAATCTTTACCTTGGAAATCACGAAAGCTAATGGAGATAAGTTCAATGGTATTTTGAAGCAGCCGATCATCTTAGTCGCAAATAGTACTAATATTTCTCTTGAACCTGTGGCGATTACTCTCGTAAAAGAAGGAAAGGTAGAAATCAAACTTACAGCTCATCAAAGTGGTCCTGTCTATACCGCTATCAATATGGGAACCAATAGAATGTGAGGAATGAGCATGCAAGTGATGTAATTTACTTGACATTCTATTGTAAATAAGTATATTCTATTTCCTAGAAAGTTTTATCTTTTGAAAGAATAATATGAAGAATCCTTTGTCTTATAGAAATCGTTTTGCTTTTTATTTAGGAAGAGAAAAAAAGGCTATTGATGCTTGAGTAAGTGAAAGAACAAGAGATGAACTTTATCAGCAACTAACTAATGAAAGAACATACTTCCCTTACTTGGATGCTCAGAAGAAAAAACTTGCTCAAAAGGAGCTTGCAATGGAGAAGTTTAGAAAAGAACGAGCTTTAGGTGAAGATCAAGTAAGTTTTCTTAATGGAACTATGGCTCAAATTATTATAGATGATTATTCACAGCAAGTAAATAATGAAGGAAAAAGATTACCTTTTCTTCATCTCTATGGACTTAAAAAACTTACTTCTGCTGCTGTTCAGGTTCTTTCAAATTATGATTCAGAGTTATATCTTCCTTGGAGGGCTTTGCAGGAAAATCCTGCGTTTTTAGAACAGCTTAGCAAACGTAGTAAGGATACTATTTTTTTGCGTGTAGGAGAGGTAAGTCCAGAAATGGCTGCTGCTTGTAAAGCTACGAAAGCAAAGTTTCTTCTGCAGCATGTTGATCCTCTTTCCAAGGCTGTTTTAGAGCAGTTTAAGGAATGTCATGGTAGTATTTTTGTGTACTCTTCTCAAGGTGGAGCTCTGTTGTTTTCACATGGTGCTTACCAGTTTAAGATTTAATTTTTTTCAAACATAAAAAAAGGGGAGTCTGACTTCCTTTTTTTGTATTGAGTAAGCATTATGACCTTTTGATTTTTTTATTTTTTCCCATCTTACTTTTCCTTCTCAGCAAAATGCTTCAATTCTTGTTTCGTATTTTTTTAGTATGCGAAAAGATATTTTTAGCTTTCGTAATTTTTCTTTCATTTTCTACGTTTAGGTATGTCCAAACTATATTGCTGAGTTCATCTTCTGAAGATATGTGATTTCTTCTCTTTAATTCCTCTTTGACTTTTTGTAGTTTATCTTCAAGACTATTTAACCATTCTTCTGAGCTTCTTTCTCTCAATTTTTCTTGTTCGTACCCATTTTTTAGTAATTAGTCATAAGAGTTTTTCTATTCGTCGTATATAAAGAATGAAAGAAAAATTTTATTTTTTAAAGCAAGCTTTCACGATCCTAATATTGAAGTGGAAGGTTTTTACTTCTTCAAATATGATTTTTTCTCCAAATTCTTCTCTCAAAAGTTCTACTTGTCGAGTCATCATTTCGAGAAACATTGTCAGACTTTGGCTTTCTTGACTTAGGTGCTCAAGCTGAACAAACATTTTTCTGTAAAGCTCGAGTCCATCATCTCCTCCTACAAAAGCAAGTTTAGGTTCTCGTTTTTGGACATTACTTGGAGCATTTTCTTCAAAGGTTTTATCTGGAATATAAGGGAGATTTGCAGTAAGGATCAGCTTTTTATTTTTGATAATTTCCTGATAATTTTCCAAAAAAGCACATAAATCTGACTGAATCATCCTCATATCGTAGTGCTTTGCCTCAATCAGAGCATCGTAATTCTTCTTGGCAACCCTCAAAGCTTCCGCAGAAATATCGGCAAAAAAGACCTCACGAAAGCGATTAGGATTTTGCAATAGTACCGAACATCCTAGTACTCAGCAGCCTGTTCCAATATCAAGCAAAATCTTCTCATTTTCCTCATCTTTTGCCAGTTCTTCACTAATAGCATTGATCATATATTCGGTTTCTGGTCTTGGTACGAGGGTATTCTCATTGACAAAAAATTTCGTTCCAAAGAATTCGACGAAGCCGACGAGGTATTCAAGCGGTTTATCTTCCTCTTCATAAGCACGGTAATCTTCCTGTACTTTTGTAAGAATTTCCTGAGGAATTTCCTGCTCAGCATCGGTTCGGAGTTCCGCTCTACTTTTTCTTAGATAGTGGCAGAGGAGTTTTTCAAGGACAAATTTCTTTTTAAAATTGGGGTTTTGGATTAGGGTTTGGAGTTGCATTATTGATAGCTGAAATAAACGGTCTGAGTATAGAGAAAGCAGATGGTATTTACAAGAAGATTTTGTGTCTTAGGATTTGCATTTTTTTTGGTTTTTGTTATGATTAAGGTGCTTTTATTTTTTGGTTCTTGGATATGGAGAAAATCGAATATCCTAGCTCATCTGATACTATGGATATGATTATTCAATCTTTTTCTAAGTATCCGAATTTTCCTACAGATTATTGTAATGTTGCAAGTAAACAACTTCTTACCGCTTTGTGTGAACAAGGTAAAAATGTTAAAATACAACATTCTTATAAAGAAGCTGGGGATGGACATACTTTCGTAGTTGAGATACAAAATGATGGCAAGGAAGTGATTTTGGATCCTACTTATGCTCAATATGATCCTCAATATACAACTTGATTTTTTGGAGAAAAATTTCCAGATGCTCTTCTAGAGCAAAATAGAACAGATTCTGATGAATTTATGAAATTACAAAAAAGATGGTTAGAAGAAGGGGTCTATGATAAAATTTTCAAAAAAAATTAACTTGTTTTATCGCTTTAAATCCATATTAGTACATTAGTTTTTTACTTCTTTGAAATTCTTTTTGTGATGAAAGATGTATTCAAGAAAGTAAAAACTGAACATACGATTCTTTCAGATTTTCTTCCTTTTTTGAAGTCTTTGGAAGGAGAGGCGTGGATTCAGAGGATGATCCCTGGAAGAATTTCAAGGCAGCAGAAAGGGTCTTCTGAGCTGAGGTTTTCTGTCTCGATCCCGACTGCAATAGGGCGAAAAGTGAAGATGTCCAAGGGGGCAACGAGTCAGGAGCTTTTTATCATTACTAGGGGGCAGAAGGAGACTGAAAAAGAGGTTTTAGAGCGTTTATGGGAAGCTTTTATTTCTAAAAGATAAGGTGCAGTATTTGGTAAGTGCGATCAGTTTAATTGCGATTTTTTGGTTTTGGAGCTGGTTTCTCAATCAGGTTTTTTCTCGTTTAAAGGCAGAAGGAGTCTCTAAGTGGTGGTTTGTGTTTTGGGGTTTTCTTCTTGTTTTTTTGCTCTTTATGTATGAAAAGCTTTTGGTATTTTTAGGGCTGGATCTTGCACAATTTTCCCTGAAAGAAGAGATAAATTTTCGTTCACTTGGAGTTTTCCTTGTCTATCTTTTATTGGCTTTACTGCTTATTCTTTTTTTGACTCGTACAGAAAAGAAAAAAGAAATCTGGATTCAGCTTTTGCTTGGTTTGTTTACCTTAATTGGGCTTGTTGTCGGTGGAAAAGTTCTAGGAGCGGCGAGTCTTGCTGCTTATTATATGCTTACTTCTTCAAGTGAAGAATTGCTAAAATTCAGCCTTGGACACAGTAAAACGAGGAGTCTTTCAAATTCCGGAGTTTCTAGTTTACTGCTTTTTTCGCTTCTGATTGCGTTTTCTTTCAGCTTGGTAGAAAACTTTCTGGCTTTTGGGATTCAGCTTTTACAAAAGGGAGGACTAGAAACTGGGATATTGTTTGGAAGGGGACTCGTTTCTTCTTTGGTTCATGTTGTGGCGACAGGGAGTATTGCTTTAATGATTATGAATTTTGCCAGAAGAAGCCTCTTTCTCAAGTATTTTATTGCATTATTGCTTGGATTTGCTCTGCATACTGTTTTTAATCTTAGTTTGGCATTTGGACTTTGATGGCTTAGTGTCCTACTTGGGATTGGAGCTTTTGTCGCTTTGAGTTATCTGCTTTTTCATCTTGATGAAATGTATGAAGTTTAGAAACCTTTTTCTTGAGAACCAAACGAAAAAACTATTCTTGTTTAAGTAGTTTTTTCTATTTATTTATTTCGTTTTCTGAAGCTTTTTCCAAAGTTTCTCTTGCTCTTTACTCAATTTCTTTGGGACTGAAACCTGGAGTTCTACGATCATATCTCCGCTTTTAGTAAAAAGTCCTTTCTCTCAGAAACCTTTCCCTGCCACACGAACTTTTTGTCAGATTTGGGTTCCTTTAGGGATCTTAACTGCTATTTTCCCCTCAGGATGAGGAACTTCTACCTCTCCTCCAAGCACAAGATCAAAAAGTGAAACTTCTGCTTTCACCCAGAGATCATCCCCCTTTCTCATATATTTTCCTGCATCAGCAACGAGAATTTTTACATATAAATCACCGGATGGAAGTTGCCCTCTTCCTTCATTTCCTCTTTGAGCATATTTGAGGTAGCTACCGGATTTTATTCCTGCTGGAATTTCAAGTTCTAAGATTTCTTTCTGCTGCTCTAGACCACCATTTTGGATCAGCTTTCAGTCTTTTTTATACAAAGTTCCTAAACCTGAACATTCAGGACAGGCAGCCTGCGTTTGAATAACTCAAAACGGAGTTTGTGCCTGCTGCATAACCTTTCCGCTTCCCTGACAATGGGAACAAGTTTCCTCGGTCACTCCTTCAACTTTGACCAATCTCGTATAGGCGATTTTTTTCTTCACTCCCAAATAAGACTCCTCAAACGAAATCTCAATCTGCTTTTCCAAATCTTCACCTTTAGTTGCTCTTCTGGTTCTTCCTCCGCCTCAGAAACCACCACCGAACATTCCTCCGAGCAAATCTCACAAATCTCCGAAACCTCAAAAATCAAACTGAGCACCACCGCCTCAGAAGCCACCAAAATCAAAACCACCAGCTCCAAAACCACCTTTTCTATACATATCATACTGTTGCCTTTTTTGCGGATCAGAAAGGACTTGATAAGCTTCGTTGATTTCCTGAAACTTTTCCTTGGAACCTCCACGATCAGGATGATGCTTGACCGCTTCCTTTCTAAAGGTCTTTTTTATCTCTTCAGCACTCGCATCTTCTGCAACTCCTAAAATCTCATAATAATTCTTTTTTGGATCAAAATCCATAACTTCCTGATAATCAATAAATAGCACCTATCGTGCAAGAGTGATTTGTAGCGATTTTAAGGATAAAAACAAGAGAAAAAGTTTGATTTTTTTCTTTTGTTATGATCTTTTTTTTGAAGCATTTGTTTTTCGTAGTTTGCTTCCCCTTGAAACGATGGAGATGATTGTTATAGTCTAGGAAATTTTACTTTTCTGTCTTCTTGTCTCTCATGAAAACCAAACTTCTTGCTCAGCTTCAGTACACAGGTTTGCCTGATTTTCAGCTTTTTAGAGTACCTGAGGCTATGGCTCTTTTTCCTCAGCTTTTAGAGGAGCTTTTGATTAAAGATCAAGTAGCTTTTCATTATTTTCTTGAACAGGAAGAGCAAGAGTTAATATTTGAAGATTTTGTTCCTGTTTCTGAGTTGGATTATCTTTGGAAAATTTTGAATCATCTTGATTCGGTAGATGTAAATCAGGAGATCAGAGCTCTTATTACTTCTTTTAGACCTCAATATGAAGATTTTCTCAATGAAGTTGCTTATTCTCAAAGGTATTATGAAAAATTACTTTGGGCTTATGCACATTTGGAGCAGACAGAGGATCAAAAGAGGCGGTTTGATCTACAGATTAAAGCTTATCAGCAGAGAGGAATTCATCTTCCTTTGGAGCAGCAAGAAGAGCTGAAAATGATCAATAAGCAACTTTCTTCGCTTGCAGAACTTTTTCAGCATCATGTTGTCGATGAACAGTCAGATTTTCATTTTTCTTTTGCTGATGAAAGGGCTTTTCAGGAGCTACCAAAGGATTTTCTTGTTCTTATGCGTGAGCTTGCAGGGGAGCAAGGAGGCTTGGCGATTAATGCTGATCCTACGCTTTTTCAAGCCGTGCTCAAATATTGTAGTGATCCAGAAATAAGGAAACAACTGACTTTTCAGAAGGATCAATGGGCAAGTAAAGGGATATTTGATAATCGTCCTCTTGTTCTAGAGTTTCTTGAGCTGAATCAAAGGAAAGCAAAACTTCTTGCCTATCCTCATGCGGCAGAAATGTTTCTTTGGGATACGATGGCTCAAAAGGCAGATAAGGTGCTTGCTTTTCTCAAACCTATTACCGAAAAAGCTCAGAAAAAAGCGAAGGCTGAACTTGAAATGCTAAAAAGTTTTTTTTCTTTACAGGACTTGCAAAGTTGGGATTTGGCTTATTATAGCAGGAAATATAAGGAAGAAAAGTTTGCTTTTAATGAAGAAGAGTTCAGAGCTTATTTTGAATTTGAGGCAGTACTAAAATGGCTTCATGAATTTGTTTTCCGTTTTTTTTGAGTGGAATTACGTCCTTTAGAACCAGATTTTTGATTTTCTTGTAATGAAAAATGGTATGAGGTCTATCATCAGGGGGAACTCATTGCTTACTATTTTCTTGATGCTTTTTATCGTAAGGGGAAAAGACCAGGGGCTTGTGCGAATTATTTAAGGGAAAAAACAAAATGAGGCTTACCGATTGTTCTTAATGTCTGTAATTTTCAGAAAGCAACTTCTTGACCAACTTTACTTTATTTGAGAGATGTAGAGACACTTTTTCATGAATTTGGACATGCACTGCATGCGATGTTGGCAGGATCAGAGTATGCCAATCTTTCTGGATTTAATGTAGAATGGGATTTTGTCGAGCTTCCAAGTCAATTACTTGAGAATCGAGTAACTGCACCAGAGGCACTTAAAACTTTGGCTCAGCATTATCAGACTTGACTTGCTTTATCAGAAGAAAAGGTAAAAATCTTGCAGGAATTGAAAACTTTTATGATGGGGAACCGAGTCTTGAGACAGAATGAGCTTGCAATGCTTGATTTATGACTTTATAGTTCTGTAGTCCCCAAATCTGTCTCTGAACTTGATAAGCGGATTTTACAGCTCATAAACCAGTATTCTCTTTTCCCAAGAGGGGAGGAGTACAAGATGTATTGTGCCTTCTTGCATATTTTTGGTGGAGGTTATGAGGCAAAGTATTATTCCTATATGCGAGCTGAAGCTTTGGAGGCTGATGTTTTCCAAAAAATAAAAAAAGACGGAATCTTTAATTCCGCAGTTGGATCAGCTTATAAAGAAAAGATTCTCATTCCAGGAGCACGCAAAGCTGCTCAAATTTTGTTTACTGATTTTATGGGGCGTACGCCTAATGTTGATGCCTTACTGGGAAAATATGGTTTTCTTTAGTTTTTTTTTCTAAATAAAGCATAGAGCACAATAAAAGGAAAAGCCAGAGCTTTTTTGAAGCTCGGCTTCGTCCAAAAGAATGCAGGATAATCCTTGAAAATCGTCGTCAAAAATTTTCAAAACTGATTCTGTTCCTTATCAACACAGAAAGGGTAAGCAAGAAAATCTTTGAAGAAAGTCCACATCTTCAAGGGTTTTATCTCAAACTAAAAGATATTATTCAGCTTTTTTGGCAGTTTTTTTGGCTGGAGCTTTTTTAGTTGCCTTCTTTTCATCAGCTGGAGTCTCCAATTCTCCTACCAACTTAGTATAAAGTTGCTTTTCTACGAAGAATGGTTCCTGTTCACTATTCCAATCAATTGTAAGTCCAAGAAGCTCAGTAATCTTATTGAGAATAAAGAACTTTTCAAGGCTCTCTGCTGCGGCAGTTTGCACCCCTTCTACAAATTCTTTCGCTTTTTCTTCTCCAAGCTGCTGGAAATATTCTTTCACCTTTTCAGCAGAACCAAATCTCTTTTCAAGATTCTGCATTCTGACTTTAAGTTCTTGATCTACCATTGTCTTTGGAATGACCACACTTACCCCCGCTTTCTTAACTTCCGTGAGATAATCTTCTATCGTCTGAACGAGTCAGCTTTCCTGTTTTTGTTTCAAGATTTCTTTCTTGATATAATCTCTAAGTTCAGCATTAGTTTTTACCTCAGCGTCTTTTCCAAAAAGCTTTACGATCATTTCATCATTAAGATCAGGAAGAACGATTTGCTTCACATCCTGAACGGTAATTTTTAGACTAGCAGCTTCCCCTTTCTTGGCATGCAAAACCGCAGGAAGTTTTTTCACATCATATTTGAGTTCTACAAGTTCTCCTTTTTTCTTTCCATCAAAAGTCTTCTCCCAGAACTTGTCTTCAGCAAATTCAGTTTCTCCGAGATAGGTCGTTCCCTTTTCTACACTCTTTCCTTCTTTATCAAAAAATTCAAGTCCGAGCTTGGAAAGAGTATCTTTCACAGCAATCGTATCAGTATCTTTGTAGTCAGCATAGTTTTTTTGGATATTCAAGAGCGAATCTTCGATCTCTACATCACTTGCCTCTACACTAAGAGCATTCATCTGCACCTTTTCCCAGTCTTTACCTTTCATTTCTACCTCTGGATAGACATCAAGATGGAAGCTCACGATCATTGTTCCCTTGTCTTCTTTGGTATCAAACGCATACGGTTCACCGATAAATTTCAAATCCTTGTTTTCTCCAAGAAGCTCCTGAATTCCTTTATTTACTAAGTGTTCAGTGATTGCCATATTGATATATTCAGGTTGCACTTTGGATTCTACCATATGTAGAGGCACTTTCCCAGTTCTAAAACCTGGAACATTCATATCTTTTGCAAAATGCTCAAGTACATGATTCTTCACTCCAGCTTTTTCTGCATCAGTAAAGCTAAGCGTAATCTCATAGTTACATTTTTTCCCTTTAGTTAATTCAGTTTGCATGGATCAAAAAAGATAAGATAAAAAATCTGATTAAATGTATGTATTCAGTCTCTTTTTTCAAGTCAGAGTTTTTCTCCTTTTTCTTATCTAGATTTTTGCTTTTCAGGAGTCTCATATTGCCCATAGCCAAGCCCAAAAAGGAGCATAAAAGGATAGACAATCATTCTATCTACGAAGCTATGGAGCACAAGTCCTTCCAAAGCTAAGCCAAAAAGCCCAATTCCAAAAGCAAGGAGGATAAAAAGCTGACTAATAAGCTGAGGATCTGCTTTTTTCTTCTTCAGTTCACTAAAAAGTTGAGGAAGCACCTTAATTCATGATCGCATAAGCCAGAAAAAACAGCAAAGCCAGGGCAAGAGTCCCAGCATCCCATATTCCATAAAAATCTGAACATATTGGTTTTCAGGGTTATAGCCATAGGTCGTGATTTGATGCTCAGTATTGATTTCTTTGATTTTTTCACATCTTGAGTTCTCTTCTGCATTGAAACAGATCTGATGTGAAGCTGGTCCTGAATAGCCGGCTCCTCGTCAGAAAAAAGGGCTTTCCATACCGAGTTTTATTCCCTCTTTAAGAAGCACAGCATGCCCAGTATTGGAATGTTCTCTTGCGAAGATCCCTCTAAAATGCCAAAGTCCAGCAAGCAAAATTAAGCTTCAAGGAATCCCAACGAAAAGGATCAGCTTTTTTGCCTGTTTCCAATAGATGAGCAAAGCTAAGATCGTACTTTGTAAAAGCCAAACTCCAATTGCTGCTCTAGAAAGAGTAGAAAAGACCAAAGCTCCAAAAGCTAGTGTTCGCAGGATTTGTGATTTTCTAGACTGCTTTCTCAAGAAACCAAGTGCAAAGAGCGGTCGGAATGCAACCAAGAAAAATCCAAAGCTGATCGGTCTTTCAAAAAGGAATTGGTTTCTTACGAGTCCATGATTGATCTGAGTGAGATAAACGGCTGGTGGATTGGCATCAAGGGTTCCTTCAAAACTTTCTCTCGAGTAGCCTGCGAATTTGAGTAATCCTGGGATAAGATAGATGATCGCTCGCCAAACAAAGGCTCCATACACCACAGCTTTGAGCACTTTTTGATACCATTTTGCGAAGTTGAAGGCTGGAAAGGGAGCGAATCGCACTAGTCCCACCCCTAATAGGAAAATCAGGAAGCCGAGGAGATTATATTTGAAGGACAAAATGAAAGTTCTCAAGCCGACTTTTTGGATACCTACTGCAAGAAGAAAAGCCATTGCTGAAGCAACAAGGAAAAAAAGAAAAAATCTGAACAACTTCGTTGCAAATAGCTTAGCAAAGAAAAGCCTTGTCCCTTCAGTTTTGATTTGCCTAGCGATTCCCCAAATTACGAGTGCCAAAAAGAGAAGAATAATAATCTCTTTCCACAGCCAAATGCCATTCCAAAATGCCCCTTCTCGTCTGAGTTTATAAGTCACAAAAGTATGGAGAAAAAACTGCACTAAAAGTCCGATAAGAAAGACCTTGATCATGATTTCAAGAGCTTTGGAAATCCTTTGCTGCATATTGGAAGAGGAAGAGATAAAACTTTCTTCTTTGATATTTAATTCCTTGCTCTTGTCAAGGGCTGCTGATTTTTTGGTGAAAAGCAACTAAATCATCGGGAAAATAAATTTTAACACAAGAACTTGTGGAAAATTGAACAATAAGAATAAAAAAAACTCTTTTTCGGAGGCGGAAAGCTCTATAATTGTTTGGTTTAGAACAGCTCATGGGAAAGGGATTGAGCTATCAGGAACTTTTACAAGAGCTCACTTTTTTGGAACTAAAAAAATGGATTGAAGAATTTCAGCCAGGGAAATATCGTAAAAAGATCGGCTAAATTCTCCTTTGCATTTGATTGTGCTTTTGATATACTGAAAGTAGCTTTGCAATGAAATAATATGTGCAAGTTAGAAAAAATTCTCCTTTTACAAGGAGATACTGAGCAGAGTGAGGTAAAGGGACATCAAGAGCTTTTTTTATAGACTTATTGCCTATCCCTCTTTCCAAGCGAGAAAAATCTCATGTTCCAAACTTTACACCCTACACTGTAAACTCTGAATTCTTCATTCTTAATTCTTAAATATGTTCCAACTCAAATCTTCTTATCAGCCTGCTGGTGACCAACCCAAAGCAATCGCTCAGATTTCTGAAGTTTTTGACCAAGGGAAAAGTAAAATTACCCTCCTTGGTGCAACCGGAACCGGAAAAACCTTTACCATGGCAAATATCATCCAGAAAGTTCAGCAACCGACCTTGGTTATCTCTCACAATAAAACCCTCGCAGCTCAGTTAGCAACGGAATTTAAGGCGTTTTTTCCTGATAATGCGGTGCATTATTTCGTTTCCTATTTTGACTATTATCAGCCTGAAAGTTATTTGCCGAGTTCAGGAACCTATATTGAAAAAGAGGCTACGATCAACGATGAAATTGAGATGTATAGGCTCGCGACGATGGCTTCACTCCTCAGTAGAAAAGATGTGATTGTCGTGGCTTCAGCTTCTTCACTTTATGGTTTGGGGCAGAGTAGATTTTTTGAGGAGAACTGTTTGCAGCTCTATGTTGGGAAAAAATATGATTTCAATGAACTCAAAAGACAGCTCCTCCATATGCAATATAAGCCAATTCATGGGAAGATTGAAAAAGGAATGTTTGAGATGAAAGGCGATATTTTGGAGATTTTCTCCTCTACGGAAAGGTGCCTGTATCGCTGCTTTTTTGATGAGGAATTTTTGGAGAGGATTGAGATGAGAGATGCCCAGACTTATGAACTCAAATCTCCAGTCCAAAAAGCGATGATCCGACCTGCAACACAATATCTTCAAGATGTGTCAGATTTGGAAACCATTCTCCAACAGATGAATGCTGAAAAGGAGCTTCGTGTAAAGGAATTTGAGAAAATGGGCATGACGATTGAGGCAGAAAGGATCAAAAAAAAGGTAGAATACGATATCAGAATGATCAGAGAAACCTGATTTGTGAATGGGATTGAGAATTATTCCCTCTATTTTGACCAGAGATTACCAGGGCAACCGCCGAATACGATTTTTGACTATTTCCCAGAGGATTTTTTGCTGATCGTAGATGAATCGCATATGACGATTCCTCAGCTCAGGGCGATGGCTCAGTGAGATAGGGCAAGAAAAAATAATCTGATTCGTTACGGATTCCGCTTGCCGTCTGCGATTGATCATAGACCGCTCAGATTTGAAGAATTAGAGGCGACTCTAGGGCGAAAAGAGCTTGATGAAGTTGCTTTAGATGAGGCTGCTGCCGATTTGGAACTCGTTTCTGATGCACATCAACAGGTTTTAGCTTCTCAAAAAGAAGAAAAAAAAGCTGACTCCTCCCTCCTCAATCGTGAAGCGAGAAAAGTGAATCAGCATTCCGTTCTGAGTCAAAAAATCAAAAAAGGGGCGAAATCCATCTTCCTTTCTGCAACTCCTGCTGAATATGAGCTTGAGCTTTCCGAGCAAGTGGTGGAGCAAATCATCAGACCGACGGGACTTTTGGATCCAATCACTTTCGTCTATCCGAAATCTGGGGATTATCAGCTTTTACTTGATTCTTTGCCAAAATTATTAGAGAAAAAGCCCTATCTTCAGCAGTTCCTTGATCAGCAAGAAGAAAAGAAAGCAGGAAGTCTGAATTTTGAGGACTTTTTCAGTGATGAAGAAGGAGACGAGTAAGATGGGAGATGAGTTCTTTTTATGATTATTTTTTTGATTCTTATAATTCGTAGTTAGATACTTCCTTTTTATTTTCCTTTTTTTCGCCAAAAAGAGCATTCCTCATCACCATTAAAAAGTTTTTTTTCATTCCATTCCTCCTTTTTTAGATGTGGGAGCTGATAAGAACTAATAAATCCTCCTTGCCAAAATCCCTGATAACTTGCGAGTAATTTTTCGTATAAAGCTGAGAGGTCTGTTGTGATCAGCCTTTTCCCATAAGGTGGGTTTGCGATTAGCCAGGAAGTTTCTTTAGCTGGGAATGTAGTTTTGAGAAAGTCTTTTGCTTCAAAGTAGATCGTGTCCGCTATACCAGCTTTTTCTGCATTAGCTTTGGCAAGTGCAAGCATTTTTGTATCTTTATCAAAAGCAAAAATCTGATAGCTGTTTTGGAACTCTTTTGCTTTTGCTTCTTGCTTGATTTGCTCAAAGTTTCAGGCTTCAAAATTTTTAAACTTTTCAAAGGCAAAGCTTCTTGAGCTTCCTGGTGCAATATTTCTAGCAAGTAAGGCAGCTTCTATTGCAATCGTGCCTGATCCACAAAAAGGGTCTAAAAGTGGACTCTTAAACCTCCAGTTGGCAAGCAGAAGGAGGGCGGCGGCGAGATTTTCCTTGATTGGAGCAGTTCCTGTCTGAATTCTGTAGCCTCTCTGATGGAGGGCTGCCCCTGAGGTATTCAGGTAGAGTTTTGCTATATTTTTTTCAATTACCAATAAAAGCTCGCTTACTTCTTCTGTTTCCTGTCCGAAGTGATGGATGCTTTCCAAAAGGGCTTTGTGAGCCACAGATTGGATACTTCTAGTAGAACTCAGCTGAGAGTGCTTCGTTTGGACCTTTAAAGTCAGCTTGGTATTGCTGAGATATTGGCTATAGGTACTGTTTTTCACTAGAGCAAAGAGCTCATCAAAATTTTCAGCCCTTCCTTCTGCCAGCTGAATAAAAACTTTATTTGCAAGTCTAGATCGGAAATTGATTTTCATCATCCCTTGCATATCAGTTCTGAGAAAGCTTCCACTTGCGAAAGTTCCATAAGGCTGAAATCAGAGTTTTTTTAGTTCTTGAGCGAGTAAACTTCCAAGTCCAAAAGGGCTAGTGATCAAAAGTTCCATCATTATCTAGAGAATAAAACGCTCTTTGAGTATAGAACTTTTCTTCTTTTTTTCAATTGGAAGTCTTGCTCTTGTTGCTGCAAAAAAAAGAGGAAGTCTGATTTCCCCTTTTCTGTAAGTTTACTATAAGCGATCTCCTAGTTAAACTCTGAAAAAATCTGATAGAGAATAAAGAGGAAGAAAAAGAGGGCAACAATTGCTAAAATGATATTGATAATCGTGTTTTTTGCTTTTTTGAAATTTTCTCCTTTTCCACCATCAACTACTAAGAGGTAGCCTGAGTAAATAAGCATGATCACAATCACTGCTCCGCTGAGGTAGGCGAGGAATTTAGCAATTTGAACGATGAAGTTTCCTGCTTGAGTTGCAAAATTTGGCTGACTGGCTATAAAATAGATAAAGTCAATCACTTTCATTCCTACGAGTGCAAAGATGATATTGATCAAATTTTTAGCATATTTTTTTGCATCTCCAGATTCTCCTGCCTGAGGATTCATCATCTTAAATCCTGTTACGACAATCATAATGATTGCAATGAAGAAGGCAGCAGCTTTGAGAAAGCTCAAGACAAAGAAGAAGATTCCATTACTTGAAGTGAGGTTGTCTCTTAGTCCTTGTGTCGTAGTCAGGGTATTGAGATTTAAGACAGTTCCAAAAAGCCACATTGCTCAGAAAAACAGTGCAGAACCGACTAAAATATAGAGAAGATCATTCATTGCTTCCTTAAAATTTTCTGCTTTTTTTGCATTGATGAGGAGCTTGATTGCAGCATAGACAATATACAGGAAAACAAGAATCATTCCTGCATATCTTCCCACTTCTCGTAATACTCCGCCGCTTTTTCCGCTTATGGTACTTCCTGGAAAGAAAAGGCATTCTACATTTTTTTGTAGAGAGTTTTCTTTAGAGACACAACTAATATCAAAGACACGTTCTACTTTTCCTTTACTATCAGCTTCTTTTGAGACAAGTTTATTTGCAAAATCTTTATCAAAAGTTGGAGCTGGAGAAGTATTTGCTAGAGTTAAAGGACTTCGTATCATTAGGAGTCCCAAAAGGAGAAATCAGATTTTTTTCCCTCGTTTCATGCTTTTTTATTTTTAATGATTAAAAAGAAGGTTCATAATTGCCATGACGAGTTTGATAATTACCAAAAATCCTGTCATGATGATCACTCCGATCATGATATTCTTGATATTTTCTTTTACTGTTTTCATATCTCCACCGCTTGTTGCACTATTTGTAACGAGGCGAAAACCATTCCAAATCAGTAAAATCGTCGCTCCTACGAGTCCGATATAGAGGATCCACTGGATATAGGGCTGCACATTTTTGGTAATCCATTCTAGGGTATTGGTAATTTGATAGGTCCCAAAGCTTCCTCTGTTATTGATTTTATCTAATTTTGTTTCTTGAATTTTATTTTCTTCATTTGCTTTATCAACAATCGTTGCTACGATTTCTTCAGGAGAATTATTATAGTTGATTTGCAATCCCTCATTAGCATTACTCATATTTGTCGTAAGCCCTATTATGAGAAGAGATAGTGTTAGGAGTCTGATTTTTATTTTCATTTGATATGATTTGAAATAAAAGGAATTTTAATTGTTTCAACCTGTTTAGCTTGAGGTTTGAGCTTTTTCCTGAGTTTTATTCTTCTTCATTTTCCAGTCTTTCTCTCATTTTGGCTTTGATTGCGAATCCTACGATCAAACCTACGAAAGCAAAGATAACAATCCCAACTGTCCAAAGCAATATTTTTAGCCATTTAGGAAACCCTCAAGAAGTATCTTGGTTTTTGATTTTTGGAACGCTTTTGAAGTCAGGATTATTTTTATTGAAATCATTACAGAGCTCTGTGATAAGTGTGTATTCATTCGCAATTTTGCAGATATTGGTTTTGACGATGTTTTGATAATCATCTTTTGCAATTTCATTCTCTCCAATATCTTCGTCTGATTTAGCAACTTGTTCATAGATTGTTGCTGCAATACTCTCTAAAACTTGCCTTCTTGCCTCAACAAGGTCTAGTCCACTTCCTCCTTCAATATTTTCAAAAGTAGTGAATCCATTAATAATCTTTTTTTTGAGTTCAAGAGGAAGGAGAGAGAGAATTTCTTCTTTTGCTATATCGTAGGTTCCAGCTCCTTTTGCAGAAAGTGTAGCATAATCTGAGAGACTATTGATCAAAGATCTCAGCTTTTCTTCTTGTTTTTCTGTTAATTTTGGAGGGTTTTTTTCCATAAATTCTTCAATTTGAATCAAATTTCCTCTTTGGGCATTTTTGTCTCCAAGAGTATTTCTCAAGATGATTAATAAACTTCTGAGATCGGCATTTGCTAGACTTGAACTATCATCGATGCTATTAATAAGTTCGCTGACAAGTGAATATTGTTTCCTGCTTGCTTCATCTAATCCGTGTTCAAAATCTGCAAAACTTACAAGGAAATCTTTACTCTCTCGTTTATTTTCTTTACTTTTTTCATATTTATAGTAAATTCTTCCGATAATAGATTCGAACTTTGGCGTATATTGCTGTGTAATGATTCTATTACATCCAAAGTCCTTATCATTTCTTGGGTCTCCATCATGATTTGTATCGGTGCTAATATCGCTGTCCATAAAACAGCTTTTGATGTTCTTATCCGTTTTGATATAGAAAAGAACTTCATTGTTGAGTTGTCTTCCTACAAAGATTTCTGGTAGTTTTTCATCAAGATTTTGGACTTCTGGGAGGCTAATCAAGTAAAGTCCTGAAGCAAAAGGTTTGAGATGTTCCTCTTCTGTAAGGGTAATTTCCGTGGTGTTTGTTGCCTCATTTCCATGAATATCTTTTGCTTTTAAGCTTACATGGTAGGTTCATGCTTTGGGGTATTGGACTTTGAAGGTTTTATCTAATGTAGTATTGATATAGGCTTGATTACCTTTACTACATTCTTCTGTATCTAAGCAGATTTCTCTTTCAATTAGTTCTCAGAGGCTTACATCTTTAAAGAGAACTGTTCTGCCAAGCTTGGTAGCGATTAGTGCTGGTTTGATTCCATTTTTTACAAGAATGGGGGCACTTTCTCCCATACCTTTGTAATCTCTATAGATGACATAGGCTCTTGGAATGAAGGGGGTATTGGTAGGACTTGGTTTGGTATAGGTATGTTTGATACGGTCGTTTTTTGTTGTTAAATCAATCTCTCCATCTCCATCAAAATCAAGTTGAATCGTCCTTTCTTTATTAAAATCTGATCTATCAGAAAGGATTTTTGCAATGATATCAAAAGTGACTTCTTCTCATACTTCTACGTTAATTTTATCTGTTTTTAAGGTTACAAGAGGGATGTCTGGCTGTTTAGAGTTTGGAGGAAAGACGATGATTGGTCCGTTGCCGAGGAGGTCTTCACTTGATTGGTTTCCATCATCATTATCAAACATTTTCACTCCAAACATAAATTCTCCCGGTTGTCTTGGTACTGAGAAAAAAGTATAAGGAATATTCCCTGGAGTGATTTTTGTCTCTATGATTTTATTAGGATTTGATTTAGGATAATAGTATCGCTTGAAATAGGAGATTCCACCATCAGAATCTCTTGCTCATTGGGCGTTAACCTTTACGATAATAGGATCAATCCCTTGGGCGAAAATATCCTGACTTTGGTTTCCTTGCTGGAATCCGATTCAGATTTCATTTCCATATTGAGGAAAGCTTAAGGTTACGTTATCAAGTATAGGAAGTGCGTTCACTACTTTAAACCAGATTCTTTCTTTACTGATTTTTCATAGCGAGGTATCTTCAAGAGTATAATCAATGTATTGACATCAGATACCATTAAATTTGTAGGTGAACTGTGGATTTTTTACAATTTCATCATTTTTTGCCTGAAAATAATATTTTAGTTGGGAAGCGTTTCCTTGAGCGTTGACTGAAAGGGCAGTATTGATACTGAAGGTTTCCTGTCTATCAATTCTATAAGCTGGGATTTCTAGCATTCCAGTGCCTCCTTTTTCATCAGGGATTTGGCAAATATCATTTTGTGTGATGGTGAAGTTATGAGCATTTTTGATTTCATAGCCAATAATTGGGGTTTCTTTTTCTCAAATGAAGACTCTATCATAGATTTCATTACTATTCCCGTTTTCATCGACTACTTTTACTCTCACGGGATAGGTTCCTACTTTCTGATATTCATATTTCATGAGATTACTTTTATTGACTCTTGGAACCTTTCCATCTCCAAAATCCCATTCATAACTGATAATAGGGGCAGTATTACTATTAGTTTTTACTGAGAAGCCAAGATAGGTTTTTCGTACAGCAGATTTTGGGCGAACTGTGAGCTCAGGTCTGAGAATAGAATCAACGGTAATTTCTTTAGAGATCTCTTCTGTTTTCCCATAATTATCAGAAACTTTGAGTGTGATGGTTTGTTTCCCTGTTTCATTAAAAAGTACGGTAATCCTTTTATTATGCTCTTCAATAGCAGTAATCTGAGTCGCATTTGGGTTTGAAAAGGTCCAATCATAGCTGAGACGATCATATCCATTCGCAACATCGATATCGTTTGAAGCTTTTGCATCAAGGTAAAATTCTGAAGGATATTTCCATTTATTTGTTGGAGTAATGGTGAACTGAGGGGATGGGGGGGTAGATTCAACGTAGATATTCAGTGTATCACTATTTTTCATTCCCATCTCATCTTCTACACTAAGCTTAATCGTATAATTCCCTGGTTTTTTGAATTGTCTTTTGATACTTCTTCCTTGTAAAGTATCAAGTTTTGCTCCTTCACTGTCAAAGAGTTCCCAGGTATAGAGTTTGATCCTTGAGGTCAGAGAATATGAGGCAGAAGCATTAAAGGTGTAGGTCGTAGAAGTGTTTCCTTTTTCTGGTGTCTGCTGAATAATTGCTACGGGATCAGAGACAGAAAGACTGAATTTTTCACTGATCATATTCTTTTCATTATCGTATACGGTCAGATTTACGATATATTCTCCCTGTCCTGGGAGGGGAAGATTGATATAGCTTGGTTTGCCATCGCCTTCTCTTCCTCGTTTGAAACCATCTCTAGAGCTAATATCTCGTCTGTGAGACAAGATTTCTCTTCATCCCATAGGGGAAGTTGCACTTCCATCTAGAAAAACACCTTTTCTCGCCTCTTGGATTCAGACTTTAGAAGGTTTATTTTTATTCATTTTTTTCCCATTTGCATAGATGCTAACTACAGCAGATTTTGGGCTTACATTCACTGAAACCATTGCTTCACCATCAAAGATACCACTATTTGAACTTCTTACTGTAAGGTGAACGATATAGGTTCCCGGTTCTGTAAAGGTATGTTTAGCAAGTGGACCTACTCCAATTGGTTTATCGACTCCATCTACATCTCTGTAATATCGAAAGTAATTCCTTGCAGGAATTGTCTCATTGGAGGGATCTGTGCTTCTTCTTGCATCAAAAGTTACTGTGAGTGGAGCAGGTCCATTCAGCGGACTTGCACTTGCTATTGCTTTGATGGTATGTTTGTTTTGGATAGTTGTTGTGATATTGGTAAGTGGTTTTTTACAGTTTTCGTTGAAGATTGAGAATTCTTCTCTTTCTGGTCTTCTTTCCATAGCTTCTGTAGTTTTCAGACATTGTTTGTAGACGACTTGGAAGCCGTAATCTTGCTGTGGAAAATGAGGAAATACCCTTTTCATGATTCCCAAGAGTTCTCCATAAAGGCTACTCCCACTGATTTTTCAGATTTTATTTTCGGCATCAATATCTACAAAAATTTCTAAAAGTCTGGCTCGATCTTTCTGGATTTTATAGTTTGCAAAATATTCTGTAGGGACTCTAGAACTCGAGAAACTTTGTGCAGTGGTCTCAGAGTTGATCAAGAGTCCTGCTGTTGCGAGGAGTAATAATGCACCTGCGATGAATATTTTTGATTTTTTCATCATGGCTAATCAAGAGGGTAAAAGACCTAGGATAAGTATAGTTTTTTTCCTTTTCCTTTTCAAGTTTTGGAGGGCTTCTTGTTTTTTAATACTTGACTTCTCTTTATATTTAAGATTAAATTATTTTTTTGAGGGCTGTTATTCTAAAAAGAAATAAGGGTCTTGAGTCAGTTTTATTCCTTGTCTTGTTCTCATGAGAGGCTCCTTTTGAAATGCTGAGAATTTATAGGTATAGGGAATGAAAAGTTGTAGATGTTTTGGGTGAAATTTATTGCTGGAGAGATATTTGAGAACTAAAAAAACTCCCCATGAATGAAGATATCAGTAAGGAGTTTTTGCTTTTCTATTTTGCAAAGGTTTAGATATTGCGATTCCTTGATTCAAATTCACGGAGCTTTTGTTCCTGAAAATATTCACTTCCCTTTCTTTCGTTTTCGTTTGCGATCATTTTGAGGGTTGAAATAACACCAATAATTGCTGAGATATTGATGATATAGAAGATCCGTGTGATAAAGTTCTCAAAGTAGCCATTCTCAAAAAAGCTTCCTCCCCATCAAAAGTCAGTGCAAAACTGTTCTAGGCTTTCAGCTATAGCTTCAATGTTCAAAAAGAGGAGCGAAAAGAAAAGAATTGAGAGTAAGATCGCATACATGATATAGTTGGTCAAATTTTTGGCTTTTTCTGCTTTTCTATCTCTAATGCTTCTATAGCTTGAATTTGTATCTACACTTGGCTTTCCAATAAAGAGAGGGGTAATGATCTTAATTGCAATAAGGCTGATCCATAAGACTCCGAGACTCGATAAGATTGGCATAATACTTTGCATATTACACATGCCTTTACTACAAGCAAGATAACCAAGACTCCCTAAGATCAGGAATAAAACAATAGGAAAGAGCATTCCAATGAAAAAGCCTCGAGAAAAAGATTTATTAGTTTTGATTTTGTTGGTGGCACTATAGAGGCTATTTTGGTTTTGTTTGGGACTGATCAGGCTTATTCCAATCAAGACCCCAATTCCGATAATGGTAAGGATGAGGAAGAGAATATCCATAGGACTCTAGATACAAGATAAAATATTTGTATTGATTATATACAAAGTTTCTTGAAAATGCAAAAAAACCATCAATAATTTATCAATGGTTTCTTTTTTTATTAGTGGTGGATAGGCCACCACTTGCCTTCTATCCGTGCTGCTCTACGGAGAGAAGTCTCTTTATGAATTACTTTAGGAGAGGTGAGCAGTTCCCCTAAATAACTTTTTAAATTTCCCTTCCAAGTTCTCCCTTGGATTTCCCAAGAGAAATCTCTCTCAGAGAGGAAAATTTTTATTTTTTTGTTATCTACCTCAAAAGCCCAAGAGCTCTCAAAGTGGACTTTTTCAATCTCTCCGAAAGAGCTTGTAAGCTCAATGGAAAGATTTTTCTCTCCTAAGCTGGCATCGTGGATGATGCCAACCTTTACTTCAAAGGAGGGAGCAAGCTCGACCTCCTTTTCGCAACAATCTGCGATCAGTAGCGCAAGGGTTGCGAAAAAAATTTTTTTCATTTTTTTAAATTTTTTATTTTTTTTATAATAGCTATTTATTTAGGAAAGTCAATCTTGTTTTTCAAGTATTTCTGCTTGATAGACAAAGCAGGGAATCATTTTTTCTTCCTATTCTATCTCTCCTACAAAAAGTTCATAGGGGCTTACACCCAGAGGAAGTTTCTCATCATACTCTTCGCAGTTTTGGTAAATCACGAGAATTTCTTTAGTTTCACTATGCTGAGCAAGACGAATTACTTTATAGTGTTTCCCTTTATAGTGGTAGTAGATTCAGTTT
>CAUTND010000011.1:0-24227 GCA_963540355.1 uncultured bacterium
GAGAAATGATTACAGGTATACTGAGAAATGATTACAGGTATACTGAGAAATGATTTATGATACAGGAGTTACCTTCATAAAGTACTTGTAACTTCTATTCCCAGAGCTTTGCAAGACTTAAGAGGAAGTTTCTTTCTAGAGACGAGATCCTCAGTAGCAGCCTGAGCCCCCTTAAATTTCTCCTCAAAACAGCTTACTAATTTTCGGACTCAATCTCTTTGCATCTGAAATTGAGCAGTCAGCCTTTCGTTTTCTTTTTCCTTATTTTTAAGGACAGGAATAGTGAGACCCAACTTATGATTTTCAAAGGTTAAAGCTAATTCATCAGTAAAATTGGCATTTACCTTAATATCCGCAAAATCTTGCCAATGCGTATCTCCTGCCTTGAGAATGAGGAGCTTGAAAAAGTCTGTATCTGAATCTTTATCAAAGTAATCATAAGAGTCCATAAGTCAGAAAGCAAAACCTCCGATACGATACATTTTACGGATGGTAGTATAATGATAATTGATTGGAGTATAATGCTCGTTTAAATCACTGAATTGAACCGATCTCTGGATCAGCTTTTTTTCTTTTTGAAAAGCTGTAGTAATATCAGATAAGCTTATGGGAGTTATTTTAGGCTCCTTTCAAATAAGATCATACAAGAAGTATTTACAAACGATTCTCGCTTCAAGGTTCTTATCATTTTCACTGCAACCTTTGAAGAGCGAAGATAGCATTTTAGTAGTTTGAATTTTATTTAAGGATTGTTCATAAATTTGAGCACTTAACCTAAGAATAAGATCTGTGAGTTGCTGGACAGAACCTGAGATAAGGGCTCGATCCTGATCGGGTTTATTTTTTATTTCTTCAGAAGCTTCGTTTGTCCGTTTATCAAGTCCCCCAAATGCCGTTACCTGTTCTCGTCGGAGGTTAAAGCTAGGATTGTGTTCTAAATAGCTACAACAAGTCGTGGACATTTCTCTTGTCCCTGTTGTTTCGGTAAATTTGGCAAAAGACATTTCGTTTTCGCATATTTCTCTAGCTTCTTTATCCTCAATTTTACTACAATTCCACTCACTTTTATAAGGAAAGTAAGCTGAACTCACTCAACAAAAGAGGAAAAGACTGATGATAATTCACAAGATTCAGTTTCTTTTCATGGTTTAGCACTTGAGAGATAAAAGAGCTTGAGTATCATTTACAGCTTAATGCTCAGCTTTTGCAGAGGTTGTTTAACTGCGATTTTATTCTTTGATCTGATGAAGAGGGCAAGCTTGATCGCTTTTCTCACCGTTGTGATTTCTTCCATAAGCTGCTGATCAATGTATTTCTCGCTCACAAACGGCCAATAAGAAAGGTGGAGCGATTCAGCTTTTTCTCCTTCTTTACCAGCGACAAAAGTCTGAAGTTTCTGCCAGAGTTCCTCAGTGATGAACGGCGTAAATGGAGCCATCATCTGGAGATAGGTCCTCAAGACCTCAAAGAGAGTAGCATACGCCGAATGTTTATCAGTTGTCATCTCGCTTCCTCGGAATCTTCTCCTGCTTCTTCTAAGATACCAGTTGGTAAGCTTCTCAATGAATTCCATACCGCTTTTGAGGGCAGCATCAAGTTCACAAGCCTCAAGGTAGTGGTCTACAAGCTTCAAAGTCTGATGAAGTTCTGCGAGAATCCACTTATCAAGCTCATTTGCAATCTGATAGGTTGGAAGTTTAACGACTTCAAGCTGCTTGAGTCCTTCTTGTCTTTGAACTTCGGTATAAGCATAATCTTCAAGATAGTTTTCATAAAGAATTTCTCGGATCGTTCTCAAAGTATAGGCATGACCGATGATCAAGATTCTTTTCCCTTGATGCTCTTTCAAAAGGTCATCATAGAGGGCTTTCATATAGGATTTTTTTGCATTGTCATCGCCAAGCGGATTGATCACTTGAAGCGGGATTTCTCTTCCTGTAAGGGTTTTGAGGGTTTGCTGGACATATTCGGCAGTGGCTTTTGTTCTCAAAAATGGTGTATGAACGATAATATCAGGATTAAGTCTGATGATTTTTTCTCTAGTTTCCTGACTTTCCAGTTCAGCTTTCCCTTCTGCAGTAAGTGGATCATCCATGCCCTGACCCTCGGCTTTTGCATGCCTCATCAAGAAAACCTCAGTTCCATCACTCTTTCGCTTATCAATCTTCGCGTAGGTTTCAAAGAACTTGAAGACATTTTCTAGTGGAATATTGAAATCTTTGAAGCATTGCTCTACTCCCTTTTCAGCGAATCTCATCGGTTCAGCCCTTACAACAGGAGCACTCAAAGTATAAAGTCTGAAGGCATCTCCTCCTCGTTTCTCAATCAATCCTTTTGGATCTGGGTAATTCTGCAAGCTTTTAGACATTTTCTTTCCATCTTCTGCGAGAATCAGTCCGTTTACGATCACATTTTTGAAGGCATTTTCTCCTTTGATTGCATGTCCTACGACATGCAGTGAACGGAACCAACCCCTCGTCTGATCAAGTCCTTCAGCGATAAAGTCGGCTGGATAGGTCAGTTCAGTAGTTTCTTCTCCTAAGTAGTGATCCTGTCCAAACGGCATAGAACCTGATTCAAACCAGCAATCCATCACTTCAGGGATTCTCTTGTAGGTCTTACCTGCTCTCATTCCCCAGTAAGAATCCACATAGGGTTTATGAAGATCTACTTCGGTATTTCTGGCATTATCTCGGTAATGCGTCTGAATTTCTCCATTTTTAGTCAAGAACTGCTTTCTCTTGCTCGCATAATCAAAGTTGCGGAAAGCTTTCCTCGCCATCGCAATCGTATCGTTGTGAGAAGTGTAGATAAGCGTTTTGGTAGCAAACTTTGCATTCCAATACTGCACGGCATTTTTTACTCTCGCAAACATGGTTTCGGTGGTTTCACCATCAGTTCCGATCGCTTTGCTCGTATCTTGCCAGTTCAAAAGATCACAAGGCTGAACTTTCCCTTGGTCTGCAAAAGAAAGGTGATCGGTCATCCTCCAATCAACGAAAATCTGTTCGTGAAGCTGGAAAACATTTTGCTCATCGCTTCCCTGCACGATTTCAAGCAAAGTTCCCTTATTGAAAGCTTCTTGATAGGTCTTTACGATTTCAAAGTATTTCTTTTCACAGTCAGCAACAAGAGGTTCATCAAAGAAAGAAATCAGACTTGGTTTCAGGGTTTCCCATGCTCTTGGAAGAGGAGAAACAACGAAAACGAGATCAGTTTTTTTTTCTTTTAGCTTTGTAAGCTTCTCAACGAGTGTCTTGGCTTGCGTTTGCCCTTCTGGAGTCAAGACAGAAACCCCAAGTCCATCAAACTTTTTCTCATCGTTAAAATCTGTCCTTCCATGGCGGATAAAGAAGTTTTTAGTCAGATTTTTTGATCCTGTTTTGGTGAGATGATAGAGCTCATCTAGTGTCCCAAGCGAGAAGCGATCTTCAGGATCTTCCACATTCTGCCAAATCGGCAAAGGAGAACCTCGGTATCTATTTCTCGCGATATTCCAGTCAGGAGCCTGCTGAAGTCCATTCACGAATCTGTTTTTCACGGTCTCAGGCACGAAATTGATCTGCTCGGCTTGTTGGTAGGTCTGAGCGTTCATTTCTTTCTCCTTGATAAACCAGCTTGACATTGCCTTGTAGATCAATGGAGAATGGCATCTTCGGCAGTGAGGGTAGGAGTGGGTGATAGATTCCGCTTTCACCGTCACTTTTCTCGCTTTGAGTTCATCCATCACGAGCTTATTGGCATCAAAGACTTTCATTCCTTGATAGTCAGGCACTTGCTCATCAAAGCAACCATACTCATCAACTGGCATAAAGAGCCACTCCAAAGCATGCTGTTCACCGAGGAGTTCCGCTACCGCCATAAAGTCTATTTCTCCAAAGGTCGGTGCGATATGCACGATTCCGGTTCCATCCTCAGTACTTACGAAATCTCCATTCAAAATTTGAAAAAACTGACTCTTGTATTCAGTTGAAATCTTGGAATTTGAAATGTAGTCAAAAAGCGGTTGATAAGTCAGATTTTTGAGCTCTTTTCCTTTTTGCTTGTAGATAAATTTGTATTGGTCTGGGGATTTATAGTATTTTTTCAAAAGATTTTCTGCCATAACATAGTATTCTTGGCTCTCAGGATCATAAACGGTCACATAGTCAATCTCAGCTCCGACCGCGAGAAACATATTGCTCGGCAAAGTCCAAGGCGTCGTCGTCCAGGCAAGGAAGTTGAATTTCCCCTCAATCAAGCCTTTATCCTCAGGATCCAAAACCTTTTTGAAGAGATGAAAATCAATGAAATCATGCGTAAGTTCCTTTTCATCATCAATAATCGTTCCGTTGATATTAAGGGCAAATCCGAGGCTATTTTCAGACTTTTCTTCTTTTACCCAAACAAGTGCATTGTGCTTTTCGCTTTCCTGAACGCTTGGCGTATCGCTCGTTGTCACCTCAAACCAATGGACTCTATAAGGTTTCCCGAGATGAATGATTTTTATCGCACCGAGATAGTGCTTTTCTTCAGCTTCAACTCCGATTTCTTCTTTGAGTTCTCTTTTGAGTGCTGCGATTCGGCATTCTCCTTTTTCAACTTTTCCACCAGGGAAAAACCAGAGATTCTCCTTCATGTGATGAATCATCGCATAGCGACCTTCGCCATCTCTGATCACTCCTGCCACTACATCAATAAATCCATCTTCAGAAGCTTCGTATGCATTGCTCTTTGGAGCTTGATGAGCAAACTTGATGGTGATTGCCATATCTTGCTTATCTTCATAGCCATCAGAGATTTCGTTGTTGGCAAGTGGAGTTGCACAGCTTGGGCAGTATCCCTGCACCTTGAATCCTTTATAGACCTTATTTTGATTGTAAATGCTAGAGAAACACCAGATCACGCTTTCCATAAAATCCAAATCCATCGTGAAATATGGGTTCTCAATATCAGCCCAGCGTCCGGTATGATCCACAAATCGCTTCCAATCAGCGTTGGTTTGATTTACATAGGCACGGCATTTTTCTACAAAGGTTTCAATTCAGATTTTATCTTCAATGTCCTTTTTCCCATCAATTCAAAGTGCCTTTTCTACCGCCTTTTCTACAGGGAGACCATGACAGTCCCAACCTCGCTTTCTCTTTACTTTATACCCTCTCATGGTTCTATACCTTGGGATTACATCCTTGATACTTCCTGCCAAAAGATGCCCATAGTGCGGACTTCCACTCGCAAAAGGAGGACCATCAAAGAATTTATAGCTCATCGCCTCTGCTCTTTCATCAATAGATCTCTGGAAAGTCTTATCTTTCATCCAAAAATCAAGGATTTCATTCATACGCTCTAGATTTGTCGCCATAGCTTCTCTTCAAAAAAAGATAAATTGCTCTTTTTATAGGTAAGTCTGAGGGCTTTTCAATGGAAAATGAGAGAAAATCAGCTTTTTTCTTTAGTAGTATAAAAAAATCTCCCTTGCTAAGGAGAAGAGAGGATATAATATCTTCGTTTAGAAGGGGAGTTCTTTATTCTAATGCCTTTTTTAAAAGAATCCTCTAATACAGTTTTCTTACCCACATTCCATCTCAGAAACTATAAAATTTATAGTCTTTAGCGATCGCCTCTTGATAACAGTTCAGGAGGTTTTTTCTTCCCATAAAAGCGGAAATCAGCATCATCAGTGAAGACTTTGGAAGGTGGAAATTGGTAATCAGTTCATCTGTCAAATAAAATGGAATTCATGGTCTCATGAAAAGCCTCGTTTGGACAATGAGATTCCCATTTTCTAAAATCTGAAGCTCTTGATTAGGAATAAAATCTTCTATGAGTTCTTTATTGAGCTTGGAACTCAAGTTTTCTCGGTAATCGTTGGTAGCTTGCTCAAGCTCTGGAATCAGCTTTCTTTCTTTTAAAAAACACCAAAGATAAGGTAAAGACTCCAAATACCTAATCATCGTAGTGCCTACAGGAAGGAAGATTTTCCCTGCTTGCTTAGCATCAGCAATCAGCTTCCAAATTCCCTTTTCTATGATTAAAGGTTCAAGATGGAGCTTCTGTTTATTGATTTCTTCCTCAAAAATGGGTTTAAAAGTCCCAAGTCCCACATGCAAACACAAAAACTGAAATGAGACTTTTTTTTCTTCAAGTTGCTTAACGAGCTCAGGAGTAAAATGAAGCGAAGCCGTTGGAGCCGCAGCAGAACCGATTTCCTCAGCAAAAAAGGTTTGATACCAAGCTTCTTTTTCTTTCTCATAATGAATATAAGGTGGCAAGGGCATCTCCCCAAGCTTTCCCAGAAAATCAAAAATCGTCATCCCCCCAATCTCAAAGAGAAGCCCCTGTTCCGTAAAAGCGAGACTTTTCATATGTATTCCTTCATCAAAGAAGATTTCCGCTCCTGGTCTAAAGTTTTTGTTATCAGAAACAAGACATTCAAACTGCTGTCTACTATGAATCGCATAGACAAAGATTTCCCCCTGCTCAAGCAGGACTTCTTTTCCGCTTTTTCTGAGAATTTTTACGCCCTTGAGAGAGATTCTCGCTTTAAAAACTTTTGTCCTATTCAAAAAAAGCAGATAACGCTCATCAAGCTGCTTTGGGAGATCAAAAAAATGCTGATCTTCTCTCTTCAATCTTCCCTCCTGATCTAAGCTACAGACCATCATTTTGGCATGATGAGCAGGAAAGCTCGGAGTTTGGGCAATATGGCTTTCTGGGAGCTGGTAATTGTAATTTTTCAGGAGCAGATCTTGATCCATATTTTTTTGAAATCACTAAAAATGTCTCACATTGTAATATTTTAAAACTGAAAAGCAAAAGAAAATATTCCCTTTATCAACAGAAAAAAGCTAGGCAATATGAGCAATAAAAACCCTCTTCCAAAGGAGAAATTCATAACTTATAGACTTATGGTCATATGATGAATTTATACTATTTTTTCTTCGTATGATACCATAGTCACAATCAGGAACCATATTTCCAACAGTTTGAGAGAATTTTTACAGCAGCATAGAGCATTCCTCGGCTAAGCTCGTTTTGCTGAGAAGCACTTAGGAATGCTTCAGCAGCTTGAGGTAGATTTTTCCCCTCTTTTTCTATAGCATGTTCCATTGTTTCTGCCCATTTTGCCGCATATCAATATACCTTCTGATAAAAGGGATGAGAATGCTTCTTAAGTTCAAGGTCTCGGAGTATTTTTCCTCCTTCCGAAAAAGAAAAATTTGCTACGATTTTCTCTCCTTCCAAAAGAGTAGCTTGAAGTGCTTCTGAAGCAGAGGAGTTTTTGGAGTTCTGAAGCTGATTCTCCTTCTCTAGAGGATCTGCAAGTATAGAAGGACTTTTCATGAGTATTGTTTTTATCTATAAAAATAATAATGGTACTATAATTATTTTAAAGATATTGTCAAATGTTTTTTAATAATTATTCTGATAAAAAGAGAAAAGTACTTCATTTAAGTCTTCCCTAGTTTTTTAGCGGAATGAGCTCTTGAATTACTGCTTAATGAAGTTTTGTGATGAAGAAAATAAAATATTTTTCTTGTTGAAAGTTTTATCCCTTTCCCTACACTACCAAGCAGTGAAATTTTTTTCAAATGTTCCTTTTTCATCCTGAAATCTGAATTCTATATTCTAAATTTACAATCATGAACCTCAAAGACTATATCGCATCAAATCTCAATGAAGAACAAACTTTAGCAGCACTTCATACCAAAACTTCCTCACTCATCATCGCAGGAGCTGGAAGTTGAAAAACAAGAGTGCTAACCTATAAAATCGCTTATCTTATTCGGGGATTGCAGCTTCCTGTGCAGAGAATCCTTGCAGTGACCTTCACGAATAAAGCCGCTAATGAAATGAAAGAAAGGTTGATTAAGCTGGGAGACGAGATCTTAAGCCAGAATTTTGATCAAGGCAATCAACAGGAAAAAGCTGACTTTGATGATCTTTCAGATTTTCTTTCTGAAATGCAAAGTTCTGCTAAAATCCAAAAAGGTTTAGAAGCGAGAGAACTCAAATGGATTGGGACTTTTCACTCTATTTTCCTCAAAATTCTCAAAGAAGATATTGAAGCCCTTGGAAGGAAATTTACCAAAAACTTCTGAATTCTGGATAGTGATGATAGTTCAAAAATTATCAGAGATCTCCTCAAAAGATTCGCTCTGAATGATACCTTCAAACCACAGGAGGTAAAAGGCTTTATTTCTACGCAGAAAAATAACGGAAATACTGCTGAACTTTTCCTCAAGCATGCTAATGGAAATTATGAAGCCTCTATGGGAAAACTCTATCAGGAATACGAAAAAGAGCTTGAGAAGGCAAATTCTCTTGATTTTGATGATCTGCTTTTGTTGCCGTATTTGCTTTTTAAGCAGGATGAAAAGATTTTGAAAAAGTGGCAGAATGCCTTTGATTATATTCTCGTGGATGAGGCACAAGATACGAACTGGATTCAGTTTGAGTTGATGAAACTCATGAGCGGAACAGGGGCGAATATTACGCTCATTGGAGATGATTTTCAGAGTATTTATGGCTGGAGAGGGGCTTTGATGGAAAACTTTCTCAATGTAAAACAGTACCGACCTGATATTCAGATGTTTAAGCTACAAACCAATTACCGCTCCAAACCTCATATCGTGAATGCTGGGAATGCCGTGATCAAGCAGAATAAAAATCAGTATGAGAAAAACATTGTTGCCCACAGAGAAGGAAACGACAAAATCACGATTTTCAATCACAATACCGATATTGATGAGGCAGCAAATACCGTTGAACTCATCAAGCAGATGAAAGCCAAAGAAAAACTGAAGTCACGAGGTCAGGTTGCGATTTTATATAGGACGAATGCCCAATCTGGAAACTTTGAAACGATGTTTATTCAGGAGGGGATTCCTTACAAGATTTTTGGGGCTTTCAAGTTTTTTGAGAGGAAGGAAATCAAGGATATTCTTGCCTATTTGAAAGTGATCAATAACCCTTTTGATACCGTATCTTTGAAGAGAGTTCTGAATATTCCTAATAGAAAAATCTGAAAAACTTCGGAGGAAAGGCTTGAAGACTATGCAAACAGCCTTGGAGTCAGTCTTTATGAGGTTTTGGTGATGCTTGCTCAACTTTCAGATACTAAAACCATAGAACAAGAAACCTGAATCAAGCTCATAAACCCGGCTTTTGAGTGAATTAAAAACTTTATTCAGACTTTTGAAGCTTTAACAACAGCACTAAAAACGCTTAATCCAGCGGATTTTATTGAGCTTATCCTCAAAAAAACGGATTATAAGAACTATCTGATCAAGGAAGAAGGGAATGATCAAGCGGCTGAGGAAAAATATGAGAATATCGGTCAGCTGATCAATATGGCGAGTAAATATGAATTTTGAGCGAGTAATGCCAATCAAGAAGTGGTAAGCTCGGGAGAGGAGCTTTTGAGGCGGTTTTTGGAAGAAGTAACCTTGATGGTGGATACCATAGAAAATAAAGATGAGAATGCTGATGCTGTAAAACTCATGACCGTCCACTCTAGTAAAGGACTGGAATTTCCGGTAGTCTTTATTGTTGGGGCTGAGGATTCGGTTTTCCCGTTAGCAAATGCCATGCTTGAACCGAAACTTTTGGAAGAGGAAAGAAGGCTGATGTATGTGGCGATTACGAGGGCAAAGGATGTGCTGTTTATTTCTCATGCTCAGAGTAGAATGACTTGGGGACAAACAAAAATGAATCCTGAATCCAGATTTCTTTCGGAATTACCTTCAGAACTCATCAAACACTACGACCTTACTCAAGGAAGCAGTAGAGCTGTACAATCAAGCATTACTGAGGGAGCTACAGTGAGGCACAAGCTCTTTGGGACAGGCTATGTTTTGGAGATTCGGAATAATATGGGAATCGTAAAATTTCATAATCCTAAATTTGGACTCAGAAAGGTAGAGCTGAGATTTTTGGAGGAATGCTAGAGAAAGAAACAATTTTAAATCTTTCCAAACAATAAAAGAAGACTTTATTCCTTCCTTTCCTATAGTATTTTTCCTTTGATGAAAGGATAGTCATAAATAAACGAGTTCTTACCCTTATTTTATCGTATTTTGGCTATTCATGTTTTGGATTATGCCTGATTTTTTAAAAGTTTGGCTTTCCTTGCAAACACAAGGCGAATCCCTACACTTCAGTCAGTTTTTTAGCTTTTTTCTTTTCTTGATGCAAAAAATTTTCAAAGGGCTTACGGTCTACAAAATTTGATACGGAGGCATCGGAATCGCGAGGCTCCCTGATGGCAAAAAAGTCCTCATCAAAGGCGGTGCTTTGCCTGGAAGTATCGTAGATGTTCGTGTAGTAAAAACAAGAAAAGACTATGTAGAAGCTCATTTGCTTGAGATCAGAAAACAGAATCCTGAACTCCTTTCTGGAAAGGCGATTTGTCAGCATTTTTTCTCTCCTTTTATGCAGGAGCAGGATTCCGAGCTTCAAGCCTATCAAATCGGCTGTTGATGATGTAAATGGCAAGTGATGAACTATGAATCCCAACTTAATCTCAAATCGGAAATTGTGAAAGATGCATTCTGAAAGCTGGATAAGAAGCAGGAAATCTGATTTTTGCCGATTGTGGCTTCTCCTCTGCAAGAAGGTTATAGGAATAAAATTGAGTTCAGCTTTGGGGTTTACAAGCAGCTTGAGGAGGCGTTCAAAAAGGCAAAAAAAAGCTGATCCTCAGAAGAAGACTTGCTAGCTCAGGGGATGAAAAAATATGCGATAGATTCCAATTTCAACCTGGGATTTCACAAGCAGGGGGAGTTTAGCAAGATCGTGGATATTTTCGCTTGTGGACTGATTTCTCAGAAGGCGAATCAGATTTTTTCTCATTTGAAGGCTTTGTGTAAGGATTCTGGGCTTGCGGTCTATGATCAGAAGACACATCAGGGATTTTTCCGCCACCTTGTGATTAGGGAGGGGGTGAATACCGGTCAAACACTCGTGAATCTCTCCGTTGCGGACAATAATCTTGCTTCTCACGAGCAAACTCAGCTCCGAGAGCAGTTTTTGGAAAAGCTAAAAGCTGATCCTTTTTTGCAAGAGCAAGTGTCTACTTTTGTGATCAGCTACAATAACGGTTTGGCTGATATTGTCCGTAATGCAGAAACCGAAATTAAGACCTTCCGAGGTGAAGGAATGATTTATGAGAACTTGGATTTCTCTGCTTTTATGGATGCTAATCCTGACCAAGAAAGCGAGGCGATCACGGTAAATTTCAGAATTTCTCCTTCTTCCTTTTTCCAGACTAATACGCTTGGTGCGCAAAGGCTGTTCTGAACTGCGATGAAAATGATTGGGCATATTGAGGGGAATGTGCTGGATCTCTACTGTGGGGCGGGAAGTATTGGACTTTCTCTGCTCAAAATGGGGATTGGAAAGGAGCTTGTGGGCGTGGAAATCGTGGAAGAGGCGATCGTAGATGCTCGGCATAATGCGAAAATCAACGGTTTGGAAGCAAAGAGCTTTTTCGTGGCTTCTCCTGCGGAAAAAATGCTCATCAATTTCCCAGAGCTTAAAGAAAAAATTCAGAATGTCGGCTTGGTGGTGATTGATCCACCGCGTGAAGGCTTGCATCCGAATGTGATCAAGTATTTGGCTGATTTGAAAAAGCAGTATGCGTTTAAGTTGCTCTATATTTCGTGTAATCCGATCACGATGGCGAGAGATATTGAGCTGTTGGTAGAGGAGGGTTTTAGTTTCAAGCAGGTTCAGCCCGTTGATTTATTCCCAATGACACACCACATTGAATGTATTTCCGTGCTGGGGTAGGAAGTTTTTACTCTACAACTTTTTTAATAGCAGTATAGAGATCATCAGCCATTTTTTTTGCTCTTTCAGAAATAGTTTCCTTGTTTCGTATTCTATTTCAATCATTAAAATCTTTAACAATATTTCTTACCATTTGATATTCAGATTTTTGATAATGTTCCATTTTTTCAACAAAGGTATTATTACTAGATGATGAATCTAATTTTATGCTTAAGAGCGTTAAATTACCTATATTATTTACTGTTTTCTCATCTAAAATATTATCTTTATCTTCATTTTTCTGTGGATAAATATGTTCAATATTTGTATTTGTAAAATCTGGTTTTTTTTCTCCAGTTCATCCATTAAGAAATAATTCATATTGAGTTAAAACATAACGGAGCAAATCTTTATTGATAGATTTATATTCAAGATTAATAAATTTTTCCCTAAAAACTTCCTGTGAAGGATACAGATTTTGTAAATACTTTTTAAGTTCTTGATAAACAAGATTAATTTTATTTCCTCTGTCTTCTAAAGAATTGCTATTCTCAATAGCATTTATAAATTCTTCTGCATACTTTCAATATATTTTTTCTACTTTATTTCCTTGTTCTTTGGCTATCGCAGAATAAGCAAAATGAAAGCTTTCTATGCATCTAAAAATATCTCTAACTTTTCTATTCCCAATTTCTTTTTGATACCTAAGTATGGTAAGAAATAAAATATAAGCTTGAGTAATAGAAAAACTTGCAATGTTTTTTAAAGAATTTTGTATTTCTAAATTATATTGATAAGTTTTTGGTGAATCTTCATACAAGAAAACTTTCCCATCTGGATCTGTAAAATTTTTATATTTCTCAGAATCCTCTAACATTTCTAAAGAGAGACTGTCATATCTATTTTTTTGAGACAATATCTCTTGTTTAAAAAGATAAAAAAGCCTTTTTGAAGATGCCAATTTACTTTTCCCCCATCTAGCATGCCAAAAATGTTTTAAAAAACTTTCCAAATTTACTTTTACGCCAGAACAATTTTGAATATTATTGACCATGGTTTCTCGTCTTTCTACAATTGCTTTTTTATTTTGATCCTTAGCCGCTTCCTTAAAGAAAAGGTTTTTTAAAAGATCTATATTACCTAATTCTTGTCCTCTAGCATTAACAATTTCAAATGCAGTATAAGCTTGTTCATCTGAACTAACTTTAATGTATACAATAGAATAATCATCTATTTTGTTTAAGATCATATCTATAAACTTCGCAATTTCCACAGTATCTCACTCTATACCCTTTTCTTTAATAGTTGATTTTATAAGAGAATAAATGTGGAGATAATTATTTTTTATATTATATTTACTAGTATCTTTTTTGGTAATTTTTTCTCATATTTCTTTAATATTTTTATCTCCACTCAAAATATATTCCCTAAAAAAGAAATCAACATCTTCCCGACAATGAATAAAAAAATCTTTAGAATTTCCTAAATTATCCGTTTCTGCAATTCTTTGTTGAATACTATTAGTAAGGTTACTATGTCCTATTTCTTTTGCAATTGTTCTTAAAGCTGCTAATAATATAGCAATACTTAAAATTCTTTGTTGCCCATCTACAATATCAAAAATCTGATCATCGTCTTCTTTAAAAATGAAGGATCACAAAAATGGAAGATTTATATCTCCTTCTGTAAGGTCTTTCCAAAAATCTTCAATTCTTTCTTCATCCCATACATAAGGTCTTTGGTAATCAGGAATACGAAAAAATTTTCTTTTCTGTCATCTATTGGCAAGAATATACTGTCAAATTTTTGAATCTTTGATTTCCATTGGAAGATTCATAATGATTGTTTATAAGATAAAAACCAATTTTTTTGAGGATAATAAATCTAGTATTAAATACAAGTTTTTTTACCTTTTACTTTAATTACTTAAACTACCTCTACTTTCCCCTCGTTTTCAACGGAACCACCTTGCCTCTCACCATCACCGTAAAGCTACCAAAAAGGTAAAATCAGACTTCCGACCTTTTGAAACCACCTCTCACTCTTGGAAGGAAAGAAAATCGCTTGAAAGCAGGGAGAAAACCTTTACACTGAGGTCAGTTTTTTTATTTTTCCCTTGAGCGAATGGCGAAAACCCTTCTCTATATCTTGGATTACTATCTGCCTCACAAGGGAGGAGTGGAGACGGTTTTTGAGCAGATCATCGGTCGTTCTTTGCAGGAGGGCTACGAAGTTGTCGTGCTGACCTCGCATTATGATCCCCAGCTTCTACAAGAAGAAAAAAGCTGAAGGCTCAGGATTATAAGGGTAGGTAAGAGTAGGAAATCCTTTATCTGGAGCGGATTTTGGAAAGGGATTCAGATTTTGAAGTCTTCTCCTGAGATTTTTGCGATCCATACGAGCACTTATTGAGGGGCAATTCCTGCAAGTCTGCTTGGAATGTTTTTTCATAAGCCGGTTTTACTCACGGTGCATGAGATTTTTTGAAAGCTCCGAAATCGCTATAAATCACGGAAAACAGCTTGGATCTATCGCTTTTTTGAATGGCTGATTTTCCATTTACCTTTCCAAAGTTATCACTGTGTATCAGTCTATACCTTGAATTCCTTGAGATTGGTCTATGGGATTCGTGATGAAAAGCTCTTTTTGGCGTATAATGGGGTGGATTATGGGTTTTGGGACAGGGAAAAAGTGAGTCAGCAAGAGAATTTAGCAGTTCAAGAGAAGTTTTGACTTAAGGGAAAGCGGAATCTGCTGTATTTTGGGCATACGGGGATTTCCAAGGGGATTGATACTTTGGTGGAGGCGATTCCTGAAATTTTGGCTTTAGATCCGGAGATTCAGCTGATTTTCAATTTTATTCCTGCACAGAGAGAGAGGCTTATCAAAGAAAAAATTCAGACTTTTCTTGCTGATTTACCTGTTTTAGCTCGTGGGAGAGTAAAGATATGGAACGGATTAGCTAAGGAAGAACTCAGAGCTTTAGTCGCTAATGTGCAAGGGGTGGTCGCTCCTTCACTCTCGGAAGGTTTTGGTTCGGTGCATACAGAAACTTTAGCCCTAGGAACTCCGCTTATTACGACACAAATTGCTTCTTTACCGGAGGTTGTCGGTGGGAAAGTCCTTTTTTTTGCTCCTTGAAGTGTTGTTGATTTGCTTGCAGCAGTTAAAAAGCTGAAAACTGAGGACTATCAGCCTTTGGTAAAGAGAAAGTTTAGTCGGGACCAGCAATATACAGCTTTGCTGAAATGGTATCGCAACTTTTCATAAAAAAATCCCAAAAGCTGAATATTAAGACCTGATTTTTTTTATTGAAAAAAAGCTGAATAAGCAACCCTATTCAGACTTCTTTTTCAAGAATGCCTCTCCTTATCTTGCAAGAGCAACTTGTGAAGTTACTAGGCTAGATGCAGCGAGATTTGCTTCTGCTTCGACTTGTTGAGTTTCCGCATTGAATACGAGGAAGGTCATTACAGCGGCATATACCACTACTCCAAAGAAAGCAAGATCTCTAACGAGTTTTTGCGTCTTGGTTCTTTCAGATTCAGCCTTGTGAAGTCCGAATTTCTCTGCTACTTTTTTCATGTGTATTTTTGTATAAGAAATAAATGCAATAAGATTATAGTATATTTTCAAAAAAATGTCAAATTTTTGAAGACTTTTTTATTGCCATTGTAGTAACTAGGTTTTCATAATCAAAAAGATGCCATCAAAGGAAAAATTCTTTGTTATTCTTGAAATTTTAGATGAAAAAGTAGAAGAAATTTATAAAAAGTATAGAAAAACAATCGATCATACTTCCTAAAAAAGAATGATACACGATGTTAAGCAAAGATAAACTGCAGCTAGATGTGGACTTCTCCTTTTGAATAGGAGAGAAAACAGATTTACCGTCAGAAGCTGGATGAAATAAACCTATGAAGAGCCTCTTCAAGTATTGCGTAACAGAGAGTATAGGTTGCATTATTCTTTTAGAGAGATAGAAAAATCCTCCAGATCCCCTTTGGAGTTTTAAAAATTTCTAATCAATTCTTTATTCTTTCTTCTTGAAATCTGAGTTCATTCTATTACACTTCAATCAGTTTTTTTAGTTTCTAGTTTTTTCTTCCTATGACTGAACTCCAAAAGAAAGATTCAGAGCTAGCTCAGCTCATCAATGCAGAAGAACAAAGGCAATACGCAGGGATTGAACTTATTGCAAGTGAAAATTATCAATCAGCTGCAGTATTGGAAGCTCAGGCTACTGTTTTTGCAAACAAATATGCCGAATGATTCCCAGGGAAAAGATATTATGGAGGTCAGGAAAATACAGATAAATTAGAAAGCTTGACGATAGCAAGAGCAAAGAAGCTTTTTCGTGCTGATCATGCAAATGTACAAGCTCTCTCCGGAGCAGCAGCTAATCTCTGTTTCTATACTGCGGTAATGGAGCCAGGAGATACAATTCTTGGCTTAGATATGGCTCATGGAGGTCATTTGACCCATGGGTCTCCAGTAACTTTTATTTCAAAAGTATTTAAATTTATTCCTTATACTACGAAGGAAAGCGGAGAAATCGATTTTGAACAGCTTCGTAGCTTGGCTCATGAACATCATCCAAAAGTGATTTTAGCGGGATTTAGTGCCTATCCAAGGGAGCTTGACTATCTAAAGTTTGCAGAAATAGCAAAGGAAGTCTGAGCGATTGTCTATGCTGATATTTCTCATATAGGGGGATTTATTGCAGCAGGTTTACTTAAAAATCCGCTTGACTATGGATTCCACGCGATGATGACAACGACTCATAAATCCCTTCGTGGACCGAGAGGAGCTTTGATTCTTAGTAAAGGGAAAGTCTGAAATCCTCTGCAAAAGCCAGAGCCTACGATAGAAAATCTCCCAACAAGAATTGATCGTGCTGTTTTCCCAGGAATGCAAGGAGGACCACATATGCATACGATTGCTGCAATAGCTGTTGCACTCAAGGAGGTAGAAACTCCAGCATTTCAACATTATGCGAAGCAAACGCTCAAAAATGCACAAATTATGGCACATAGTTTTCTCAATCTCGGTTATAAACTCATAACTTGAGGTACAGATAATCATATGGTAGTACTTGATTTTTCGGCAGAGGACTTTGATGGATCTGAAGTAGAAGCAGTGTTAGATCAGGTAGGAATTTCTGTATCTAAATCATTGATCCCTGGTGATCATCGCCCAGCTTTTCGTCCTTCTGGAGTGAGAATTGGAATGCCTGCGATGACGACGAGGGGAGTATTAGAAGAGGATGTGAGAAAAATTGTTCTTTTTATTGATAAAGCGATCCGTAATCGTAAAGATTCAACCGTTCTTGAGGAGCTTGGTAGGCAAATTAAGCTCTTTACCAAAGATTTTCCTTTACCTCATTAGCAGACAATTAAAAAAAACTGACCAATCAGGGTATTCAGCTTTTTTCTCTTGAAAAGAGGAAGCTTTTTGAGTATAGTAAAAGCGTTATGGGGGTGACTTTGGATTTGATGAGAGGAATCCGTACCCATCACGAGCCATTGCTCAATGATTGACTGAGCTTAAAACCAATCAACAAAAAAATGCTAACGCATGAAAATCTCTCCTTAAGAGAGCTGAACTTGTAAAAGTACCTTTTGCTTATGCATAGTTGTCTTTTATAAGCCAGTAACTAACCTTACTACTGACTCCTGCTAGGAGTAAGGCGGATCTGAGCAGGAACCCAAACCCTTGTTATGTCTAATTGAAGTTTCGTGTTTGTCACTTTTCCACTTCTCCCCGCATAATAAGGCTAAAAACTAGGTTAAAAAGCTGACTATAATGGTAGAACGGGATGAGTATGCCTTTTAGACCGGAGTTCAATTCTCCGCACCTCCAATTTTTTTAACAATAAATGATAACCCTAGACAATGTCCATGAAATATATGATAGCTTTTATGGGAATAATTTTGCTTCTCGGACTTGGAGCTTGTCAACCTCAATCTCCTTCAAAAGAGCAAGAAAGTCTTTTTCAAACGACAGTTTACACGACTGATACCTTGAGTTTTAAAGCGGAGTATGAGGCTCTTAATCCTGAAAAAATCCCTATGATTGTTCCTGAAACCCTGAATATTCATACTTTAACATTTTCAGAACTCCAAAAATTGCTGGAAGAGGGGAGTGGAGTCTTGTATTTTGGCTTCCCAAGATGTCCTTGGTGTAGGACATTACTTCCTCATCTCTTTACCGCTATGGAGAAGCATCAGCTTTCAGAACTTTATTATTTCAATCCAAAAGATATCCGTGATCAAAAAACTCTTAATGAAGCTGGGGATCTAGTCATTGAAAAAGAGACTTCTCCAGAATATGCATATCTATTGGAAAAATTCCATGATCTTCTTCCTGAATATGAAGGGCTCAATAATCCTGAGGAGAAAAGACTCTATGTTCCTTTCCTTGTAGTACTTAAGGACTGAAAGATCTTAGCCCATCATTTTAATACTTTAGAGGAGCAAAAAGATGTGAATGTTCCTTTGACTACAGAACAGGAAAAAAAACTGACTGATATCTTAGGACAGATGTTGATTCCTCTTACAGTCCAATCATGCTCTCTCAATGAGCCTGCTTGCTAAGAGCTTAAAAATTGAAGACCTACTTGAGAGAAATTCAATAAGTGTTTGCTTTCTCTCCTTTTTTAAAACAAAAAATAGGAGAAGAGATCAAAAAAACGTTTATCTCATTTGAGTATTGAAAAAGGAAGTTTCCCAAAACTTTCTTTGAACTCTGAACTCTAAATTCTACATTCTTAAACCCCTACTCTAAAGTAGATTTCCTTATCTACCAGTTCTCTTTTTGTTCCTCGTTTAAGAGAAGAAATCTGCTTGATAATCTGCACTTTCTCTGGGCTATTAGCATAAGGCAAGCCATCAGGAAAACCTGGATAGAGTACCTTTGCCTTGAAACTAAACGGTCTCGTCTGCTGATTATTGATGGACACTTTACAAGCCCCCATAAAAGCTTCAGTAGAAGTCAGATCCGTTTGATTAAATTCAGGTTCAAATTCTTTGGTTAAGAACTCTGCATCTGGAGCTCCGACTTTAAAGACAAACATATTTCCAATATTTCCAAAAATCGTTTTAGAAAGGTCCATATTTCCACCAAGTCCTTCTTGCTTGAGCTGATCGGTATACTGATGAGCCACAACAAGTCCTACCTTATATTTTCTGGCTTCGGAAAGAATAGACTCAAAAGACTGAGAAACATAGTTTTGAAATTCATCCACATAGAGATAGTGAGGGACTCTATCTTTTTCAGAGATTTTTGCCCTCTTGAGTGCAGAAAGTTTTACCTGCATTGCGATAATTTTTCCGATGAGTTTTGAAGTTTCCTCACCAGCGATACCTTTTGCAAGATTCATAAGAATAATCTTTTTTTGCTGCATTGCATCATACATTTTGAAAGAGGATTTTGGTTGACCAATAATATTTCTCACATAAACTCCTGTCGTAAACGGACCAAACTTTGCTTGAATAAATGGAATAATTTCTGCCTTTTCACGATCTCCCATTTTCTTGTAGGTTTTATTCCATCGCGAAGCAACCACAGGATCTTTCAGATTTCTAATTTTTGCCTCTGCAAAGGCTTCATCAGTAAAAAGTCTCATAATATCTACAATCGTTCCTCCTTCAGGCTGATCCATGAGGAGCAAACACCCATTTCTGAAATAATCCTGAATTCTCGGTCCGAAAATCTCTGGTCCATACATTTGGATAAACATTTCCACGAGGTCGTTCGTTACCACATCTTTTTCATCACTATCTTCAGGATCTACTTCTAGCGGATTGAGTCCTATTGGGTAAGCAGTATTCCCAAGGTCAAAATAAATCAGATCATCAATCCTCTCTTTTGGAAACCACTTCAAAAGATCTTCACACGCTTCTCCATGCGGATCAATAAAGGTAAACCCTCTTCCATTTTTCATATCATCTACAGCCTGAGCGAGCATAATCGTAGACTTTCCCGTACCAGTCTGACCGAGAATATAAATATGTCTAAATCTATCTTTATCGGTGATTCTGATTTCTCTTTTTATACCTCCATAAGTATTATGACCTACAACAATTCCCTCAGTCGGTAAATCATCTGGAGCTGGAACAACCTTAAATTTCTGCCAAGCGATTCTCGGATTTTGATTGAATCTTCCGTGGGGAAAATGAAGAATAGAAGAAAGTTCCTTGATATTGAGAATCGTCGTTTTATTAAATTTTTTGATATCTTCAAGCAGTGGATTATCACTATAAAAAAGCCTCATCACATAATGCTTGGCAAATTTCCTGAGATCTTGAGCCTTGCTAAATTTGATCGTATTGAGTCCGATATAGTTATACTGGTTGAAAAGCCTAGAAATATCATCAATAATTTTCTTCGGTCTTGCTTTGTCAGGTGAGGTTGCAATTGTTCTCATTTTGACTTGGAAAAGCTCATCATCCATTTTTTTATCAAAATCTCCGAGCTGCTGCTGTGAGAAATTATGCTTCTTTTTTTCCTGTTCTTTTTTATTTTCCTTGTCTTCTTTTGCTCCTGAGTGTCGGATTTTCTTGATAATTCCTCGGAATCCAAGAGCTTTCTTTCCATCTTTGATATCATCAGCCTTTTTTCTCATCTTTTTGAGCCAATCTTCGTGCAAAGGCTCTACCAAAATCTGAATTCAGACTTTTTCATCTCTGTTAATATTAGAAAAAGCAGAGAGAATACTATCCATCGGATCCGCTTCAAAAGCCTCATATGTCTTGATAGGATGCACACTATCTTTGGTCAGCGTAAATTCACCTCCGGCAAAAAATTTTCCTGCTTCCAAAAGTTTCGGCTGCTTGACCTGTTCTACGATCGCCCCAGTATAAAATGAAGCAATCATCTTTTGCACCGTCATCAAGTGATCTTTCGGCACTCCGAGGAAAAATTTGATCACCTCCTTTTCCACCAGCATCTCCATGCTGATCGCATTATTTCCAAACCATTTATTTTCCCAGCCTTCATCAAAGATCGCATAAAAATTTTTATACACCTGATTCATCAGCTCAATATTCTGCTTCATAGACTGAATATGATCTTTCGCATCAATGTCTGAACTTCTCGCTACCGCATTTTTCGGGATTTGAACTTGGAGAAACCTGATTTTTTGAGCCTGTTCCTGCCTATGTTTTTTCTGCATTGTCAAAAAGAGCATCCTCCAAAGGGAAACCCCAACAACTCGGATAATTCCAGTTGCGAACAAGCTAATAAGAATAAAAAGCAGATCTTGTCCCATGTAAATAAAAGGCTAAAAATCTGAACTAAGTATAAAGTTTTTGTCCAAAAATGCAAATTTTAGCCGAAGATTTCCTCTTTATAATGTTTTTTTAGATGCTCAAAAAAATAAAATATAAAACATTTAAGTCGCTTTTTGGGAGAGATTAAGGAAAAATGATAGATCAGAAAAGGAATCCTTCCTTGCTCTTGTTTTCCTGATCCTGAATGTTATACTCTCAAAATCTTGTTCAGGCTTTTAACTCTTTATAATCATATGAAAGAAGCTAAAGTCGCGGTGCTTGGAGCTGGGAGTCGATGAACGGCACTTGCAGAGATATTAGCTGAGAATGGAGCATCTCCTTGGCTCCGATCTCTTTCTGAGAGCGATGCGTTCTTGATTAGTGAACAACAGCAGAATCCACGCTATGCTCCTGGACATCAGCTTCATCAGGAGATAACTTCTCGTATTGAGCTTGAGGAAGTGATGAGAGATGCTGAACTCATTGTGATTGCAGTTCCCTCACAGGCTCTTGCCTCTTGTATCCATAGTCTTAAGCCTTATTATCACGGACAAATATTGGTCTTAGCATCAAAGGGATGGCAATCTTCTAATTTTTCTCCTTTTTCTAATTTAATCAAAGTGGTGCTTGGAGAAGTTCCTCTAGTTATTCTTTCAGGAGGATCTCATGCTGAAGAAGTTATGAAAAAAAATCCTACAGGAGTCGTACTGGCAAGTGAAAAAAAAACTGATGCTGATCAGGTTTCAGCTTTTTTTCAAAATCAGCGATTCAGGTGTCATCGAAGTCCAGATATAATTGGGGTGCAATTAATGGGAGCTTTCAAAAATGTCATTGCTCTCGGATGTGGGATTGCAGAAGGGCTCGGTTATGGAGCAAATACGAAAGCTTTATTGCTTACACAAGGAGTGCAAGAGCTTCTAAGTATTGGAGAAGTACTTGGTACCTCTTCAGAAACTTTCATAAGCTTTGCTGGACTTGGAGATCTATATGTCACAGCTTCAAGCTCTCTAAGTAGAAATCGGAATGCAGGACGTCTTTTGGCCCAGGGGCATAGTAAAGAAGAGATTACATGAGGTCTCATGCATATGGTTGCTGAGGGGCTCAATATGATTCCTGCAATTGATCGTTTCTTGGAAAAGCAAAAAGCAGACTTCCCTTTTTTGGAAATGATTTTAGCAATAGTGAATAGAAAACGGTTAGCTCAAGAAGCTTTTACCCGTTTTCTAGAGAAAATAGAGCATTAGCTCTCCTTATTCAATATCAAATACGAATCCGCAGTGATCAGAGCCAGAAAACTGGATAGTTCTTAATTCTGAGAGAATTACCTCTGGACTAATGAAGAGATGATCAATATGACTTTGTAAAGGAAAAAACTGGAGTGGAGCTCTAATCCATCCTGGGAGCGACTGAAAGTCCTCATGCACTTTGAGCATAGTTCCCAAGTTTCGAGTAAAGAGCATCGGAAAATTTCTTGTTGCATTTTCTAGTTGTCCAGAAAGATTATCTGCAAACCTACGATAAAAAACAGATCGAGGGCTAATATTGAGGTCTCCTACAAGGATAACTTTTGCATCTTTTTCCCTTTGAGGGAGGTGAAAATTTTGAAATTCTTCACTTAATTGCTGAAGTTGAAGATTTCTTCTGCGAAAAAAGCTTTTGTTTACAGGGGAACTTGTATGTATCAGATAAAAGTAATAGGGAATACCATCTTTTTCAATGCTAAAATAACCATATCTCCATGTTCATTGTGGAAAATCATCTGCTAAATGATTGATTGGATACTTGCTAAAGACCACATCTCAGACAGCAATTTTGGATCGAGTTGTCATAGCCCTATAAGGATATTCCTTTTCAAGAGCTGCTTCTAAACCATTTTTATGTCCCTCACTAAATTCTACAAAGAGGAGAAGATCAGGCTTTTCTTCCTTGATTTTTGCTTGAATAGCTTCAAAATCAAAATTATCTTTATAAAGATTTGAGAAAAGAATTCTGATCGGAGTCTGAGAAGGGCTCTTCTGGAGAAAGTTTTGATGATAGAAATTTTGAATCGGAGAGAGATAAAAAAGAAAAAATATTCAAAACGTGGTTAAAAATAAAGGAGCCAATTTTTGCTTTACTTTCAGTTTTTTTTGATGATGATAGAGACGTCTCCAGAGGATGATAACCCAAGAAATAAGTCCAATGAAACTCACTCCTCCTCGGTAGGGGAGAAAACTTAAGGCAAGTTCTCCAAGATAACTACTGGGAAAGAGAAAGATCAAAAGACTAAAAATCAGAAAGAGGATTGAAACAGCGATCATCAATGCAGCATAAAACTAAACAAAGAAAAGTATAGTTATCTGCTCAAAAAAAACAATTGAATCAAAAAAGATAGCTTGGAGTGAGGAGCTATCTTTTCTTATCTAAGTAATACACAGAGCTTAGGAGATAAGCATATTTTCCTTGATTTGCTGAATTGTGGTTCTGATTTCTTCAAGTCCAAATGCAAAATTATTTCTCAGGTTCCCATTTTTACGCATAAGATTTACGAGTTTATCATCTAGATCTTGCATTCCTTCGATGAGAAGTTCAAGATCCTTTTCTGAACGAATCAAGCCATTATTGATCTCTTTCCCAAGTCTTACTGCATAAGCTCTAAGCTGTAAAAGCGTCCTAATCACTATATCTACATATTCGCTGTCAAAAGACTCTACAATTCCTCCTCCATACTGACTCGCTTGCTCTGTCGTATATTCAAGTGCTGCAACTAAAGCATCACAGGTAGCAGTAATCTTTTCCACAAGATGATTAACGGTTGTGGTTGTACTTGCAGGGGTATTGATTTCGTTCATGAGATATTTGAATAAGGACTAAAATATAGTATCTCAAGTATACGCTAAAAAGAAAAAAAAGAAAAAAAATCTGATTTTTGATGAATGATTTTACTTGCCTTTTTTGAGAAAGTGTATAATATTTTCAACTAATACAGAAATCTAATTCTGATGCTACTTTACAAGATTTTTTGATTATATAAAAAGAGGAGATAAGAGAAACACTGCTTTTTTTATTGCAATCATCCTGAGAAATCTTAAACTTCTAATCGGCTAAACTTATTAGAGATCTTAAACCAGCTTTTATCTTTTTTTTTGAAAAGTATGAATTATTATATCCGTTCTTTAGAAGAACATAAAAAACATAAATGAAAAGTCTGAATTATTTCTAGAG
>CAUTND010000012.1:0-7205 GCA_963540355.1 uncultured bacterium
ATAATAGAAAGAACCTATCGCTCGCTAGGAGGAATTACAATGAAAAAAAGAAAAACACTCATCCTTGCAATCGCATCAGCTCTTATCATAGGAGGAACAATTGTGGTAGTTCAAAATAAAGATTTATTCGATGGAATTGATCACCAGAAATATCAAAGCACCGAAGAAAAACAGTTGGCTTATTTGAAGAAGCATGAAGAAGAGATTGAGGAGTTTGTAAAATCTCAAAATCCAAAGATAGAATCGGTTCAAATTGATTGGAATAGTATGACTGTTGAACAAATTGGGAATGGAACTCCTCAAGGAGCAGGTTTTAATCTATCGTTAAAAGGAACTTTTAATCATATAAAGGATTCTGATTTTACAATAGATTTTTGGTTAAAAAAAGAGACCGACATACCTTCAATAGATTTGATTGGAATGTTAAACCCACCTAGCATATTAAAAAATGGAGGATGGGATAGATATGAGTAACAGCAATTTAAAATCATTTGATAATTTTTATGCGGATTTGGCTTATCTCCTCGTTTCATAGTGAACAAGAATACTTTGTGAAAGTATTTTTTTTATACTTTTATGCTAAAATAATAGAAAGAACCTATCGCTCGCTAGGAGGAATTACAATGAAAAAAAGAAAAATGCTCATCCTTGCAATCGCATCAGCTCTTATCATAGGAGGAACAATTGTGGCAGTCAAAAATAAAGATTTATTCGGTGGAATTGATCATCAGAAATATCAAAGCACCAAAGAAAAGCAATTGGCTTATTTGAAGAAGCATAAAAAAGAAATAGAAGATTTTGTAAAATCTTTAAATCCTAAAGTGGAATCTGTTCAGATCAATTGGAATGAAACCAAGTGGGAAGAAATTGGAAATGGTACACCGCAAGGAGGAGGTGAAGTTGTAATCGTTGGAGGTAGCTTCAATAACATAGAAGGATCGACATGGCAAGTCATATTTGAAATTAAAGATGGACAAATTATTTTTGATACCATGATGCAAGGAAGCCCATTGCGAGTAGGAGGTAGAATTTTTGACTAATAGTAATTTAAAAACCTTTGATAATTTTTATGCGGATTTGGCACAATCTGCTTATCATGGGAGACCAATTAGATTTCCCTATGAGTCTCAATTGGAAGATAATAAAAAAATATTAGATAATGGTGGCTCTCTAGAATTTGATTTTTCCCAAGATGTTGTATACGAGAAAGAAAATACCCCAGGAGGCAAAAATCTCTCTCATAATGGCAAGGTCTACTTGCAGCCAGATCCTGATTTACATACTGTTAATGAAATCTCAACTGTACCAGTTCCTGATACGAATGGGATACGACATGAAGCACGTAATGAAAGCTATCAAAAAGGGCTTTTAACCGATGAAAAAGCCGGTTTTAATGCTTATTTTTTAACAGATACTCCTACTTTGGGTAAGGATACCAAAAAAACCTATATGGCCATTCGAGGTAGCGATGGTTTCAATCTAGATAAATTATCCGTGCAGGGTATAAAAGCGCTAAATCTGAACGACTGGGTTGATAACGATGCGCAGTTTGCCATTAACAATATTCATATCCCGCAAGCAAAGCTGGCTACAAAAGGAATGAAGGCTAAAATTGCTGAAATGAAAGAAAAAGCTCCCGATGCCAAGATGGACATCACCGGTCACTCGCTAGGAACTATGGTCTCTGCTCAAGGGGTTGCCGGCTTAAGCGACCAGGAACTTGAAAAAATCGGCAAGGTGGTCCTGTTTGATGGTCCAGATACGACAAAGAGTTTAAAGAAAATGGGACTCAGCGATGAGAAAATCAAAAAAATCAGCGAAAAAATAGAGTATTATGTGAATCCCTTTGATATGGTGAGTATGCTCAATCGGGAACATACTATCGCTCATCTACCTGGTGATTCCAATGAACCACTTAAAAAGCCAGTTGGTAAAGTCAATATTGTGGTCCCTTTATACTATACCCAGAGTTTCGATTCCGAGAGTTCTCATGATTTCGGTGTTTTCCAATCAGATGGCAAAGGAAGCTTCTTGACAGCCTCCGAAGACTATCATCCTGAGCTATTACGAGCTGGTGAGAAATTAGCTCGTCTAGTCCATCGTACTATAGAGGGGCTTAGAACTCTTGGTGTAAATGAGGGCCTAGCGATGAACACCCTCCTTTCCATCATGATGGGAGATACCATTACTCGCGTTGATGCTGGAGTTGACATCTATAATCAATTTAATAAAGAATATAAAGAAATCATAGAGACCGCTAAAAAAGAATCAAAACAATGGGATCAAGAAGCCATTTCCCGCTATCAAAATCAACTAAAATCTGGGAATCTTACAGGAGAAAAAAGAATTTTGGTCCGGGCTCAGCTTCTCCAGACTGCTGCCCAGCTAGCAATTTTTGACATCGAAGAAAAGGTTAAAAATGTTGAAACTCTGCTTTCAAATGCCAAGGAAGACGTCCTAAACATTGTCAACGATACAAACAGAGAAGCTTCGCAATTAGCTAGTTATTTGACCGCCTCTGAAGTTAGTGATTTACTTGCTGATTTTAACACTACTCTTTTTTGGAATGACGGTATTGAAGAAAGTACAAAAAAATCTGCTAGTTCCTTCTTAACTAAAATCGAACAACTAGGAATGACTTTAGTTAGAGCAAGCACTACATTTGAAACAGTGGATAATCAACTAGCAGAAAATTTCAATAAACTGCTCAAAGACGTTCAAAAAACATGGAGGAACAAAAATAGTGCTAATAATTAATGATGATCCACAAAGAAATAGAGAGACTTTGGAAAAGGAATTTATAAAACTGATGAAAGAGCAGGAGCGCCAAGCCATAAAATCTCTCATCACCGCAAAAAAAGCAACTATCTTATCCAAAGGAAAAGAATTAGCTAAATCTCTACAGGATGAAGCAAACAATATGAAAAACTATGCTTCCAATGATTATGTCCAAAACATTCAATATGGATTCGAGGCAAAAGCAGCGGACGCTGCAACTACTTATTTAACCCAAACCCTACAAAAACCATCTTTAAACAGCCCTATTCAGGATGGAGAAAGTCCTGCAGCTGCAACTCTAGGGATCGGGGGACTCGTGTTTGAATAAAGAAAAATTAAAAGAATTAGAAGAAGAACATCATAAGAAACTCTCTAATCTTGACAAAACTGAGATGTATCTAGATGAATTTTACTATCGGATTAATAGAGAAAGTAATCATCTCATAGAAGCCATCTCTTCTGCTTGCCGAGAAGTTCCTTTTCGGTCCATTGAACCCTACGTTTTTCAAATAGAGGACAATCTAGATTTATATCGTAAGCAATATAAACAACGGATTGAAGATATTCTCGAGGCTCGCTATCAAGAGAATAAGCGATTCCAAGAAAAACTAGATGAAGAACAATAAGTCATCTAAAATATTTTTTAAATAACAGCTCCCAAGAAGATATTCTCTTATATAAAAAAGTTCCAAGTTGAACTGAAACTCGAAAGTTAGGCTTTTAAGCTAACCTCGCTAGTACAGTTCATTTAACTTGGAACTATTTTTTTCTAAAATTTTGCCTCTACTTCTAAACCGAAATGGTCACTGACAACAGGGGTTTCCTTTCCGTCAAAGACCACAGCAGAGCTTTCAATTTGGATACCTTGGCTGGTAAAGATATAATCAATCTTCAGAGCGTCTTGGTTGCCATCCCAGCCAGCAATTTCGCCTTCAACTGTTGCCCTACCACTAATCTTTTGAGCAACCTTATGACTATCCTGCAATTTGAGTGGGCTTTTTAAGATATGCTGATAGCCTTCGTAATCGACAGGATTGTTAAAGTCACCCATGAGAACCAGAGGAGTTTCGACCTTGAGAAGCTCTTCTTCAAGCTTTGACCACTCTCCTTGTAAGCCCTTGTCCCACCAAGATAGATGGCAAGACGCGATTGTCATCAATTGACCCTCTACCTCAGTCTCCGCTAACAAGACCTTGCGGGTGTGGTAATCCCTAGGATCATTCACTTCTGAGACCAAAACTTCTCTAGGAGCTATCGGTTTTCTGGACAAGATTGCCACACCTTCATTGTAAATGTCAAAACCGATATGATTATAAGCCCAAGACCAATGGTAGTCCAGTCCTGCTTTTGCCAATTTTTCTACTAGGCAAAGGGCAAAGTGATCCTGATGAATCGCAATCGCTCCTTCAACAGCCTTATAGAAAGGAGCCTGAACAACCTGTTCAGACTCCATTAATTGATTGACTTCCTGCAGGCAAATGACATCATATTTTTCTTGAAGAATGCGTTCTGCAAGCTGATTAAGCTTGGTTTCTTGCTCTTCTTCCATCCAACTATGAGTATTTAATGTCAGGAATTTTGCCATGATTTCTCTTTTCTATATTACAATTCAACCTTAGCAACAACTGTCTTAGCAGATGCTTGACCAAGTTTTTCTACTGTCACAGACTTGATAGCTGCTGCATTTGTGAAGACTACGATTGTTGAAGTTTCACGTCCTGCTTCCTTGATTGCTTCCAAGTCAGCTGTGACTAGAAGATCTCCAGCTGCAACTTTTTGACCTTCTGAAACATGAACTTCAAATGGTTTACCTTCAAGGCTAACAGTTTCCAAACCAATATGTACTAAGACTTCCAGGCCGTTATCTGTCACAAGACCGATAGCATGCTTGCTAGGGAAGACGCTAGTTACTGTACCAGCAACTGGTGAATAAATCTTACCGTTTTCAGGCTCAACTGCAAATCCGTCACCCATCATTTTTTGTGAGAAGACCGGATCTTTAACATCTGCCAAGTCAATGACTTGACCGTCCGCAACAGTTTCAACTTCCTCAGTCACACCTTTGTAAGAAACTTCGGCAGCCGCTGATTCTGCTTTTTGGCTAGGAAGTGTTTCAGGAATCACTTCACCAGAATCCAGCAAGTCTTGAATATCAGATTTAAGAACGTCGGCTTTTGGTCCGTAGATAGCTTGAACGCCTTGGCCTTTCATAACCAAGCCCATAGCGCCTTCAGCTTTCCACTGTTCTTCTGTTCCAACTTTTTCAGCATCTTTGACAGTCACACGCAGACGAGTCATACATGCATCTACATCAACGATGTTAGCACGGCCGCCAAGAAGATTGATAACATTTACCGCTTGAGAAGCAGCAGCAACTTTACCGCCAGTTGACTCTGATGAAGAAGCTTCATCTGAACCTTCTGCTGTTTCATAGTTACCGTTACGTCCTGGAGTTGCATAGTTGAACTTCTTGATCATGAAGTTAGAAATGAAGTACATCACAACACCAAAGAGAATCGTTACCCAAATGAAGTTGATGATATCCATCCCCAAGCCAGCATTGATTGCCATTGGTGTACGAGTCAAGAATTCGATAGAACCGAATGAGTGCACACGTAAAGCAACAATGTCAGCCATTGCAAAAGCAGCACCCTGAACAACTGAGTAGACCAAGTAAAGTGGAGTTGCTACAAACATGAACATGTACTCGATTGGCTCAGTAACCCCTGTCAAGAAGGTCGCCAAAGCAGTCGCAATCATCATACCTTTGTATTTGTGTTTCTTGTCAGCATCCACATTGTGATAGATAGCTGCTGCTACCCCAATCAAAATACCAAATGAACCAATCATTTGTCCAACTTTAAAGCGGGCTGGATGGTATGCTTCAAGCAATTGATTGTAGCTTGCCATATTTGAACCTTTAAGGTTAACAAGGTCAGTTACCCATGCAAGCCAAAGTGGGTCTTGTCCGAATACTTGTGTACCTTTTGCTGCACCAGTTAACACTTCATATGTTCCACCAAGAGCAGTATAGTTCATTGGGATTGTCAACATATGGTGCAATCCAAATGGAAGCAAGAGACGTTCCAAAGTACCATACAAGAATGGCGCAAAAACTGGCGCAGTATCTTGTGAGTTAGCAATCCAAATACCAAAGTTATTGATTCCAGTTTGGATAACTGGCCATACAAATGAAAGTACAATCGCAACAATCGCAGAACGCAGAATTACAACAAATGGAACAAAACGTTTCCCGTTAAAGAATGAAAGTGCATCTGGCAATTTACGGAAGTTATAGTATTTGTTGTAAGCAGTTGCTCCAACAAAACCAGCGATAATTCCGACAAATACACCCATGTTTAGAGCAGGCGATTCTAAAACGCTGATAAAGTAATCAGAAACCTTAATTGTTCCACCTAAAAGAGTGTGAACAGTTGCATCTGGATTTTTTAACATGTCACTAGAAACACCAAACATCACACCAGTGATACGGTTAATCAGGATAAAAGATAGACCTGCAGCAAAGGCACCGCCAGCACGTTCTTTAGCCCAGCTTCCCCCAATTGCAAGAGCAAAGAGAACGTGGAGGTTCCCAATAACACCCCAACCAATTTGCTCTAAAACGCCACCTGTCGTTACCAACACACCAAAATTAGGATTAATCATTGGAAGCGACTTACCAATACTAATCATTAGACCAGCTGCGGGCATAACCGCAACGACCACCATTAAAGCTTTACCGAATTTCTGCCAAAATTCAAAGCTAAAAATGTTCTTGAATGAATTTTTCATCATCCAGACCTCCTTCTTTTTTACAAACTTCTATATGAAATCGTTTGCATTGCACACTACTATTTTATCACTTTTTTTAATTTTGTAAAGGGTTTTCATAAAAAAAATTTTATTTTTTATGATTTCCTCTTTTATTCTCACTTTTCCCACCTTCATTTTCAGTCACCTGCAAAAAAGTTGATTTATCAGGCTCTTTAAAACTCAAACTCAACATAATAATATAGATCCCGTTTTTGAATTATCTTTTTTCTTGTTTTTTAATAGGTAAGATCAGTCTATACATTTTAAGCAAACGATTGCGTTTCTCTGGCTAATTTTGACTAAAACTCAAATAAAAAACTCTAATTCTTTGAGAATTAGAGTTTTTTAATAAATCAACCCTGCATGGAATAACCAATTCCACGAACAGTTTTAATATAACTTTCTTGTCCAGGAAGATCGATTTTACTGCGGAGGTAACGAATATATACATCCACTATATTGGTCTCAGATGCACTTTCATACTTCCACACTCGGTCTAACAGTTGCTCACGGCTCATCACCTTATTACTGCTCATTAGAGTCACTAGTAAATCGTACTCTCGTCTCGTCAAAGCAATAATTTCTTCCCCTCGATAAACCGTATGATTTTTCAA
>CAUTND010000013.1:0-7040 GCA_963540355.1 uncultured bacterium
TAACACACCTATACTTACTCTTTTTTCTAATCAGCATACTTTCAGCCACTGATATTTTAAGAGCAAAATCAGGTTATTTTGTGCTCCTTCAGCTGGAGAAAATCGGTCTGTTTTTAAGAAACCTGTTCACTTTCTTCAGTAGCTTTTTGAGCAGATTGACGACGTTCTTTTTCTTCTTCTTTGAGAAGAGCGAGTTCTGTTTTTAGGTCATCATGAATTTGTTCATACGACAAATTTTTATCTTTTTTGAGCTGCACCTGGACGTACAATTTACCAATATTTTTTTGAAGCTTTTCTTCTGCTTCCTTACGAACTGACTCCAAAGCAGCAACTTTTTTCTTTGCTTCTTCCAATTCTAAATCAATTTTTTTAAGATCTTTTTTTGCCATCTTATAGCCTCCTTTTTAAAATTAAAATCAGTATAAGGGATAATTTTTTTTTGTGCTGTAAAGGGACAAGTCACCGCAAAAAGAAAACTCCCTAATATAAAATTAGGGAGAACCAATTTTAGGACAATTGCTTCTGAAATCCTTCAACTTCTATTGTAAAAGCAGCTCTTCGACTAAGTTTAAATTTAATCAGTGTATGACCAAAATCTTCTTTTATTCCAAAAGGATAAATTCTAAAAACAGGATAATAAATGGTATCATAATCACCGAAAGTACGCTCTTTTTCTTTTTCAAATTGAACTACACTATAGCGAATAGCTGTAAGCACTTCTCTGTTTAAATAGCTTAATTCGACAAACTCTTGATAAGGTTGTTTAATAACATTTTGGTTAATCATTTTCATCCGTTTGTCAGCTTCTTTTTCATCAGCATCCGTATAAAGATTACATTCAGGCGGCAGATGATCTGTTAGCTTTCGAATACCTAAATACTCTTTATTAATAACATTTTTGAAGAGATAGCGCTTAAATAATATCGGCTGAATAAAAATTACAAGAGTTGCAAGAGCAAGACTAATTAGCCAAAATGTAAGAAGACGATTAACCATAGATTCTGTTAAAACATGTTGCTTAATATAATCATTTCCTTCTAGGAAAAATAGAAAGATTAAAACAAAATTGAAAGTCGTCTTCATACGTCTCAACTCTCTTGAGGAGAGCGTATAAATGACATCTATTAAGCACTTGAGTATGACTAAGGAAATCAAAACTTTCACAGTAAATAGTTGTATATCCCGTGGCATATAATACGTCAGCAAGCCGAGTAAAACAGCTGAGAAAATATAAAATTGACCCTTAATCAAGAATTTTACAAGCCAATTCAAACCACAAAACAGTGATAATTTGAGACCATTTTTATTTAGTTCTTTCCATTTTTGAGTGTGTTTTTTCATGATATCTTTCCTTTCACTATTTCATTTCCACCGTTTCAATCGGATTAGAAAATTCAAATGTACCATCTTTCACGGCTGCTTTTTTCTTGTTTAAGGTCTCAATCTTACCTTTTAGTTTTTCGATATTTTCTGTCGCTGTTTCAATCGAACGGTTCTTTGTTTCGATGTTACTATCAATGACAGAAATATCTTTTTGGTTGGCTTCCAGGTCATCACCTGTAAGATATTTTGCTTCAGTATTCAATCCGTCTTTGCGAGACTCATCATCTTCAATAGAGGTTTTCAGCTTAGAAATAGACTCATTCAATTTTTTGATTTGTCCTTCCTGATAGCTGATTTCAGCCTCGATTTCAGTCAGTGTAAACTCTTCACGAGACACCGCATCGATTGTCTTTTGTTTGAGATTTTTATTTTGAGTTGTTACAAAGAATTGAACTGTTCTTTCTGCTTCCTCCTCTTTCGGGGACAAGGATTTTGAAGTGGAACTATCGTCACTTGATGGCGATGTAATGTCAATATCAACTGAACTAGTTGAGACAGTTGTATTGATGACATCAATCGCAAAAGCGCCAAAATCTTCAGGTACTCCACGGATAATCACTGAGATTTTATTATCCACGATTGGGACAACTTCCATGCTCGTTTTAGCTGATTTATTTTGTGAGTAAAGCTTCCATTTTAAGCGCTTGGCATCAATTCCACGGTCAACAGATGAAGTCGCATCCCTAGTCTCAAACTGAAGAACAATGATACCTGTTTTGGGAGAATAGGTCTGACTGGTCAGCTTAATTTCTCCAGTTCCATTGACAAATGTTTGCTTGGTTTTAAGCTGATCATCTGTGTAGGTTTGGCGTTCTGGAGAATAGAGTGCTCCAGCCAAAAGACTGATCCAGACAGCAAATAAAACGGAAAAAATGACTAATTTTCGTTTGATCACATTCTCCTGAAACCAGTTTTTAACGGCCAGAAATGGTTTTACAACGGTGCTGGATTTTGCATTTCCCATCCAGCGTTTTAATGTTTCTATCATGTCTAACAAATCCTTTCTAATTTTCTTTTCCCCACTTCACCTGACTATTAGGCCAGAACATTTTCAACAACATCATCAAGACGACAGACGCTCTCATTTGCTTTTTCTCATTCTCATATTTATCTCTGATTGTCACAGAACAAATAGGAAGAAACCAAGCGCATAGCAAGCTAGCCAAGATGACAAAATGACTAATAAAATTCGATAAGTTATTCATGGGAAACCTCCTAGATACAAGACATTTTTTCTGGTGCAAGTTCGAGAGTTAGCCACAAAGCCTCACTCTCTGAGATATAGGTAAGGCTGCCGCCCTCGTCATGGAACCGGAGAAGATAGTAAGGATCTTCTCCTACATGTCTGCCTAAAGCAACCACACCTTCAGGCGTCTTAGCACGCCACAATTCATTATCAAAACGAAACAATGCTTCTGTTTTTTTCTTTACCTTTTTAGTCATTTCATTGCCTCCTTGATAGCAGACTCATCAACATTAATTTCACCTTTACTGGTCTTAGTTGCATAGAGAGAAAGCTGCTGTTTTCCATCTCTCAACTTGACAATAGTCGCCGCTTTTTTTACTTGGTATTTCTTTACTAAGGCCTGTCCTTTTTCAGACTCAACATTGATATAAAAAGTCGGATAAGCACTCTTTTCAGCAGCAGAAATAACCGCCTGTTTTCCTGCCTGGCAATAGGGGCAGCCTGACTTGTAAAAGACCAGGCTCACATTCTGATCAACTACCGCAGCTGCATATTCGTTTTGGGTCAGATGGCTGTCATAATCTTTGAAAAAACCCTCTTGCCAAACCGTCTTTACTCCAATAGCAGCAAAACTCAAAAGCATGATAAAAAGAACAATGCCAAAACCCAATTTGATTGCTTTCAAATCTTTCATATAGAGTCCTCCTTATCCAGAAAATCAAAGAGATTGCCCTGGATTACTTGGAGTTTAGCCAGCCGTTTCATGTCTTGCTTTAGCTCCTGAAAGCTGGTCATAATCTTATTAAAAACAAGCGGATCAAAATCATCATAAATCGCCACAATCGGCAACATAGGCAGATGATCTTTTTTCTCACTATGGAGAAATTCATTGACCTGTCTTTCAGCTACAATGACCCCATCAACTCGTACCAAAGCTGGTAAACTTGTGATGGTTTCTCCATTTTGATAAAAGGTCAGGGCTACATCTCCAGGAGCAATCGTTTCAAAGTCTGCATCGCTGTCAGACACTTTGAAGTAATAAGCTGAGGGCTCTTGTCCTAGTCCTGTCAGATAAGTCCCTCGTACAATCTTAAACTTTTTTGTCATCTTCCCTCTCCTTCTCATCATCAAACCTAAATATCACCATTTTATTTCTTGATGACATCTCCATTGCAATTTGTTTCCATTCTCGCTTGGTCTTTGTCGTTTTCCATAATGGAATAATATCAAACAGATAAAGTCTTCCAGTATAAAGAACATCATCTTCATTTTTCACCATTAAAACCTCCCTTCTAACAAATCTTATGAAATCTAAATGGAGCCTGATAGTAATTCGGATACTGAATAATTCTCTTTGTCCTCGTTACTGGTACGGGCTTGTGATACCATTTTTGAAGATATTGAGAAGCCATCCCCTGAGTCTCAAAAACTAGAAGGTTCTTCTTCTCATCACGCAGATAATCTCCAATCTCAAAACTAAAAATAGCAATCATTTGACTTCCTCACTTTCTTGATCTTCCAAGTTCTTGACTAGCTCCAGAACATTGAGTACACCCAATTCTTATACTTTTTTACGTGTCAGTTGGTCTCCTTCCTAATCAATAGTTTCTAGCTAGTTTTTCCCCCGCCTCTGAATTGCCTCACAGTATCCTAGATATAATGTAAAGGCACTTGACGGGTTTTATTTTTTATCCAATGTCAAGCTCAAATAAAGAGAGTTGTGATACTTGTTTAAGGTCATTTTTAACTCCTTCTATCACTCGCCGAGTGAGACTCAAGCTTTCTTCAAAGAAAGCAGCAATATAACCAACATACGCTTCCTGGCGATCCTTTTTCACCTGGAGAAGGGACAGGAAGATAGCCTTGACTGAAGCAATACGGATCCCGCCACCACGGCCAGATTTAATCGTGAAGAAGATCTTCTGATCTGCCTTCAGTGCTTTCAGTACTCTGTCTAAAGAGCGTTCAGGGATACTGAGAGCTTCTCTCAGCGCCTTTTTCGTTGTCTGAATAAATGGATCTTCTGACTGGTAAAATTCCTCTAAATAGGCCATCACATCGGCTTTCCATTCATACAGATGACTGTTCTTGCGATCAGCCCGCTTCTTCTTGAATTTGTACCACCGCTGCTTGGTAAAGAGATCCGCAGACTTCAAATCCTTATTGACCCAGGCCCGACACAGTAGCATGATATAATCTCTGCTGGCTGCCTTATATTTGCCTGAATAAGCACTGGCAATAATCTTTAAGAGTTCGCCTGTAGTGACTGGTTCGTCCAGTCGTAGGCTAAATTCATTTAACACGACCTCACAATCGCCCTGTGAGACGCCACTGGAGAAATTAGCTAAGGCTAAAGTGAATAATACAGAATTTCGGCCCATTAAGTCCTTAGTACCTTTGATGTTTGACTCATTCATCAACATTTTGTACCAGGGCTCATCGGTCTGTTTTGCCCCTTCCGTTCCTGAAATAACCGTTAGGTTCGGTTTCTTACTTGGGAAAGGCAAGTCTGATTGTTTCATCGACCAATTCAGCCACTCCTGGAAAGAATAGGTGTACTCTTCATCAAAGAATTCGATATTATCTGTACGGGGTATTCTGCAAATACCGAAGTGATTACAGGTCATATCGACAGGTAAAGTCTGGCCAAAGTAACTTCTCAAGTTTTGAGAGATCGCCTTGGCCACCTTTACCACCTTAAACTGTGAATGAGCCGTCACATAGGCTGGCTCAGACAGAACAAAGTAAGCCTGGTATCCTTTATCTGACTTTAGAATTAACGTTGGCATGAAACCTAAATCAAGAGCAGCCGTCAGGATGTCTCCTGATGTCATTACATCATCTGAGGATAGGTCAAAATCAATCACAAAGGTATTGATCTGGCGCAAATTCTCTTCAGCATGGCCACGTGTAATTTGTCGTCGGCTGTCACTGTATGATCCGAAGCGATAAACGTTCGGCGTCCAGTGAGTGAAGCCATCTTGATTTTCTTTAATAGCTTCCATTGAGGTTAGAACAAGTCCACGGGCCTTGATCATGTGAGCTTTGGAACGGTAAGTGAATATAGCTCCTCGCTTACCTTCCTCAACTGAAGAAACAGGTTTCAAATGACTGTTTCTAAATTTATAATTCCTTAATCCATCTTTGAGAATTAAAGGATAGATTGTATTCAAATTCATATTGAAATATTCCTAATTTTTTTCATCACTGAGCTAGCTGTTTAACAATTCATCAGTCATTAGCTTTGTTTCTTTTGCATGTTCAAGTCCTACAGAATAAGCTTCCAGGTCTACTTTTTGAATTGGAATTTTGGCAGATCTCTCATTGAGTTTTCCCATTCGTTTATACTGTTCTTCCAATACTTCAGTAGGAACCTGAACCATCAAAGCAAATTTTTCTGATGATTGAGTTTGTTTCTCAAAACGCTCATTCAACCCTGTAAGAAATCCAAACAAGTAAGACTTCTTGTAGTCTTTCCAGCGAGCTTTTGTAATTGTAGGGAAGAGACGTTTTAATCGATATTCCAGATATAAAACAGCACCTTCATAAACTTTGGTGCAATATTCAGCATCACTATCATAGCCAAAGAAAATCATTTTCGTAATTCCTTCATCAACTTTCCTTTGTCTAATGACTTTACACCTGAAGTTTGCACCAAGAATACCAGCCAATTTCTCTTTCCACCAAACCATTCTATATTCTGAGGCTGCAACAGTCTCTCCAATATTATTCTTGTGGATCTTTTGAATATCACTCATGGCTAAATTGTGTTTTACCATCAATTTCTGGGCCATGAGAAGCGCTGACTGCCCTTCTTCATCATTTGGAGCGTCATAGGCTAATTCAAGTAAGTTTTGAACTTTTAAAATAATCTTATCGTTCATTTGGGACCTCCTGAGCTATTCCTAATCCATAATAGCAATGGCTGCATAATGTCTCCGTTTCATCCATCCACCAACAGGCAACGTGGAACTCATCGGTACAAGCAGTATTCCAAGTGCAGCCACAGATACAACATTTTCCCTGTTCTTTAGAACTCATATCAACCTCTCTTAGTTCTCTTTTATACTCTTAGGAGGAGCAGCAACCGAAAAGAAGTAGCCCTCCTTTAAATCCTCTTTACTGTAAAACTCAGCTTCTGCGGTCGTTACGTGATCGCACCGACTCCAGTCACTCCGTAGCTTTTTGTAAGACAGTGATACTCTTTTTTCAATCTCCCTGAAGCGAAAGCCTAGCTTCAAATACGTGGTCACGATTTCTTCAATATGTTCTTGCGTTTCTGTTATCTTGACCCTGGTTTGAACATTCTCTTTCTTGTCTTCTTCTCGTAAGCTTAGCTGGTATTGAATATAGAGCAATCGCATTTCCTCAATTTTCTCTTGCCAGTAAGGATTATAAGGCTGACCTGAATACTTGTTCGTTAAGCTGCGGACAGGTTTTCTGAATTTCATCTGAACCTTGTCAAACTCTC
>CAUTND010000014.1:0-6292 GCA_963540355.1 uncultured bacterium
AAAAAAATTTTGAGCTTTTGATTAAGCTCTTTTCTTTTACGAATAAAGGAAGTAACTGTTTTAGGAGGTGTTCATGTTTTCAGCGTGTGATAGGGATGGGAAGGTCCTTCATTTATTAAAGGAGTCATCCCTTTCAAAAGGAGAATATTTTTGCCCAGGGTGTGGTGGACCTGTCCGTTTGAAAAAGGGGAAGATCATGCAGCCCCATTTCGCACATATTCGTTTATCCGACTGTCATTATAGTGTTGAAAATGAAAGCAGAGAGCATCTGAACCTTAAGGCGGCCCTTTTTCGCTGGGCCAATCAAGCTACAAGAGTAGATGTCGAAGTGTTTTTGCCAGACTTGCAGCAGGTAGCGGATGTCTTAGTTGATGAGCGCCTTGCTTTAGAAGTTCAGTGTAGCAGTCTTTCCCAAGATAGACTTTGGGAGCGGAGTCAAAGATATCGCCAAGCTGGCTATCAAGTCCTCTGGCTCCTGGGAAAGAAACTCTGGCTCAGGCAAACTCTGACACCCTTGCAGAAGCAATTCCTATATTTCAGTCAAAACATGGGTTTTCATATCTGGGAATTGGACGAGGAAAGAAAGACACTAAGGCTGAAGTATTTGATTCATGAAGACCTCTTTGGGCGACTCCAGTATAAAGAAAAAGAATTTCCTTTTGAAAAAGGGAAATTGTTAGATATCTTACGCTTGCCTTTTAGCAAGCAGGAAATGAGTAGTTTCTTAGTGAAGTCAGATCCTGATATTTGTCACTATATCCGACAGCAACTCTATTATCGAAATCCCAAGTGGATGAAAATACAGGCCAGCTATTATCAAAAAGAAAAAAATCTTTTAACCATGTCCAGAGAAGAATTTTATCCGCAGGTGCGCCCGATTCGTTCAGACCAGCCTTTATGCCAGATTTCCCAAGACCTATCTGCTTATTATGAAAACTTTCAGCGCTATTATCAACATTCTCCAGATAAAAAGTACCAGATTGTCTATCCGCCAGCTTTTTACGCAAGTTTGGATCAGTCTTGCTAAAAATTGGTGTAGCCCAGTTGTCTATTTTTTTCTTGGCCAGGAATTAGCCTCAAAGAGTTTTTAATATGCTTTATCTATTGAAATATACAGGCGTTTCAAACTTGAGTTTTATATAAACAAGGAATTTGTGATAAAATAAAAAGGATGGAGGATTTTTTATGGCTAAACAAAGAAATGAAATTGAAGAAAAATATACTTGGGATTTAAGTACGATTTTCCCTACTGATGAAGCCTTTGAGACTGAACTTGCACAGGTTTCTGAAGAATTAAAAAATGCAAGTAATCTAGCAGGACATCTGCTGGATTCGGCAGAAACCCTTTTGACAACAACAGAAATTCAATTAGATTTGATGCGCCGTATTGAGAAACTTTATTCCTATGCTCACATGAAGAATGACCAGGATACTCGTGTAGCAAAATATCAGGAATACCAAGCTAAAGGAATGACTATTTACAGTGAGTTCGGCCAGACTTTTGCTTTCTATGAGCCAGAATTCATGGAAATTACAGAAGACCAATACCAAGCTTTTTTGGCTGAAAAAACTGAACTACAAACCTATCAACATTATTTTGATAAGCTCTTGCAGAAGAAGGAACACATCCTGACCCAGCGTGAAGAGGAGTTGTTGGCTGGTGCTGGAGAAATCTTTGGTGCTGCCAGTGAAACGTTTGCTATTTTGGACAATGCGGATATCGTCTTTCCGATAGTTCACAATGAAAAGGGCGAAGAAGTTCAGTTGACACATGGAAACTATATTTCTCTAGTAGAGTCTAAAAATCGAGAAGTTCGTAAGGAAGCTTATGAAGCTCTTTATAGTGTTTATGAGCAGTATCAGCATACTTATGCTAAGACCTTGCAGACAAATGTTAAGGTTCAAAATTACAACGCTAAAGTCCGCAAGTTCTCATCTGCCCGTGAGGCTGCTTTATCGGCTAACTTTATCCCGGAAAGTGTCTATGATAGCTTGGTTTCTGCTGTAGACAAACACCTTCCTCTGTTACAACGTTATATTGCCTTGCGAGCAAAGATTTTGGGTATTTCTGATTTGAAGATGTATGATTTGTATACGCCTTTGTCAGAAACAGATTACAAGTTCACTTATGAAGAAGCCTTGGCTAAGTCTGAGGAAGTCTTGGCTATTCTGGGTGAGGATTATTTGAGTCGAGTGAAGACAGCCTTCTCAGAGCGCTGGATTGATGTTCATGAAAATCAAGGTAAGCGCTCAGGGGCATACTCAGGAGGATCTTATGATACCAATGCCTTTATGTTGCTCAACTGGCAGGATACACTAGATAACCTCTTTACTTTGGTGCACGAGACAGGTCACAGTATGCACTCCAGCTATACTCGCGAAACCCAGCCTTATGTCTATGGAGACTACTCTATCTTCCTAGCTGAGATTGCTTCAACAACCAATGAAAATATCCTGACAGAGAAACTCTTGGAAGAAGTGGAAGAGGATGCAACCCGATTTGCGATTCTTAATCACTTTTTGGATGGCTTTAGAGGTACAGTCTTCCGTCAAACTCAGTTTGCTGAATTTGAGCATGCTATCCACAAGGCTGACCAAGAAGGACAAGTGTTGACTAGCGAGTTTCTCAATGAGCTATATGCAGACTTAAACGAGAAATACTACGGCTTGAAAAAAGAAGACAATCCGCAGATTCAATACGAATGGGCACGCATTCCTCACTTCTACTATAATTATTATGTTTTCCAATACTCTACAGGATTTGCAGCTGCTTCGGCCTTGGCCGAAAAGATTGTCCATGGTAGCCAAGAAGACAAGGACAAATATCTGGACTATCTCAAAGCTGGGAACTCTGACTATCCGCTCAATGTCATCAAAAAAGCAGGTGTGGATATGGAAAAAGAAGACTATCTAAATGCAGCCTTTGCAGTCTTCGAACGCCGCTTGGACGAATTTGAAGCCTTGGTAGAAAAGTTGGGACTGGCATAAGATGGTCGAAACTTATAATCAAAACTCTAATCCCAATATGCGCCGGCCAGTAGTCAAGGAAGAAATTGTAGACTTTATGAGACAGAGACTCCAGCCGGTCACTGGTGGACTCAAGGATCTTGAAGACTTTGCCAGATCTGAAAATATACCCGTGATTCCCCATGAAACAGTGGCTTACTTTCGCCTGCTTCTCGAAAGTCTCCAGCCAGAGAAGATTTTAGAAATCGGGACGGCTATTGGATTTTCTGCCCTTTTGATGGCGGAGCATGCACCTCAAGCTCAGATTACGACTATTGATCGCAATCCAGAGATGATTGAGCTCGCCAAGGCTAATTTTGCTAAGTATGATAGCCGTCAGCGAATCACCCTGCTGGAAGGTGATGCGGTGGATTTGCTTGAGACATTAGAGGATTCCTACGACCTTGTCTTTATGGACTCTGCCAAGTCTAAGTATGTGGTCTTTTTGCCTCAGGTCCTCAAGCACCTCAATCCTGGCGGCCTGATCCTCATTGATGATGTCTTTCAAGGTGGCGATGTTGCCAAGCCTTTTGAGGAAATTAAGCGTGGCCAACGGGCTATTTACCGAGGGCTGCATAGTCTTTTTGACGCAACTTTGGATAGTTCAGATTTGACTTCCAGTCTGCTTCCCTTGGGAGATGGGCTGCTTATGATTAGAAAAAAATGACATCTCTGATTTTTTCCTAATTTCCAAAAATTTTAGTAAAATTTAAGATATCAATTCAAATTTGTGCTACAATAGAAAACATGAACTTTTAAGAATAAGGAGTCAATATAAAATGAAGAAAAAAATATTTGCAGGAGCTGTGACACTCTTGTCAGTCGCTGTATTAGCAGCATGTTCTAACTCAGAAGGCAAGGACATCGTGACCATGAAAGGAGATACGATTACTGTCAATGAATTTTACGATCAAGTGAGAAATAATGTTGCAGCTCAGCAGGTCTTGCTGCAGATGACCATCAAAAACATCTTTGAAGAACAATACGGCAAATACGTCAAAGACAAGGACGTCAAGGAAGCTTTTGAAAAGTCTAAAACTGCTTACGGTACAGCTTTTGCCCAAGTCTTGGCTCAAAACGGATTGACCGAAGATACCTACAAGGAGCAAATCCGCACCAATATGCTGGTAGAGTATGCCGTTAAGAAGGCTGCTGAAAAAGAGCTGACTGACGAAAACTACAAGGCTGCCTTTGAAAACTACACGCCAGAAGTAACAGCTCAAATCATCAAGGTTGACAGCGAAGAGAAAGGTAAGGAAGTTCTTGAAAAAGTTAAAGCTGAAGGAGCAGACTTCAGTCAAATCGCTAAAGAGAACTCTACCGATGCTGCCACTAAGGAAAAAGGCGGAGAAATCAAGTTTGACTCTGGCTCTACTGATGTTCCAGATGCTGTCAAAAAAGCTGCCTTTGCTTTGGAAGAAAATGGCATTTCAGACCTTGTTACTGTGCAAGATTCACAGTACTCAGCAAGCTACTATATTGTTAAGCTGGTCAAGAAGTCAGAGAAATCTTCTAACTGGAAAGACCACAAAGATAGGCTGAAAGAGATTATCATTGCGCAAAAAGAAAAAGATACTAGCTTTATCCAAAGCGTTGTAGCTAAAGAGCTGAAAGATGCCAACATCAAGGTTAAGGACAGTGCTTTCCAATCTGTCTTTGCTCAGTATATTGAAACGACAGGCTCTTCAACTTCTTCATCAAGTGATGCCAGCAGCTCAAAGACTTCTGAGTCCAGCTCAGCAGCCGAAAGCAGTTCAGAAGAAGCTTCTTCATCAGCCGCAGAATAAGGTTGACGAAAAGACAATAAGCAAGTATAATAAGACTGGTGAGAATTGATTTTTCAAGTTCTTAGTTCAGAGAATTGGCGGTGCTGCGAGCCATCTGAGACGGAGAATCATGCTACTCATCTTGCCAAATAGAATACGAAATGAGAATGACAAGTTCATTGAATGAAGGTGGTACCGCGGTTTTTCGCCCTTCGTGATGTGGACTTGTCTTTTGATTTTTGGAGGTGTTTATGAAGACATTTCTTGTGAAACAAAAGTTTCGTTTTGGAGGCGAACGCTTCGATATCAAAGATGATAGAGGAGTAATAAACTATCAGGTGGAGGGATCTTTTTTCAAAATTCCTAAGACCTTTACTATCTATGACGACCATGGGGAGCAAGTCAGCGAAATCAGTAAAGAAATTTTCACCTTGCTTCCTCGCTTTAATATTCAGCTACGTGACGGTTCGAATTTCTTCATTCGGAAGAAGTTGACCTTCTTGCGTGATAAGTATGAGTTTGATAGATTAGGGCTTCGAATTGAAGGCAACATCTGGGATTTGAATTTCAAATTGTTGGATGACCGTGATCAACTTGTCGCTGAGATTAATAAAGAGATTTTCCATTTGACCTCGACTTACACTGTAACTGTCCTTGAGGACTCTTATGCAGATCTAGTCATTTCCCTCTGTGTGGCTATTGACTACGTCGAGATGCTGGAAAGTTCATCATCATAGGAAAAATATTGAAAAGATTTAAGGAGAAAAATAAATGAAACAAATGTCAAGTGCTCAAATTCGTCAAATGTGGTTAGACTTTTGGGCAAGCAAAGGCCACTCTGTAGAACCATCAGTCAGCTTGGTTCCTGTAAATGACCCGACTCTTTTGTGGATCAACTCAGGTGTGGCAACTCTTAAGAAATATTTTGACGGAACTATCAAACCTGAAAATCCACGTATTACCAATGCGCAAAAAGCTATCCGTACCAACGACATCGAAAATGTCGGAAAAACGGCTCGTCACCATACTATGTTTGAAATGTTGGGGAACTTCTCTATCGGGGATTACTTCCGTGATGAAGCCATCACTTGGGCTTATGAGCTTTTGACAAGCCCAGAATGGTTTGATTTCCCAGCTGAAAAACTGTACATGACCTACTATCCAGACGATAAAGATTCTTACAACCGCTGGATTGAAGTAGGAGTGGACCCAAGCCACTTGATTCCAATCGAGGATAACTTCTGGTAAATCGGTGCGGGGCCTTCTGGACCAGATACATAGATTTTCTTTGACCGTGGAGAAGCATTTGACCCAAAAAATATCGGTATTCGCCTGCTTGCAGAAGATATCGAAAACGACCGTTACATTGAAATCTGGAACATTGTATTGTCACAATTTAACGCTGACCCTGCTGTACCACGTAGCGAATACAAGGAATTGCCGCATAAGAACATTGATACGGGCGCTGGTTTGGAGCGTTTGGTGGCAGTTATCCAAGGGGCTAAGACAAACTTTGAAAC
>CAUTND010000015.1:0-6282 GCA_963540355.1 uncultured bacterium
TGAAGAAATCAAAGCTAAGCTTGAAGAAGCTGGCGCTAGCGTAACTTTGAAATAATCGTTTATCGATTGTTTAGGATTGAAAGCCTAGTGTTAAAGCCTTTTCGTTGAGTTAAGGCGATTCAAAAAATGGGAAGTTTCGTTTGAAACACCCCCGTAGACACCCCCACAATTTTTTGTGGGGGTGTCTTTTTTTTATGAAAAGAAATAAAATTTTATCAAGTCATAGTAACGTGATAATTCAGCTTGTAATTGTGTATGTTCATTTTGAAGACTAGTTATATCAACTTTTTTCTTTTTCAATGTTCTCTGTAAATAAATATACGAAAAATGTTCAGCAGTCCCATCTAGTTTAGGTATTTTAAGAAATTCCATTAGAGGTTTAAAGTTATTTATGTTTGTTATATAAAACAGAGACTTGTTCTTGTTACTTTTATCATCTAGAAATAGTTTATGAATAGAATTTTCAGAAGGAAGGTGCCATAAAATTTTTTCGGCTCTTTTTTTTAGTTTATCAGAACGTAAATTCTCTTTGATATCATAATCACCTATGAGTGATTTTTCTTTTTTTAATAAGAATTTTTCTTTTGTGCTAACCAAAATATCTTCGAATCCTTTTGCTATGAAATAATCATGAAATAAATTTAAAGAAATTTCAAAATAGTCTTCAGCATCTTCATCTAACAAACCTAGAAATCTTTCTAGTGAAATGGATTTATTTTTTTTTATTTTATGATACTTTTTATAAAGATCATGAAGTTTTAAGATGATAATTTTTTCTTCAAAGGAAAGAGTATCATTTGAATTTTTTGCAATATAGCTTTTTATCTTACGAAGCTCTTTATTTTCTATGTACAGGAGATAGTAATGGTTGGCTAAATGCAAATTATTTTCCATAAAAAAATTAGTCCTTCTAAAAAATGTCAAGGTTTTTCCTTTATACCTAATATTATATCACGGAGATGTGATATTTTCTTCCCTTGAGGTAGCAGTTAAACTGTGACAATGTAAAGGGAGTTTGAATGTAGTAGTATATCATTATGCAAGGTTTATAGCTTGCTTTCCGGCAATCATATGATTATTACAGTTCAGTATAGTGCACAAATACTGACCATGTATTTATTTAAAGAAATGGAGGTACCACCTATGGTATCGAAAACTTATCTAGAAAGCTTATTAAGTAAGCAAGCAACAAAGAACACGGGTAGTAAATCACAACTCGAATCTGTAGTAATGTATCTTGGTGTAAAACCAAAGGCACATTATGCAAATCTTAAAGATTCAAACGGGAAAAATATTAAAGACCCTCAAACTGGTAATGCGATGAAGGAAGAGGTTTCAGACGGGGATTTATATACTTTCAGCGAAATTGGAACTTCAAAAATGGTGAAAGTTGTCTATCTTTCTGAATTACCACTTGAGATTGGGACACTCTATCATGTTTCTGGTCTTGGTTACGATATGCGCAAATCAAACATGCTTTTGATTGATGAAGCTAGTGAGATTGAAGTGATTGAGGAAGAGGTGTAATATGAATTTACTCATTTTCATTTTTGTTGTATTTGTGGTTTCTGTTGGTGCATATATCTTTCTTAAGGCACAAGGTAACTGGAAAAAAGCTCTCATTGAGTTGGTCAGAGTTTTAACTGTGATTTTCGGTGGTATAGCAGGATTTGGTGAATTTTTTGGTGGGCTATTTCGTGCTATAGCAAATGGGTTAAAACATTTTGACGAAGAGTCCAACCTTGAAGCAATTAAAGAGAGAGAAAACCAAAAAGAAGCTCTAGCATTGGCTGGTAAAACCATTTATGATGAATGGAAGGCGTTGAGAGACACCGATGAAGAAACATATGAACTTTTGTTCGACTTTATCTATGAAAATATCACTGATTCATATAAAGTTGTATTTACACGCTTTATGGAACTTTCTGAGAGAGAAAATCTCATTTCTAAATTGCAAGAAGTGGCTAATGAGGCAATTACTAGTAACATGTATTACGTTGCAGAAATTACTGTTCCAAAACTGGTTACAGGTGGTGGAGGTAAGTATTTTTCTAAAGTCATTTTTGACTTGAAAACGAATAACGAGCAAAGAGAGAGGCGTCTGGCAAAGCATATTGAACGTGAGCGTTCTGAAGTTGCTAGCGTTGAAAGTGTGGTTGACTAATGGAATATCCGTTGTTTCATAATCGAAAAACGGGTCAGCCGATTTGGATGAACCTGACAGGACATGTACTCCTCTCGGGTTCAACTGGTTCGGGGAAGTCCGTTGCTATCTTTCATATTGTTCATTGTATATCTAAGCTATCTTCTACTGGGGATAAATTGACTATTCTTGACTATAAAGGTTCGAAAGACTGGAAGGAGTTAAGGGGAGTTACAGGTTACTATTCAGTGGAGGAATCAAAAGTAGGTTTTGAACAGGCGTATCTACTCTTTCATAAACAGCTGGAAGGGGTTGTCCCAATTGGGGATAATATCCATTGGTTGGTTATTGAAGAGATGGCTTCGCTTGCTGAATCCTACACCTCTAAGGCTGAAAAAGCAGAATTTTTCCAACGTTTTGGCGAAATGCTCCGACTATCTCGTAATATCGGAGATGGGGAAGGTGGCTGGCGTATTATTGTGACGATGCAACAGCCTGATAGTTCCTTCTTGGGTGGTACACAAAATCGCTCAAATTTTGGATTACGTATCTGTGTCGGGGGTATTAGTGCTGAAGGTAAACGTATGCTTTTTGACCGTCAAGACGATGACCCAACAGAGGTGTCTAGCTCGTCCGTTGGAAAGGGCTTTGCCCAGCAGTACGGAGGTTATATCGTACCTATCATTTTTCCTTATGAAAAACGGCGTGAGTTGGTCTTTTCAAGAGTGATTGCCATGCTGGAACGTTAGCTAATGTAGAATGTCCTGCGGTGGTACACTTATTTAGACCGATACAATTAGCTAAGATGTTTTATTTTGTCAGTGTATCGGGTGTAATCCCGAAACCACTGCATGGCTAGTCGAGTCAAGGAGCCCGAAGGGCAAGGCAAAAAGATTTCTGTCAGCGACCCGTAGGGGAAGCGGTTAAGCAGAAAACTTTTTGTCCTGTTCCTTTACTCGGATAGAGTGAACTCTGAAACTAGAGCAGTGAGCATAGTTGTCAGTTTGAGGGTTGGGGTTGCAAGGGGCGAAGCCCCTGCCTTGCGGAGCAAGAACAAAAGTCACGGTATAGTATTACCCGTGACTTTAATGACAGTGACAAAGAGGTCTTAAAGCCTTTTAAACCAGCTTATAGACCTCTTGATTTTGTCACTAATAAAAAAAATAGAGGTATATCTTATGAAAACAAAAGAATTAAATAGTTCATTTAGGGCCAATTCATATTGCTGTGTACTTAATAATGTAGATAAACTATTTGATAAATCTTCCGATTTCTTTGAAGCTAGTCGTTTCTCAGATAAAACGAGGAAGCGGATAAAAGAGTTCAGGGGAAATCTTGAACAAGACTCATACAATCCTGAAGAAATTGTTGATTTTCTAATGGAGCTGTGGATTGGAAGAAATGAAACCTGTGTTTGTGCTGTTAATTACGAGATAGGAGACAATGGTACTCATCATTGTCATATGGTTTTGGAGGATAAGCAGAGTTTCCGTTTCGCTACCTTGCAGAAGATTTTTCCGACTATCCACGCAGAACTCACACGTGGTACTAAGGAGGAAGTTATTGCTTATTTTGAAAAATCGGGAAAGCACGAAGAAAAAGTACATACTATTCTAGTTCCTATGAAATTACATGGAGAATTAAGAGCAAGTAAACAGGGACAACGTTCCGACCTTGATTATATCCAGCAAAGGATAGAAGAAGGTTCGACACCTGAAGAAATTATGATTGAACGCTTGGAATATCGTAAGTACACAAAGATGATAAAAGAGCACTACTACCAATTTCGTGTGCAAAATACTCCAGACCACAAAGATTTGAAAGTTTATTGGCATACAGGGGATTCAGGCAGTGGTAAGAGTTACACTCAAGTCGAGCTAAAACGTGAGTTTGGTAGAGAAGCTGTATATGTATGGAGCGACTATCAAAATGGTGGACTAGATGGGTATCAAGGTGAAAGTATTCTCTTTATGGAAGAGTACAAAGCTGAGCTACCTTATGCTGAGTTTTTGAAAGTAACTGACTGTTACCCGCAACAAATGCATGCACGTTATAGTAATGTATATGCGTTATGGAACACCATCCACTTAACAAGTATTTTCTCTCCTGAGAAGGTGTATGAGTTGATGGTTCCCGAGGAGAAACGTTCAGCAGACACGGCAGAGCAAATGATGCGAAGAATCAGTAAGGTCGTTTATCATTTCAAAGTCACTACTGAGGAAGGTAAGTATCTGTATAAGCAATTGATTTTTTCAGTAGAAGATTATAATAATCATTCACAAGAGCAAATCGAACGCTTTGCTTATCAGTTTGACTGCTCGAATCCTGATGTATTGATTTATGACTTTGAGAAAGATGCTTTTTATTCAACCATGAACCCTATCAGGAACAAAATAAAAAACTCATCGAAACCCTCGCCAAAGTCTTTCAATGAGCAAAAATAGTTGTAGCAAGAGGTGCCTTGCGTACCTCTATTATACACGAAAGAGGTGTAAAATGAAAACTGTAAATCATAAGAAGTTAATGGAACTTGGTTTTTCAACGACCAGCTCAAAACAAATCATTAGAGAAGCTAAAGCTATTGCAATTCAGCGATTTAATGAAGCTAGTAATTCGTCGGATAATGTGCTAAAATTGAGTAAATCGCCTTTTGATAATCGACGATTAGACTTAGCTCCTACTGAGATAGTAGAAGAGCTCTTAGGCTTTCAAATTTCCTAAAAGGAGGATTTTTGAAATGACAAAAAAATATAAAGGTGTCTTTAGAGACAAAAAGAGTAGAATCTATTGCCAAACTGAATTTAAGGCTTCTGCTGATGGAAAGCGACAACGTTTTAAAAGCTATCGAGATAAGTGGGGTAAACCATTTGAAACTGAGAAGCAAGCCTATGATGAACTTTGTAGAGCAAGAGTGGAGTTTTATGACAGGTTTGCCTATACTGACTATAATCTAACCTTTGCTCAGTATATGGAAGATGTTTTTTTGCCATACTATAAGCAGACCGTTCAAGATGTCACTTATCGGACAGCCCTAACGCACTTTGCTACCTTTATTAAGGAGTTTGAGAATAAAAAGTTAAAAGATATTAGTCCAAGAGATTGTGAAAGATTTCGAATTAAACTGATAGAAAAGTATTCTCCGAACTATGCTAGAGGTGTTTGGATACGTTTCAAGCAATGTATGGGCTATGCCGAAAGGATGGAGTATATCAAGATATTTCCTTGTAAGAGCCTTGATAACCCTAGAGGTGCTAGACCTGATACGAAATTTTGGACTTTTAACGAGTTCAAGAAAGTTCTTACAACCTTTGATTTGACCGACTATGAAGACTTGCTTCGCTTTACTACGGTCTGGCTCTATTATATGACAGGTGTTCGTGTAAGTGAGGGGTTCGCTTTGATATGGTCTGATTACGATATGGAAAACAAGCGAATCTTTGTTCATGCAACCTTAGAAGCTCAAAAAGGGGCTATCTATTGCCGAAAAGAACAAACTAAGACTGCAGCGGGTATGCGATACGTAGACCTTGATGATGAGACTATAAGGGTTCTAGATAGATGGCGAGAAATACAAGTTGCCAACTCGGATAGCGATTATATCCTGTCGCGTTTTGGGGAGCCAATGGTCAAGAGTACGTTGAGTAGAATGTTGAAGCGACATGCTGAAAAAGCAGGTGTACCTATTATCACCGGAAAAGGGCTTCGCCATTCTCATGATTCGTTCATGATTAACGTATTGAAAAAAGATGTTTTGCTTGTATCACAACGCTCAGGTCGAGTTGACAAAGCAACAACTCTAAACACCTATTCACACTATTATGCTCATCAGAGTAGTATAGGAACTGAGATTACCAATTTATTGGAAAAAGAGGGGGTAACTGCTGACACCCCGTCAGACACCCCCACAACTCACTAAATAAACTGAAAAGTGCTTTATATCAATGATTTTAATAGTAACGCTTCAGTTACTTTGAAATAAGAAGCACATAGCAATTTGAGAGCGGAAGCCCGATTTACCAGTCTTTTAGAGCTTATAGCGATTTAAAGAAACTGATAATTTGATTTGGTTTCCTGCCAAAAAATCTGGCTCTTTGTCAACTGTAGTTGGTAGAAAGTTTAAATCCGAGAGAGGACCAAAT
>CAUTND010000016.1:0-5195 GCA_963540355.1 uncultured bacterium
AAGGAGATAGTATATTCTTCGGCTTTGCCTCAGAAAGACAGTTCTTTTAACAGGATTGCTTCGGTTGTCTCCCTTCCTTGCAAAGACAATTACTTTGTAATCGTAGTAATTTAATCCCCTAAATTTTCAAAAAAAGCGTATTTGAAAACAAGTAAAAAATAGCTATCTCCTGCTTAAAAGCAAGGACTTCTTTCTTCCTTTTATGAAAAAGGGTAACTTCCTCCTGAAAGAAAGATAATTACCCTTGAATAAAAACATACGGACAAGTTGATAAAAAGATACGGACATTTTCAGCAAAACATACGGACATTTTTGAGAAAAGATACGGACATTTTTGCTAAGCTTTTAGCTTCTCATATTTTACTGTTGCAAGCATTGCTTTTAATTCAGCTCAAGGACGAAATTGAATCTTGTTGCCTGTAATATTGCTCGCAGTGAATTTGTCAGCTTTTTCTACTCCTTCACTTGATACTGATATTTGAAAACTTCCAAAATCTCCAAACCTTACAATCTTTCCCTCTGAAAGATGCTTGATCAAAAGTTTATTGAGATCATTTAATACCGCAAGCATATCGCTATCTGAAACGGTAGAGCCAGCAGCTGCGATTTCCTTGGCAAGAGCTTTGAAGCTTACTTCGCCATCAGCCTTTGCTGAAGCATAAAATTTTGGAGCTTCAGTAGGTTTGAGCGGATTTTTTCTTTCAATAACATTGTACTTTACAGCCATGATAGTGGTTGGTTAAAGAATAAAGATATCAAAAGTCTAGGAATATTTAAGAGCTTTGCAAGAGGAAGTTATGGATTTTAGAGAAAAAGAAAAAATCCCTCATGAAGGGGGATTAAATAAAATTGATAAAAGGATTTTATATAGAAAAATATCATTATGAATCTTGAGTATCAATGAATATAGGAGGAGGGCAATGATCAAAAGATCGATCAGTAGGCAGAGAATATTCTAAAAGATAGTAATGATTAGAATCATTTTCTGACCAAAAAAGTAGTTTTTCATAATGCTGCTTTTGAGTATCTCAAGGAATAAGACTAGAATAAAGTGTATGACAAAACTCACGGTATTGGCTATGAGGTTTAATCTCTTTCTCTCAAAGTAAAAAATATTGTGCCTTATTTTGTAAGAGCATGGTATTGAATTTTTTCCCAAAACGATATGCCCAAATGGTATTATATCGTCCTTGTGCTATTTCAAAAAGCACATCTGGTATCGTATTTTTATATGTTGATTTTGTTTCTCATTTTGTAGGATAATCATCTAGAAGCGATCCATCTTTTTTTATTTTGAAAAGTTCTCAATTTTCTACTCGACAAGATCAGAACTTTGAAAGTGTAGTCTGGTCTAAAATCATTTCATTTGGCATCTCAAATCTATAAAGCCTGAAAATATCATTTGGTCTATTGAGAAGCCTTGTAGTATAGATATTAACACCACCCGTTCAATATTCATAAATAAAATGTTTGTCATATGAAGAACAAGTAATATTATTCTCCCTAATATTTTTTACACCTGATAACACATATTGTTGTTCAAACTTCTTTTTGTCTATTTGTTTTAAAAATAACGGAGAAATCTCTTTAAACACTACTCAACTATAATTATCAGAATTTAGGTTTAATGATACATTTCATTTTTGAACACCAGAAAAGCACCCTCAAAGGGTTAGTAAACAAAAAACAGGGAGTACAATTCTTATCCACATAATCAATATTTTATGGAAGATAAAATGCAAATAGAGCGGGGAAGCAATCTCCCCGCTCTAAATCTTTAATCAAAGTACAAAAAATTATACTTATTTGCCATATTGGAATTCAAAAGTGTTTGTAAATTAGTATAAGTTCTTCGGTCATCATAAGAACTCAAACTACTAGTATTTCCATCTAAAGGATCTGTTACATTTACATAACTAGTTGCTGCGGTACCATTCCAATCAATATCCCAAAGAACAAAATAGTGTCCTTTCCCCTTACTAGATCCTATGAAAATACATGGCTTTTGATTTCCTCGTTTTCGTTCACCAAGGAAACCAAACACAGCATCATCAAAAGTATCGTAAGGTTCAATACGGGCATTAATACTGTAATTCGGCTTATCATAACGATTAGCATAACTTGCAAGACTGTCAATTCGTGCGGACCCTGACTCATCTCGAACATGATCAATTTTGTTGCGATAATCAGTTGCACTTGGAAATTCAAGGTTGCTTGGATAGTTCTTGTTATTTCCTCTTGCAACAGCAGCTGCAGCCAATGTATAGGCAGTCCAACTACACTCACCATTATATTGAGCAAGATGCTTATAAGCTTTTTTGTACTTTGAAGCTACATAATAAGTTTCAGTAGCTCTTAGTTCAAGGTTTTCTTGAGAATCCAGCTCCTTTTGAAGAAAGGCATTCTCTTGAAGATAATCTTCGTTCTTATCGCAGGAGCTTAATACCACAACTGCGAAGATTGTTAATGCTAGCGAATACACTAGCTTTTTAATTTTACTCATATTTTGTATTTGTTTTCTGAACCATCTAAGTGGAGATAGTTCAATTTGTTCTATTAGTGCAGGGAATCCACTTCTTCCCTTTGGAGATTATGAGTGGCAAAGTCATCTCCTAACTTCGGAAGCTCGGCTCGCTATCGCAAGGCAAACTTCATTTCTTTTCTGGGATTTTTACATAGGCATTTTATTTTTGTTTTACGAAGGCTTTTATACTCTTTTTGGCGGCTAATGCAAGGTCAAGGAATATCTAAGAGCTTTGCAAGAGGAAGTTAGAAATTTTTAGAGGAAAAGGCTTTTATTATTGTATTCCTAATTTATATGTATATATTTCTGTTGTTTTACTTTTTTATTCACACAAAATGAAAAGAATACTTTTTGCAAGTGCAGTCGCTGTCGCTATGCTGTGAATCACGGTAAGCTTTGCACAAAATCCTTTAACAGAACAGTTTACTACCCTCAGTGAACAAATTATACAGCAAGCTGAAAGACCTTTTGATAAATTAGAAGAATTAAAAGCTCTTTTCACGAGCTGTGCAGAAAAAAATAGCTCATCAGAAGTAAAAGCAGCTTGTACAGAATGGCTGGCTAGTAGCTATCCAAAGATAAAAGACGCGACTCCTCAGCAGATTTATGTAGAGCTTGGAAGCGGTGATGTAAAAGTGAAAAAGATTGGAGAAAAAGCATTTAATCCTCCTGCTTGATGATTTATCGGGAAACCTAAAGGGATACGGTATGAAGTTTCTATACCAAAATATCATTTTGTACTTCAATTTCCTCTTGTAGATGAAGGAAATATTCTTAAACAAGAAAAGGCTCTGAAAGAATGGGAATGGTCACACTCAGGCGTAATTGTTATTCCTGATCCTTGGTTGGCTGTAGAGAAATGAACCACAGACCCCATTGAAAAATATATTATTTTTTCAAATCCTCAACTTACAGGGGAAATGACTGAAATGACAGCAGGAAAGATATATAAAAAAGTTTATGAGAATATTTATCTCTTAAACAGCCTGAAAGCATATGAAGAGGCTTTTAGTAAAGTATTTCTCCAAGAAGAATTCCCTCAAACTTTAGAACAGAAAGAGAACTATAGGAAATATCTAGATTTTATTCTCAAGGAAAAAGCCTTGCCTAAATTATCAGGAACAAATAACTTATACGGGCGAGAAAATCCTCTTCCAATCAACCGATATAGTTTAGACTATGAACGACTTCATAAAAAATATGCTATGAAATATGGACGACATCCAAAGTTTACCAATATTTCGCAAAGACAAAAGGAGAAATGGGGACAAGAAAATTATGAAGCTCATATTTTTTGGAATAAAAAAACTCCTGAAATTATGCGAGTCAATCTAAAACCTTCTACTTGAGGAGGAAATGGGAAATTTGTTAGTAAATAATTTAATGAAAAAAAAGAGATGAAGACATACTTCATCTCTTTCTTAACTTAGTTAATTATAAATGATTTCGCTATTTACCAATGAACAACATTCACCTTTGGTATGCCGTCTTCAGCCTCAGATGCATCTTTGGCATACTGAATAAAGGTTGATATATCCATTGTCCCATAGGTAGAAGCTTTAGGATCTTGATAGCTAACATTCCCGTTCCTATAGTCCATAACAACTACCAGAACATTTTTCCAGCTCCCATGATAATTATTTCTAATGAGCACAGCACAAGGTTGTCCACCATCAAGATTTTCTTCAAGATAAAGCTCAAAAAGTCTCTGAGCAGTAAATGTTCCATCAGAAAATCCATCAACCTTTAAGCCTGGGTAAGCAGACTTAAGTTGAGAGAGCTTTACAAGTTTATTACTCCCTGTACCAAGAGCAATAATATCTTGTATCGCGATGGTGCCAGCTCCTTCTGCTTTGGCAATACAATTCCACCAAGAAACGAACCCTGGAGCAATATTATGCCAACTAGTATAGTGGCTATACTTGTTCCTATACTTGTCAGCAACAGTATAAGTAGCACGAGAGCTTCTTATTTCTTTTGATGCTGGAGCTACCTGAGCAAGTTGTTCATTCTGTTGAGGAATTACAGGATCCAAATCATTCTTATCGCAGGAAGTAAATACTCCTGCAAACATTACAAGCACTGCAAGCAGTGCAAAAACTTTTGTTTTCATTAAATTTTTTTGTTTTATGCTTTGCAAATACCGAAGTGGCGATATTCGCTTTTTTATTGATTAAGATAGTCCACTTCCTACCTTTTAGAGAGAATGAGTAGCAAAGTCCTCTCTATGACTTCGGAAGTTCAGCTTGCTATCGCAAGGCAAACTTCAAGAATGTTTTTTTATTTTACATAGGCTTTTATTTTTGGGTGCCTGCTACTATATGCTTTTAAGAGCTTAATGCAAGCCTATTTTGAGAAACTAAGGTCTTAGAATCCTCAGAGGAAATTGACTTTTTTGAGGTAGCTATTAATAAAGAGCTTTTCAAAAGCCTGGTTTTTTCATCTTTAGAAAATCTAAAAATAAAAGACAATAAAGTAGAGACCTATTTATAAAAGGCGAAGAAAAGACCGAGAAAGAAAAAAAGAAAAATGAAAAAGCTTGATTTATTTTTATAAAACCCTAAAGTGAACTTTCAAATTTATTTTTTTACAAAAAAACCGATGAATTACTATACGCGTTCTTTAGAAGAACATAAAAAACATAAATGAAAAGTCTGAATTATTTCTAGAG
>CAUTND010000017.1:0-4581 GCA_963540355.1 uncultured bacterium
CAAAAATTAAAATCCCAATTCCTCCTCTAGAAATTCAAGAAAAAATCGTGCAAATACTTGACAAAATGACTGATTATGTCACAGAATTGACCTCACGTAAAAAGCAATATTCTTATTATCGAGATAAACTCTTATCTTTTGAGGATGAAGTTTATCAGGTTGAATGGAAGACTTTGGGAGAATTATTTGTTTTTAAGAATGGGTTGAACAAAGGAAAAGAATTTTTTGGGAGTGGAACACCTATAGTTAATTATACTGATGTATACAGGAACAATAAAATATCAGCGAATGTTTTGAGAGGAAAAGTTAGAGTAAGTCCTGAGGAAAAAGAACGTTATGGTGTTCAAAGAGGGGATGTCTTTTTTACACGAACTTCTGAAACACAAGAAGAAATTGGAAAAACTTCCGTATTATTAGATGAAGTTAAAGACGGAGTTTTTAGTGGATTTGTTTTGAGAGCGAGACCGATTACGAAATTATTGCTTCCTGAATACTGTGCATATTGTTTTGAATCAACTACTTTTCGAAGGGATATTGTGCGGTATAGTACTTATACAACCAGAGCTTTAACGAATGGTAGTGCACTTTCGAAATTGAAAATCCCAGTCCCTTCTCTAGAAATCCAATCCCGCATTGTTCAAGTTCTAGATAACTTCGACATGGTTTGTCACGACCTGAATATCGGACTCCCTAAGGAGATTGAACTTCGTCAAAAACAGTATGAATATTTTAGAGAAAAACTCTTGACATTCACCGCCGAAGGCGTGTACACTGACAGTACAGTACAGACAAGACCTGATTAGGCTCTTGACTTGGGTTTTTGGACCGATTAAGGCTGAGTTGGGAGCTTTGGGAGATATTATTCGAGGTAATGGCTTACAGAAGAAAGATTTCCAGGATGTCGGTGTTCCGTGCATCCATTACGGACAGATATATACATATTATGGAATTGAGACTGAGAGAACAAAATCATTTATAAATTCAGAGTTAGCAAAAAAACTTCAAAAAGCTAGAACTGGTGATTTGATTGTTGCGACGACATCCGAAAATGTTGAGGATGTTGGTAAATCTTTGGTTTGGTTAGGGAAAGAGGAAGTTTGTATAGGTGGGCATTCATGTATAATCAGAACTGAGCAAAATACTAAATTTTTAGCCTATCTTTTTAGAACTAGATTTTTCCAAATTCAAAAGGAAAAAAGAGTACTTGGTACAAAAGTAATTGAACTTTATCCTAAAAATCTTGCAAAAATTAAGATTATCTTACCGCCCCTTTCCGAACAAGAAAGAATCGTCTCCATACTTGATAAATTCAACATCTTAACTCACTCTCTTTCTGAGGGTCTTCCAAAAGAGATAGAACAGAGACAGAAGCAGTATGAATACTGGCGGGAACAATTATTAAACTTTACTAGATAAATTCTTTAATCATTTTGAGATAAAATCTCAATTAAAATAAAAAAGGAAGCATACTATGGTTGATTATTCAAAAGTACATGAAGTAATTGCGGAAACAAATGAAGGGATTCTCTTGGCTGAGTATCAACCAGAGTATCGCACAGATAGAGAATACCAGTCAGAGGCTGATCTAGAAAATCAGTTGATTTCTGATTTGGTTAATTATCTTAACTACGAGCGACTAGATATCCATACACCTGAAGAGCTCTTAGCAAATGCTAAGGTTCAAATTGAAAAGCTCAATAAGGTGACCTTTACGGATACTGAGTGGAATCGCTTTGTGGTGGAGTATCTGGACTGTCCCAATGAAGGGCTAGTTGAAAAAACTCGAAAAATCCAAGAAAATCATATTTATGATTTTGTCTTTGATGATGGGCGAATTAAAAATATTTTCATCCTTGATAAGAAAAATATTCATAACAATACTATGCAGGTCATCAACCAAGTGACGCAAGTGGGTAGCCATATTAACCGTTATGATGTTACTATTTTAGTGAATGGTCTTCCTCTCGTTCAGATTGAATTGAAGAGACGAGGGGTTAGTCTGCAAGAAGCCTTTAATCAGGTTCACCGTTATAGCAAGGAAAGCTTTAATAGCGAAAATTCTTTATACAAATACATTCAGATTTTTGTCATTTCTAATGGGACTTATACACGCTATTTTGCAAATACGACAGCTCAAAATAAAAATCACTATGAGTTCACCTGTGAGTGGGCAGACCGCAAGAATAAAACAATTCACGACCTAGAAGACTTTACTGTTACCTTCTTAAGCAAGCGAGTTCTTTTGGAAGTTCTAACCAAGTATTGTGTTTTTGATGCTGATAATACCTTGCTTATCATGCGCCCTTATCAGATTGCAGCAACTGAGAGTATCTTGCGCAAGATTCATTCTTCCAATGAAATGAAGAATTTTGGGACAATTAATGCATGTGGCTATATCTGGCATACGACAGGGTCGGGTAAAACCTTGACCAGCTTTAAGACTGCGCGCTTAGCGACAGAGTTGGACTACATTGACAAAGTGATATTCGTCGTAGATAGAAAAGACCTTGACTATCAAACCATGAAGGAGTATCAAAAATTTCAGCCAAATTCAGTCAATGGTAGTAACAATACAAAAGAACTTCAACGCAGTATCGAAGAAAATGATGATCGAATCGTTGTCACAACTATTCAAAAGTTAAATAAATTCATTACTGCAAATCCAAATCATCAAATCTATGACAAAAAATGTGTCTTAATCTTTGACGAGTGTCACCGCTCCCAGTTTGGGAAGGCGCAGAAGCGCATCAAAAAGGCCTTTAAACAGTATGCTTTATTTGGCTTCACGGGAACACCGATTTTCCCAGAAAATAGCTTAACGGGAGAAACAACACAAGAAGTTTTTGGCGAACAACTTCATAATTACGTTATCACAGATGCTATTCGAGATAAAAAAGTATTGAAGTTCAAGGTTGATTACAACTACATCAAGCCTGAAATCAATAAGTATAGAGAAGCTGAAAAAGCAGTTGGTCAAGAGATTGATGAGAAGAAACTCAAAAAGATGGAGAAGGAACTCCTTTTGCATCCAGAGCGGATAGCGACCATCACTGAGTACCTGTTGAGAGTTTATAATGACAAGACGCATCGAAATCAACACTATACTCATAAGCAAAAGCAACTGTTTGGATTTAATGCCATGCTAGCTGTACAAAGTATTGAAGCAGCAAAATTATACTATGAAGAACTCCAGCGACAACAGGCAGCAGTACCAGAAGCTAAACGCTTGAAAATTGCAACCATCTTTAGCTTCGCGCCAAATGAAGAACAGTTAGCCTATGGCGAAATTCAAGACGAAGAGTTAGAACCTCAAGATACAGCCATGCCTCTATCGTCTAAAGAATTTCTTTCTAGAGCAATTGACAACTATAATCATATGTTCAAGACTAATTTCTCAACCGATGGGAAAGAGTTTCAAAATTACTATCGTGATCTTTCTAAACGAGTTAAGTCCAAGGAAGTGGATTTGCTGATTGTAGTTGGTATGTTCTTGACGGGATTTGATGCTCCAACTATGAATACTCTCTTTGTAGACAAAAACCTACGTTATCATGGTTTGATTCAGGCATTCTCGAGAACCAATCGAATTTTTAATAAGGTTAAACCTTTCGGGAATATTGTTTGTTTCCGTGATTTAGAAAAGGCTACACAAGAAGCCATTAAAACGTTCGGTGATACCAACAAACTTGACATCATATTAGAAAAAAGCTTTAGCGAATACATGGATGGTTTTGTCGATCAGGTAACAGGTATCGAGGTAAAAGGCTATACAGCAGTCTGTCAGGAAATTCTTGAGAAATTCCCAAATCCACAAGAGATTGAAACAGAGCATGAGAAAAAAGAGTTTGTTAAACTCTTTGGTGAGTTGCTGAAGCTTGATAATGTTCTCAGAAATTATGATGAATTCCAAGAGATTGAAAAACCAATTTCAGAAGGTTATCTTCAAGATTTGAAGAGTGCTTATGTGGAAATTCGAGATGAATTCTTAAACCTTAAAAACTATGAAAAGACCAAAGTTCTAGATGTTGACCTTTCAGATGTTGAGTTTGAAATCGAGCTCCTAAAAACAGATGAGATTAATCTGGATTATATTCTGGCATTGATTGTTGAGAAATCGAAGAATTCTGAGTCTAAAGAAGACTTGAAGGCTGAAGTTAGCCGTGTGATTCGCTCAAGTATTGATATCCGTGCCAAGGAAGAGTTGGTATTGAATTTCATCAATTATACGGATTTATCTCAATTACAGGATAATGAAACTATCTTAACTTCTTTTTATAATTATGCTAAAAAAGAAAAAGAAGATTCTATTCAAAAACTAGCTGATGATGAAAATCTTGGTGGAGGCTATCGTTTATTTATTGATAAAGCGATACAAAAAGGATATGCGGAAAGTGGTGGGACTGATCTAGATGATATTATTCCGCCAATTTCTCGACGTAAGGGGGCCCGGGAGTTGAAGAAGCAGCAAATCCTTGCTAAACTTCAGAAATTAGTAGAAATTTACCGCGGTATATAATTATAATTTAGAAAGGAACCTATGAGAAAATCTTTTTACAGCTGGCTGATGACAGAGCGCAATCC
>CAUTND010000018.1:0-4333 GCA_963540355.1 uncultured bacterium
AAACCCTACAAATCATCAGGCGGAAAGATGGTCTATAACCCAGAACTCAAACGCGAAATCCCAGAGGGGTGGGGAGTGGAGAAGTTGGACTCATTACTTAAAATAGGTAAAGAAACAACAAATCCAATGAAATTTCCAAATGAAGAATTTAAGTACTATAGTATACCAGAATTTGATACTACAGGAACATATTCATTAGAACTTGGAGAAAGTATTAAAAGTAATAAATTTAAAGTCGAAAAAAATGATTTGTTAGTTTCAAAACTTAATCCATGGTTTAATCGTGTTATTTATAATCTAGAAGAAAATGCAATTTCATCAACTGAGTTTATTGTATGGAAAACATTTAATCGATTTGAGAAAAACTTTTTGTATCAAGTTGCAACAGGCAAAGAATTTATTGAGTATTGTACACGATTTGCAACAGGTACTTCAAATAGTCATAAAAGAGTTTCGCCTGATATAATGATTGGATTCCAGATTCCATTTGAGAAAACATATATACAAAAATTTGGGGAAATTATTGATAGCATTAGAACCCAAGTTTTACAGAACAATGAGCAAAACCAAGAACTCACCCAACTGCGCGATTGGCTCTTGCCAATGCTGATGAATGGACAGGTGAAGGTGGAGTAGGTAAAATTCTGTTTTTTAAAATAAAGTAATTTTTTTGAAATTATAACCAAAAAAGTCATACAAAATGACTTTTTTTGATATAATGGATTAAAACAAAAAAACAAGGAGCTGAAATCTATGGTAAAGTTAAAGAGTATTGTTATAGAAAACATAAAAAACGTTCAATATGGAGTGATAGATTTTCAGAATAAATCAGACTTTATCAATGTGACGGGTATTTACGGTCAGAATGGATCTGGTAAAACTGCTGTGGTAGATGTATTTGAAGTATTGTATGCTTTAATGAGAGGAGAGTCTATTCCAAAGCATAAAAAAGGCATCTTTAATGCTATAGACCAGGTGGGTGAAAATAACATTACGATAGAGTTAGAGGTTCCAGAGCGTTATAATATTTGGTATAAAGTAAAGTTTGCTGCAAGTGAGCCTACAAGTAGTCAAGATATAATAGTAATAAAAGAAGAGATTGGATATAGACCCTTAGAAAGTGGTGCTAGATATCGTTATCTAATGAGATACGAGTATGAGGGAAGCAATTTTGATTCTGTGAAACCTCAACACACAGGAACCTTAAAATCTCAAAGAAGCATTATGGGGAAAGATGCGATTAGTGTGTTAACAAAAACTATTACTGATGACAATCGTTCATTTCTTTTTTCAAAAGAATTGAAAGCTTTCATTGACTCATCGGGAAAACAAGATTTTTCCATGCTTGTTGAAATTTATGGACTAATAGAAGAGTTTTATCACAATTTAAGAATATTTAATCAGGAATTATCCAGTATGACAGGTGGTGAGGTTACTCCAGTAACAATCAACTATCATAACCGTGAATCTCATCTAAGCTTTCAAGGAATTATTCCAATGTCTCTTCAAAATGGTGGATTTTCAATACCTGAAGAACTTTATCCTGTATATGATGGGACAATTACTTATTTGAATGAAATTGTTCCTATTATTATCCCTGACTTGACACTTGAAATGGAAACCGGTGAAACAGAGACCTATTCAGATGGACAAAAATATAAAAAAGTCAATTTCATTTCTAATCGTGCAGGTAAGAGATTTTCTTTAAAACATGAATCAGAAGGTATACGTAAGATTATTAGTATGCTTGGATTCTTGGTAGAGGTCTATAATAACGAAAATATTATAGCCATTATAGACGAATTGGATGCTGGAGTATTTGAATATCTACTTGGGGAACTGATTGAAATTTTTTCTGAAAGCGCTAAGGGGCAACTCATTTTTACATCTCATAATTTGCGTGTTTTAGAGAAGCTTCCTTCTTATAAAGTTGTATTCTCAACAACCTCTCCTACAAATCGATATATTAGACTTACAGGGATAAAACCAAGTAATAATTTGAGAGATACTTATTTGCGAGCTATTCAGGTTGGAGGTCAGGCAGAAGAACTGTACCAAGGAGTATCTAATAGTAAAATCAAACGTGCTTTGAGAAAGGCAGGTATGAAACTTGGCAAATAAAAGTAGAAAGGTTATCCTAATATTCGTAGAGGGTGAATCTGATGAAACTGTAGTAGGTTTTGTGACAGACTCATTAGTAAAACAATTGAATCAGTTACATATTACATTAAAAGTAATATATGGGGATGTTTTTTCTGATAGAAGATACTCTCTTTCGTCTGGCCCTAAAATTGCAAGTGATAGAATTGCTGAAGCTTTGGACAAAGAAAAATTGCAAGCAAAAGATTTACTTTTTGCTGCTTTTGTCACAGACACTGATGGAATATACATAAATCCAACGTCTCTAGTTGTTGATAGTTCAATTGAACCAAAAGATTCATTTCAATATGATTTAGAAACTCAAAGACTATTATTTCCGACTCGAGAAAAGAAAGATGAGATAGTAAAAACTAGACAAAGAAAGTCTAGAAAAATTGCTAAGTTGATAAAAGAAGGTGAGACACTCACAATCAATCGAATACCAGTTTCTTGTTATGTATATTATAATTCTGTTAATTTAGAGCATGTGTTATTTGAAAAATTATTACCAGATCATGAAAAGCAGGAAGCTGCTGATGATTTTATTGACCAGTATGACGAAAAAGGTGATGAGGGATTAGATGAGATTCTAGCATTTTTCAAAAGTAGATGCCCAGCAGACGACTATGAAGAAAGCTGGGAATTTATAAAACAATATGAAATGACGAAAGGATATTCCAATTTGGCTATATTATTTGACAGGATTCAATCTTATAAATAAGTGATATTGAAAAACAATGCATATGGTAGATGCGGGTAGAAATTTTCTCGGAATGGTAGAATTTGAATTTTTACAAATAGAATAGGAGAGCAATCACTATGAGTAATAAAATTGTTGAATACAAAGACCTGATTGCTTTTCATCCAGGTCAGTATGTTGGAGAGTTGATTGAAGATTATAACGTAACGCAAAAAGAATTTGCGGAGCGTTTAGGAGTTTCTGCAAAGACTGTCAGCAAGCTTGTCAATGCTGAGGAGTCCATTAGTAAAGAAACGGCTCATAAGTTGGCCAAGCTAAGCGGAGTTTCCATGCAAACCTGGCTCAATCTTCAAAATGCTTACGATGTAAAAGTGGCTGAGATTGCAGAGGAAAGAGAGCTAGAAGAAGGTAGCGAGAAAGAAATCTGTGGGATGATTGATTTCAAGTATTTTAAGGAAGAAGGTTATGTTCCAGACAAACGCTATACTTTGAAAGAAAAGATTGTCGAGCTTCGAAAGATCCTAGGTATGGCGAGTTTAGAAAATCTCTTGACTTTCAATCATCTAGTGAGTTATCGGAATACACGTGAGTTTACGCCTAAAAGTATAGTAAACTCCAATATTATGCTGGAGTTGGCATCTAAAAAAGCACGTGATACAACAACTACTAAGCTGAATCGAAGAAAGCTAGAAAGAAGCTTGCCTGCTTTGAGAAAGTTGACCAGACAAGCCCCAGAAGTCTTTCCTCAACGTTTGTCTAATATCTTGTTAGACTGTGGTGTTGTCCTAGTCGGTCTACCTGCGTTGCCAAATGCCAATCTGAATGGTGCGACCAAAAAATTCAGTAATGGTAGTGCCTTGCTTTTACTCACGGATAGAAACAAAGTATCCGATATTTTCTGGTTCTCACTTTTTCATGAAATAGGACATATTTTACAGAACGATTTTTCATCTGATGATGGAAATAGTGAATCCTACCGACGTTCTGAGGAAGAGGCTGACCAGTTTGCAAAAGATTTCTTGATTAGAGCAGAAGACTATCAAGCTTTTGTCAAAAAAGGGAACTTTGCGAAGTCTGATATTCTCCACTTTTCTGAGGAGATAGATATTCACCCGAGTATTATTTTAGGGCGTCTGCAGAAGGAACAGTACCTCGGATATGAGCAATTTAGAGAATTAAAAGAGCACTATTGCTTTGTTTCTTGAGAATTTTTGATTTTATGAGAATCTTATTTCAAGGAGTAGTACGTTTGCTTATTTATCAATGAGAAATAGTATCTTAATAAACATCCCATAACAAACCAATCAAACTGGTCCATTCTGCGCTAGTTCTGATTGGTTTTTTTTATTTCCGGATTTTTAGCTGTATTTATTCTATGTTTCAAATAAATAGATGCTTGAAACTTTATCTTATAGTAGTTTTTGGATAGAAGATTCGTTATTATTACATTTTTGTTACATTTGTTATATGTGTATGAATTGTCAGAAAATTTTT
>CAUTND010000019.1:0-4090 GCA_963540355.1 uncultured bacterium
TCTTTTGAAACCTCTTCTTTGTCAGCTTTTTCTTCTTTCTTGCTTTCTTCTTTCTCTTTTTCCTGTTTTTTAACATCATCTTTTGTTTCTCTTTCGCTAGAAGAGACAGGGACTATTTTTTCATCTTCATCTTTTTGCTCACTTGGAATAGAGGGACTATTTTTTGTGGGATTTACGCTTTCTTTTGACTTTTCTATTTCTTGAGAATCTTCTACAACAATAGGCTTATCAGGAATTGTCGCCTCAACACTAGATTCCTTTTTAGGCTCTTCAACCTTCTCATTATTTTCTATCTTTGAATTTTCTTTTACATTACTATCTAATGTTGCACACGAAAAAGATGCAAAAATCAATAAGAATAATAAAACCTTACTCATATCTCCTCCCCCACACAAAAAGAAAAACCATACTCAATGGTCAAATTCGGCATTTTTTGCAAATCACTTTAAAAAAGTAAATTCTACAAGACAATTAAAAGAGAAGTGCTTATGGAACATTATCAAGTAATTTTTCAATAATAGCTCTATTTTGCATTTTAAGAGTTTCAAGCTCTTCTTTAGAAAAAGGTTCAATCCACCATTCAATTTCATTCATTGACCATTGCTTTCTCTGTTTTCGTGAAAACTGCACAGGTGGCACTTGCAATGGCTCATCCAAAAGGTATAGCATATTTGCATCCACAACAACAGGCTCTTTGGCTTGGGCATTTGCACTTTTAATCGCTTTCACTCTCACAATCAAAAGAAATCCAAAAACAAACAAGCCTACAACCAACAACCCCACAACAATGTTCATTTTGTTTTCAAATAAGTTTTCAAAAAGCTCTTTTATCTTCATAGTAGACTCTCCTATCAATCTTCTTTTATTCTCTTAGGTGGGCGCATAGGAATCACAACTTCTTCTTTTTCAACTTCTTCTTCCACAAATTCCGTTCCCCCGATAGCACTCTCTTTTTTTATTGCTTCAAAATTAGTGTCAAGTTTTATTGCAATTAGTTTTGAAACTCCAGATTCTTCCATTGTCACTCCAAGCATAGCATTAGCACCTACAACTGTTTTTTTATTATGAGTGATTACAATATACTGACTCACATTTGCAAATTCTTTCAATGTATTGATAAAACGCATCACATTCTGCTCATCCAATGCTGCATCAATTTCGTCCAAAAGACAAAACGGAGAAGGCTTTACCATATATGTCGCAAAAAGCAGAGAAACTGCGGTCATAGATTTTTCCCCACCAGAAAGTAACCCAATATTTTCAAGCCTTTTGCCTGGTGGCTGTGCAAAAATATCAATTCCCGAATCAAGCACATTACTAGGGTCTGTAAGCCGCACTTCTGCTCTCCCTCCACCAAAAAGCCGCCTAAACATATTATGAAAATTTTTCTTAATCTTGTTGTACGTGTCCACAAACAACTGAGTTGATTCTGCTCTAATCTCTTCTGTAATCCTCACCAAATCTTTTTGTGCTTTTTCAAGATCTTGAATCTGAGTAGTCAAAAACTCATGACGCTCACTCACTTCCTTAAACTCTTCAATAGCCATGAAGTTGACATGCCCCATGTTATTAATTTCGGTTTTTAGCTTAGAAGACTTTTCTCTTAGCACACTTGCATTTTCTTTTATGGTATACATTCTTTCTTCAAATTCCATAATCTGCCTAGAGTGTGTTTCTCTAAAAGTATCCTTAATATTTCTCACATAAGATTCAAGAGAGACAATGTCCATCTGAAGCTTTTCAAGCTTAGTCAACACTGCCATTTTTTTGCTGTTATATTCTTCTAGTTTTTTTCTATTTCCCAAAAGATAACTATTCTTTGATTCTATCACTTTTTGCAAATCCGAAAGTTCATCTGCAAGCCCTTCACCTTTATGGATTATAGAATTAATTTCTCCTTCAAGTTCCAACTTCTCTTCAGTGTTTTGCTGTTGTTTCATTTCATGAGAAGACCTTTCACTTTCAAGTTCTTCTAGTCTTTCTATCTCACTTCGCTCTTGTTTTTCAAGAAGTTTAATCTGATTTTGCACCCCTTGAACCTCTATGCGTCTTTTTTCTTTTTCTATGCGTAAAGCTTCAAGACTCTTTTTAGATTCTTCAATCTTGAGATGGAGTGCATTATTTTCATTTTCTATTCTTTCTATTTCAAACCTTGCCTCTTCTATCAAATTGCTTGTTTTAGTAATTTGATCATCAATTTGTCGTTTTTTTGTGATAATGCCCGAAGGAGAGAGAAAATCATCAATAAATAATGCAGAATGCTCCTTAAAGTTTTCAAAATCTTCTTGCACTTGGCTAGCTAGCTTACAAATTTCATTAAAACTAATTAAGCCTTTTTCTAAAACTTCCCTAACTTTTTCTTTTGAAGAAGATTCATCCAAGTTATTGAACAAAGCAAGACTATCTTGTGATAGGCTTTTTAATTTTTCTATGAGAGATGTAAGTTTCTTTGCTTCAGTGTTTTTTTGTTCTATTGAAACACCTTGTAATTTTAATTTTTCATCAAGCTCTTTCACAATATCTTCTGTGATTTGTTTTAATGATGAAGAAAATGTAGAAGCATCTATTTCAAACTTAACTATATTTTCTCTATGTGCCTTAATTTTTTCATTATTGGAGTTTAGCTCATCCACTGAAAGATTTATATTTTCTTCAATCTTTGCAATGTTTTCTTCTATGTCGCTATACTTTTTACCTAGAGAAATAACAGCCCCTTTCATCTCATCAATTTCTTCTTGAGTCTCACTAAGTCTCTCATTACAAGAAGTAATGCGAGCTATTGTAAGATTTAGTTTTTCTGACAATTGGGTATCCATTTTGGTATATAATTGCAATTGGTTTTCTTTTTCTCGCCTTTCAATGTCTAGCTTTAACAACTCTTTTTGCCTAGTAGAAAACTCTTCTTGCATTGAAGCCACTTCACTTGAGTTTTCAGTTAGATTTGAATCCAATGCTTGAATCTCTTTTTGAATATTGCTAGCTTCTTCTTTTATTGTGTTTTCATCATTCTTTTTTAAAGCAATATCATCAACACAAGACTTCAATCTTAAAAGTTGAATATCAATTTCAGTCTCAAACAGAGCATCTTTTACTTCCTTATATTTTGAAGCTTTTTCTGCCTGCACCTTGAGTGTATCATATTGTTTTTTAACTTCACTCATAGAAGCATGAAGCATTTTCATGTTCTGCTCGGTTTTTTCAAGTCTTCTTTCTGCCTCTAGTCTTTTTATTTTAAACTTAGTTATTCCTGCTGCTTCTTCAAATAAATATTTTCGTTCTTCTGGCTTACTAGAAAGAATTTGATCAATCTTTCCTTGTTCCATCACAGAGTATGCGACTTTACCAACTCCTGTGTCCCAAAACATTTCTTTAATGTCTTTTAGTCTTACAGGTTGATTATTAATAAAATACTCACTTTCACCTGAACGATATAATCTTCTTTTTATTGCAATTTCACAAGAATCAAAATTCAATAAGCCTGCTTCGTTATCAATAGTCAAACACACTTCTGCAACATTCATTTGCCTTCTATTTTCTGTGCCATTAAAGATGACATCTTCCATTTTCTCAGCTCTCAAAGCTTTAGAGGAAGCCTCACCTAAAGTCCATTTAATTGCGTCTATAACATTGCTCTTTCCACAACCATTAGGACCTAAAAGAGCAGTAATTCCTTCTGCAAATTCAACTTTTACACGGTCAGGAAAAGATTTAAATCCAAATATTTCAAGGCTTTTAAGAAACACTAATTTTCCTCATAAATTGACATAACGTGTCATGATAACATAAATCTTCAAAAAAGAATATATGTTACAACTTCTAAAAATTTACATCATTTCTAAAAGCTTGCTAGAAAGCTGTAACAAAGTTAAGGAACCGCATGAATTGAAGCTAGGCTACTGCAAGCAGTAGCTACTGGGCGAAGCATTTAATCAGTGTTTCCTATACTCCAGATGCCATATAAATAGGATTTTTATGTGAAAGGCTTTGCATTTCTTCTTGCACTATATCACAAACAAAATGAAATAAAAAATTCTTTAATAGAAAATAAGCTTCGGACGAAAGAACCATATTTCTTGATTCTTTTGGCTTA
>CAUTND010000020.1:0-3837 GCA_963540355.1 uncultured bacterium
ACCCAATTCAACAAGAGCTGATGCCATTCATAGAGGTGAATCAAAACATCTCTTAGATTTTTATCTCGTCTCCAATGGGCCTCCTTCTTCTTTTCATCCCGAGAAAAATCAAAGGGCGTATTTAGTTCTTCATCAGACAATTTGGAAATGAGAGTTTGTAGTTTCTCATAGTTTACTTTAGCAGCTAACAGCAAATCTTTTTTAGTTTTCGGTCTAGGCATAAGATTGCACTCCTTGCATATTTTCTCTGCTTATAAAGAAATACCTTACAAAAATCATCAAAAAGGAATGACCTGAAGCAGGATAATTTCCATCTTGTTAAAACAAAATTTGATAATATTATATCAGAAAGAAGGAAAGAAAGACATTTACTGCTACGATTAGAGTCTAGAGTAAACTACAAATCCCTTTGGTAAGATGAGCACTTGCTGGTCATCAGTTTGGCAATGACTCACCAAATCAGCTGAATCTCTGTCTAAAAGATAATTCTCATTCGACTGATTAAAAATGGCTCTGATTGCTTGATGATCATGTTGCCATTCTAAAGCCAGCACATTAGGCTTGATTTCTTCTATGGTAAATTTCCCATACTGAATAATGCCCGCAACATCTTTGCGAAGCTGAATCAAGTTCTTCATAAAATTGAGCATATCATTGTTATTGGAAACCCGGTCCCAAGGCATGACCCGTCTACAATCCGGGTCCATACCTCCGCCCAATTCTAGCTCGGTCCCATAATAGATACAAGGCGTCCCTCTTTGTAAAAAGAGAAAGGCGAGTGCGGATTTGACAAGTTGGATATCTCCTTGAGCTGTCGTCAAGATGCGCTCCGTATCATGCGAATCCAAGAGATTAAACATGACCTCAGAAATCTGCTGCTTGTAGTACATGGACTGGCAGTTAATCTCAGCTATAAATTGACTGGTCTTCTTGCTCCTGCTCAAAAAGTAGTCCTTGATACTATCCGATAGAGGATAGTTCATGACCGCGTGAAACTCATCACCATTTAGCCAAGGCTGAGAGGTATGCCAAACCTCTCCAAGAATATAAAGGTCAGGCTTTTGGGCCAAAACAGCCTTACGAAAATCTCGCCAGAATTGATGATCAACCTCATTGGCCACGTCCAATCTCCAAGCATCAATATCAAAATGTTCAATCCAATAGGTCGCAACGCTTAAGAGATAGTCTTTCACCTCAGGATTTGCCGTGTTTAACTTAGGCATATAGCTGGCAAAGGCAAAGGTATGATAAGGGAGTTCTTTGGGATTCATAAGCTTGTCATTCGTCACTGGGAACTTTTGAATGTGGAACCAGTCTTTGTAAGCTGACTTTTCACCATACTTGAGAACATCCTGCCATTGAGCGGATTGATCGCCCATATGATTGAAAACCGCATCCAGCATAACCTTCATGCCACGCTGATGAGCTTGCTCCACCAGTTGACGGAAAGTCTCCTTGTCCCCAAAGTGTCGATCAATTTCAAAGTAATCTGTCGTATTGTACTTGTGATTGCTTGGAGATTCAAAGATGGGACAGAGGTAAAGCCCTGTAATCCCTAAGTCTTGCAAATAATCCAGATGATCAATAATCCCCTGTAAATCTCCACCAAAGAAATCCGTAGTCTTAGGACTGATAGCAGCATTCCAAGATAACGCTCCCTCTGGAGAAAGGTCAGGATTTCCATTGGCAAATCGTTCTGGAAAAATCTGATACCAGACCGTTTTTGAAACCCATTCAGGAACCTGGCAACCATCAATTTCGTGAATATAAGGGAGTTTAAAACCATTGCCCTCGTGATGAAGGTTTTCTGGACTATTGTCAGTGAAACCTTTATCTCCATACAAGATGCTTTGACCTTCTTTATCCTTAAGCTCAAAGAGATACTGGAGCCTAGCAAAGCGAACAGAGACAGCTACTTGCCAATAATCAAATAAGGCATCAGAGGTCACTTTGACCATCTCTTTCATATCTTCATAAGCATCCTCAAGAAAGATAAAGGGATCGCCATAGTGCAAAAGGATTTTCTCTATATCCTCTTTCTTAGTCCTAATTCTGATATGCACTTGACCTTCTTTATAAAGATAGCCATACTCCGACTCCGGTCTATGATAAATGGCTGTTAATTCCATACTTTTTCTCCTAAATATTTCTCTTTCTTAAAGTCGTTTCAATTTTATGCAAACGATTCCATAGACTAGCCCTAGTATACTATTTTAAAAAAAGGATTGCAAGTTGTTGACGAGATTGTGAATAAGAGCTTATAAGTGCAAGTTAAAAAGCCTTGGAGATAAGGCTTTTTAGTTATTCAAGTTTTTAAAAAGATTCCTTACTTTTCTAAATCAAGTCATCTAGCCCACTTTTACTGAATCTAACAACCAGATAAGTTTCAAGATTATTGTTGTTTAATAAATTCAATTCTAGTGTTACTTATTTCTATCAAAGTCAAACCCTACCTGCCAAAATCCCATATCAAGTATTTTCATCTGCGGGTAGAGCATATCTGCCACCTTCATTTTTTTTCTGGCAGATTCTAGCTCTTCACTATGTTTTTCATAGAATTCTACAAGCTGCAAAATGGATTTAATATTATAATTTCCCGTTGCAATTTTCTGCTTTTTTATACCATCAATAAAGTATCTATCATATGCAGGTACACACCCAAGTGTGCCCATGAGAATTTTTGTAATGAGTGTATCTGATAATTTGTTTTTTAGTTCTATCCCTTTGACTTCGCGTCTAATCTTATCGTAATATTCATTTAAAAATGCATTAATCTCCAGTAGCAATTTTTGATTATGTATCTCTCTAAAATCTGTACATTCTATCCCAGCTAAAGGATTATATTTTTTTCTTAACAATTCTTTCACTACTGGTATATGAACTCTATAATCCTTTTGCAGTAAAAACGATGAACCTCGATACATCCCCCAGCTTGCTAAATAAAACGCAAGTTGTAAACTTAAATAATCAACATTTACATTATTATTCTTTCGAGCATTTATAAAATGTGAATAACAGTGCTCCCACGAACGATATCGACCATGTTTGTCAGCTTTTAAATCATTGAAAAATTTTATTGACGAATCAATAATCAAATCGACAGTATCCATACTATTTACTCCCTATTTATTATTTATTTATACCTGATCCTATCCGAAAATACAAATGATTGTTCAAATAGTACTCCAACAACATCGGTTAATTTTTCCAGTGTGTATCTTAGAAAAATAACATTTTTTATAGCTTTTTACAAATAAACATAGGCTCGAACCAAAATCACTAATATGCGTATGCAAAAGACCTATAACAAGGTTTGTGTTAATTTCTATTTTTCTCAGATTACAATAATATACATCTACCTATTTTCAACCACAAATCTACTTCTCTCCAGTTTTATCACCTTATCATAGCGCTTCAAGTCCTCTTCGCTATAGTGATGAATCACTTCTACGACTGCTTGTGGGAGAGAGAAGAGAAGGTGGCTGATTTTCTCTTGGTTTTTAAGGTCCAGATTGGCCTTAACCTCATCAGCCAGGATAAATTGGCGATTGTGATAGAGAGCACGGGCAATTTCTAGCCGCTGCTTCTCACCGCCTGACAGAGTTTGATTGCTGGGTGTTTTGCCTTTAAGAGATTTCAAACCAGTTTGCTGTAGGATTTCTTCCATCCTTACAGAATCCAGTTCTTGCCCCAGCGCGATATTTTCCTCTAGAGTCAAACCATCAAAGACATGACTGGACTGGAGAATGTAGGCCCCTGCCTGATAGATTTCATCCGAATTCAGCTCTTGTCCATGGTAGCGAATCCGACCTTGACTAGGCTTGATTTCTCCATATA
>CAUTND010000021.1:0-3825 GCA_963540355.1 uncultured bacterium
TAGCTTCATTTTATCATATTTTGTAAGAGTTTGCAGAGGTTTTTCATTCTCTATAAGATAGAACTATCAGCCCTTACTACTTAATAAGATTATTCTGTAGTAGAGGTTTCGTTTTCTCCATTCTGGCTACTTGAATCTCTCAAGCCCTTTATTAAATCACTGTAACTAGAGCTTCTTTCTTGCTCAAAAACCTTGTTTAAATTTTGATCTATCTTAGGTATCTCCACTTTTGGTTCAGGTTTGCGAAGGGTCAATTCAATGGCACCTAGAAAAAGAACAAGAAAAAGCACCAAGAATGTCAAACCTGTCTCCTTTTTAGGAAGACTACTTCCCTTGGTCGGAAGACCTTTCCAACGAGGATACTGCTTCAAAAATCCATTGATCTTCAGCCCAGTGATATAAAGTGTCAAAAAACCATACATGGTAAGAAAAAGAAGCGAAAAACTATGGACAGATACTCGACTAAACTGAATTCTCATTTTAAAAGCTTTATAGCCTGCTCCAGCCATATACACCTCTACGACAAATACCAAAATCATCAAGATAAAGAAAATAAGTACTTGCAGTTTCAACAATTTTCGTAGTCCTAAATAAACTTCCTTGTCTGCTTTTTCTTTCGCGAGCACCTCATTCTTTTTTCTTGCTTGGGCTTTAATTTGATGGATTAGTTGAGATTTACTCTTATTAGAACTTGAAGGCTTTTGTTCCTTTTTTAGATGACTAGCAAAATATGTCTCAGCCACCTTTATCACTTTTTTGAGATTTTCCTCAGTTAACTCATAGGGATAACCAAATAAATCCCAATGATCTTTCAAGTCTGCTTTATTTGGCCTAGTCACGTGAAGATAAAAATGCCTGCCAATCAAAGTAATAGAGAAGATTGCCGAATAAAAGTTGGATTTTGCAAAAAAATCAACCTCATAAAGACTACCATCCTCCATCATCTTGGTCGTTTCAAAAAAAGAAACATCCTTTGTGAAGCTTGTGCTAATAATTCTCCGTACCTGCAAAACCTTTGCCCCTACCGTATCAGGCCTAAGAGGGGCAGTCAAAATGAGCTCGGAGACAGGCATTGAGTCAGTTACATTATCTCCATCTTCTAACTCAGCTTCTATAAATTCCTTAAATTGACTCAAGAAAGAAGCCATATTTGAGGAGGTTAAATCAATCGGCTGATGAATCTGAAAACCTTGACTTTCTATGCCGGCCTTCAGAGGAAAAATGTCTTTCACGATAAAGTGTTGTTCTGTTAGCTCAAGGGTAAAAGAAGCCTGGTAGTGAGGGAAGAGAGTCGTAATAAGAGCTTTGTAATCTCCATCCTTTTGGTCAGATTTTTCCCAGCAGTTGGTTCTTGTTTTCCCCTCGAAGACATTAGCAATCATTCTTTCAATGCCTTTAGACTTCAGTTGGACATTTATAGTACTTAGAGGTTCAGAAAAAATCAATTCTGGTTGATCTAGATAGAGCTTAATTCTTTCCAGTCCTTCCTTTAGACTTTCGCGATCATACTTATACTGAATCGCGTATTTTTCCTCTCCCCACTCTAGTATCAGATCACTACCATCAACTAAAATATCTAATCTATCCCGATAGTCCTCAAGCTTTATCTCAAATAAAAAGATCGGACAATAGGGTCCCAGAATATTCTCTTTAATGTCTAGTATTTTGAATTTGTCTGTATAAATACTCTGAAGTTCTTCTCGAATATCTTGTTCCAAATGATCTCTATGTTTGTCAAAATTTAAGGTCATCTTTCTTTAACTTTCATTTTTTATTTTCTGCAGGAAATCTTTGACCTCCTCCATATAACCATGTTTCTTAATCAAGAAGGTTAACAGCTCCTTATTATGTCCTGGATAGTTATCTTCACGTCGTAGTTCTTCATACATTTCAATAAAAGGAAGTCCTTTTTCCTTGGCTGATTTTAACTCCGCTTCGTAGTCATAAGCGACCTTACGAAATTGGATATTTACCAATTCGCCATCTTCAACTTCAATTACGGCGTACTGGGCGCGGTGGTTTTTTAGTGATTCCCAATCAAAATAGGGCATGCCAATCGTACCTGGATTGATGATTTGTTGCCCTTGACTTCCATAACGAAGCAACTGCTTGTGAACATGACCGTAAACAGCTATATCCGTTTCCTCATCCAGCAAATGATCAAAATTTGAAGTCTCATTTGTCACCTGTAAAGCTCCACCATAGTTTTTATCAGGTAAGTTATGACTAAGTGAAAAACGCAAACCATCCACCTCAATCTTGTCAAGAAGCGGCAAACTTCTCAACCAGTCAATATGCCGAGTATCAAGCCGCTCCATCAAATACTGAGTTAGGCGCAAAAGTTGTATTTCTTGAGGATCTTCCAATCCATAGACACCATCTAGAGCTTCTAAAACACAGTCATCCCAATTTCCCCTGACTGCTACAGTGATTGGCAGACCTTCCAAAAGGTCCAGGAAGAAAAAGATCACCCAGAAGCCAGTATTCGGTTGCTCCTAGCTCTTTGGCATCAGCTAGGACTGCTTCTAAGGCCGTCGTATTTCCGTGTATATCAGATAAAATGGCAATTCTTTGTTTCATGCTTGCTCCTTAAGTAAATGACTGTTTAGTTTGAATCTAGTATATCAAAAACTGACTAAAAACGTGAAAACCATCCTCCGGATGGTTTATCTTATTAGGACTTATTAATCATTTTAGAAACGGTATAGTTATTTCTAAATATGATTTTTTATTCCTGATCAGTAATCATAGTTCATCTACTTCTTATGTGTCACTCGCTATACTTCAAAACTATTAATTTTGAATACAAAAAAAGCAGGTGACAATCACCTACTTTGTTGAGATATTATTGTCCAGAAATAAGCGGAGCAAGAGATTTATAAGCACCTTCAATAGCCTGCTTCATAGCATCACGTCCTGTCTTCAACTGTTGAAGAAACAGGTTACGACTTTGTTCTGGAACCACTGTATCATCCGGACCAGCGGCTGAAAGTGTATTGTTAAAGGTTTCTCTTGAAGTTTCCATAGACTCAATTGCTGGTTCTACTTGTTGATTGTATGCTTCTTTCCCAGCTTCTGGAACTTTATTACCGATTTCAGTAATGTATTTCTTATAGTTGTCAATCAACTTACCAAAAAGGGCTTTCATATCGCCAATTGTTTTAGCATTGTCAATTTCTTCATCTGTCAAAAGAACAATTTCTGGAGTTTTTAGATCTGAACTAGCTGTTTTTGATGAAGTTTCAGAGCTACTTGATGAACTCTTTGAAGTAGAAGTTTTTTCTACAGAACTTGAATCTTTCTCAGAAGATTCTGAAGTTGATTTTCCAGAACATGCTGCTAAAGTTATAACCGATAAAAGCGCTACACTAGCTGTAACAATTTTTTTCATTAGTGTCTCCTATTAATAAAGAATAGGAATATTATAGTATAAAATTATTTCAATGTCAAATTATTTCGCTATCAAATATTCTAAGCATTCTAATGCTTACTTCACATTGCTTGAATTTTTCTCCATTCTATAACCAAAGATTGTTTACACTGTCTTCATCAGAAATCTGTTTATTCTATTTCTGCTTGTGGCTCTGCTACTTCAGGTAGCGTTGCTTTCTGCTGGTCTGCTAGATGTAACTTCGCCCGTACTGCCTCGGCTACTGCTTGTGGTACGCCGACTTCGACGATCTCGTCAACACTGGCTTCTTTAATCTTGGTTAGAGATTTGAAGTGTTTCATGAGATTTTGCTTGCGTTTTGGTCCCAATCCTTCAATACCATCTAGCTGCGATGAGAAGGAATTTTTTGACCGGAGCTGGCGGTGGAAGGTAAT
>CAUTND010000022.1:0-3786 GCA_963540355.1 uncultured bacterium
TATAAATGCTCTTTTTTGCTATGCTGTAAATGTCCTTATAAGCAAGATTCGCTTCAATCGGCTCTCCATTTAAAAGCAAAAATCCATATTTTAGCTGAGGATTGCTAAGATCAAGAATTAACTCGGACAGTTCGGATTTATGCACAACACTACCTAAATTGTCCACCAATCCTGCCACCTTATCTTCCACATTCATTAAATCCCGTCTTAAATCCTGCATTTCTACGACATTACTTGTTATCTGCATGGAAAGCTGTAAAAATTCTCTTTGTCCAATCAAGCCTTGGTTTTCTACGATATAGTCTTTCATCTGCTTGAAAGTGCGTATTAAGGCTCTACTTTGTCTTACTGCAAGATCGCCTTTAAGAACTGTCATCAGCATATAGATTCCCTGCTCTGTAAAGACATAAGGATTGTACTTAATATTACTACCTCGTCCTGTGCCTCTGTTCAAGGTGAAATTTTTGCACCTTGAAAGTTCTTCAACTTCTTGAGTTGTCAGCCTAAACATAAAATCTTCGCCTTCAAACTTCTCGATATTGTTCTTGACTTGCCTGTTGAAATTTTTAGTTTCATACCCATAAATCTCTGCCAGTTCAAAGTCAAGCATTACTTTCTGTCCCCTTATGATATAAATTTTTTCTGTAAGGGATTCCTGATTTACAAGCATAATTTCGTCTTTTTTATCCATCTTTTCCATTCCCTTTCTCAAATTTCCAAATAATCTCCACCTTGTCTTTATCATAAACATAAATCCTGTCTATGACTTCGTTGATCCAGTCTAAAACAAGCTCTCCTTTTGCAACCGCTTCTCTTAGCTTATCAACATTAAGGTTATGTCCTGAAGATGTATTTTCTTTTATCTTGTCCGTAATGATGGTTATTTCCTGTTCTGTATTTTTAAGTTTTTCGGTCAAATCTTCTTTCTTTGATAAATATGCTTCCTTATCTATTTCGTCCTGTTTATGCTTTTCATAAAGCTGCATTTTGGAAACCTGAATCTTTTGCTTTTCCGCTTCCAGTCTTTTCTTCCTGTCAAGCAGGCTTTCACAAATGCTTTCCATAACTTTATACTCAATCTTTCTTGTCTGCTCTTTTTCAAGAAAGCTCTCTGTATAAAGTTTAATCTCTTTTGAAACAATATCTTCCAATGTTTCTGCTTTTATCTTCCCTTTCAAGCAACCATAATCCATTGCTATATATCTATATGGACAACAATACCCATCTGTTTTCCCATAATTAACTGTATAAGTCATTTTATGATGACACTTACCACAATAGACCTTATCCTGAAGTATATGAAAATTCTTACGCTCTCTACTGATTAGTTTTGCATTGCTGTTTAGCATATCCTGAACCTTACCAAAATCTTCTTTAGAGATAATAGCTTCGTGCATCTCTTCTCTAATTATCCAGTCTTTGCTATCAACCCATTTTCTATTATCAGAACCAACTTCCTGTACCCTTGTCTTTCCACCAACAACAGCTCCTGTATAAACTCTTTGTGTTAAAACATATCTAATAATCTGTCCTGTCCATACTCCACTTCCTCTTTTAAGCCCTATATGTTTTGCCGGCGTCAGAACACCTCTATGATTAAAATCTTTAGAAATGGAAAGCATACTTTCACCACTAAGGTATCTTTCAAAGACTTCTTCAATGATGTTTCTCACTCTTTCATCGACAAGTAGCTGATGATGGTCTTTTTCATCTTTTACATATCCATACGGTGCTTTTGAACCGAAATAATACCCTCTATCCTGTCTTACTCTTACTGATGAACTGATTTTTTGTGAAATGTCCTTGGAATAGTAGTCGTAGACAAGATTCTTAAAAGGAATTTCTAAACTGCTGATTCCATTCTCATTGTTATTACTGTCATAATTGTCATTCACAGAGATGAAACGAACCTGCATAAAAGGGAATATCTGCTCAATATATGCTCCGGATTCAATATAATCTCTTGCAAATCGTGATAAATCCTTTACAAGAATAGTTCTTATCTCATTTTTCTTCACAAGACCTATCATCTTTTGAAATGCAGGACGATTAAAATTTGTTCCGGTATAGCCATCATCAATATGTTCTCTTATCTTCACTCCAGTAAATTCTTCTTTTGAACCGATATAGTCTTTTAAGATTTCTCTTTGGGAAGTAATGCTGTTACTTTCGTCTTTTAAGTCGTCATCTTCTAAGGAAAGTCTTAAATAAAAATCTACTGTATTCATATCAGCTCCTCCTTGTCTTTCTACCGAGTTTTTCAGTAATCACAGGAGTTTCTTCAAAATTAAATTTGATTTCTATTGTGTTATCTTTCCCTATAAAGATCTTATCAATGATGCTATCTACAAAGTCTTTATCCCATTTCTTTGTTTTACCTTTAAAAAGTGCTGTAAGGTACTTATGCCTTTCTTCAAGTTCAAATACTTCTTTTTCAAAGATAGCAACTTGTCTTTCTTTTAGGCTTTCGAGTTCTGCTTTCTTTTTACCCAGAAGTCCTTTTTCCCTTTCAAAATCTTCTTTACTCCACTTGCCCAAAACATATTTTTCATAATACTCACTTTGAAGTCTGCTAAAGCCTAAAATTTTTCTTTCAATTTCAGTTATTTCTTTTTCCTTTTTCTTATCCATCTCTATTTTAAGATTATCATAAGCATTCAGATAAGCCTTATAACTTTTACTGTTATTTAAAAGAATAGCATCAAAGGCTGCTTTAACAGTTTTTTCAAGAGTAGCCTCTGTAATAGATGTTCCGCATTTTTCTGTTGTAAATTCTCTGAACCGATTACAGCTAAAATAAAATACAGTTTTATTACCGCTTTTTTGCCTGTGTACGCTCATTTTTCTCTTACAAATCCCACAATAGAGTTTTCCTCTAAATACTGTATCATCCTTAGCATTCTTATTTTCTTTTCTGCTATTTTTAATGGAATTAAATTTTGAGGAAATTTTCTCCTGTACCTTTTCAAATGTATCAAGCGAGATAATTGCTTCATGGGCATCTTCTGTTATTGTCCAATGTTCTTCGTCAAGCCTTTCTCTCTTTTTACCTTCAAATAAATGCTTTTGATTTCTGCCTTGAATGAGTGTTCCTGTATATACACGATTTTTAAGCACTTGTAATATTGTTGTCGGCATCCAAGCTCTTATAAGTTCATTTTCATCAGCTTTAGCTTTTCCAAACTTCCTATAATCAGTTGCTATATATACTTTCTTTTCAAGCAGTAACTTTGAAATATCAAGTGTACTAAATCCCTTCAAATACGCATCAAAGATTTCTTTTACGATGGAAGCTGTATTTTCATCAACATATAACCGTCTTACTCCATCTTCATCTTTTCTTGCTGTATAGCCATAAGGAGCTGCACCACAAATAAATCCACCCTGCTTAATTCTAATCTGATGGGAAGTTGATATTTTCTTTGAAATGTCTTTTGCATAAGTTTCATTTACAATATTCTTCAAGATTACCTCAAGAGATTTATTGGGATCTTCCATGTGAAAGGTATCCAGATTGTCATTAACCGCAATAAATCTTACTCCAAGAAACGGAAATATCTTTTCAATGAAGTTTCCAAGCTCTGTATAATTTCTTCCGAAGCGGGATAGGTCTTTTACAATAATGCAGTTGACTTTTCCCGTCCTTACTTCTCCCATAAGTTTTTCAAAGTCAGGTCTTTCAAATTCTGTCCCTGTCTTTGCGATGTCTTTATATATTCCAACCAAATTATGACCATCATTTTTCTTTATATAACTTTCACAAAGAGCAATTTGATTTTCAATGGA
>CAUTND010000023.1:0-3577 GCA_963540355.1 uncultured bacterium
GATACCATCGTTTCCTATCGTTTCTGTATACGGCTTAAACATCACATAGCGCATCAGCCCACCATTTTCAGCGTAATTGATCTCCTCTATTGGATTTTTCAAACTCCAGTAAATCCCCAACCAATAAAGGGCAAAAGGTAGGATAGGAATTAGGAAGAGAGTAATTTTTAGATGTCTTTTCATAACTTCTTTACTATTCATCTATCAATTTATTGTACTCGATTTTCATATCACCTAGGTTCTTTAAGGAATAACGGGAACTTCCATTCTTAAACCAAGTACTAAAAATATATTGTTCGACAACTTTCTTGCTTTGGTTTCGAAGCCAAGTGCGGTCTTTGCCGTAGGTAGAAAGTTTCTCAAGGAGTTGCTGGCCCTTGTAGCTTGTCTCATTGATTGTCAGATAGAGGTCGGTTTGGTAAAAAATCTTTTTAGAGGCCTTATATTCAAATATAAGATTAACCGATGTATTTCCATCTAATTTGTATTTGTACATATAGAACCAATCTGCAGTGCCTCTAAACATAGTTACGGCTAGATGCTCCTTTCCACCAACGATTTTATCAGAATAGGGAAAAGTCTGAAATTCTTCATCTTCCTTCCAGATACCATCGTTTCCTATCGTTTCTGTATACGGCTTAAACATCACATAGCGCATCCACCCACCATTTTCAGAGTAGTTAATTTCTTCCATGGGATTTTTCAAACTCAGATAAATCCCCAAACAATAAAAGGCAAAGAGCAGAAAGGGAGTTAGTAAGAGGAATAATTTAAGTTTCCGATTCATTAGTTACCTCTTTCGTATTGCATTTCTTCTTTTTCCAAACTTTCAATGAACTGATATGATGAATTATAATGTTCTTTCAGATAATTCATCGATTGTTCTTCTGAAGGTTTCTCGTAAATAACTATATCACTATTATATGAAATTATTTTTCCAGAGACACTATCTGGTACTAGACTAGCAAAAATAGTTGATTTAACTTCCTCCAAGTCAACATTTTGTTTGAACTCTTTCTCACGCAACTTTTGAGAGCTTTGCAGATCACTCATGTAACCATTCATCGCTTCCGTATAAGATTGAGTATTCGAAGTCATACGTTTTACAATATTAACAGAATCTAAGTCTGCAAGATAATCATCCGTTCCAATACTTGGCTGCATATCAGTCGCATTTCTGGTTGTATCACCTTCCCATCCCGATAAGTCTTTAACGTTTTCTCTTCCACCATAAATATCAGCTAAAACAAGCCATTTAGTATTTAGATGTGTGGCCATTGTAATTGACTGATGAGTAAAGTCAGCTTTGCGATACATACTTTTTGCTGTTTCTTGTACTTCTTTGGCTGAAATCTCTCTTCCTTCTTCTTCATAGCGTTTTTTTACTCTCTCTCCATATTCTTTTAGATCATCTTCACTATAAGTTCCAATCGGTTCCGAAGTACCAGATATAGCATGCTGAAAGTATAACATCGAGTATAGATGTTTTGACTCATCTACATTTAATCCTAGTTCGTCCATAATTTCGTCAAAGCTTTTGTTAACATAAATGTCCTTTTTGGCTAACGATTTCTTTTTATAAAAATAATCCCCTAAGTGTCCTGCAGTTTCATCCCACTTGACTCCAGTATAGGAAACGCTTCCGATAATCCTAAGAAGTATATAATCTTTTTCATTCTGAGACTTATCTGGAAATTTTTTGTCAATACCGTCTCTGACTTTTATGATTTCCCTTGCCGTCTGCTCGTTAAATCCATACTGCTTCATCAGATTTTGAGCAAACATTGCATCTTCTGGGGATAGATCTTGTAAAATTGGTGATTCATTAACTATTTTTTGAGCATTCATTTTCTTCAACCAAGACATATCTAGGCCATCTGTATAGTAATTTCCGTTAGCATCAACAATCACTTGACTTAACTGACTTGCTCCTTGAATAGCAAGTTTTAAAACAGTTAAACTATCAGAGAAAAATGATGCTACCTGTGATACAAACAATTCCAACGCATCAATTTTCTTTGCCACACTCTGAATCTCTGACTCTAGATTATTTTTTGATTCATTCAAGTGACGAGAAGTCTCACGATGGGCATCGTAATTAAAAGTATCTTTTAATTTATTAAAAAAACTCTCATGCTCAGAAATTTGATCGTTAACAACCTTTAGCATTTCTTCTTTTTGTTTTTTTATAGCTTTTAATTCTTCTAAATCAAGATTTCCATATTGAGATACAGATTCGTTAGCAGTTTTATATGAGTTTAACTCTATCTGAATATCATCCACTGCTTCCTGGATTTTTTTGATTGAAGGAATTATGATATCAGTAAAAAGTCCCTTACCAGCAGTGTATGCTGCTCCCTGCAGTTCACCTGAATCTAAAGATGCAATCAAATGATCACATCCACTAGATAATCTATCACTAATTTCGTTTGCAACATTTATATTGTTTGTAAGCGCTTCAATTAATTCGCTAGATTCTGTAGAACTATATTTTACTCCCATGGTAGTTGATTCCTCTCTGCTATTAATTTTTCTCGCTTTTCTTCCGCTTTACGACGAATCGTAAGCCTCAATTTTTCTATATCATCAAAATGAATTTGGACAAATTCTGACATTTGACGGCGAAGTGCTTGATTATTTTCAAACTCCTTCATCCTGTATGATTCAGACATATCCGAGTATGTCAGTAAAGAATCAACATCATAAGATAATTTTACAAATTGTTCAGCCAGATAGTGTACTCTTTCTTCATGATGCTTCTGCAATAATTTAAAATCATCCTCCTTTTCTTCAAGTTCTATAATTTTTCGAGTCAAAGCAGAGCGTTCTTTTTCGCTCTTATCTATTTTTTTATTTAATGGTTCCATCTTTGCGATTCCTCTATATCCCTCTTCTCAATTACAGCAGCAATTTGGGGAAACTTGTTAGCCTGTATAAGAACAGCTTGGCTAAAATCACTGATTGCTTGCAGGACAGAATTCGTTACCTGCTTTCCACTTTCCATCCCCGAAATTCCTTCCGTATAAGAAAATTCAACTTGTTGATTCTTTACGTTACTCGTATCGACTGATACTAATTCATTGATTGCGTCTGAGGCTGAGATAGCATCTGATTTTATTAAACTCATAAATATCCTCCAATCTATCAAAAATAGTATAACATCCTTTGACAATAAAAAAAAGAGAAAACCAATAAAGTTCTCTCTCTGCTAATCTCTTGCCACCCGCTAAAGTTGACAAGAAGCAAAAAAACACCTAACAGAATTTCTCTTATGTTATTTATGCCGATTGCAGGGATCGAACCTGTGACCTACGCGTTACGAGTGCGTTGCTCTACCAACTGAGCTAAATCGGCGATTACCCTTTTAGTATAGCACTCTGAGAATAGATGTCAAGAAATTTTCGTCATGATTAAAAAAGCCCGTCCTGAGACAAGGCTTTGATAGTCTTCATCTTACGATCCTGCACTTTCGTAGGCGTCTAAGCCCTTGTCCCATAGTTTCAAAGAAATGACAAAGAAGATAAGAGAAATCAGAATCAAACCACCGATATTAAAGAGTCCATTCTTTTCCTGCAAG
>CAUTND010000024.1:0-3557 GCA_963540355.1 uncultured bacterium
AGTTTATAAGATTCATTTATTTTTTTCATAAAGTTTCCTTTTAATTTTTTGTCATTTCCTTATTTTATCATAATTTTCTAAGCACAAGCTAGAAAGGACAGCAAGGAGAAAGATTTCTATTTTAGAGGAGATTCAACTTTTTTCTTAGTCCAAATACGATCCTCTTTGTTAGCCAAAGCCAATAAACGAGCTCTTAAAAGTTCTTTTCTCCCCTCCTGACTGCGGGTATATATCAATTCATAAGGAGCAAAATTCTTCTCTAATGCTTTAAGAAACTGCTGTGCATCTTGCTTACGGGATGCAAATAGCTTAGGTATAGCAAAATAAGCAGTCTGATCTCTAAAGTTATATCTTGATTTTAAGATGTATCGCTGGTTTGAGATAGGCTCAAAGAATTCTTTCATACTACGAGAAAATATTTCTTTATCTCGTAAAGTGCCCCCTTTTAGGAAAATAGTAGCTACAAAACGATCTTTTCCAATAAAAGAACTTACAATCTTACTCTCTTCTGATGAGAGTGTTCCCTGCTCCAGCAAAGCCTGACGGATCCCTTGACCTATTTTCCCCAGATTTCTATAGGGACTCTGATATAGGAGAAAACGGAGCAAATAATATAGAAAGAATACTAACCAGGCGAGCACAAACCATATATTAAGAAAAGCTTTTTTGCTTATAAGTACTGCTATAGTTTGGATTGCTCCCAACAAGCCGGCCAATCGAATTATTTTTAAGACATCTACAAAAAAGAGGTTAGGAACAAAAGAAGTATCGACTATAGTATTATCCACTATTTCTGGAGCTTCATGAATTACCAAGGCTTCTTGCCAGCCCTGAAACAGCTCTTTTCTTTTCTGCGATAGCTGAAGACTGTCATGATTGCTTTTCTCAATCCGTTTTTGGCTATAAGGAGCTTCTAAAAAATTCAGACGTTGAAGGCCATTTTCAATGGTTTTCCCATCATAGCTCAGACCCAAAAAATGCTCCATTCGTCTCTTAAGCAAGGAAAGATCACGGCTATTCTCTCCTAAATCTATCTGGATATCCTGAGATTCCTGTTTGAACGGATTGTTAATTTTATAAGGATTGATAGAAGCTAAATGCCAAATGTTACTAGTCTTTTCTGGATTTTTTATCCAAGTCCGAATTGCTCTGCCTCTCATTTGATTACTAAGCATAAAGCTACCAACAAAACTAGCTAGAATCAGCGAATTGACAGAAGGAGCATCCCATCCTTCCCCTAAAAGTGAATTAGTTCCTATCAGCACCTGAATAATTCCTTGATTAAAAAGCTCTGTTACAGCTGCTACGAGTAGTGATTGTCTTCTACTAACTCGCACTTCTACATACTCTGACTCATCCAATTGACCAATCGGATAAAATTCTACTTGAGCTTCCTTTAAGGACTGGCGCAAATATTCCCTAGCTATCGAAGGAACAACTACCAAACTGCCGCAAACAACGGACACTTTTGCCGAAAGATTCTCTCTTTCAATTTGCCTGCGAATCGTTTCAAAAAAAGGAAGAACTCCCAGCTGACGGATAGGTGCCGTAGTATCCCCCAAAAACTTAGCAAAATCTTTTCGAATATAGTCTGTCAAAATTAGCTGATGTAAATTCTCTCCCAAGACTTGATATTCTGACTGAAAAATGGACTGAATGCTGCTTAGCTTTCCCAAAGATTGAGTTATAATTTTTTCAATCTGCCCTGTTTGGACAAGAGTTACTTGCCTCTTTTCAATCAAACCTGCTGCTTTGAACTGACTCTTCAATTCCTTCCGATAAGCATCATCAACCCTATACCAATCAGGAACCTGATACAGAAATCCCTGTAATAGAATTTCCAGCCAATGGAGATCTAGTGCAGGCAACCGTCTAGCTCCTAAAAGTTTTTTTAATTGAGCTGGATAAGGAAGCTTCCGGCTTTTGAGAAAAATCAAAAGTGCAGACAACTGGGCAGGTTGTTCCAAGAGTTCGTCTGTGGATAAATTCCCAGTTAAAATTCTATGATTTTGCATCGCTTCTATAAATCTCTGATCATTCAAGACTTGATTTAAGAGTTCTCTCTTTTGTCTCTCCAGACGTTTGATTTGCTCTTTTTCTTCCTTATCAGGATAGGAAAAATAAACGAAATCTTGGTGCGGGCAAATACTTCCTTCCTTTACCAACTCTGGAATCGTGATCTCTTCATCAATTTCTCCACACAAGCTAATATAGCGGTCCCATAAAGCTGGTTCGGAATCATAAGGCGGTGTAGCAGTTAACGCAATTAGGTTTAATTGAGAATACTTATCACGAAACTCCTCTAAACTTTTCCACCATTCATTGCGTAAGTGATGGCATTCATCTAAACAAAGAGTCCCCAAACCAATTTCCTGCAATTTATTCACTAAATCAAATTGAGAAAAATCTACGTTCTCGGTTAAAACTCCTTCTTCTTCGGACAGATTGGATAGTTTCCCTTTATACTGGGTCAATGCACTATGCAATGCTTGATATGTAGCAATTGTAATCATTTTAGGAGTCTTCAAATCTTGAGACACTAATCTCTCTGCCTCTGATGCATGACTTAAAAAGGCGGTCTTGATTCTATCCGCCCACTGTTCACGAATTGTAATCGTAGGTACCAGAATAAGAGCTGGCTTGTCAAAGCGACGAATAAACTCAATCCCTAGAGTCGTTTTCCCAGATCCAGGAGCTGCACTGATATGAACCTGACCATCCGCCATATAGTCGCGACTTCTTTCTAAAATACGCTTTTGATAGTCTCGCCAATGTCCTTTAAAATGTAAATTTTCCATACCTTTATTGCCACTTCTTTTCCTAAAATTTATATAAGCAAATATATAGCTTCAACCGAATATCGTTTGACTTATTTCAGTGTAAAAACAGTATATACAGAAAAGTTTATTCTTGTCAAATTCCATAACCTATTACGGCTCGTATAACATTATAACATCCTACTTTCTAGGACAGTCTTGTATATGCTATAATACTCTTAGTATGCACAAGAAAACGATTATTGATTTTAAGCAGTTGGGCCAACGCCTGATTTTTACGAATCCCATCAAGGAGCTAAAGACTCGTCGTCTTGACCAAGTAAAGGAACTTTTGACAGAGATTGAGGGCTGGCAGGAGAAAGGATACTATGCTGTCGGCTATGTCAGCTATGAAGCAGCTCCAGCCTTCGAGGAAAAGTTCCAAGTTCATTCAGCTCCGCTCCAGAAAGAATACCTCCTCTACTTTACTATCCACGATAAGGCTGAGCAGGCTGCCATTCCCCTGACCTATGAGGAAGTGGAAATGCCAGCGGCTTGGCAGGGGCTGACTTCTGAGCAAGAGTATGAAAAGGCCATCGAAACTATTCACCATCATATCCGCCAAGGCGATACTTATCAGGTCAACTACACGGTACAGCTGTGCGCGGAGCTCAATCCTGAGGATAGCTTGGCTATTTATAACAGGCTAGTCGTGGAGCAAAATGCGGCCTACAATGCTTATGTAGAGCATGACGAGACTGCCATTTTATCCATCAGTCCTGAACTCTTTTTCGAGGAGCA
>CAUTND010000025.1:0-3276 GCA_963540355.1 uncultured bacterium
AAGAATGGGCAGGCGAAAGTATATTGGTATAACAAGGATAGAATGCCGTGAAATACTAATAAAGCTAACGTTGTTGAGATGACAGAGGCTGATGCAATTGCTGCAGGAAAACGTCCATCGAAAACAGAATAAGAAAGTCATCTACGGATGGCTTTTTGATAAGTTACTAGAAATGTAGAGGTGATAAGGATGTATCAAGAATTACAAAGAAAAGTGACAGAAGAAAGACCAAGCTATATCCAAGAAGAAATCCAGTGGTTACTGAAGCATTTGGGAGATCCCTCACCAGAAATTCGCGATGACCTCGTTTTTATAAGCTTGGCTAGAGGGATTCAAGAAGAGCTATTTACAGAGAAACAATTCCATTTCATTGCGGAGGAAATTTTATCTGATGGAGGACTAGAGAAAGGGATTGATAAGATAGGGTTGCCAACGCTTGAACGTTCTTTTAGGGCACTTATTTATGCAAATATCTTGTCTGCAGTTGGTAACGAACAATCTTTTTTTTATAGAGTATTAAATGCTGATATAAGAAATATTATGCTAGATCAAGGTTTGTATTACCTAAAAAAAGAAAAGGATACGACAGGCTTTTCAAGCCAGTATGGTTGGGTTCACGCTTTTGCGCATGGTGCTGATCTCTTGACAGAGGTAGTTTGTCATCCAGAATTTCCTAAAAACAGAGTTCATGAAGTAATTGACATACTTGACCAACTATTTAAAAGAATTTCGATTCGTTTTACAAATGATGAGGATTGGCGTTTAGCGAGAGTGCTTTATGAACCCATTTTACAAGGAAAGTTAGAGCAAGAACAAGTAGCCTCTTGGATAAAATCTATTGATTTTCCGTTAGAAGAGACTGACGATTTTTATAAATTTTCCAACTTCAGATCCTGTCTGTTGGAAGTTTATGTCCAACTTGACCAGAGAAACATTTTACAAAATGAGTTAAGAAAATCTATTCAATCTTTTCAATACTAAGGATAAGCTGGTCGTTTTATGATTTTCAAAAAGATTTCAAGTCACTTTTCTTGAATCCGATTGCTTCTTTTGATAGACTAGTGCATAGTTTTAGAAAAAGGAGATGAAAAATGAAAAAGTTCTTTGCTGAATTAATCGGTACATTCATGCTTGTGTTTGTAGGAACAGGCGCGGTTGTTTTTGGTAATGGCGTAGAGGGCCTTGGTCATCTTGGAATCGCCCTTGCCTTTGGTTTGTCAATCGTTGCCGCTGCTTACTCTATCGGTACGATTTCCGGAGCTCACCTTAATCCTGCAGTATCTATTGCTATGTTTGCAAACAAGCGTTTGTCATCTAAGGATCTTGTCAACTATATCCTTGCACAAGTTCTTGGGGCCTTTATTGCTTCAGCGACAGTATACTTCCTCTTGGCTAACTCAGGTATGTCAACAGCTAGCCTAGGTGAAAATGCCTTGGCGAATGGTGTGACTGTCTTTGGTGGCTTCTTATTTGAAGTCATTGCAACCTTCTTGTTTGTCTTGGTTATCATGACTGTAACTTCTTCAAGCAAAGGGAACAGCTCTATCGCTGGTCTCGTAATCGCCTTGACCTTGGTGGTGATGATCTTGGTTGGTCTCAATATCACTGGACTTTCAGTTAACCCAGCTCGTAGCTTGGCACCAGCTCTTCTTGTAGGTGGTGTAGCCTTGCAACAAGTTTGGATCTTCATCTTAGCACCAATTGTTGGTGGCCTTCTTGCAGCAGTAGTTGCCAAAAACCTTCTTGGAACAGAAGAATAATTGAAAATAAAAAGAGCCTTGCTCCTTATCTTGAGGAACAGGGCTTTTTCTTTAAATATTAAAATACACTCCCATTTTACTTACGGGAGTGTATTGATTTTAACTCAATTCAGCAACGATAGCCTTGATTTGTTCTGCAGTATGAACACCTGCAACTTGTTTAACCACTTGGCCATCCTTTTTAAATAGAAGTGTTGGAATAGACATAATTCCAAAGGAACGAGCTGTCAGTGGATTTTCATCCACATCTATTTTGACAATTTTAAGTTTATCTTCTGAAAGTTCTTCTGACAGTCTATCTAGCACTGGCCCTTGCATTCGACAAGGTCCACACCATGTTGCCCAAAAATCAACTAAAACTAAGCCATCCTTTGTTTCTTGCTCAAATGTTGCATCTGTAATTGCTTTTACCATTATTTTTCTCCTTTTAATCAAACTTTGTCAAATCCTGCTTCATCAGGAAAAAGAATACATCGCCATAAGTCCCATGATAATCCAAATCGTGCCCATTATAGGTCAGTTTCTGAACTGGATAATAATCCGCAACCCCAATCAAGCAGGCCTGCTGAGACTGTTCAAAAGCTTGATAGGACTCAAAGGTCATCTTCCGCTCTTGCTTGACAGCATCCAAATAAGTAATTTCAATCATAACTTCTCCTTTTTCAAATTACTCTTGTAATTTTTTATTTTACGATTATATTGTAACTATCTTTATTACATCTGTCAAATAAAACGACTCAGAGAAATTCATTCACTTTTAAAGTTACTCATCGATTGCCTGACAAACAAAAAAGCCTCCCATCGGAAGACCTTTCCATAGAAATGAGAAAAACAGGTTCAATGCCCCTTGTGCTTTTCCAATCGTTTTTGCTGTTTGAGTTCGAATTTCCTTTGCTTAGCCAGTTCTTTCTGCTGCTTGCGCTTGACTCGAGCGATTTTCTTTTGCTCTTCAAATTGCAGCTTCAGCGCTTCCTGAGACTTTGAAGAACGTGAAGCCATCTGCTCCTTTTTAGCCTGTCTCTGCAGGCGTTTAGGACTGACCGACTTAGTCTTCTCCTTCACCCTGATGCTAGGACTAAACTGCAACCGATGATAATAACGGTTTAGAAAATCCAACAATTCCTGCGTACTAGGCTCTGCACCAAAGGTGACTCGGCAAACTCTATAAGATTGAGCATGTTCCTGCTCGAAAAGACCGTGCCAAAATCCCTCTTCAAAATAAACTGTCAGCGTCATTGAAATCTTATCCATGACAGCCCCTCCTTTAAAAATTCCTAAGAATGGACAACCAAGGAGGAAGGTTACTGACAAAAAATGGATTTTTTGCGTCTGGACTACCAACCAGAACTGTGTTTTTATCTTAGTAGCTACAGTTTAGCAAGATTTTCTAAAAAACTCAAGGTTATCGGAATCTCGCTTAGATGACTGAATTGGATTTTCTTGTATGAAATCCAGAAAAATTAAAAAAAGAAAGCTCTCGTATTGTAAAACGCCTTCGTTTTCGCAATAATACTGC
>CAUTND010000026.1:0-3191 GCA_963540355.1 uncultured bacterium
GAGGTAGGTGTTGACGCACCTGCCTCTTTTTTGTTTTATTTGCTATAATTATACAACTAATTTCAAGTGGTGTCAACAGAAAAATGATGACGGCATGTCAAATAAACCCTAGGGATTTCATCCCTAGAAAAATTACATAGAGAATTCTTAAGAACTTAGAAAAGTACCTATCTTCTTAAAGAAGGCTTTCTATTTTTATCAATTTTTCTTTTCCCTTTCCCCAACATATATACACGCTGCAAGCTATTTAATCGTGTTTTTATCTTTCCTCCTGAAAGTTTGTCCAGTTCCTTAACTTTTTTGGATGCTCGCCTCCAGTCACCAAAAAACAGCTCTCTTAGGGTTCCTTCTTCTGCAGCTAATATCATATTTGCCATAATCTCAGCCCCCTCTAAACTCCAGATCATTCCCTGGTTTTTCATTCTGTAAGTAAGGCGCCTGTGCTGTGACTCCATCACCCCAATTCCTTTCTTTGGGAGATTGCGAAGCGATGCAGGCTTTGTATAACTAAAATTACGCTTCAGCCTTCTGGCAAAGTCCTGAAAAGCAGCCGTTTCTTCCTCGTCTTCAATTAGACTTTCTGTCGTGTCAATGGTTGTTTGAAGAAGGTCAAAGTCATGCTGATAAATAGCTTGTTTCAAGAGTTCTTTTAGCTCTTCTGGCTGCGCTTTATAATTCTTTTCTATCTCTTGCTGCAAATGGTACGGATCCCAGAAATGCTCATGTCTTTGAACTTTAAAAGCGGCCGCAAAATCCTTGAAAACTCTGCCTCCATAACCCGGACCGCCATCAGAGTTAGTAATCAGGGTTGTTCCCTTTCCTGTTTTATAGGTCTGATGCACATAATCTAATACCTGCTCTTTGGCTTTTCTACCAGATAAAGAAAGCACGTTCTTTTTATTTTTTAACTGCCTGCGTTTGGACTGGCCGACCTGCTCGCTTCCTGTATGGATGACGTAATGAGAGATATTGCTATATTTGGCTTCCTCTCCTTGTTTAGATCGTGTTTTAACCCAGACTCCATCACCTTCAATGTAGAGCCTTTCAGGGCTTGTTTTGTTTTCCTCTATGGCTTCCGGAAGAGACAAGAGGTCATATTCTTCCTGCTCCTTCTTGAGCGCTGCAGCACGCTTAACAGCTTTCAGGACAGTGTCTTTTGTTAGATTGATACCAGTCATGAACTCTATCAAATCTGCTGTTTTGCGGTAAGTGGTACACGTTGAAATCTGGTTAATTTGATAAATCAGCTCCATGCTGAAACGGCTGTGTTTCTCTAACCCAAGCCATTCATCCACTGGCACCTTGCAGGTTCCTTTTTTATACCAGCGGTTTCTTTCAAAGCAAATTTCCCCAAAGATAAAAGCAACTGTACGGGCTGATCTATTTTTCAATTTGTAGCCCCTGGCACGCATAGACGGGGCTACCTGATCATCATATCGAGTTACAGCCTTCAGGAAGGCTTCTTCATTCTGCTTTCTCAAATCTTCTAAAAATTTTCTTTCATCTAGGACAGTCACACCCATAAGCTAACCCCTTTCTAAAACTTAGGTATTATATTATTGTTTTTTGGTAAAATTTTCAAGTCCATGATAAAAAAAGAGCCTGACCAACAGGCCAGGCATGAGATAGTTGTTAGGGTTACCACCTCACAACCAGTATAACACAAACTTTAGAATAGTTTGGAAACAATCGCATCATATAGCCAGCTTTCAAAGTGGGCTATTTTACGATAAAAGGTGCCACCAACTCCAAAATATTTTTTATGCCAGCTTTTCAATTTTCTCAGCATCTCTTTCCTCCTTCAAGTGATAATAAAAGTTTAACATGTACTAAATAATTTGCAGCAGCGCTCCTCTGAAATGTCATTTTTTATCCCGGAAATGACAAAAAAGACCATCCAGTCGGGATGGTAATTATAATTATGTTTATATTTATGACTATAAACATAATTATAAATATAAATCAGCTCAAGCTTTCTATTAGCTTATCTAAATAGTCGGATGCTGACCGAGCCCCTGCAGCTTTAGAAAGCTGATCCAATTTCTCTCTATTGCTTGGCTTTAAGGTGAACTGATATTGCTTCTTCCGTTCAAAATTACTCATATCAGGAGCGAAAACCGGCTGAGGAGTTGGCTGAGTAGTTTTCTCAATTAGCTGCGAGATTTCCTTTTCTTTACGTTCAAATGCCATCTATTTCTCCTTTATTAATTATATTTATAATTGTGTTTGTATTTATACTTATAAATATAATTATATTGTATCATAAATTTTTGAGAAAGTCTGCTCTAACTCGTCAAAGAATTTCTTATGTTTTTTATAGAGTTCAGGATTTTCTTTCATATCCGCAATAGAGACTTTATCAATTGTTGAATGATTGAACAACTCTTTTGCTGGAATAATTCCCAAAAGGTTATCAGTTCCCTTTTCTTTAGCCTCCAGCCCTAAAGCTTCTAACAGCTCTCTGGAAGATCCATAGTTTGGACGAATCATATTAGCCAGAAAATACAGTTCAGCCGTTATATAAGACTCTCTAGTACGATAATCAATCACATCCTTTCGGAAAGCCTCTAGACGACTAGAAAGGTTAAATTTGGCATTGTAGCCAAACTCAGACGGAGTTAGCGGACTGACAATGGCATGGCTAACAGCAACTGCATTTTTAGTTGCGGTTGCAAAGTCCGGCCTACAGTCAATCAAAATATAATCAAACTGTTCCAGCTCTTTCTTCTCATAGTTATCTTCTAACCAGAGATAGAGAAGCATATTTTTCTTGTCGCTGTTCTCCAAATCCCGCTCCACGGTGTCCAGTTGAACAGAACCAGGAATAAGGCTGATATTTTCTTTGACCTGCTTAATATCCACGTCACCTCCTTTGAAAGCATTCGCAATGGTATTCGTGCTTTCGTAGATATTGTAACATTGAGTTAAATTGCACTGATGATCTAGATCGATCAGGAGCACTTTCTGACCTTTCTTAGCTAGCCATTCAGCATAGTTAAATGTTAGAGTGGTTTTTCCAACACCGCCCTTGATAGCGGCAAATGTAATAATTTTCATTTGATTTCTCCTATAAAATATTTTTGGTTATTTTAACTGTCTAGCGATAGCAGCAATTACAGGAACCGTTACACTGTTACCTGCTTGTTTATAAAGCTGACTGTTACTGTTTACTTTCTCAGCTCTATCAAAGG
>CAUTND010000027.1:0-3182 GCA_963540355.1 uncultured bacterium
GCCACCAAAAAGAGCCAATCCATAAACCAGATATTTGTAGTCCGTCATGAAAGTATTGAAAAAGTTAGCCGAGAAACCAACAACCTTATCTAGCTCTTTATAAGTGTTCGCTGTAAAAACCTGTTCCAAAATGATGATAACTAAGCAATAGATAGCTTTGACCAAGAAAAAGATTCCTTGAGCAATTGCATTAACGACTTTAGGAAAAAGATCATTAGAATTAAAGAAACCACCTTCTACATAAATGTAAGAAGTCAGCTTAGACATATCTGCTGGATTGACTGTTTCTCTGGCATTGTCCAGGTATTCCTGAGCTTCCTCCCGTGCTTTGGCATCATCTAGCTTACTTCCCACTTGTTCATTGTAGTTATTTTGAGTTGTTTTCAGACCCTGAATTTGAGAAGCATCTTCCTTGTCCTTGTTCTGTTCAATATACTTATTAATATCTTCTATATCTTCCCCAGCTTTTTTAATATCCTTGGTAGAAGCATTTTTGTTCTTAAGGGTTTTGTCAACATTTTCAGCTTTCTTTTGAATAGATTGATAATCGTCATCTTTTTCGATTTTTTTTTCGTCTTTTTTCTTTTTTTCCTCCTTTTTCTTTTTATTCTGAGCCTCTCTAGCCTGCGCTTCCTGTATATTAGGAGGAGCATATCCAGTATTGGAATTATTCTGTGAAGTGTTCGTATTAAATCCGTTGGCTCCTGGTTGAGGAGCTCCAGTTCCAGTATTAGAAGCAGGAGTATTTGTATTAAAATTATTTGCACCTGGCATCGGAGCACCGTTGGCATATACAAGAACTACGGGAAAACAAGTCAAGATAAGAATGAAGAAAATCCATTTCATCCGTTTCTTGTTCATTAAGCTACCTCCTCTTTTTGATTTTCTTGGTTGCGAACTGTTCTGAAAAGTTCGCTAACTTCTGGGAAGAATAGGCCATCAACGGTAATCCGTTCTACCCGACCGTGCGTATCTTTCATGAGACATTGGGCCTTGGTCAAATTATCAAACCAGGCCTTACTATCTTCTGTCACCTCCACTTTGAGACGAGAGAGGACCTTTTCAGCAGATCCAGGAGTATCATTATGGAAACAAAGATAAGTTCCAAATGATGTTGCTTCTCCGTCTGCTCGGTTGGAATCCTCCGGCAGTTGAGAAGTAAAAACATAGAAATTATTTTGAGAGCGGCCAACCCGTTTGATTCGGTCCTGGAGGCCCCGGCCATAAGCTGTAATACTCATTACCCAGGCTTCATCTTGACCAATTACAGTTTTTTGTCCGTAGTCTCGTTCACCAAATTTGATACAAAAATCACCCAAAGCATAGAGCACCGCCATAGCTTTTCTATTTTGTAAGGTCAATTCTGAGTGTTCATCTGCTGGTAAATCCAAATGCGCAATTTCCAGAATCGTATTACGAGCAGTCAGGTCAACGGCTGAATTGGTACCGTCTGAAAAGACCAAACTCAATACAGAAGCAGTCACTTTTTCCAATAGATTCTCAGCTGTCTCTCGGACTTTCTCAACATCAGATTTCATCAATTCTTGAATGACGGACAAGGTTCCTACTTTTTCACCATTGGCCCGTTTGGCCGCAAAGACCCGAATCATCTTAGAAAGTTCAGTCTCAAATTTATCCTTACCATCCAGAGGCATGAATTCGTTGACCATTGAAAGAATCAGGTCCTTTGCCTGCTCCCCGCTTAAAAAGACCAATGGATCCAGCACTCCATGATTTTCAGGTTTTGTATAATCCAAAGTCACAAAGTGGATGCTCCGGATATAATCCTGAATTTCTGGATAGATATCCTTTTCTTCCAGCTCCTTCAAAAGTTTGTTATACCAGTAACGCTTTTCCATTTTCGGATCAATGTAGAGCGTTTGGCAGTTCAGCAAACTAGCATAATAGAAAATGTAAGAAATGGCAAAAGTTTTCCCCTGACCAGTATCACCTGTAACAGAGATATGCGGATTATCGGTACTTTTTCCCTCTACCTTTTCATTCGCCTCCAGAATATTGACAAAGACCGGTTTGTCAGAAACGGCTATAGCCTCTTCATAACGACCGTGCCAAGAGTTCAGCTGACTGTCAATCATCCCAAAGTAAAAGCCAGTATCTTGACCAACTTTTTGAGTGACAAAAAACAAGTCTTCTGCTAAAGCTCCGACTTCATCAATTTGGATAAAGTTTTTATCCTCAGATTGAAGCAGTTCTCCAAAGCGATTTTTGACAAACAGATATAATTGGTAAGGAGTGGCCCGAGAGAGTTTGATTTTGCGACTTTTCATTTCTTCCATCAGCAAGTTAATTTTCTGCTTTAAAACCCTCAAATCGCTATCAAAAACGACCAAAGTCTGCAGGTAGTTGAGAATAGGAATACCATCTTCAATTTTAGATTCAATATCCTCTACCAGGTATTTACTCTGGCCAACAGAATTTTTCTGTACACTATCTGCTTCTGCAGATTCTGTCTGAGCCCCTTTCAATTTCAAGCGGACATTGCGGGCCTTGGTCCGGATATTGTTAAAGGGCAATCCCTTGACCTTGGCAAACTTAGCCTTGGTCCAAACTTCTACCGGAAACCCTAATGACTGCGCTTTTTCAATAAAATGCAGGTAGGAGGCATTTTCTGGCTTATAAGCCACTGGAAGAAAAGCAACATATTGAGAGCCTTCTTCATTTTGAAACTCCAGAACATTAATACGCTTGTAATCAATATTCTTGTCTCCCAGGTTATCAATCCAATTTTCAACCAAATTCACTTCATATTCTTTATCAACGTTCAAAGAATGTAAATATGAATAGCGATTAACAAAAATCGTCTCTCGAGTTGACAGCCGGCGATAATCGAGCAGGGACAAATCTTTTTCCAGTTCTGCCCGTTGTTTTTCGTACTTTAATTCCCACCCTTCCATTATGCTTTTTTGAAGCCCCAAGCTCTCTACCAGAAAATCAGAAGCTGTATTGATAGAATCCTGAATTACTTCTTTTAGATCCACGGAAATAGTAAAAGATTTCAGAGGAATACTGATAAAGTAATGATAGTCACACAATTCTTTAGATGACAACAAATAATCATAGGACTTTTCAAGGACTGAATAGGCCATATCTTCTGTATCAGTCGCAAAGTTTTGAGAAAGCTTCTGAAATTTTTTCAGTAGGTCTTTTTGAAAAGGAAGCAT
>CAUTND010000028.1:0-3083 GCA_963540355.1 uncultured bacterium
CTGAGCCTAACATAGATGGCTTTTTCTGTCTAGCTTAATTTTACAAATTGGGAATGATGAAAAAATCTTACTTCATGAGGACATTCAACCTCAATATCAATCTAATTCTAGTTTCATTTCTAGCAGGATTTATAGGATGGTCTCTAGATTTTCTATCAAATCAGTTTAAACTAAATCCTCTCAGTTTTTTTGACCTCTCCCAGTTCAATGGCTATTTAGATTTAGGAAGCAAATATTCTTATACAGCAATGTACTTCCTTTTATTTACACTATTTGTTTCTGTAATATTTGAAATTCTGAATCGATTTCGATTTGATAGTCTATTAAACTATTTCAAATCCGTATACTTTACATTCAAACTTCGTCAGTTTCTAACGCAACGTGAGAAATCAGAAAAAATAACCACGATTGACAATCAGAATATAACTACCTTCAATCCCATAAATAGTAGTTTTAATCGCTGTGCACACAAGAGTATCGTAGACATACGAAAAGACGATGTGACAGTTTTTGTCAAAGTTCCTAGAGACCAGCAGGGGCAAAAAATTTTGGGTGACATGACCTCTCAACTGAAAGAAGAAGTTTCAAGTCAGCATCCTGACTACTACTTTTCAGCACCTAATCGGATTCGTAATAAACTATGGTTAGTTGGTAAAAAACGACAAAAAGGGGCTATGGCTTGCGTTAAGCAGTAGCCAGATAGCCCCATCTATCATTTTCCGAGATAATTGGGGTTACTACGACCCCCAATTATCCTTTAATCAGTAATCAGAAAGGTATATCAAAATGACAAAAGAACAACGCTCTAGCAAGTGGACATTCCTTTTTTACAAAGAAAGTGCCCCTGCTGACTACCTTGAAGTTCTTGAAGAACTACACATCCCCTTCATCCTGAGTCCTTGGCACGATAAAGATATTAACCGACAAACTGGGGAACTGAAAAAATCTCACAAACACGGGGCTTTCTTCTTTGATTCTCTCAAAAGTTATAAACAAGTTTCTGAGCTAATCAAGGACAAGTTGAACGGCCCTGCTCATGTAGAAATCGTACAATCCCCCAAAGGACTTTTCGACTACTTCATTCATGCTGAAAATAAGGAGAAAACTCAATATGATATAGATGATATTGAAGTTGGATGTGGTTTTAATCTCGATAAATTTCTTGTAGAAAATAACTCAGATGATTTCATGCATGAAGTTGTGGATATTATTGAGCAGAATGACTTCACAGAGTTTGAAGAACTCGTCTGGTATGCACGAGCTAATCACACACCACTTCTTGGACTTATCATTGAGCGCACCTACTTTTTTGCTAAGTATTTGGATTCACGTCGATGCAATCCAATGAGGAACCAAGATAAGAAGGAGGGTAATAAATGCAAGTAATCCTTCCTAATGAACAGATTCATCAGATTCAACTATTACTATCAAACCTTATCCAAAAAGAAATTAAACAACAATTAGAAAAAAATACTTTAAGTTGTCCCTATTTGAACAAACAACAGACTTGCGACTATTTGGGAATCTCTAACAATACTCTTGATTCATGGATTCAAAAGGGGCTTCCATCCATCAAAATTGGAAAAACAATTCGATTCCACAAAGACTCTATTGACTGCTGGCTAAACGGTAACAACTAGAAAAATCAAGATTTTTATTTTATAATGGTCATGATATTTTCTGGTTCGATATAAAGGAGAATATCATGACTATCAGTAAGACAAAAAACGGAACTTACCGCTTAAAAGTCTATATACCAATAGAAGCACGAATGCCTCTTGGCATCGTAAATAATAACTATTATGATAAAAGATTTAAAACAAGGAAGGAGGCACGACAAGCAGAAATTGACCTACTCACGAAGTTAAACCAAATTGAAGACAACGTCTTTTCGGGACTTGGAAAAGAAGATATTCTTTTCTCAGACTTCTATAATAATATTTGGTGGGAATCCTATACAGCAGGACAAACTACATCTACTTCGAAACCACCAAGCAGGTCAACAATCGCTAATACCAAAACATGTTTTGAAAAGCATATACTACCACTTCTTGGAAACTATACGATTCAATTTTTAAACCAAAATAAACAGGTCATTCTAAATTTGATGACATCAAAAGCTAACGAATATGCAAACTTCAAAACTTTACGAAGTTACGTTATTTCTATTTTTGATTGGGCGGAAGAACTTGAGTATATTGAAGCAAATAGAGTTGCAAAAACTTTAAGACGAATTAAGGCTGTCAGAAAAATTCAACTTGCAGAATCAAAACGTGATGAAGATTTATATTTAACTCATGAGCAACTCCAAGAATGGTTCTCAGCTTTTAAAGAAGATTTAGAGAACGATAAAATAACCCTTAAAGATTACGTCCTTTTTTATCTCACTTTTTTCCTTGGAGATAGAAAATCAGAAACATATGCTCTCCAGTGGAAACATATTGATTTTTCAAAATCTCAGATTCAGTTAATTCAGGCTTTAGATAGATACGGGCAAGTAAAATCTACCAAAGGAAATAAAAAAACTATCTTTTCTATTTCTAGTGACTTGCTTCAACTTCTAACCTTATGGAAAAAACAACAAAAATATGAACTAGCAAAGTTTGGTATCATCTGCAATCCAGAACAATTCATCTTCACTTATATAGATACCAAAGGGAATATCAATAAACCTTTACATGCTGACTATCTCAATAATAAGATGAAGACTATCAGAAAGCGACACCCAGAGCTTACACACGCTACGCCACACAAACTACGTCATACGGGAGCAACTCTCGCTAAACAGGCGGGAATGAGCTTAGAAGCCATTTCTGAAGCTCTAACACATAGCGACACAGGTACGACACAGATTTATGTCAATACTTCTAATGTAGTCCCTATGGCAGTCGGTGAATTTGCCTTAAAGTCTCTAAAACAATAAGGTGAAAATAAGGTAAACTTTGAGGTGAACTTTTTCAAAAAACATAAAAAAAGCACCCATGAGGTAAACTCTTGAGTGCTTTGAAACGTTGGTATAATCGTATTGATTAACGTTTTGAGAATTGTGATGCTTTACGAGCTTTCTTAAGACCTGGTTTGAA
>CAUTND010000029.1:0-2944 GCA_963540355.1 uncultured bacterium
CAGCCAAGCAGTCAATCTCAGCACAATCTTCACTAGAGTAGGATAAGCTGATAAAACTCACTGGTTTCTTCCTAGGTTCTTTTATTTCATTTTATAAAAGCCCTAATTTTTTTTTTAGAATTTAACTTCATATAAAAACACCCTAATCGTTAGATTTTCTTTCTAACTTTCAGAGTGTTGATTTCTTTAAAAAACTTTCAGTTTGTGACCAATAGAAAAACCGACTCTAGTTTATCCAAAATATTTATCTACCAATTCCTGAACCCTACCTTCCTTAGCAGCAGGAATGGTATCTTCCAGAACAAAGTTCTTTCTACTGATATATTGGGAGAGATTTCCAAAGATAAAGTTAGTGGAAATATTATAGATAATTTCTGAAGGCGCAAATCCATAAACTTGATTTTCTAGGATATGTTTTAAGCGTTCTTCAGGATTTGGAAATGCTTCTTTCAAGCCATTGCTGTTATATAGCCGCTTGACAAGTTCAGCAATATAGAGACCTGACTTCATGTACAAATCAATAAACGTCTTAGATGGGTCATCGAAGATTCCTGAGTTTTCTTTCTCAAGATCATCCACCATTCTCTTCACCACTCGTTTAGGAGTGAAGATCTGATTGGTTTTCTGTGGTGGAATATAGTCAAAAATATCTTCTTTTTGATCTTTAAAATAATCCGCCAACTCCTCTTTCTTGCGAAGAAATTCTTGAATAGCTTCATCAAATGTTGCTCGATCAAAAAGATGCCCTGCAAAATCCTGCCCACCATCTCTCAAATAACGAAATTGGTCAATCGTAATACCAGTCACTTCAAAGAAGACATGCTCAGGAACAAAGGTGTCAAAATTATCAAGTGTTAGAGATTGATCACCATAGGCCATGATAAAACTAGGGATTGTTCTTGCAAATCCTCGAAGATGGTCCCGAATTTCATCTTGAGCTGATTGTTTCAACTGTTCAACACGTTTTATCTCAACCTGTTCGATAAACTTCTCAGGCATTTTTTCCACTTCTTTTTTGAGTGTTTGTTCTAGTTTTTCTTTGTGAATGAGATTATTTTCTTCTATTCGTTTTTCAAGATCTTCTTGAATCTTATCTTTCTGCTCCTTATCATTTACTTCCTTGAGCTGTTGCTGCAACTCTTCCTTGATATGAGCTTCAGAAATTTTACGTTCTATCTCATTTTTTCGAACTTCATTCTCAAATGTTGCTGTAATTTGTTTCTTGATCTGGTCTGTTTCCCGAGTTTTCAGATCATATCCAGCTTTCAATTCTTCTACAATTACCGAAGAAACTGTCTTGCTCAAGTCATTAACCAATTGTTTTTGAGTTCTTTCCTCATCTTTTGTGACTAGTTCAACAACAGACTGTCCAAGTCCATAAACTTTTTCACCAAAAAGTCGCGTTTGTTGATTGACCACGATTTCATGGTCAACCACTGCATTGCCCTCATCATCTACTGTAACATCTGAAAAATCTAGTAAATCAGAAGGTGTTTGTAACTTGCCTTCCTTTTCAACTGGTAGTTCATTTAAAATGTCTAGAACAGTTTGACTGGCTTGGAAAATACCGCTGATATTATCAAAAAGGAGATTGGACATAAATCCTCGTTTGAGGACTTCTCTAGCTTTTATCTGACGCGGTATGGTTAGAACGGCCTTAGCATCAATTTCAACCATCTTACCTGCACGGTCTTCTGCTATCACAGGGAAGAAATTTAAGAGTTCTCTGATGTTTTCTTCGCGAGTTGCGGAAGTTCCACCACCTCCTGCAGTTGCAAGTGTTAAGTTATTTGCAAACTCATCAAAGAGAATCAGGGTTCTTTCTGGCGCAAAGTCAAATACATAGGCTCTTTCTTTGCGGAAGTGATTTCCTTTGTTATCGGTCCATGAGTATGGATTTTGAGCACGGAAAGCAGCTTGCATATAAAGGGCAGGTGATTTCAAGTTTGATAACATCAATACGCCTGTCCATTCAGGGATAGTCACGCCTGTCGTCAACTGACCGACGGATAGGGTAATGGTTTTGTCATTCTCTGCTATCGCTTTTCTAACCAAGTCTAAGGATTTGAGTTTGACCTTATCATCTTCCTCGGACATACGTCCGTCACCAGCAGCTAAAACAATCTTATAGTTTTCATAGACGGGATGTTCTTCTAGTAGTGCTTTTAAAGCTTTAGCTGAGGCTACACGTTCTAACAGCCAAAAAGTATGCTTGAGTTCGTTACGAAGTTCTTTGGTTGAAAATGGATATTTCTCATTACTTGATAGAGTATCTAACCAATTTCTGACATCTTGCTCATGGATAAATTTCCCTTTATCATCTGTTGCGAAAAATTCACTCAAGTCAAAAGCATAGTCGATATTTTCGCCATCTAGTTGAGCACCTTTTTCTAACTCCTCACCAATCATCTGAGACATTTGATAGGTAAAGAGATTTAACTGAGGCAAGCTTTCATATGGATTTTCCTCTTCTTGCTCAGGCGACCAAGTAATTTTAGCTGCCTGCTCATCTGCATAAGACCAGTTGTAGATCTGCTCCTCGGTAAATTCTCCCTTAGCTAATGCCTTAAATGGAGTTCCAGATAGATGCAAGGTAAAGTTTCGACGAATTTTATTAAAGGCCTGGTCTGTCTTAAAGGTATCAACTCCTTCATGAGCCTCATCGATAACCAACAAATCCCAATGGAGATCAGTCACCCATTTGAGTTTATCGTGCTCTCCTCCTAAATAAACCGAACCTTTCAAGTCTTGAAGGCTGATAAAAGCAAGTTGTTGAACATCATCATCTAAGATATCGAGAAATTCTTTTCGTGACAAGGTTGGACGATGTTTTAGGCTATCCGATTCAGAAACAAACTTGTACGTCGTTTGACCTGCTATGAATTTTTTAAAATCATCGTACCATGAGTTGGCAATGGCAGGTCTGTTTGTTACAATCAGGACA
>CAUTND010000030.1:0-2919 GCA_963540355.1 uncultured bacterium
CTATTTATAGCCGCCTTATATTCTTGCTAACGGCCATTACAGGAGCTATTCTGTCTTTTATTTTGATTCATTCTGGTTCTAGAAATCTAATCTTTGAAAATGTTTCAATTGGCTTAGTTGTGTTTGCCGGTATTGTTATATCAAGGCCTTATTGGACAAAAAAGCAACAATATGAGGCTCAGTATCCAGAATTGAAAGGAATGTCTAGAAGAGGTGCTGAAGCTTCTGGGAATTTTTGGGGAAAACATCTGATTGTATATCCAGCCATTCTTGTTTATATGATTTGGGCCTTTTTCGCTTATTATCATCCTGTTCAAAATCAGGAAATAGTAGATGTTGAACTTCCAGCGATTAGTACAGAAACTGAGTATAGTTTGGATTTTCCAAAATCAGATAGTTCAGCGAGCACTGGAGACAGTCAAGGAGATACTCAATCTGAGGCTTCGACAATTGGACAAAATGAAAGTGGGGAGTAGACATAGATAAAGTTATAATTTGAAAGTTGGGTTAAGGTATTGATTACTAAAAAATTAAAAATATTTAAGTAGTGAAATTTGAAGCCTAAAAAAGAAACGAGAGAAAAATGAACAAAGAAGAATATTTGATTTTAAAGAAAGAAGCGAATCTTCGCTTGCTCTTCATCATATTGCTTGTGATTTTAGGAGCTGTTTTATCATTTGTTATGATTGCAAATCATTCTCCATATCATAGTTTTATGTCTGTTTTCACAATTACGATGTTTGGACTTAATTTTGGGTTTCTGTTTCCTTGTTGGCAACGCAAAAAAGCAATCGAAGCTGAGCATCCTGATTGGAAGAAAATTAAGGGAGAAGACATAAAGATTTCAAGCGAAAATCTTTTAAAATCAGTTTCGGTATTTATTGGTACGGGGCTTGTTCTCATTGTTTCTTTCTTCTCGCTTTATAGGCCAGTTGTGACAAAGCCATTTATTATCATTGATCCTAAAGTATATGAAAGCATTGAGAATCAGGAGCCAGCCCAATCCTCAACAGAGATATTAGAAGAATCGTCTGAACAGCAAAATACAGAAGATACTTCTTCCTCGAAAGCAGACAGCTCTACTAATAGTAAAATCCCGAACAGTAGCATGCTAAAGCAAGTTCAGAAGGAATTTCTCGAGGATCTTCATAAACAACGTGAGGAAGAAAATCAGAATAATAATCAATAAGGATATAAAATGAAGATGAGAAGAGATAATATATTTTTAGAAGAAAAAATCAATGAATTAATTAAATTTAATGAAACGATGATTAACGAATGGCTACAAGAATTAAACCAGCTTAAACTAGGAATTAATCCTTATAAACGTCCAACTGACGAAGTAATTAAGCTAACTCAAGAAGATATATCTATTTATCAAGAAAAGAAAATGCTAGCTACCTATACAGCTAGTTATCCTCTTGAAGATTTTAAGGAGGAATATATTAACTTTGTCAACAGTCTGCTTCCAGTTTGGCAGAGCAATTCTGGCTATCTTCAAATGGTTTGGGCGCTTTCTATAGGTATCTTGTTAGATATTGATGAGGCAACTTTTGATAAGTTGGTAGATTTGGTCAAAAAGGATGATCCAGAGGACTATTTGATTGATTATCTCATCCAGTCTCGTCATCCAGATTGGAAGATTCGGATAAACTATAATTTTCCAAGACCTTATGGCTTTACTCGGAAAATTATTGAAGAAGAGAATGCTGAACAAGCTCTCAAACTGCTGAAAGAATATTTGACTAAGAAATGGTATCCAGGCCATCGGGATACGGGTTGGTATGACCTGCATAAAGAGAATATTGATAATTATTATGGTTATTGGTCCTTTGAGTCAGGTGCCCTCTGCAAGCTCAAGGGCTTGGATTACAAGGAATTGGAAGGTGTTCAGTATTTCCCGTATGATTTGGTTAAAGAAAGGCCAAAAACCTAGAGTTTGCTAATAGATCATTAAGTGATAGAATTAGTTCCTTACAGAAATAATGACCTTACACTTTATAAAAACAAACAAATTAAAAACAACAAAAGAATTAGAAAGGTAATAATATGTCCCAAGAGAAATATTTACAGGTAAAAAAGGAGTATAGAATTCGTCTTGCTTTAGTGATTTTCCTTTTCATTTTATTTGCCATACTAGATTGTATGCTAATAATTAGTTCTTCCAGATTTATCCCATTTTTAGCAACAGCCATGGCGTCTGTCATACCTGTCAATCATTTTCTGCTTGTTCCTTTTTGGCAACAGAAAAAAGCGTTGGAAGAAGAGCATCCTGAATGGAAAGAACTTAGTACAAAAGGAGTAAAGGTACCTGCAGCAGAGGTTAGTAAAAGGACATTAGCAGGTATCGGTGCGACTTTAGCTTTGCTTCTCTCCTTTGCAATATTCTATAGACCTGTTGAGCAGAAGATTAATTATAAAGAGCTAAATGATGCGCTTAAGGTCGATGAGGCAACATCTAGCTCCTCAACATCTTCTATGCCTAATTCCTCAACTACCATTGAAGAAAATGCTCAAACGGAAAGCTCCAGTAGTGATAATAGTAACTCTCATTACCATATCCCTGGAGCTGATGACGAGACGATTAAGAAGGTGGTTGATAAATCCTTGCAAGACTTGAGAGAGCAAAATTCTGAAGAACAACCTGCAGAATAGAGAGGGGAGAAAATGAGTGATGCTAGTTTAAGAGCACAAATTGACAGTGATAAAGCCAAAAGAGAGAAATACAAGAGAGTCCACAGTTCCATTCAATCGCTCAGGTTAGATTCAGATATTGACGACATTATTAAAGAGAAGGCAATGTCGCAAAAGGAATATGAATCCAATCCTTAGAATATTGGTTTTGGACGGACATAGGGGATAATGTGTTTGACAAAAATAAAAATAGTGAATAGACTAAAGATAATAAAGTGAATAGAG
>CAUTND010000031.1:0-2912 GCA_963540355.1 uncultured bacterium
GACTGATTAGGCCCCAACCTAATCAGTCTTTTTAGTACATACTCTTGCGCCAACCACCTTCGATGCGCTCGTGATAGTAATATTCGGATAATTCCTCATCTTCCATCATACGCAGAAGTTCAAGCATATCGTAAGCCAAGTCCAGCTGTGGCAGGCTATCCTTGTCTACCCAAGAAATCTCGCCCTCTTCTGTCGAATGAATCTGACCAGAGAATTCAGTCGCTTTGTAGCAAAAGACGATGTAGCGAACCCCTTCATCCGTATGCCAGTTCTTAACTCCGACCAGTTTTGGATGACTAATAGTCAAACCCGTTTCCTCTAAAATCTCACGGACAACCGCATCATGGAGAGACTCGCCCTTCTCAATATGCCCACCTGGAAAGGCATATCCAGACCAACGATAGCGCTCAGGAGAGCGATACTGCATTAGAAGTTTACCGCGCGACACATCTTCAACAAGGCAGATGTTTGTTAGGATTGTTTCTTGGGAACGTGACATAGATTCACTCGCTTTCTAAGTTTTTAAAACGTATCTTCGTTATATTTCACTTCTGACTTCATGACAAAGGGATTAATCAATTCATGATGTTCATAGGTACTATGGACCAAAAAACCTCTGACAATGATGATTTCTTTATCTTGTATATGATAGTCTATATTGATGGGCATGGCTGGATTCGGAATGATTGACAAAGCAAAGAATGCCGAAAACCAAAGATAAAGTGCCACTAGTGCACTGAATAATTCAAAAATGAGGTGATACCAATGAAAATCTCTTATCCTAAAAAAGACTATCCAAGAATGGATAAAGAAGGTCAAACAAAGAATAAAAAACCAGCTATTCCACAAAACCGGAGTAAAGGATAGACCAAAAGCTAACAAAATCAAATGAAGAATGACAAAGGTTAGCAAGGACAGATAGAGTGTTTTAAATGAAAATAACTTAGAGAGATTTTCTTTGGTCATGTTTTTTCCTCTTTTTTTTCTTTGTATTTTAAAATTAACATCGTTAATGCTGGTATAAAGAAAAAGATTAGATAGGTAGCAATCGGAAACCAGACATAGCGAGGATTCAGGTTCCACAATGGTGGCAGAAACCCCTCTCCGTCTTCTAATTCTATTCCTATAAAATAATGCCAAAGAAAAACTAGACCATTTAGATAAAGAAATAATTCTGAAAAACCTTTCAGTGTGTTGAAGCCTTCTTCTCTTAGACTTCCAAACCAGGAATAATATGGAAGAACAATCAAGATCGTCAAATTTAAATATAAAGGGCTAATATATTTAAACTCACGAAGCGGACCCGGAATAGACTTATTTCCAAATGTTAAAAACCCCACTCCAATCGCAACCACTATAAAGATTAAATATTCCAAAAAAGCCTCTACTAGCCAATGTTTTTCCAACCAAAGAATAAACTTGTTCCCCTGAGCTTTTACTTTTCTTTTGTTTTTATTTTTCTTTTTTGTCTTACTTCTCATTCACCAACTCCACAATCTTCTGGAAAGTCTTGCCATTTCGGATGGTTAGTTGCTTGTAAAAACTGGACTTGAGCAGTTTCTTATGGTAGTTGGACTTGAGATAGTCCGCTTGGTCAGCATTGCTATAAAAGAAAGCCGTCTGCCCAAAGTGCAGCTGCTCCTTGTCATTTGCCCAGCTGCCAGCCAGCTCTTGAACGCTCTCCCTATCTGTCTCCGGCAGATAAAAGAGAACATCTCGCCGAAAAGCTGTTTCATCCTTCCACCAAGCAGGCAGATTGGCTGTTTCTTTTTGAAGCATGGCAGAGCTGACAAGGACAAAAGGCAGAGGAAAATCATAAGACCGACTGAAATAAGCCGTCAAAATCTCCCGAATCCTCTCCTCCTGCTCCTCGCTATCAAAGAAAAGATTGCCACTATTGATGTAGGAAACTGGATTTTCAAAACCCAACCCAGCCAATCATTATAATACTTCTCAATTAACTTAATAGCTTGGTTTAGGATGATATCCGAATCATTTTCTTCTGCTATCTTTCGAACAACATCAATCGATTCTTCAATTATATCATCAAAATGCCTTGATACAAAATCTAGATATTCACCAACATTTTCAGATTGAGGATTCTCCATAAAATATTTATTAATTTTCTTCAAGTGCTCAAATCGAAAAATTGAGACAAGCTCATCTAATTGAAAATACCAATAATCAAAATTTTTAAAATCATAATTTCTATATAAAAAATTAATAAATGAATTTATTTCTTTTTCTAATTGAATTCTAAAATCTGATGGAAGGTTACTTTGTATCAATACTTGACAAAAAACAGCAAGTATTGAAGAAACAACATAGTAATCTTCCCAATTTTTTTCATCAACTACTAAACTGATTATGTCAAAGAAACAGCTATTTTTTTCAAAAAAATTTAGATAATCATCAGTTTTATTAACTTTGAACATGTAGTGAAACAAAATATCTAAATAATATGAAATTAAAAAACCTTCAAACTTTTCTTGAGTTTTTAATATTATTCCACTTATTGATTCTAAAAACTTCTTTTCTGTCGTTTTATCAATTTCTTTTTTAAAAAAGTCACAAATAACTAAAGCATGTTCAACATAAGCAAATTGTTCTTCTTCAGATAATTCTAAATATTGATTTATAAAGTTTCCAAGTTCATACTCCAGTTCTTTTCCATCCAAGGAATAAAAATAATTCTCTATTTCACCTAGACTAAAAATACCTGTAAAATAATTTAACTTTTCCATTTTATCTCCTTCTAAAATTTCAATCCATCGCTTTTATTTCCAGAATCATATCGCGAATCTGTGCGGCCAGTTCGAAGTCGAGAAGTCCGGCAGCTTCTTGCATCTGACCTTCCAGTTTCTTGATCATGTCCTTGCGCTCTTGCTTGTTGAGGCTTTCGATTTCGACAG
>CAUTND010000032.1:0-2831 GCA_963540355.1 uncultured bacterium
TTGAGCTTCACTTGGATAATGGAACGGTCTGGCTGACCCAACAAGAACTAGCTGAGCTCTTTCAAACTTCCAAGCAAAATATTAGTAAACATATAAAGGCTATCTTTGAAGACGGTGAATTGGATGAAACAGTGGTTGTCAACTATCAGTTGACAACCACTCGTCATGGCGCAATGGCTGGGAAAACTCAGTCGAAAAAAGTCGCCTACTATAATCTTGATATGATTTTAGCAATTGGCTACCGTGTGCGCTCCCCTCGTGGAATTCAGTTCAGACACTATGCTTCGACAGTCTTGAAAGAGTATCTGATTAAGGGCTTCGCTATGGATGATGAGCGCTTGAAAAATTTGGGTGGGGGCTCTTACTTTAAAGAACTTCTTGAAAGAATTCGAGATATCCGCTCGAGTGAAAAAGTCTTTTACCGTCAGGTTTTGGATCTTTTTGCGACATCAAGTGATTACAATGCAAATTCACCAGAGGCAAAGAAATTCTTTGCGACGGTGCAAAACAAGATGCATTATGCCATTCACCACAATACTGCGAGTGAACTCATCTATAACCGTGTCAATAGCGAAAAGGAGTTTATGGGCTTGACCACTTTTAAGGGAGACCTCCCTACTCTATCTGAAGCAAAAGTTGCCAAGAACTATCTGACAGAAAAGGAACTCCGTGGGCTTAATCAGCTTGTATCAGGATATCTAGACTTTGCTGAAAGACAGGCAGAGCGAGAAGAAGTGATGACTATGGCGGACTGGGTGACACATGTAGACCGTATCCTTCAGGCTACTGGAGAAGACTTACTTGATAACAATGGTTCTATCTCTCGTGAACAGATGAAACATAAGGTAGATAAGGAATATAAGAGCTACCAAGCCAAGACCCTCAGTCAAGTTGAAAAAGATTACCTCAAGGAAATCAAAAGCATTGAAAATCTAGCCAAGGAAGGAGGTAAGTGATGAATATCCTAGAAGAAATCCAGAACTGTCCCGTTGAGTGGAAAGAGTTGGGGGATAAAAATGTAGCGAAATTATCTCGTGGCAAGGTAATGTCAAAACAGTTCTTAGAAGAAAATAAAGGAGAATATCCAGTATATTCTTCTCAAACAGCTAACAATGGAGAAATTGGAAGAATTTCAAGTTTTGAATACGATGGAGAGTATATAACTTGGACAACTGATGGGGCAAACGCAGGAACAGTTTTTTATCGCAAAGGAAAATTTAGTATCACCAATGTCTGTGGATTAGTAGAGATTAATAGTGACCAACTCCTTACAAAGTTTGTTTATTATTATTTAACGATTTCAACTAAGAAATATGTTTCATCTGGAATGGGAAATCCAAAACTGATGTCTAATGTTATGGGGAAAATCAAAATCCCCATTCTTCCCCTAGAAATTCAAGAAAAAATCGTGCAAATACTTGACAAATTCACTGAGTATGTTACAGAATTGACCTCAGAATTGACCTTACGCCAAAAGCAATATTCTTATTTTAGAGATTATCTCTTGAACTTTGATGAAGATGGTTCGGGGGGGGCGAACAATAAAGTATATCAGGTGGAGTGGAAGACGTTAAATGAGTTTCTTAAAAAAGGGAAAGGAACTAAAATTACAGCTAGTCAGATGAAATTACTTCACAAAGAAGGTGCGCCAATCCGTATCTTTGCAGGAGGAAAGACTTACGCTGATGTGAACTATGGAGATATTTCCGATAAAGATATTCATACAGAAGAGGCAATTGTTGTAAAATCTCGTGGAATTATTGATTTTGAATACTGTACAGAACCATTTAGTTTTAAAAATGAATTTTGGTCATACAGTTCAGACAATGAAAATATCAACTTAAGATATATCTATCATTACTTAGTTCATAATAAAGAACATTTTCAAAACATCGCTAATAATATGCAGATGCCACAAATTTCTAGTAATGATACTGAAAAATTCAAAATCCCAGTCCCTTCTCTTGAAATCCAATCTCGTATTGTTCAAGTTCTAGATAACTTCGACATGGTTTGTAACGACCTAAATATTGGACTTCCCAAGGAGATTGAACTTCGTCAAAAACAGTACGAATTTTTTAGAGAAAAACTCTTGACATTCGTCGCCGAAGGCGTGTACTCTGAGAGTAGAGTAGAGTAGAGGAGTGGGACAACTCCGCTATTATCAAGCTTTTACAGTGGGTATTTGGGCCAATCCGAGTGGAGTTGGGGCAAATTTTCAATACCAAGAATGGCTATACCCCTACTAAAACAAATCTAGATAACTGGAGAAACGGTACCATACCGTGGTTCAGAATGGAAGATATTCGTGAAAATGGAGGGATATTATCAGATTCGATCCAACATATTACTGAAGGTGCAGTAAAGGGAGAACTTTTCCCTGAAAATTCTATTATTATTGCTACTTCAGCTACAATAGGATATCATGCATTAGTGACACGGAAATTTTTAGCAAACCAAAGATTTACTTGTTTGTTAGCAAAAGAAGGAATTTCTGGATTGTTCATCCCCAATTTTTTATACTACTACTGTTTTAAACTGGATGAATTCTGTCGTCAAAATACTTTGCAAGGAAACTTTGCTACAGTAGATATGACTAAATTTAAAAAATTTAAGTTCATTATTCCATCTATTAAGAGGCAAAGGGAGATTGTCTCCATCCTTGACAATTTTAACACCTTAACCACCTCACTTTCTCAAGGTCTCCCTAAAGAAATCGAGTTGAGACAGAAACAGTATGAATACTGGCGGGAACAATTGTTTAATTTTGATTTATAGAAAAGAATAGGAAAGGGATATGGCAAAAGCGCTAAGTGATATTGCACAAGAGT
>CAUTND010000033.1:0-2816 GCA_963540355.1 uncultured bacterium
TTTTTTTGATTTATATAAAAAATACCGGGAAACAAAATCTGAAAGTGTTTTGAATAAACTGTTATCGGCGGCGAAGAAATCTATAACGGGAGCTTGGGAGCTGGTTAAGAAAACCCGGGAGCAAGCAGAAAAACTGAAAGCTGAAAATGACCGGCTGAAAAAGATGACACCCCAGGAGTTCGAGCAGTTCCAGCTGCAGCAGCACAGCCGGCGATCTTCTCGCCGGCTGCAAAATAAGCGCGATGATTATGGGATTGAAAGATAGCCGGCGTTGTGATAGTTTGAGGGGCGTGTAATTGCGGGGCAATTGTAGCTCCGGGGGGACACGTCTTTTAAGGTCGAGTTATTTGGTTGCGGAGAAATTGTATCTCCGGGATTAAGTGCTTGACCTGTTATATAGCCGAGAGCCTTGGTTGCTCGGGTATTGTACCTGGGGGATTGCAAGGACTCGGCTTTTTTTATTCCTGAATATAAAAACTCGAAAAGTTAAAACGGACGCAATAGCGGGCGTTCTCGCGCCTCTGAGAGCCTTTTTTATAGGCTGTCCACACGAGCAGTTGGAGCGCCATTAAAAGCGCGTAAACTGCGATTGTGGGCAGGCGTATCGGGAGAAATGGTGATTTTCAAACAGTTTCTACAGGCTCAAAAATAGGGGGGGCTTACTACGACGCCCCCCTATGGGTGCTTTGTGCTTTGTGCCAAACCCTTATTAGGATTGACTGGGGTTATGATTCGGTATATACTTAGTCTGTACTAATAAAATTCACTTTTTTTGAGGGGTACCAAAAAATGAACGAACTTTTTAACAAAAAGGAGATAAATCCTACGGTTCGAGTTATGTTGACGATGAACAAGGACGAGCAGGAAATGTTTAAAGTTTTTGCGAAAAAAATGAACCTGCCATTGTCTGCATTTGTTCGAATGGCTTGTAAGAACTTTATGACTGGGGAGGGAAAGAGGTATGTCGAAAATCAGATCTGAAGATAAAAAAAAGCCGTCTCCAATTGGCGGGCAGACGGCTAAAAAAAACACCGTGTTACAACAAAACACAAGTGCAAAAGTTAATGAAAGTGTAACACAGTTGACAAAAAAGTCAACTAGTCATAAAAAGCGTAATTGGGCTTGCGTGATATATCCTGAAAGCCTCCCGAAGAATTGGTTGGATATTCTTAGAGCTACTGGATTGCAAATTGCCATTTCACCGTTACACGATAAAGATTTGGAAGCAGATGGACAAACGCCAAAAAAACCACATTATCACGTAATTTTGGTTTATGCAGGTCCGACAAGTTTTTCTGTTGTTAAAATTTTAACAGACAAATTGAATGCACCGATACCAGTTCCTTTGGAAGCTGTTCGAGGTTATTACAGATATTTTACCCACAAGGATAATCCGGAAAAGTATCAGTATGATGAAAAAGATATCCAGTGTTTGAATGGTTTTTCGATATTGGATTTTGTCGAACTTACAAAGACAGAAGTCAATGAAATTAAAAAGTCTTTGCAGGTTTTAATCAGAACTCAGGATATGCATGAGTATTGTGTTTTTATGGATTATGTTCTGGAAAATTTAAGCGATAGTGAATACGATGTTGCAAGTGGACATACTTATTTTTTTGATAAATATTTATCATCGAGAAGATTTTCATCTTCAAAAAATTTAGCACTTGAAGCGTTGACGAACCGGGAATAACCGATATACTAAAAAGAGAGGTGAGAAATGTACGCTATAGCATTTGATATGAAAATCGATGACCTGCGCAAATATTACGGCGACCCGTACAATCAGGCATATGATGAGATACGGCAGGAAATGGACGCGCTCGGATTCGAGTGGACGCAGGGTTCCCTGTATATTGCTAAGAACGCGGAGAATACATTGACCGCCGTGTACAAGGCGATAAATCACCTCTCAAAGATAGATTGGTTCAAGCAGTCCGTCAGAGATATTCGGGCGTTCAAGGTTGAGGACTGGTCTGACTTTACGGAAGTTGTTCGGGGTTAGCGGATTGAAAAACTGAGGTGATACGGGGTTAAGGGGCTTTTTGCCCCTTGCTCAATGGACTTTGCTAAAAGTCCATATTGAGCTACGGACTTGACAAAAGGCCGTGATGTGGTAAGATTGGTCTATGTATCAAGTTTTACACGCCCGCAAGATAAAAACCGAAGTAGGCCTGCTTAATGTTGCGAAACATAATGACAGAAGCGCGTATGCCGAAAAAGACCGACCAGAATGGCAGAACGAAAATTATGATAAAACCCTTGAAAAGCTTCCAAGCAATGATGTTTTATCGGACCGGGAAAGCCGAATAAAATCAGCAAATCTGCTTAGGAAGCCGCAGAAAAATGCGTCTGCAGCCATAGAATTTTTTATATCTGCTGACCGTGATTTTTCCCGTGATAATAAAAAGTGGGCTGATTATTTTTCAGACTCCATAAAATTTTTTGAAAAAAAATTTGGAAAAGAAAATCTAATACAAGCGGCAATTCATACAGATGAGTCTACGCCACATATGCACCTTGTTTTCGTTCCTATTGCCAGAACTGCAAAAGGCAACAAGTATACGTCCTCCGAATATCTTGGCGGCCGTGTTGGTATGCAAAAAATGCACACGGAATTTTATGAGGCAGTTGGAAAAAAATATGGTCTTGAACGAGGCGAGGAAAACTCAAGAGCATCACACGGCGATGCCCGGGATTTTAACCGGCAGAAAAAGATAATCACCGAGTCTGCAAAACACGTAAAGGATAACTCACTTGATTTTTTTGATTTATATAAAAAATACCGGGAAACAAAATCTGAAAGTGTTTTGAAT
>CAUTND010000034.1:0-2740 GCA_963540355.1 uncultured bacterium
AACTGATTGAAATTAATACGGATTTACAGCCGAATATTCAAAATTCTGAAACATTAAATACGATGATTTTGGTCAAAAATCAGTCTGGGCTTCGTGACTTGTACGAGCTTGTATCACGTTCACATATAGAATTTTTCGGGAAAAAAAGACCTAGAATACCAAAAAGTTTATTAAACAGCATGAGAGAAAATTTGTTAATTGCAAGTTCTGCTTCGGCTTCTGAAAGAAATAGAGGTGAATTGGTAAATCTTTATTTACGTGGAACTGAAAAAGATGATATTGAAGAAAAAGCAAAATTTTATGACTACATTGAAATTCATCCTGCTGCAAATTATACTGACAGAGTAGAAAAAAGAAGCAAGGAAATTGAAAATTACGATATAATCAGGGAAATGAACAAATATTTTTACGAACTTGGGAAAAAACTGAATAAAATCGTAGTTGCGACAGGAGATACTCATTATTTGGAAGAACGTGAAGTAATTAACAGAAATGTCTTGCTTCTGGGAAGCGGAACGATGTGGAAAACTGAAGTTGCAGAAGGTGTTAAAGAATATGAATTTTTTGACAGAAAACTTTATTTCAAAACTACTGAAGAAATGCTGGAAGAGTTTCAATATCTGGGAGAAGAAACGGCTCAGGAAGTCGTTGTGGAAAATACGCATAGAATCAGTGATATGATAGAACAAGTGCGACCAATTCCGACTGGATTCTATCCGCCGAAGATCGAAGGTGCTGAAGATGAAGTAAGGAAAATGACTTATAGTAAGCTGAAAGAGCTTTATGGCGAAAATATTGACCCAGATTTGAAAGAAAGAGTGGAAAAAGAGCTTAATTCGATTATTCAAAATGGATTTGCTGTACTTTATCTGATTGCACAAAAACTTGTACATAAATCGGTAGATGCGGGCTATCTTGTAGGTTCACGTGGTTCGGTTGGTTCTTCAATTGTTGCCTATCTTATGGGAATTACCGAAGTGAACGGACTTTATCCACATTACAGATGTCCTAAATGTAAGCATACGGAATTTATGAACGAGGAAGGAAGTGGAGTTGACTATCCTGACAAAACTTGTCCAGAATGTGGTACAAAATATATAAAAGATGGACATGCCATCCCATTTGAAGTGTTTATGGGATTTAATGGAGATAAGGTGCCAGATATTGACTTGAACTTTTCTGGGGAATATCAAGGGGAAATTCATAAATATACGGAAGAGCTGTTTGGAAGCGACAATGTCTTTCGTGCGGGAACGATTTCTACACTTGCTGAAAAGAATGCTTTTGGATATGTGAAAAAGTATCTTGAAGAAGTGGAAGGAACGCCTGAAATAAAAGAAAGAAAAGCGGAAGTTATGAGAATTGCAAAAGGCTGTGAAGGTGCGAGAAAAACTACTGGACAGCATCCTGGCGGAATGATAGTAGTTCCGAAAGACAAGTCAATTTATGATTTCTGCCCAATCCAGCGTCCTGCCAATGATATGAAAGCTACTTCAAAAACAACCCATTTCGATTATCACGTAATGGACGAACAGCTTGTAAAACTGGATATACTGGGACACGACGATCCGACAACGCTTAGAATTTTGCAGGATTTGACAGGTGTTGATATTTATACGATTCCGCTTGATGATAAGGAAGTAATGAGTTTATTCAGCGGTACAGAGGCACTTGGTGTAACTCCAGATGAAATCGGCTCTCCGACAGGTACATCAGGAATACCTGAATTTGGTACATCTTTCGTAAAACAGATGCTGGTTGATACACGTCCAAAAACTTTTGCCGAATTAGTCAGAATTTCTGGACTTTCACACGGAACGGACGTTTGGCTGAACAATGCACAGGATTACGTAAGAAGTGGAATTGCAACCTTGAGCCAGATTATCACGGTACGGGATGACATTATGAATAAGCTGATTGACGATGGACTGGATAAATCATTAGCCTTTTCCATAATGGAATTTGTCAGAAAAGGACAGCCTACGAAAAATCCTGAAAAATGGAGAGAATTTTCTAAAACGATGAAGGAACACGGTGTAGAGCAGTGGTACATTGATTCATGCGAAAAAATAAAATATATGTTTCCGAAAGGACACGCTGTGGCTTATGTAATGATGGCAGTGAGAATTGCCTACTTCAAAGTCCATTACCCAATTGAATTTTATACAGCTTTCTTAAATAGAAAAGTCGGAGATTTCAAAATGACAACAATGTTCAGATCAGTAGAAGACTTGAAACGAGCAAAAATGGAGATGGACAGAAAAGGAACTTTAAATGCGAAGGAAAAACAGGAATTATTTTTATATGAAATTTTAATTGAAATGCACTACCGTAAAATCGAGCTGGAAAAAATTGATATTTATAAATCTGAAGCGAAACTTTTCACCATACAGGATGGGAAAATCAGAATGCCGTTAATTGCGGTGGATGGACTGGGGGAATCTGTTGCTGAAAAGGTAGTTGCCGAGCGGAAAGAATCTAGTTTTTTGTCAATTGAGGATTTGGTGAAACGTACGAAATTGAATAGGACAGTTGTGGATTTGATGAAGGAATATGAGTGCTTGAAGGATTTATCAGCTACAAATCAGCAGACATTATTTTAAAAAATAGAACAAAATTAATTTATTTGTTTTTGCAAATATTGACAATTATGCAAAGATATAATATGATATATTTGTAAAAAAGTTAAGAAAAATAGTAAAACGAACAAATTATAAATGAATATCGGAAAAGTCTATTA
>CAUTND010000035.1:0-2694 GCA_963540355.1 uncultured bacterium
TTTAGTGTAGAACACTTTATAAAATCTGTCTAGTTTAGTGTAACCGATTCATTTATTTCTTTATTCGCATCTAGATAATAGCCTTGCTGAGAAACCTTTCTCTTTATTAGATATAGCATATCACTAATGTAGAAAGGGATAAAACTTCCTCCCCTTCTATTCTGCAGGTTGCTCTCCAGAATTTTGCTCTCTCAAGTCTTGCAAGGATTTATCAACCACCTTCTTAATCGTCTCGTCATCAGCTCCAGGGATATGGTAATGAGAGTTACTATTATCACTACTGGAGCTTTCCGTTTGAGCATTTTCTTCAATGGTAGTTGAGGAATTAGGCATAGAAGATGTTGATGAGCTAGATGTTGCCTCATTAACCTTGAGTGCATCGTTTAGCTCTTTATAATTAATCTTCTGCTGCTCCACAGGTCTATAAAAGATTGCAAAGGTAAAAAGCAAAACTAAAGTCGCACCGATACCTGCTAATGTCCTTTTATTAGCCTCTACCGCAGGAATCTTTACTCCTTTTGTACTAAGTTCTTTCCATTCAGGATGCTCTTCTTCTATCGCTTTTTTCTGTTGCCAAAAAGGAACAAGCAGAAAATGATTGACAGGTATGACAGACGCCATGGCTGTTGCTAAAAATGGGATAAATCTGGAAGAACTAATTATTAGCATACAATCTAGTATGGCAAATAAAATGAAAAGGAAAATCACTAAAGCAAGACGAATTCTATACTCCTTTTTTACCTGTAAATATTTCTCTTGGGACATATTATTACCTTTCTAATTCTTTTGTTGTTTTTAATTTGTTTGTTTTTATAAAGTGTAAGGTCATTATTTCTGTAAGGAACTAATTCTATCACTTAATGATCTATTAGCAAACTCTAGGTTTTTGGCCTTTCTTTAACCAAATCATACGGGAAATACTGAACACCTTCCAATTCCTTGTAATCCAAGCCCTTGAGCTTGCAGAGGGCACCTGACTCAAAGGACCAATAACCATAATAATTATCAATATTCTCTTTATGCAGGTCATACCAACCCGTATCCCGATGGCCTGGATACCATTTCTTAGTCAAATATTCTTTCAGCAGTTTGAGAGCTTGTTCAGCATTCTCTTCTTCAATAATTTTCCGAGTAAAGCCATAAGGTCTTGGAAAATTATAGTTTATCCGAATCTTCCAATCTGGATGACGAGACTGGATGAGATAATCAATCAAATAATCCTCTGGATCATCTTTCTTGACCAAATCCACCAACTTATCAAAAGTCTCTTCATCAACCTCTAACAAGATACCTATAGAAAGCGCCCGAACCATTTGAAGATAGCCAGAATTGCTCTGCCAAACTGGAAGAAGGCTATTGACAAATTTAAGGTATTCTTCTTTGAATTTCTCGATAGAGTAGCCAGCAGTATAGGTTGCTACTAGCAATTCTTCAGTTAATACTTTAATTGTCCCCTTTGTATTCGCAATAACTTTGTCATTTGTTAGCTTGTATCTTTGAACTCCTTCCTCCGTATCCTTAATTAAACTATTAATTTTTTGCCACTTTTCATTAATTGCTTTTCTATTAAAGTCAATTAATTTTTGTACGCGTTCTTTTGTTGTTATTTTATCTCTAAAAGTCATTTATCATCCTCCTACGGCCATATCTCACCTTCTTTTAGGTTAATGAATTTTCAACTTATTCACAGCCTTATTGATTATTATTCTGATTTTCTTCCTCACGTTGTTTATGAAGATCCTCGAGAAATTCCTTCTGAACTTGCTTTAGCATGCTACTGTTCGGGATTTTACTATTAGTAGAGCTGTCTGCTTTCGAGGAAGAAGTATCTTCTGTATTTTGCTGTTCAGACGATTCTTCTAATATCTCTGTTGAGGATTGGGCTGGCTCCTGATTCTCAATGCTTTCATATACTTTAGGATCAATGATAATAAATGGCTTTGTCACAACTGGCCTATAAAGCGAGAAGAAAGAAACAATGAGAACAAGCCCCGTACCAATAAATACCGAAACTGATTTTAAAAGATTTTCGCTTGAAATCTTTATGTCTTCTCCCTTAATTTTCTTCCAATCAGGATGCTCAGCTTCGATTGCTTTTTTGCGTTGCCAACAAGGAAACAGAAACCCAAAATTAAGTCCAAACATCGTAATTGTGAAAACAGACATAAAACTATGATATGGAGAATGATTTGCAATCATAACAAATGATAAAACAGCTCCTAAAATCACAAGCAATATGATGAAGAGCAAGCGAAGATTCGCTTCTTTCTTTAAAATCAAATATTCTTCTTTGGTCATTTTTCTCTCGTTTCTTTTTTGTGCTTCAAATTTCACTACTTAAATATTTTTAAATTTTTTAGTAATCAATACCCTAACCCAACTTTCAAATTATAACTTTATCTATGTCTACTCCCCACTTTCGTTTTGTCCAACCGACGAATCATCTGATTGATTGTCACCTTGACTGTCTCCAGTGCTCGCTGAACTATCTGATTTTGGAAAATCTAAACTATACTCAGTTTCTGTACTAATCACCGGAAGATCAACATCTACTATCTCCTGATTTTGAACAGGATGATAAGAAGCGAAAAAGGCCCAAATCATATAAACAAGAATGGCTGGATATACAATCAGATGTTTTCCCCAAAAATTCCCAGAAGCTTCAGCACCTCTTGTAGACATTCCTTTCAATTC
>CAUTND010000036.1:0-2629 GCA_963540355.1 uncultured bacterium
GACGACGAAATCGAATTCTAACGAATTACCGATTTCTGTCCCACTCTCTTTTTGAAAACAGAAAGAGGAAAAAATGTATCAAACGATTTTATTTGACCTAGACGGTACCTTGACCAACTCAGAACTAGGTATTACCAACTCGGTGGCCTATGCCTTAGGAAAATATGGAATCCAAGTGCCAGACAAGAAAGCATTAAGAGTTTTTATCGGTCCGCCCTTGCAGGATTCTTTTGAGCGCTTTTATGGATTTTCTAAGGAAGAATGTTTAAAGGCCATTGACTACTATCATGAGTACTTTTCTGAAAAAGGCCTTTATGAAAATGAGGTCTATCCAGGCGTTCCTGAATTGCTGGCTTCCCTGAAGCGGGCTGGTAAACAGTTGATTGTCGCTACGTCAAAACCTGAAGAATTCTCCATTCAGATTCTCAAACATTTTGGTTTATATGACTATTTTGACTTTGTCGCTGGCGCTACCATGGACAGAAAACGTAGTAAAAAAAGTGATGTTATCCAGTATGCTTTAGAACAAAATCAGATTACAGATTTGGCGCATACCATCATGATTGGAGACAGGGAGCACGATGTGCTTGGCGCTCAAGCGCAAAAGCTTGATTCTATCGGTGTCCTTTATGGCTTTGGTAGCAGGGAAGAATTGGAAGAAGCCGGAGTCACCTATATTGCCCAAGAAGTTAGCGATATTGCAGCTTTTATAGGCTAATCTTTTAGAGATTCTTGATTTACTATTTCAATAAATGTATAATAGTTATAATTAAATTGCATGGATAAAAAAGTGATGATGTGAATTTGTCACAATATCTATTAGAATCTGCACTTTTCTATTTTGATAGGTGATGATTATGAGAAATATTTACAAGTACATTGATAAGAAGTACCTTTTCCCTATTTTCCTAGGGCGTATTGTCAACAGTGGTTTGGTGTTGGCGCAACCTCTGATTTTAACGAAGGCCTTGAAGTTAGATCAAGACGGCCTTTCTTATGAAAAAATTCTCAATTTTGCTTTATTTGGTTTGTCTGTCTATCTTGTTATTTATAGTCTGATGCTGTTTTCAAACCATTCGCACAATATATTCCGAAGGGAAATTAACAAAAGTGTCCGTGCCCTTTTATTTAAGAAAGTCATATTGAATCCTAAATTTTCCAATGATGAAAAAGTTAGCCTGCTAACTCAAGATATGGAATATGTGGGCGATAATTATTTAGAAAATATAAATGTTATGGTGAGTTGGGGATTTGTAGCCCTTGTTACAGCCGTTTATATTGTTTCACAAAATTTTCTCTTAGGACTTATTTTTGTCATTTTTACGATTATGAGACCCATTCCTCAGTTCATCATGAATCGTCGTTTACAAGATTCTGGAGACAGCTGGTCCAAACTTAGAACAAAATTACATGGGCTTGTCTCAGATAGTATGCAAGGCAGTCAAACCTTACGGATGAATCAGGCCATGAAGCTGAATGAAGAGCGAGTGAATGATGTAAACGGAGAATATCAAAAAGCCATCCAAAGATTTTGTTTCACACATAATATTATTTTTTTCTTTAATGGTTTTATGGTCTTTTTTAGTCAGGTTGTTCCTCTTGCTTTAGGCTTTTATTTGAGTTTACAGGGGAAATCTATTTCCATCACAAGCCTCATCTCTATGTATGTGGCTGCGGGGATGCTGGTCGAACCGATCCAAACTCTGATGTACAGCGCAGCCAATCTCCAAGGTGCCCTGCCGACTGCGAACCGTCTGTTTAAGATTATCGAAGAAGAACCTGATTTTGAAGAGACAAAGGATCAATTTGTCGAAAATCTTGAATCTTTGCGATTAAATCATATTTCAAAAAGCTTTGCTGGACGTCAACTTTTTTCTGATTTGACGGAGACGATTTCAGTAGGTCAGAAGGTCTTAATCAAAGGGCCGAGTGGGTCTGGTAAGACGACTCTTTTTCGCTTGATTTTAGGAGAAGAAGCATGTGATAATGGCGAGATTTTTGTTCAATATGATGGAAATCAAATAACGAGTCATTTTCAAGGGAATATCGGTTTAATTAGTCAGCATCCCTTCCTGTTTAACGATACTATCCGCTATAATCTAACTTTTGGTCAGCCTTTTCAGGATCATGAATTATTGGAGGTATTGGAGCGAGTTGGCTTAATAGATGAATTTCAGGATATTTTGAATGTAGAGATTCATAATAATGGTGAAAACATCTCAGGAGGCCAGCGTGTCAGATTGGAATTAGCGCGTTTTCTCTTACGCGAGAAGGATATTTTATTAGCAGACGAAGTGACATCAGCTTTAGATGAAAAAAATAGTCGCCTGGTTAGAGACCTAATCTTTTCTTTACCGATCACTGTGCTGGAAATAGCCCATCATATTGATGAAGAAGAGCGCTATGACCAAATCCTTGAGTTACGTAAAGGATGAGTGATGTCACAATAGTTGTTTCTGCGACAAAGAGTAGTAAGCCAGCAAGTTGTCTGATATTTTTGAGATTCTAAGTGGCGATATTTCCAAAATCATCAATATTCAGAGAGCTTAAGCTTTATTTAAGATAGGCCAGCTATACTAGAAGCATAAACAAAGACCTCCTAACTTTGTTTAAAAATCCTAAACTTTTT